>JAZSFC010000035.1:0-39453 GCA_045531955.1 Lachnospiraceae bacterium | reverse complement strand
TTTATTTGGATTTTTATATTGAAACAGATAGGGATGATTTAAAAACAAAAGGAATCATTTTCGTGAGGTTACGAAGATGATTCCTTTTTGCTATAAAGGACAATAAATAGTTATAGTGCGCGTGTTATTTTTCAAGTTCTTCCTTGGCCACTGCCAGCAATTCTTCTTCTCCCATGGCGGTAAGCAGTTGCACAACCTGACTGCCTTCAAAGGCAGTGTGGATAATCTGGTGTGGCTTTTTTGTCTGTAAGAAGAGTTCTGTGTTTTCAGGGGACGTCCTGCCAAGCTCTGCGCGGATTGCCCGACGGATATGCTCCTTTGCAGCCTCTGTATTGCCTGCTTCGTTTTCCGTGGCAGCAAGGGCAAAATAGCAGGAAACCTCCATTACCTTCAAATTAAGTTGATGATTAAAACGTTCGATTATTGTAAGGGCTGCTTGGTAGGTTGCGGCTACCTTAGCGGTGTCTTCTTGCTCTGCCCAAAGATTTGCAAGCTGCATCAGGTCGGAAAGAAGGGTGAATATCTTGTTTTCGATGGCGGCAGAAAACATGTCGATGGCCGGGCCGGTTTCTTCCATTCTTGCCAGACAACGGGCGATGTTTGCATCGTTTAAGCCGGCTACGTTGCTTTCCTCATAATAATCCTTAGCTGATTTCCATTCACCGAGAAGCTCCCGGCAGTTGGCAAGCTCCCGCTGCATCTCAAACCATTTTTTACCGGAGGAGTCCTTGGATAATACATATTTTCTGTGGATTAATTCCATACAGCGGTATATGTATTCTTTCTCGCTGTTGTGGATAAATGCGGTATAATACGCGTCAGAGGTGCATTCAACCACATCATATTCGTTTGGATATCTGCGGAGTAATTCTTCTGCCTGTCCGATTGCTTTTTCGTCTTCTCCGGCCAGGGATAATTCTTTTATTGCCGTGCATTTTTCTTTTAGCTGTTCCTTGCCTACGGTATGGCCAATCAGTGCATCAATAGACATCTCAAAAAAATCTGCCAGTGCGGCAAGCATGGTAAGCTCCGGTGCGGCAACGCCGGTTTCCCATTTGGATACGGAGGCGGTGGACACGCCCATGACTTCGGCAAGCTGTTCCTGTGTTAATCCTTTTTCTCTTCGCAGGGTGCGGATAGTTTCATCTAACATTTTATGGTTCCTTTCGAAATGTTTCTTCAAAGCTGCTTTGTGAGTTTAGTATAACACGGATAAATAAAAAAACCACCAACTAATATTCCTGTTTTTCGCAGGATTTATTAACCAGTGGTTGAATTTTGGGAAAGTATTATTTCTCATCCAATCTCTTGGTACTTTCTCTTGGAATAAACTTTGCTCTAAGCAACATTTTAGAAAGTCCTACTCCACGAATCAGACCGTCCAGCATGAGCACTGCACTCTTGCCCAGGTCATATCTGTCCTGACGGATGGTGGTAAGCTTTGGCGTAAGCTGTGCTGCCCCCGGCAGGTCGTCGTAACCAATAACGCTGACATCGTCCGGCACCTTAAGATTTAAGCGGTTTAATTCGGTGATAACGCCGCTGGCAATCATATCGGAAGCGCAGACGATAGCTGTTGCTCCGTGCTCTACAAAGGTTGGGACGTGGGACTTGGCGCAGTCCGGAACATAATAGCCGTAAGCTACCAGGTTTTCATCCGGCTCGATACCGTTTTCCTTCATATGCTGATAAAAAGCCAGATTACGCTCTTCGGAAACCATGGAATTTTTGGAACCGTTTAAGAACGCAATTCTTTTGTGGCCCATGGCAACCAGATGATCAACGGCATGGCCGATACCTTCGTTACTGTCGGTACCGACATAGCCCACATGGTGGTTGTTTGGTATGTAGTTATCTAAGAGAACCGTAGGCACGGTAGTTTTGGATAACTGTTTAATCCAGTCGTCATGCAGGGTAAAACCAAGCAGGAAAGCGCCGGAAAAACCGTGACGCAGCATGTAGCTGTCGTACTTTTCCGTAGTCTGCATGGTTAAGTTGGACGGAATAACGGTAACTTCCCAGTTGCGGCTGGCAGCGCCTAACTTAAAGCCCATGACAATTTCATAACCAAACTGGTCGATGGTTTCGTAGTCCATGTTGCGGTCTTCGATGAATACACAAACCTTGGTTGTTGTTCTGGAACGGATTTTCTTGGAGGCATAACCCATTTCCACAGCAGTGTCTAAAACCAGCTGGCGGGTTTCCTCACTGATGTCGGAGGCACCGTTTAAGCCCTTGGATACGGTACTGACGGCAATGCCCAAATGCTCTGCAATATCTTTGATGGTTGGCATAATGTTATTCTCTCTTTCTTTATATAGTAATTGACAGTTGTATTCTTTTATTAAGGATACTTCTTACTACAACACAACATCATAGCACAAATCTATTTAGTTTTCAACGAAATTTTCGAAAATTTTCTGAAATTTAAATTTGTAGTTGACATACGGGAAAAAAAGGGGTATTATGAACTCATGAAACGAAAATTTACGAAAATTTCGTTGGAAAATACAGAGAAAGGTATGGTAAATACTATGGGAAAAAAGGGTGCAAATCCGCTCACACGAGGCGCCGGTATTTTAATGCCAATCAGCAGTCTTCCTAGTCCGTACGGTATCGGTACATTGGGCAAGGCGGCTTACGAGTTTGCTGATTTTGTAAAGGCAACCGGTAGTAAGTACTGGCAGGTGCTTCCGATCGGACCAACCAGCTATGGCGACAGTCCGTATCAGTCCTTTTCAGCGTTTGCCGGAAATCCTTATTTTATTGATTTGGATGTTCTGGTGGAAGAGGAATTGCTGACACAGGAAGAAATCGACGAAAAGGAATGGGGCGAAGACCCAACTGACGTGGATTATGCTAAAATTTATGAAAATCGTTTTGATGTTCTGAAGCTTGCTTATGAAAGAAGCAATCACGTAAGAACCAAGGATTTCAAAAAGTTCGAAGAAGACAATGCTTACTGGCTGAACGATTACAGCATGTATATGGCAGTAAAGAACAGCTTTGACAGCAAGTCCTGGACAGAATGGGATGACGACATCCGTCTTCGCAAACCGGAAGCAGTGAGTCGTTATGAAAAGAAGTTAAAGAAGGAAATCGGCTTCTGGAAGTTCTGTCAGTATAAATTTGATGAACAATGGAAAAAATTAAAGGCGTACGTAAATGAGCTGGAAATTGAAATTATCGGGGACATTCCGCTTTACGTTGCCATGGACAGCTCCGACGTTTGGGTGCATAGCGACCTGTTCGAGCTGGATGAAGATTTAAGAGAAATCAACATCGCAGGGGTACCGCCTGATTTATTTTCCGAAACCGGCCAGCGCTGGGGTAACCCATTATACCGCTGGGATGTAATGGAACAGGATGGCTTTGCCTGGTGGAAGGAGCGTATGAAGTCCTGCGCATACCACTATGATGTTATCCGTATCGACCATTTCATCGGTATTGTAAATTACTATTCCATTCCGGCTACCTGCCCGACTGCGATGGAAGGCTGCTGGAAGAAGGGTCCTGCAAAGAAGCTTACCGACATGATTAACGAGACCATCGGGGACGCAAAGATTATTGCGGAGGATCTCGGCGTGTTGACTAAGCCGGTTATGGACCTGATTGCATCCAACAAGTATCCGGGCATGAAGATTTTGGGCTTTGGCTTGGATATTACACCGGACAATGAGTATCTGCCGCACAATTACACAACGGACAATATCATTGTTTACATCGGAACCCACGACAACGAAACATTAGTAGGTGCTCTCATGCAGTTAAACGAGGAACAGCAGGAGAGACTGGCGGATTATTACGATGCGAGAAATCCTTTTGATATCGCAAGAGCAATGATTAAGCGCGCCTACTCTTTAAACTGCCGTGTGGCTATTTTCCAGACACAGGATTTACTGTACCTGGACAATAAGGCAAGAATGAATTTCCCATCCACAATTGGGGAGAATTGGAGATGGAGAATGACAGAGGATCAGTACGAGAAAATCGATACTGCCTACTATAAACACTTAGCGGAACTGTACTGGAGATAAGAGATTTACGCGGGAAGCTATGCTAAAAATAGCTTTTAAGGATTGAAATATCCGTGTCCGTCTGACTCCTCCGACGGCTATTCGTCCAAGCCGGAACAACTCAAACAAATTTGGTTGTCCGTCTTGTCCGAACGTCTGTCGGCTGAGATGCCGGACACTTGGATATTTCAATTCTAAAAGCCATATTTTTGCATCAACCAGCCGGTGTAAATTAGGTTGTCGTGAGGCGACCGTACTACGGGAATATTTAGCGAGGCATATGCTTTGCTACAAAAGGAGGTTTATAACACATGGGTAATTTTCAGAAGAATGTCAAGGATATTCTTGCCCTTGATTATGGCAAGGATTTAAAAGAAGCAAGCACAATTGAACTCTATCATGCGGTTTCTAAGGCAGCAATGAAGGAAACCGGCCTGGATTTTGTGACTAAGGCAAAGGAGGAAGAGGGCAAGAAGGCTTGCTATCTTTCTGCGGAGTTTCTGGTGGGCCGTCTGGTCTACAACAACCTGCTGAACTTAGGATTACTGCATCAGTTCGGTGAACTGATGAGTGAAAACGGCAGGGACATGAGAGATTTTGAAGAGATTGAGGATGCGGCTCTCGGTAACGGCGGTCTTGGCCGTCTGGCGGCGTGCTTCCTGGATTCCGGTGCCACCATTGGCGCTAACTTAAACGGTTATGGTATCCGTTATAAGTACGGGCTCTTCAAGCAGACCATCGAAAACGGCTTCCAGAAGGAATATCCGGATGACTGGACCAAGGCAGGGGACCCATGGTCTGTGCGTACCGAAGAAGATAAGGTATTGGTACATTTTAAAGGCCAGGACGTATATGCGGTTCCTTATGATATGCCGGTCATCGGCTACGGTGCAAAGAAGGTAAATCTTCTTCGTCTGTGGCAGGCAGAGGCTGTGAATGAATTCCATTTTGATTTGTTTAATGAACAGAATTACGATAAAGAAGCAAAGGAAAGAAATGCTGCAGCGGCCATTTCTGCAGTGCTTTATCCAAACGATTCCACCAAGGCGGGCAAGCAGTTAAGACTGAAGCAGCAGTACTTTTTCTCCAGTGCGTCCCTGCAGGATATGGTCCGCACTTATAAGAAGAAGTTCGGAAATGATTTTAGTAAGTTTTCCGCAGAATATGCCATTCAGTTAAACGATACCCATCCGACGGTGGCAATTCCGGAACTGCTCCGTATTTTAATGGCGGAGGAAGGTTTAAGCTTTGCCAAGGCTCTTAAGATAGCGAAGGAAACCTTTGCTTACACCAACCACACCATTATGGCGGAAGCTCTGGAAAAGTGGGATATCAGTCTGTTTAAGTCTGTGATTCCGCAGGTATATAAGTATGTGGTGATGCTTCAGAAAGCACTCCGTAAGGAGCTGACGAAACTGGGCGTGAATGAAAATGACCAGTGGCAGTATGATATTATTTCCGGAAATCTGATTCACATGGCAAGAATGGCCATTTTTGCCAGCCATTCCACCAATGGTGTAGCGCAGATTCATACCGAAATCTTAAAGAATGATGCATTAAAGGAATGGTATGCGGTTTATCCGGAACGTTTTAATAACAAAACCAACGGCATTACCCAGAGACGCTGGCTGGCGCTTTGCAATCAGGAGCTGTCCGGCTTTATCACCGACAAAATCGGCAGCGGATGGGTAACCGATCTTTCTAAATTAAAGAAGTTGGAAGCTTTTGCAGAGGACAAAGAAACTTTGCAGAAGTTCGACGAAATCAAGAAATTAAAGAAGCAGCAGTTAGCGGAGTTTATTCTGGCGAAGGAAGGCGTAGAGCTTAATACCAACGCAATCTTTGACATTCAGATTAAGCGTCTCCACGAGTACAAGAGACAGCTGTTAAATGCCCTTTCCATTCTTGATATTTACTTTGGATTAAAGGATGGCAGAATCAAGGATTTCTATCCAACCACCTTTATTTTCGGTGCAAAGGCAGCGCCGGGCTACTACCGTGCCAAGGGCATCATCAAGTTTATCAACGAAATTGCTAAGCTTGTGGCAAATGACCCTGAGGTAAACGACAAGCTCCAGGTTGTTTTTGTGCAGAACTATAATGTTTCCTATGCGGAAAAGCTGGTAACCGCTGCAGACGTATCCGAGCAGATTTCCACTGCCGGAACAGAAGCCTCCGGTACCGGCAACATGAAGCTTATGTTAAACGGCGCAGTTACGCTTGGTACTTACGATGGTGCCAATGTGGAAATTGTGGCGGAAGCCGGCGAGGAAAACAACTACATCTTCGGCAAGCGCGTCGAAGAAATCGAAGCGTTGAAGAATAATTACAATGCGAGAGCACTGTATGAGTCCGAACCACGTATCAAGAGAGTAGTGGATACTCTTGTTGACGGAACCTTATCCGACGACGGAACCGGAATGTTTGCAGAACTGTACCATGCGCTGCTGGATGGTGCACACTGGCATCAGCCGGACCACTACTTCCTGTTCGCGGACTTCATCTCCTACTGCGATGCGAAGCTTCGCGTGAACAGAGATTATCAGGATACCCTGGCATTCCGCAAAAAGTGTTTCTTAAATACCGCAAACGCGGGTAAGTTCTCCAGTGACAGAACGATAAGAGACTATGTGGAAGAAGTTTGGAAGTTGTAAAAAAACAAAGTAACTATTCAGCCTTATTTGTTATGCACACAGGATGCAAGCTTGCTTGTAAGACTGTGTGTATAACATAATAAGGCGATTAGTTCCACCCTATCCACATGAATAAAACGGAGAGTTGCGGAGCAACGGCTGACAGCTTGCTGGCAGGTTTTATGAATGGGATCAGGGTGGACTGAATAGTTACGAGAGAGTCTACAAACTATATAGAGGCTGTGACAAAGATATTTTTAGGTTTGAGAATATCCGTGTTCGCCTGCATCCTCTGACAGCTGTTCGTTCAGGCCGGAGCAAACGAAATAAGATTTCGTCTGTCCGTCCTGCCCGAACATCTATCAGCTGATAGGTCGGACACTTGGATATTCTCAAACTAAAAATAAGCATTTTGTCACAGCCTCTTTGCGTAGATTATAGGCGCAATTAAATTTCAATAAGTGTTTGTAAGATAGTATAATTCTGTTTTTCTAATGCTTCGATTTGTTTAACATATTCGCAGGCTTTTTCACGTACTTCTCTTTCTGCCAGCTTTGTCGGGCGCTGTTCCATGTTATCCCAGCCGCCAAGCAGGGACCAGGTTTGTTCTGCCAATGCTTTGGTCTTTGCAAACAGCGTGGATAAGGTTTTGTACTTTTCCAGTGTTTCTTTAGAAACAGCTTCAGTTTCGCTTTCCGAAAGCCTCTTAAAATACTCCGCGGCGCAGCCCCGACCGTCGATAAGACAGGTAGTGGCATCGTCCTGGCACAGCATGCGTTCAAACAGGATAGCGGCGTTTGTGACAGGAAATGCAGTGTCATCACATAGCATGGAAGCCCAGGCGGAAAATCCGGCAGTGCCTTTGCGGTAGCTTCCGTCTTCCCGTGGTGTCATAACGGTAACCGCATTTTTGATGATTTCTTTGGTGGAGTGTGCGTTTCCAATTACCGGGCCGAGACACATGACAGACTGGGTGTCCGTATTTTCCCACCAGTTATCGCAGATAAAATAGCCACAGTCATCAAATTGGATTTCTCCGCCAAAGGCCGGATCATTCTGGAAGAAGTTCCAGCCAAGCAGGGTGTTTCCGTTGTCGCGGTAGCCGGTAATAATGCAGGCTTCCGGAGGGCCGATGATGCCCTGGGCAATGCAAGGATAGCCTTTGTCAATGTGCTGTTTGATGAAGCTGATAAATTCATTTTTGGTAGTGGAGTCGGTCCTGTTCAGCATGGAAAATTCCCTGCCCAGTGCTTTTGCGACATAAGAGTATATGGTTTCTTCGGCACCCTCGGTAAAGGTATGATAAATATCTACGTTACTTAAGTCCCACTCTTCGGAATTCCAGGTGAAACGGAAGGCTCCACCGCAGGATACCAACAGTGTTGCGTAATCTAAATCCTCTCCGAGATAATCGGCGCAGGCTTTTAAACAAATCGGATAGGGCGTAGAACCGCCATAGGTTCCCCATTCTACTTTTGGTACACCATATAAAATGGTGCTTTCATTATTTTGATATTTTTCTTTTTGATTCATAATAACATCGCTCCTTGTTTCTTTCTGACGGAGCAATCCAATTCCATAAATGCCGTTTGCAAGTTCTGACTTGCCCATTAGTGGACGTTCCGCACGAAAGATACTGGGTGACTTTCCCATCTGCTTTGTAAAGGCACGGGTATAGCTTTCATGATTGGAAAAACCATAGGTTAAAGCGAGTTCCATGATGGACTTATCGGTGTGCAGAAGGTCAAATGCAGAAGCATAGAGTTGTCGTCTGCGAATGTACTGACCTAAGGAAATACCGGTGTGTTTTTTAAAAAAGTCCCGGATATGGGCATACGAAAAGCCAATTTGCCGTTCCAGCCGGGCATAGTCCAGTTTTCCTTCGCCAATATGTGATTCGATATAACCAATGATGGCATAAGTATGTAACGGATAACTCATAGTCAGTTCCTTTCTTTCATCGCGATGTGAGTCTATTATACACCATAGAGAAAGAATGTCTTGACTTTTTTGAGGAAATACTATGAATTATCGTTGAACAGAGAGAAATTTACAGTCCTGCATTCTGCTTTGCCTTATTTTCCGCTTCTACCGCTTTAATCAGTTTCATTAAGTACTTGTACCGTTCCTGGATGGAGTTAATCTGATAAATGCTGCTGCTGATTAAGTCCGGGTCTACCACATTTTCGAAGTGGGAATAGGCGGCATCCAACTCTGCTTTGGTCAGGCTCAGTTCTTCTTTTAGAATATCGGTGGCGGTTGGCCGTTTCTTTTTGAATGATTTAAATATGCTCATGATGTTGTCCTCGATTTCTGTAGTTTTGGTTGTTTTTAGGTGGCGGCATAATGTTTCCGGTACGCCCTTTGTTTAAAGTATAGTCTCCGGGAATTTCATTTATACATAAAGTTTGTACATTTCTTTAGGAAGCCGGTATATCTTCCTGCGGACAGGCATACATTGGTACAAAGAAAGAAGCAGAAAGGCAGATATTTTATATGAAAACATGGACGGACCGGTTGATTGATATGGTATTTCGGGGAGTGGTAGGTTTGGTAATTATTTATGTTGTGGAACAGGTTTGCCTCTATAACGGATATGTGGTGATGGCCGGAGTGAACGCAGGAACGTTTTTGCTGACGGCGCTGCTTGGCATGCCGGGATTTTTATTCATTTTCGCAGCTGCACTCATTTATCTATATTGACACATTGTGGATTGTGTACAAAAAGGAGGTCCGTTTTTTGTGGAAAACGGAGAAGAATTTTTGGTTTGGATAAAATTTATTGACAGACGCAATGTGTCGTCGTATTCTTAAGACAGAATTTCTAGTACGTTTCCGGTAGCGCCGGAAGGAAATTTTCTTTGATTCATTTTTCTGCGATTAATTCGCACAAATTTCCCAAGTAAGGAAAACAAAAGAGAAAGGTAAGGTGTTGTATTGGAAAAAATCATCGGTATTTTCGATGAGCAGAACGTGTATGCGGAGCGGTTAAAGCGCTATATTAACGAGAGAAAAGACATTGGTTGTTTTGCAGTGACTTTTCGGGAAGAACAGGAGCTTAAGGAGTATTGCAACCGGAAAAAACTGAATTGTTTACTGCTTGGAGGAAACCGGGCAGAGCATCCGGAACGGGTGTCTGTGCCTTACGGTATCCGGCTTTGGGTGCTTTCCGAGGAGGAACCGGAAAGAGAGGAAGAAGAGGGGTATCAGGTGATATTCCGCTATCAAAAAGCAGGCGATTTGATTCACCGGGTGCTGTTTTCTGAGATGGAAAAGGAAGAGCGTCTCAGTGAATTGTATACGGTATTTTCACCGGGAAATTCTCAGAACGCTGCGTCATACGCGGATAAGCTGCTAAAAAAACTTTCGGAAAAAGGAAAAACTCTATTTTTGCCCTGGGACCCTTTTTACGGCTATGGAAGGGGAGAAGACGGAACAGGAGTTTCCATCAGTGAATTGTTATATTTAATGAGAAAAGACCGGGTACAGGCAAAAGCATTGTTTTCCGGATTGCCCAAAAGAAACGGGGCAGAGTATTTTTGCGGACCGGACTATTGTACGGATTTATGGCAGTATTCAGAGGAGGAAATGTGCCGGTTAGTTTCCTGTTGCCGGGAATACGGAGGTTACAAGTATGTGGTTTTTTACGCCGGAGCATTTCATGAGGGTGTGGTGGCCATTATGAACCAAAGCGGTGCAGTGCATCTGGTATGTGCGGAAAAGGAAGGAGAAGAGCAAAGGAAGCAGGAGTTTTACCGCCAAATGAAGTATGCCGGCCGGCAGGGAGTACTATCCCGGTTAAAAGAAGTATCGGCAGAAACGGAGGTGGAAGTGTAAGAAAATGGAACAAATGAAAAAAAGTCTCCGGGAGAAAGTGGTAAATTCTTTTGACTATTCCGAGGATATTACGGAGGAAGATTTATACCGCAAAATTGACCAGGTGATTATGCAGGCGGCAAAAGAAGCGTTTCTTACTTTGGAAATGAAAGAACGGCTCAGACGGGAATTATTTGCCTCTATCCGGGGATTGGATATTTTAGAAGAAATCCTTGGGGAGGAGGATGTCACGGAGATTATGATTAACGGGGCGGAGCATATTTTTCTGGAAGAGCAGGGAAAAATGCACCGTTGGGCCGGAAAGTTTGAGTCCCGACAGAAACTGGAGGATATTGTGCAGCTGATTGTTGCAAAAGCAAACCGTATTGTCAATGAGGCAAATCCGATTGTGGATGCCAGATTAGAAGACGGTTCCCGTGTAAATGTCATTCTCCCGCCGGTGGCACTGAACGGACCGATTGTAACCATACGTAAATTTTCCAAGGAACCGTTTACGATGGAGCGGTTGCTGGAAATCGGCGCACTTACAAGCGAAGCGGCTGAATTTTTGAAGCTTTTGGTGGAAGCAAAATATAACATTTTCATTTGTGGCGGAACCGGTTCCGGAAAGACGACGTTCTTAAATGCGCTGACTGCATTTATCCCCGGGGATGAACGGATTATTACCATTGAAGATTCGGCGGAACTAAAAGTGAACGGGGTGGAAAACCTTGTGCAGTTGGAGGTGCGAAATAAAAATACGGAGGGAACCGGAGAAATCAGTATACGTGAACTAATCCGGGCATCGCTCCGCATGAGACCGGACCGCATTATTGTTGGTGAGGTCCGGGGAGCGGAAACTATCGATATGTTACAGGCAATGAACACGGGGCATGACGGCTCTTTGTCCACCGGACATGGGAATTCCATACCGGACATGCTGGACCGCTTGGAAACCATGGTGCTCTTAGGAACAGATATTCCGCTAACAGCAGCACGTAAACAGATTGCTTCTGCAATTGACATTATGGTGCATTTGGGAAGATTACGGGACGGAAGGCGGTGCGTTTTGGAAGTTTCTGAAATTTTAGGGTGCAGGGATGGTGAAATAGAGAAAAATCCGCTATTCGTATTTCAGGAAGAAGAGGAATCTGTCGGAGTACTAAAACGGACGGGATCGGTTTTTGTACAACAGACAAAGCTGAAGCGTGCCGGAAAAAAGGAGTGGATATGAAGTGAAGAAGAGAATGAAGAAAAGGATTCTTCCCTTCTTTTTGATACTGAGTCCATTGGTGGTGACTGCCTGGTTGTTTTTTGATTTTTCCCGGGTGTCATTGCTGCTTTTATTGTATGTCCCCGTGGCAGTTGTTCGTTGGAAAAAGGAAGAAAAACGCCGGCAAAAATGGGCGCTGAATCTGGCATTTAAAG
Organism: Lachnospiraceae bacterium; assembly: GCA_045531955.1. Lineage (GTDB taxonomy): Bacteria > Bacillota > Clostridia > Lachnospirales > Lachnospiraceae > SIG299. The sequence goes on along the minus strand of JAZSFC010000035.1, from coordinate 27,560 downwards.
ACGCCCTGATTTGTATGGAAAACAGTTTGGCAGTTGGGTATTCCGCGGAAAACAGTGTAAGGGAAGCGATAAAGAATCTGGAGCAGCTATATGGAAAAGAGCATGATATATGTCGGGAATTCAGGCGCATGGCAAAACAAATGGAGCTGGGAACCGGTATGGAAGAGGTGTTTTTTGAATTCGGCCGGCGCAGTGACGTGGCTGATGTGAAACAACTGGCGGATATTTTTGCTGTTGTGAAACGTACAGGAGGAAATCTTTCTCAGGTGCTTAGGCAAACGGGTGGCGTGTTACAGGATAAAATTGAGCTAAAACGGGAATTGCACACAGCAGTTGCAGCTAAAAAAACGGAATTCCGGGTAATGTGCGGAGTTCCTTATGGGATATTATTGTATTTAAAGCTCTGTGCACCGGCAATGAGCCGGGCTTTATACCATAATACGTTTGGCATATTGTTTATGTGGGGAATATTAGCTGTTTATTTTGGAATGAAACTATTAGGAGACTATATTATCCGGGCAGAAGTCGGAAAGCTGGAGGGAGATGCATGAAACAGGAGGGATTGTTTTGCCGGTTACTGATACCGGAAGGAAAACTCCGGGACGCCTTGGAATTATTTCCCGGAAAAACAAGGGAAGAAGTACGCCGGATTCTGGCAAAAGAAGTAGGGAAACGATTGCTTCCGGGAGGGCTTCTGGCTATTCTGTTTGTTGCTATGGCGTTTTTTACCGGACAGGAATCCGCTCCGGAAGAGGGAATCCTTCGCCCGGCACCGGGAAGACCGGAAGCGGTTGCAGATATTCAGCTGGAGCTGGAGAGCGGATGGAAAAGCATTCCGATAGAAATCGGGTCGTTGGAGTATGAACCGGAACAAGTGGAATTGCTTCATCGGGAGGCAGAACTGTATTTGGAGGATGTGGTTTCCGGAAAGAATGGAACCTTTGCTATGGTTACGGAGAATTTGTTTTTTCCGGAGTTTCTACCGGCCACCGGAGGAGAAATCTATTGGAGCACAGATGCTCCCTGGCTGATTACTTCTGAAGGAGAAGTGTTGAATGAAGCGCTGGAAGGGGAACAACAGGTAGAAATCAGGGCAGAAATATCATATGGCTCGGAGTTCCGGATGTATTCTCGCAACGTGACGGTGTATCCGGCAATTCTTACGGAAGAGGAGGCGCTCCTTCGAAGTATCCGGAAGGAACTGGAAGCAAAGGAACAGGCGACCCGTACGTCGGAACACTTTGTTTTGCCGGAAGAGGTGCAAGGGTATCCGGTAGAACATAAGCAGCCGGCAGGAATCAATGCAGACATGTTTTTTTTATTGCTTGCTACAGTCATCCCGTTGTATTTATATTCCGGGTATTTCAGTAGTCTGGATACGCGACGGAAAACAAGAAAAGAGCAGGCAGAAGGATGCTATCCGGAGTTTGTTACAAAGCTGTCGTTATTATTGGCTGCCGGAATCTCGGTACGTCAGGTGTTTGGACGGTTAGCAGAAGACTATGAGAAAAATCATGGGGGAAGACATGTCTTATCCATGGAATTAAAGGTGACCAGACAGGAATTGGATAATGGACGTTCGGAATCCGTGGTTTATGAAGATTTCGGAAGACGTATCGGTGTACTGGCATATCAAAGAATGGCCTCATTGCTGACTCAAAATGTTTCCCATGGAGTTCAGGGGATGAGAAACTTACTATTACAGGAAGCGAAAGAAGTTATGGCACGGGAGAAAGCAATGATCCGGCAAAAGGGAGAGCAGGCCGGCACAAAGCTGCTGCTTCCCATGATGGGAATGCTGATTTTGGTATTTGCTATATTGCTTGTGCCTGCGTTTCAATCATTTTAAGGAGGATAAGGATTTTTATGAAAGAGAAATTTTTACAGAAAGAAAATATTGCGGAACCCAAGGGAGCGGGAAATATGCTTCGGCTTTTTTGGAAAGAGGAAGAAGGTGTGGGCGTTATTGAGATTGTACTGATTTTGGTAGTGCTGATTGGCCTGGTACTGGTCTTCAAGGAGCAGATTACGGCGATTGTTAATAATGCATTTACGGCTATTTCCGGAAGTGCCGGAAAAATAATTAAGTAAATGAAAAAAGGGAGTATTACGGTTTTCTTATCGCTGGTTCTTGTTCTTTTATTTTCTTTTCTGTTAACAACCGTTGAAGCGGCCAGAATCAGAGGAGCTACGGCGTATGCCTCTATGGTAACAGAGTTGGCCGGAGACTCCCTGCTTGCCTCGTATTATTATCCGTTATTTCATGAGTATCGTTTGTTTGGCATACATGCCGGAGATGAAAAAGGCCGTTTTGCTAAACAATTGTTAACAGAGGACACAGAAAAAAATATTCTTTATGCGCTGGAAGAAGCGGAGGGCGGTTTACTGCAGTTTCAAAATACGACGGTTTCTCTTACGGAGTATAAAACGTTGTTATCCGACGGAGAGAAGGAATTTCTTTCCCAGATAAGGCAGCAGGTTTTATTGGATAGCTTGGCTTTATCTTTGTCGGAATTGTTCTCGGCAGAACAGTTTGAGGAAGCCGGTGTGACGGGAAAAATCCTCCGTCAGCAGGAGGAGGCATTGAATGCAACTGCTACGATAACAAAAGAATTACTAAATTTAATGGAACTGACTGACGGAATCCTGATGACGGAAAGCGGCGTTGCTTTAGACCGATACGGGAATATGCAGGCCACGGATTCTTTTATTAAGCAGCTGCTTCCTTGGGAAAAAAGGGAACTAAGGGCGATGTACGACAATGAAGAGGTTTATGAAGTTACAAAGGACAAGTTTTATCGTGCAGATAAAGCAGCGGAGGAGATAAAAGAATTATTGGAGGAGGCCGAAAGCTGGGAGCAGAAAATAACGAACACGGAAAACCGGATAGAACGATATGAAGAAAAATTGGGAAAACTGGAGAACTCTTTGGATAAAGAGGAGGAACGGCTTTCCTGGCAGGAAAATCCGGATGAGAGCCGGTTAAAATCGTTAAAAAAGCAAATTAAAGAGATGGAAAAAAACATCGAAAAGGAAGAAAAAAAGCTGGATGATTATGAGACAAAGCAGAACGTAGTGCTGAAAAAGATAAAATCAAACTATAAGGCGTTACAGAAAAAACTGCAGGCGGTGGAAGAATTGCTGGAGGAGGCAGTAAAGGCAGTCGCAAGATTAGAAAAAAAGCAAAAGGCGGCAAGTATTACGGTGGGAGCTTATGAGGTGTTTCTGGAGGGTCAGAAGGAAAAGCTTTCAGAGGAGCTCTATCAGGTGTTTTGGAAAGAATTAAGTAAAATGAAATTATATGCCGGCTTGGAAGAAGGAGAATTTTCTGTAAAAGCAATGAAAGCAAGTCTTTCCTCTAATTTGGATTTATTACAGGACCTTTCTCTGGCGGGCTTCTCGGGAAAAAATTTAGGTGCGGCCGAACGAGAGATGAATGCAATCATTAACCGAATAGAAGAATATACCTCGGAGGGGCTCTGGTTTCCTTATGGAGAGATTGTAGTGGCTGAAACGACGTTGGAAAATGTCAGCGGAGCTTTGGGAGATTTGTTATCGGCGGGAATTCTTTCTTTGGTGGGTATCTCAAGGGAGGAACAATCGGACTGTATTTTAAGCGGAAAAGAGCTGCCTTCGGATAGTCTGGAAAGAGAAAACCTGATAGGGGAACTTGTAGCATGTATGGAAGAGGTAGCAGAACTGTTTCGAAACGGCGGAGTGGGAGACGTGCTGCGTGAAGCTGGAAATTCTGTTTTGGACGGAACTGCGCTGGAGCTGTACGGTATGAAGTATTTTCATTGTTTTGGTGAGGAATCTCCGTATACAAAGCTGAAATATGAGAGGGAGTATCTTATTTTCGGGGAAGAAAAAGATAAGTCAAATCTGACAGCGGTGGTGCTTCATCTGATTGCAATTAGAGCGTTATTATCCATGGTGGCATTGTTGAAACAACCGGATAAAATGTTACAGATAGAAACTTTGGCTGCAGGAGTACTTACACTGACGGGAATTCCGGCGTTGGCAACCGTAACAAAATATACGGTTCTTTTGCTTTGGTCGGTGGAAGAGGCGCTGGTGGAGGTTTCTGCGCTTATGTTGGGGAAACGGATACCGATGGCAGGAAGCGGAACGGTTTCTTTTGAGGAATTGTTTATAATGAATAAGACATTGATTGAGCAAAAGGCAAACGGTATGACAGATGGAATGGGGGCGGAATATAAGGATTATCTGGCGCTTCTGTCTCTGACCAAAGGAGTCAAAAAGAAAGTATACCGGGCCATGGATTTGATTCAGGAAAATATCCGTTATCGGTATAATGACGGGTTCCGGATGCGCAATGTTGTCACGATGGTGGATTTTCAGACAGATACGGAATTGAAGACATTGTTTGACACAGGGGTGTTTTCGGAAGCAGTGTATTCTTTTTGCTATGGAGAAGAAGTAGCATATTAGAGGAGGGAGGTGCATTCCGGTGCCTGTTCTTACGGAAACAAAAGAAAAACAGAATAAAGTTTTTTTAGCAAAGTTTAGTTGTAATACGTTTTTATGTGCCGCCTCTCCCAAAACGAAAAAAAGGTACGGAAAAAACGCGAAGAACAGGTATCGGAGTGCATCTCTGACCGCAGAGGCGGCATTGGTTTTTCCGATATTCTTTTTTACGGTGTATTTGTTATGGCAGTTGTTTTTACTGGTATTATTTCAGACAGAGGTGTGTCATGAAATAACAGCAGCTGCAATGAAATATTCACACCTTGGCTATGCAGAACGCAGAGCGGAAGAAGGAGATGTGGACATTTCCTGGCTGTATCAGCCCTTGTTGTGGAATTCTCTGCCTGAGTCTGATCGAGTGGAAAACCTTTGGCTGCTATGTGTACCGGAGGAAGACGGAACGGTTTTGGTAAGAGTTGGTTACCGGTTTGTCTGTGAAGCAGTTTTTTTTACGGAATATCGTTTCCAGGTGCAACAAAAATTCCGGTTTTATCCGTACCTGGGTAAAACAGATGAGGATATGTTTCAGGAGGAACAGGAGACGGATATTGTTTATATGACGGAATACGGCACGGTATATCATGAATCCAGGGCATGCAGCTATTTGAATGTGGTAGTAAGGCCGGTAGCAGCAACAGATGTAGAAAATGAACGGAATGCTTCCGGACGCAGATATTCTCTGTGTGAGCGCTGCGATGATGAAAAGCCTGCAGAGAATGTATACATTTCTGCCGGAGGAACAAAGTATCATTTGATAGCAAGTTGCCCTGCATTAAAAAGAACGGTTACGGAGAAATCAAGAGAAGAAGTGGACGGCGTACCGGCCTGCCACAAATGCGGAAATATAAAAAAGGAGGAGTAAAATGGATGTTGCCGGTGGGATTATGCTTGGTGTAATGGGTGCTTTTTCGATTTATGACTTGAAATATAAGAAAATTCCAATTTGGGCAGTAATTTTATTTGGTGTTGCGGTTTTGATGTACCGGCTGTATGTCGGTGTGGGAATCGGAGAACTTTTGGCAGGGATTGTTCCGGGGGCGGGATTACTGCTGACTGCATTTTGTACAAAGGAAAGTATTGGATTTGGCGATGGTATGGTACTTTGTGTGCTGGGACTTTTTCTGGGGATAAAAGGCTCTTTGGCGGTACTGGGAATGGCGCTGGTTTTTGCGGCATTACTGGCAGCAGTTTTGCTTGTGCTGAAACGGGCCGGCAAAAAGACAGAGCTTCCGTTTTTACCATGTCTGTTTGCCGGGTACTTAATTAGTTTGTTATGGTGAGGAGAGAAATGAAATTGAATGCAAGTCTGACTGTGGAGGCGGCATTGCTGTGCCCGCTTCTATGTTTGATACTATGTGGGATGATTTTGTTTACGCTGCAATTATATAATACCGCAGATGCTTATGCGGAAACATTGTTAAATCGGCAGGTGCGGCAATGGTCTGCACCGGAATTGATACGCCTGGAAGCGGTGACGGAAAGTCTGTCTTAGGAGGAAACATGCAGGTTGAATATAAGAAAGAATGGATGGATACTTATTTATGGATACTTTCGGAGAAGGATACGGAAGCATCTTATGAAGAGAAAATGATAAAGAACAACCCGGGTGGGGGAAGATTGGAGTTTTCCCGGCAGGAACAGGAGGGAAATACCTATTTTTGCTATAAAGTGACAGGGAAAAAAGCGTTAAACAGTATTTATGCAGTGCTTCCCATCGGGGAACATCAGGTCCGGACAATCTTAGGGCAATTGTTTGCGACATTGGAAGAAGGACGGGAGTATCTGCTTTCGGAGGAAGATTTTATTTTGGCACCTAATTACATTTTCGCAACGTTGCCCCGTATGGAGTTGGAATTTTGCTATTTGCCGGGGTATGGTGTTCCTCTGCGGGAGCAATTGGAAGGATTGTTTGAGTATTTGCTGAACCGGGTGGATTATGAGGATAAACAGGCGGTCAATCTTCTGTATGACTGTTATATGTTTTGTATGAAGGAAAAGGGAGGTTTGACGGAAATTAAAAAGTTGTTGTCCGGAGGGAATCCGATAGCGGAGCAAGCGAAGGAAGAATCAAAGCCGGTGATTACGGTACCTGCAGAACGGTTAAAAACAAGGCAGGTACCGATGCAGGAAACTGCGGACAAGACAGGGAAAAAAGCAGGAGGCACGTATACGTCCTGGCTGGCGGAAAAGATTTTTCCATGGAGACGGAGGGAAATTCCTTTAGTAGCGGAGGAACCGGAAGAATACCGGGCAGAGCCGGAAAGTTCCGGATTGACAGAACGCACCGTGCTTTTGTCAGCAGGAAAAAGACCGCAATATCCGGAACTGATTTGTGATATTACCGGAGAAGTGGTTCTGCTTACCAAGTTTCCGTTTTATATCGGAAGTGCAGGGGAATACGCAGACTTTGTTCCGGCAGCGGAAGGGGTGAGCCGAATTCATTGCTGCATTAATAAAAAAGAGGACAGGTATTATCTGTCGGATTTAAATTCGACCAACGGAACTTATTTGAACGGAAAGGAGGTTAATCCGGGATTAGAGCTTTTATTGTCGGCGAATGACGAAATCCGGATTTGTTCACAGGAATTTTATATTAAATTTCCTTGTCACTAAAAGCGGAAACTGCTATACTTTTCTTATGGAATTTGGCAGCTGCCAAAATAGTAAGTCAGAACAGGAGAAGAGTAATGCAGAAAAAATATATTATGGCGCTGGACCAGGGGACTACCAGTTCCAGATGCATTTTGTTTGATAAGAGCGGTAAAATCTGCAGCATGGCACAGCGGGAATTCGAACAGATTTATCCGAATCCGGGTTGGGTAGAACACAATCCAATGGAAATCTGGTCCTCCCAGTTGGGAGTGGTAACCGAAGCATTGGCAAAAATCGGTGCAGATGCGGAAGAAATTGCGGCATTGGGCATTACCAACCAAAGAGAAACTACCATTGTGTGGAACCGGCACACCGGTGAACCGGTATATAATGCCATTGTGTGGCAGTGCCACCGTACGGCGGGAATGGTTGAAAAACTGGTAGAAGAAGGTTTTGGTGAGGTTATCAGGGCAAAAACCGGACTGGTTCCGGATGCTTATTTCTCAGCCACAAAGGTGGCCTGGATTTTAGAGAATGTACCGGGAGCAAGAGAAGCGGCAGAAGCGGGTGATTTACTGTTTGGTACCGTAGATACCTGGCTGATATGGAATTTAACCAAAGGAAGAATCCATGTGACGGACTATACCAATGCATCCAGAACGATGTTATTCGATATCCGTAATCTTTGTTGGGATGAAGAGCTTTTGTCAAAATTTCGTATTCCAAAGAGTATGTTGCCAGAAGTAAAGCCGTCCAGTTGTGTATATGGAAAAACCGACAAGGCATTGCTTGGCGGAGAGATTATTATCGGTGGTGCGGCCGGCGATCAGCAGGCAGCGTTGTTCGGACAGTGTTGTTTTGAGAAGGGGGATGTGAAAAACACTTACGGAACCGGATGCTTCCTGTTAATGAATACCGGAACCGAGGCGGTAGAAAGTAAAAACGGGCTGGTAACTACGATTGCAGCCGGTACCGGAGAGCAGGTAGAATATGCATTGGAAGGCAGTGTGTTTGTTGCGGGTGCGGCAATCCAGTGGCTTCGTGACGGGCTCCGAATGATCCGTTCTGCGGCCCAGTCCCAGGAGTATGCGCAAGAGGTAGAAGATACGGCAGGTATGTATATTGTGCCGGCGTTTTCCGGTCTGGGTGCCCCGTATTGGGACCAGCATGCCAGAGGAACTATTGTCGGATTAACCAGAGGCTGCAGTAAAGAGCACTTTATCCGGGCAACCTTGGAATCCATAGCATATCAGTCCCATAGCGTGCTTCATGCCATGGAGCAGGATGTAGGAACGGATATTACTACCTTAAAGGTAGATGGAGGTGCCAGTGCCAATGACTTCTTAATGCAGTTTCAGGCGGATATTATGAATGCAACGGTGCATCGTCCCGGCTGTATAGAAACCACTGCGCTGGGAGCGGCATATCTTGCCGGTCTGTCCGTAGGCTATTTTAAGGACAAGGAAGAAATCCGGGAAAACTGGCAGTTGGCGAAAGCATTTACACCGGCTATGGAAGAAGCACGGCGCAAAAAGTTGCTGCACGGCTGGGACAAGGCGGTACGCTGTGCACTGTGCTGGCAGGATGAGGACTAAACCGTGAGAGAATATACTGAGCTGTTTGAACCAACCAAAAAATCTGTGAATGTCGTTATTGTGGCCCTCACCGTAATAGCGTTTTTTGTGATGCAATTTTGGGAGAAAAGTTGTACAGGAGGAGTTTTTTACGGACATACCACGGAATTTCTTTTGAATCACGGAGCGTTATATGCTCCTGGTGTCCGGACAGGAGAGTGGTACCGGTTAGTTACACACTTATTTTTGCACGGAGACATCATGCATTTAGGGAATAATATGCTGATTTTGTTTTGTCTCGGAAATGCATTGGAGCATTATCTTGGGAAATTTTCTTATGCAGGAATATATTTTTTCAGCGGAATTCTTGCGGGTTTGGGTTCGGTCGTGTATAATACAGATAATACGGTTTCCGTGGGAGCATCCGGCGCGGTATTTGGCGTGGTGGGTGCTATGGCCTGGCTGGTAGTAAGAAATAAAGGCAGGCTGCCCGGCTTCACGGGACCGAGAATGCTTATATTTGTGCTGATGAGCGTATATGCCGGGTTTGCGGACCAGGGTGTGGATAATGCAGCACATATTGCAGGGTTGATTGCCGGATTTCTGCTGGCAATCCTGATATACAGAAAACCGGAAGCGGAAACGGAGGTTGTCCCATGAGAATACATATTTATTACGGCGGAAGAGGTTTAATTGAAGACTCCACACTGTATGTGTTGTCTAAAATAACAGAAGTTTTAGAAGAATTGCGCGTGGATGTAAAACGGTATAATCTGTACGAGTGCAAAAATGAGATTGCAGTACTGGCCAGTGGCATCAAGGAAGCAGACGGTGTTATTTTGGCTGCTTCCGTGGAATGGTACGGTATCGGCGGCCTGTTGCAGCAGTTTTTGGATTATTGCTGGCTGTATGCAGATAAGGCAAAGCTTAGTAAATTATACATGATGCCGGTAGTGGTTTCTACAACCTACGGAGAAAGAGAAGCGGAGCAGAATCTGATGAAATCCTGGGAGCTGCTGGGTGGTTCTTTGTGTCCGGGCATTACAGCCTATGTGGAAAACCAGACAGAATTTGAAACAAACAATAATTATGCCAAAGTAATTGAAACCAGAGCAGAAAATCTGTACCGCACCATCAATCAAAAGATTAAGGCACTGCCGTCCAGCACTTTTGCATTAAAGCAAACCATTTCCGGAAGCGTTCCGATGGAACTTACCCCGCAGGAAAGCGAACAGCTGTCGAAATATGTGTCGGATGATACTTATGTTAAGAAGCAGAAGGCAGATATTGAAGAGTTGTCTCAAATGTTTAAGGAAATGATGGACCGTACGGACGGAAAGGACAGCAGCCAGGAGTTTATCCGGAACTTAAGAGATAATTTTAATCCGCCAAAGGAAGAGATAAAGGCAATTTTTGAAATCCGTATGACGGATACCGGTAAAAACCTGATTGTAGATGTTGATAAGGATAAGCTGCATTGTCATTACGGTGACAGTGATTATGCTGACGTGGTGGCAACGACTACCAGAGCTGTTGTGAATAAACTGGTAAACGGAAGAACAACGTTCCAGGGAGCATTTATGTCCGGAGAGCTCACGGCTAAGGGCGATTTTAAAACCTTGCGTATGTTTGACCAGCTGTTTCGGTTTGATAAAATTTAAGTAGGAGGGAAGTAAAATGGATTCCTGTATTTTTTGTAAGATTATTAAGGGGGAGATTCCTTCCTCCACCATTTATGAAGATGAGAATGTAAAGGTGATTTTAGATATTTCGCCGGCGGCAAAGGGACATGCTATTTTGCTGGTAAAAGAGCATGTGGCAAATTTATTTGAGCTTCCGGCAGAGCTTGCGGGCAAGGTGTTTTCTGTAGTGCCAAAAGTGGCAGCAGCCATTAAAGCCGAGCTTGGTTGTGACGGCATGAATATTTTGCAGAACAATGGTGTAGAAGCCGGTCAGACCGTATTCCACCTGCACATTCATTTTATCCCTCGCTGGAAAAATGATTCCGTAAATATCAAGTGGGCACCACTTAGCTATGCAGATGGAGAAGCGGCAGCGCTTGCGGCAGCAATCAGAGCAAGATTAAATTAAGAGAATAAAACGTAAAAGAAAAAGATATTTCAAAGCAGTGACTCATGCCGGGCATGGGAACTGCGTGAAATATCTTTTTTTGCTGTTAGTCTTCTTCAATCACCTGGATTTCCAAATAATCAAACTCGATGATATCTACGAAATTATCCTGGTAAAACCGTGCTTTATCATGCTTTTGGAACTCCCGTACAGTGGCATCCAGCCACATCGGCTTGGATAAATCAAATTCATAGCAAACAGAGTCTAAAGCGGCAAAGATTTTCCGGGTACGGTTTAATTCATTGTCGTCATTTTCTATTACAATATCCTTTAATAAATGATTATCTTTCCAAATTTTTGCCCATAAACGAAACATAAGTTTTTCATCCTTTTCTTTGTACTTGCCCAAAGTTTACTATACTTTATGGATTTTTTCAATATGCCCGGATATTGACATTTGTAAAAAGCTGTGATACAGTCGACTTTGCTGTGGTAACGTCATAAAGAGGAGAACAGGAGGATACATAACATGAAAAAAACAAAAGACGTTTTAAACCGTATTTTTATCGATGGTTTGAGCGGAATGGCGTTGGGTCTTTTTGCTACGCTGATTATCGGAACTATCATGGAACAGGCAGGAGCTCTTGTCCCGGGAGTAGTTGGGACTTATATAAAGTTTTTCGGTTCGGTGGCTAAGTATATGACAGGAGCAGGAATTGGTGTAGGCGTGGCAAGTAAATTTAAGGCAGGTCCTCTGGTGACTGTTTCTGCTGCAACTGCAGGAATGGTGGGGGCTTATGCTTCCAAAATTTTAGCCGGAAGCTTTTTGGTTTCAGCCGGAGAGCTTGTTTTTGCAGAGAGCGGAAGCCCTGCAGGCGCCATGGTGATACTTTCCGGATTTGGTGAACCGTTAGGGGCTTTTATCGCTGCATATGTGGCAATTGAACTTGGTCTGCTGGTTTCCGGAAAAACAAAGGTGGACATTATTGCGACCCCGTTGGTGTCTATTTTATCCGGTTCGACAGTTGGTTTATTAATCGGACCATCCATTTCCGGTTTTATGGCATGGTTAGGAAGTATTGTAAACTATAATGTAGAGCAAAATCCTGCTTTGGGCGGTATTATTGTATCGGTGTTGATGGGAATGATTTTAACCCTGCCAATCAGTTCTGCGGCTATCGGAATTTCGCTCAATTTAAGCGGATTGGCAGCAGGTGCGGCTACGATTGGCTGCTGTGCTAACATGATTGGATTTGCGGTGGCAAGTTATCGGGAAAATAAAGTAGGGGGCTTAATTGCCCAGGGAATCGGAACCAGTATGCTTCAGGTTCCGAATATCGTAAAGAAGCCGGTAATCTGGCTTCCGGCAATCCTTACCAGTGCGATTTTAGGCCCGGTGAGTACTACCCTTGTTGTGATGACCAATAACGCAGTCGGTTCCGGAATGGGTACGGCAGGTCTGGTGGGACAGATTATGACGTATCAGGTCATGGCACCAACGGAAGGGGTGGTTGCCACACTGATAAAGATTGCTGTCATGCACTTTATTTTACCTGCACTTTTATCCTTTGGAATTTCAGAAGTAATGAAAAAAAAGGGATGGATTAAAGAAGGCGATATGAAATTAGAAGTATAAAAAGTAAATAATCCGATGAGAAGATGAGGATAGAAAAGTCTCTCTTTCCCTGCGGTGGCAGGGGCAGAGAGACTTTTAACGTTTGTACCTATTATTTGGTAAATATATATTGATAAATAAAGGAACTATGCCACTTCCTCTACTAAAGCCAGCATCAGCTTTACGGTATGCTCGATGGCCTGCTTTTCAAAGGTAGGATAGTCCATCTGGGCAGAGTTATCTGCTTTATCAGAGATGGCACGGATGATTAAGAACGGAAGACTATTGTTATATGCTGCCTGTGCAATGGCGGCCCCTTCCATTTCGGTACATTTTGCTGCAAAATTGGTTACAATAAAGTCCTTTTTTGCCTTATCTGCGATAAACTGGTCACCAGTGGCAACGCGGCCTTCATGCACCTTAATTTCCGGATTTACTTTTTCGCAGATTGTTTTTGCTGCGTCACGAAGCTTATCATCTGCCGGGAAGAAGGATACCGGCATTCTTGGTATAACACCCAGATCGTAACCGAAAGCAACCGCATCCATATCGTGCTGGACGGCATCGGTACAAAGAACGATGTCACCGATGTCGATGGATGCGTCCAAAGAACCGGCAATTCCGGTGTTAATGACACAGTCTACAGAGAATAAGTCTGCAAGAATCTGGGTGCAGCAGCCGGCATTTACTTTGCCGATACCGGAGCGGACAACAGTGACCGCTTTTCCGAGTAATAATCCGTCATAAAAATCCATTCCTGCTTTTGTGGTAATGGTCAGATTTGTCATTTGTTCTTTTAACTGTGCAACTTCTTCTTCCATTGCACCGATAATTCCAAATTTCACTTAGATACACTCCTTTTTTTCTCGTGTTTTCATTCGATACTTAAGTATAACACAGCCAAAAAACCTTTTCAACGAGAAAAGGTCGAAACAACAGGGATTTTCATCGATAAAAATGCCGGAAAGTTGCTTCATGGATTGCAAAAAAGATTGTTTTGGTGTAAAATAGATGTACTTATAAATAATAGGAGTACTATAGCCTGATGAAACGAATTGTATTAACCGGAGGAGGCACGGCAGGTCATGTCACACCAAACCTTGCATTACTTCCGCATTTAAGAGATAAGGGCTGCGAAGTCAGTTATATCGGTTCCTATAACGGAATTGAAAAGGGGTTGATAGAAGCGGCGGGAATTCCGTATTACGGTATTTCTTCCGGAAAACTCAGAAGATATTTCGACCCTAAAAATTTTTCCGATCCGTTTAAGGTGCTGAAAGGCTTTTTCGAAGCCAGAAAATTGTTAAAAAATTTAAAACCGGACGTGATTTTCTCCAAGGGCGGATTTGTTGCCGTTCCTGTGGTTCTGGCGGCAAAAACAAGAAATATTCCGTGTGTCATCCATGAATCCGATATTACTCCGGGTCTGGCAAATAAAATTTGTATTCCAATGGCAAAAAAGGTATGTGCCAACTTCCCGGAAACCATGAAATATCTTCCGGAAGACAAGGCAGTGCTTACCGGTTCGCCAATCCGGGAAGAATTATTCCAAGGTAATAAAATTGCCGGTTTGGATTTTTGCGGATTTACAGCCAATAAGCCGGTAATCATGATTGTAGGAGGCAGCACCGGTGCTGCCGCATTAAATGAAGCGGTCCGCAATCTCTTGCCAACCCTGCTTCGTGACTATCAAATTATCCATTTGTGCGGAAAAGGCAAAGCTTCAGAAGAGCATAAGAATGTCGAGGGCTACCGCCAGTTTGAATATGTCAGCAAAGAAATGAAAGATTTGTTTGCGGCAGCAGATTTAGTTATTTCCAGGGCAGGAGCAAATTCGATTTGTGAGTTACTTGCTCTCAGAAAACCGCACATTCTGGTCCCGCTTTCGGCGGCAGCCAGCCGGGGAGACCAAATCTTAAATGCAGAATCTTTTGAACATCAGGGTTTTTCTTATGTTTTACAGGAAGAAAATCTGACAAACGATACCTTGCTCCGTGCCATTCATCATGTAACCGAGCACCGACAGGAGTATATTGATGCAATGGAGAAGAGCAAACTGAATGAAGCAATCTCAACCGTTTTGGGGCTGTTGGAAGCAACGGCCAAAGATAAAAGGAAGTAAATTTCCAATTTGAAAGGAGCACAAAAGAGTATGGGAAAAGCAAAAAATCAGAATGGGGTTACGGAAGTAACAACAAAAGTAACGGACAAAATTAAGGGCATGAATTTGGTAGGCAAAATTTTACTTATGGCAATGTTTCCATTGGTTATCATGGTAATTGTTGCTATGCTTGCCATTCAGGGTACCGGTTCCGCCACTGCAGAAAAGATGGCAGAGCAGGAACTGATTACTGCCAGCTTTGCGGTAGAAATGGAAATGGATGCATTGTCTCCGAACGGGGCATACAAAAAACGCGGAACGGAATTATATCGTCGTAATGTAAGTGTAAATGACAATATGACCACCTTTACTACCTTCCGTAAAAAAACAAATCTGGTATTACAGTTCTATTATGAAGGGGAATGTTTAATCAGTACCGCAACAGAAGACGGTTCTGTTGCAACCACCGGCGATGCGATGTCCGAGGAACTGGTCCAGAAGGTATTAAGAGAAAAGACGGCGGTGTTTGATGACAACGTAGAAATTAACGGTAAAGACTATTACGGTTACTATGCTCCATTGCCTGACACTGCAGCTGCTACAGAGGCGTTTGCCTGTGTATTTGTAGGTCGAGAAAAGGGCGAAATTCTTGCGCTCCATAAGGCAGAAAGTGCAAAGAATGTTCTTGTCATGGGTGCAATTTTCGTTGCCAGTGCGGTTGTTTTATTCTTCCTGTTAAAATTAATTACAGGTAAGCTGCTTGTGGCAGTAAAACAGCTGGATAAAGTGGCAGCAGGTAATTTGTTTATGGACAGAAATTCCAAGCTGGCAGACCGTAGTGATGAAATCGGTAAAATTGCCCGCTCCATCCGCTCTTTGGTTACTTCCTTTACGGATATTATTAAGAGAATTATGACTGCTGCTGAGAGACTGTTTGATTTTTCCAAGATGTTTACCAACCGCTTTGAAACCATTACGGAAGCGATTGCAAATGTAAATACGGCAGTAGACGAAATTGCCAACGGAGCAACCAGTCAGGCGGGAGAAACCCAGGCAGTAAATGAAAAGATTTTAAATATCGGTCATGCAATTGAAGCAACTACCGAAAACGTAGAAAAGCTGGCTCAGAGTACACAGAAGATGAAGGACTATAATCAGACAGTGAACTCCACACTGGAAGAACTGGCTCAGATTGGTGCAAAGACCCAGCAGTCGGTGGGAGAGGTTAAGGAACAGACTAACGCAACCAACAAGTCTGCATTACAAATCCGTTCTGCGACCGATATGATTACCCAGATTGCAAGCCAGACAAATCTGCTTTCCTTAAATGCTTCCATTGAAGCTGCCAGAGCCGGTGATGCGGGCCGTGGTTTTGCGGTTGTTGCAGATGAAATCCGTAAGCTGGCTGACCAGTCCAAGGAATCCGCAGCACAGATTACAGCCATTATCGGAGAGCTTATGAAGAACTCCAATAACAGCGTGGAAATCATGAAGCAGATGTCTGAAATCATGAATGTGCAGAACGAACACTTAACAGCTACAAAGAATGTATTTACTTCTCTGAATCTTGAAATTGACAGCGTTGCCGGTGCGGTAGACAGCATTACCGGTGAGGTAGAACAGTTAGATTTGTTGAAGAATGATGTTATGAGCAGTGTGGAAAGTTTGGCAGCAATTGCTGAAGAAAATGCGGCAAGTACCCAGGAAACATCCGCGGCTATGCAGGAGCTGAACGAAATTATTGTGGAATGTAAGGAAAAAACCGAAGAAATGGTTGGCCTTGCAGATGACTTAATGGAAAGCACTTCCCAGCTTAATTTGGATGAGACTACAGAAATTAAGGCAGAAGAACCGGAAGAAGTGCCTGCAGAAGAAATCAGGGAAGAACTTCCGCAAACGCAGGAAAGTGCATGGGAAACCGATGTGGTATCCGAAGTGTACAAAACTCCTGTGGAAACAACAGAAGCGGTTCAGGAGGAAACCCTGGACGATTTGTTCGGTGAAATTGCGGTGGATGAAGAAGAGAAGAATCGTGTTTTAGCCGAACTTGGTGAAAATGAAACAACGGAAGGCTAAACAGCAAGAGAGGAATTGCCATGTCTTATACGGCGTTATACCGAAAATTCCGCCCAACTACCTTTGAGGATGTAAAGGGACAGGATCATATTGTGACAACATTGCGAAATCAGATTAAAGCGGGACGTATCGGGCATGCATTCCTGTTTACCGGAACAAGAGGAACCGGTAAAACCACCTCGGCACAAATTTTAGCCAGGGCAGTCAATTGTGAAGCACCGGTAAACGGAAATCCTTGCGGAGAATGTGCCATGTGTCGTTCGATCGCTGCAGGAACTTCCATGAATGTCATCGAAATCGATGCGGCTTCCAATAACGGCGTGGATAATATTCGTGAAATTGTGGAAGAAGTCCGGTATTCCCCAACCGAGGGAAAATATAAGGTATATATTATAGACGAAGTGCACATGCTTTCTGCCGGAGCCTTTAACGCATTGTTAAAGACTCTGGAGGAGCCGCCTTCTTATGTTATATTTATTTTGGCAACCACAGAAGTGCATAAAATACCGATTACCATTTTATCAAGATGCCAGCGGTACGATTTCCGCCGCATTACGGTAGATGAAATTGCAGGCCGCTTAAAGGAATTGACGACAGCGGAAAATCTTTCCGTGGAAGATCGTGCACTTCGTTATGTTGCAACGGCAGCAGATGGCTCTATGCGTGATGCCATCAGCCTGCTTGACCAGTGTATAGCATTTTATCTCGGAGAAACATTAACCTACGATAAAGTGTTGGAAGTGCTGGGAACTGTAGATGTGTCTATTTTCGGAAAGCTCATGGCACATATCCGGACCGGAAATGTTACGGAATGTTTGCGGTTGTTGGATGAAATTGTGGCACGGGGCAGGGAATTAACCCAGTTTACAGTGGATTTTACCTGGTATCTCAGAAATCTTTTACTGGCAAAAGCTTCAGAGGAGTTAATGGATACCATGGAAATACCAACCGACTATCGGGATGCTTTCTTGCAAGAGGTACATGTCAATGAGGCAGAGCGCCTGGTGCGGTTTATCCGCATTTTTTCTGAATTAACCAATCAAATCCGCTATGCTTCCCAAAAGAGGGTATTAGTGGAGGTGGCATTAATAAAACTGTGTAAACCGCAGATGGAGCAGGGTAAGGATGCTTTAGAGGACCGTTTGCTTCGGGTGGAAGAAGCATTGGAACACGGAGTGGTTGCAACACGGTCAAGCGAAAGCTTCGCAGGTACAGATGCAGCTGTTTCAGAACCGGAAGAAGAGCCGGTGAATTATCCGGTGGCCTTACCGGAGGATATTGCGGAAGTGGCCGGTAACTGGCAGCAGATTACATCCCGTCTTCCGGGCTCTTTAAAGGTTTCTTTAAGCAGTGCAAGACCAAGCGTAGGAGAAGGAAACCGTTTACTCTTAGTATTTACGGAAGCCTTTGATAAGGAGTTTATTGAGCAGGGCGACCATCTGGAAACAATCAAAAATACTATCCGAGCCCAGATTCAAAAGGATGTGGAAGTACAGGCCGTGCTTGCGGTAAATCAAAAAGAAGCGAATATGTATCCGGATATTACAAAAATGATTCGTAAGATACCGGTAGAATTTATAGACTAAAATGGAGAAAAAACCAGGAGGATTTATTTATGGCAAAGCGTGGAGGATTTCCGGGAGGAATGCCGGGAAATATGAACAATTTAATGAAACAGGCGCAGAGAATGCAGCGTCAGATGGAAGAAAAGCAGCAGGAACTTGAAACTAAGGAATTTACAGCAACAGCCGGTGGCGGTGCAGTAAGTGTTACTGTTTCCGGTAAAAAGGAAATTACCGCAGTTACCCTGCAGCCGGAAGTAGTAGATCCGGACGATATCGAAATGTTACAGGATTTAATTGTAGCAGCAGCAAATGAAGCATTACGTCAGATGGAAGCAGCTTCTGCAGAAGTAATGGGCTCCCTGACCGGCGGTCTTGGTGGAGGCTTTCCTTTCTAATGGATTATTACAGCAGTCAGATTACAAAATTAATTGAAACGTTATCCGGGCTTCCGGGTATTGGAAGCAAGTCGGCGCAGCGGCTTGCTTTTCATATTATTAACATGCCGGAAGACTCTGTGGAAGCGCTGGCAGATTCTATTGTTTCTGCGCGTAAAAAGGTATGCCGTTGCAAAGAGTGTTGCACACTTACCGATAACGAGCTGTGCCCGATTTGCAAAAGTCCGGAGAGAGATAAGCAGACCATTATGGTGGTGGAGAATTCCAGAGATCTGGCTGCGTATGAAAAAACCGGAAAATTTAATGGGGTGTATCATGTACTTCATGGTGCCATTTCACCGCTGTTGAATATAACGCCGGCAGATATTACAATCAAAGAACTGTTGGTCCGGTTGCAGCAGGATGTAAAAGAAGTCATTATAGCGACAAACTCCAATATTGAAGGAGAAGCAACCGCTATGTATATCAGCAAATTGTTAAAGCCCGCAGGAATTAAAGTTACCCGGATTGCAAGCGGTGTGCCTGTGGGTGGTGATTTGGAATATATTGACGAGGTGACGCTGCTTCGTGCATTGGAAGGAAGAAAAGAACTGTAGCAGAGGAGGTAGCTATGGAGAACGCGATTTTACATGGTGGGGTTGATGAACTAAACACGATTAAAGAACATGTATTGGAGTTTACCGGTTATCAGGAAAGAAACGCAGAACTGATAAAGGAAGAAGCAAGGCTGGACAAATTGATTGCTACCAAAGAAAAGGATTTGTCCGACGAAACAGAAACTACGCTAAAAAAACGGAAAAGTGAGTTGACAGCAACGTATCAAAGTCAGTTGTCTGCATTAAATGCCCGTCACAAAAAAATAAAATCCAAAAAAGAAAAGGATAAGGGTGTTAAAGTAGGGGAGCGTATTGCAGAAGAAACAGCAGCGCTTCGGGAAAGCAATAAAGCGCTTGCCTTGGAAATGAAAACAAAACTGAAAACAGGAAAGACACCAAGGTTTTGCAATACAACATTGTTCTATTCCTTTTTTATGCCGAGAACATTCGGTGAGTTTTCGTTGTTTATTCTAGGACTCCTTATTGTTTTTCTGGTGATTCCTTTTGGTATTTATCTGCTGTTTTTTGCAGAAAAAGCAGGAGAACTGGCATTGGCAATTATTTATGTTGTCATGATTTTACTAATCGGCAGTGCTTATCTGGCTATTAATAACAAAGTTAAGGAAAAACATCTGGATACCATTCGCGAAGTGCGTAATATCAGGAAACAGTATATGAGCAATAAGAAGAGTATTCGGAGAATTCAAGCCGGTATCAAAAAAGATGCAGATGAAAGCACCTATGGTTTGGAGCAGTACGACGACGAGCTGAATGAAATCAGCACAGAAATTAAACGGGTAACCGAAGAAGAGAAGGATGAACTGAATAAGTTTGAAACAACAACAGCACCTCAAATTAAGGCGGAAATAAAGAGCCGTTACGAGGAAGAACTGACTTCTCTCAGAGAAAAGTATAAAGAGATTTGTGCAGAACAAAAAAACATGGAAGACAAGGTAAAAAATCAGGCGCTTATGATGTCTAAGCAGTATGAGAGTTACCTTGGAAAAGATATGTTAACCGTGCAAAAGCTGGACAAGCTGATTGCCAGGATTACATCCGGTGAGGCGGCAACCATTGGCGAAGCACTGGCGCTGGAAAACGGAAAATAACTAAGGTACACAATATAAAATCCCCGAAAACAGTAGCAATTCTGTTTCCGGGGATTTTTTATAGTTTTGCCAGGCAATAAAATATACCGGTGCTGATTTTATCCGCCAAATCCATAACTGTGTGAAGGCGGGTGGTCTGCAGTAGAGAATTTTCTAAGAAACCGGAAAGATTTACAATGCCGGTAATATACAGGTTTCCAACCTGCGGAAGGCTTTTTCCTACACCGGCACCGGGTTTTAAAGCCCCCTCGCCTAAGGTGAAGTACCCGATATGGGAGGCTTTCCCCAGGGAGGCATCGATAGCTACAATAAAAGGCTGATCAAAGGTGTCATGGATTTCACGGATGACTTCCGTTAAGTTTTTGGCATGTACCGGATGCTCCAGCGTACCGTATACGTAAGCAGAGGAAAGTCTGCGTTGCTTTAATTTATATCCGACAATAGGTCCCAGGGAATCTCCGGTGGCCCGGTCGGATCCGATGCACAGAAAAATCAATGGCTGATATCCGCTTTTTTGCTGATGAATTTTTTCAAAAAGCTGTTTTCCGAATTCATAGGAAGAAGATAATTGTTTCGAATTATAATAAAACATGGAGGTTCCTTTCACTGTGTTCTTTTTATCAGAGTATTACCGGAATGCGGAAAAATAGACCAATCAAAAAAATTTTTTTGAATGACATATTGCGGCAAAAAAAGTGCGGGGTGTGGTGGTACAATACGGAAAAAGCGCCGGGGACGGTGCGGAAAAGAGGTTGTTATGACGGAAACTATTTATGAAAAAAGACCGGCAGAGTTACAGAACCGGCGCCGGCTTCCGAATAACCGGAGACAGATTGGTCAGCCGGGAATGGATACTCCGGAGGTGTTTATTGAAGACTATGCATTTTCTTTTGCGAAAAATCTTTCAGAAAGAGACTATACAGGATGTGTGGTCGGTGTCCTGGTCGGAGAATGTATGGAAGGCGAGCAGGGGGATAAAATCCTGGTTCGGGGTGTGCTGGAGGCAAGGGATGTATTGCTTCAGGATACCATCTGTTTTACGGAAGATAACTGGGCAGGGATATATCGGGATATCCGAGATTTTTTTCCGACAATGCAGATTGTAGGCTGGTTTCTGGGAGGCCCGGGTTTTCTTTTGGAGGACACGGAACGGCAGAAAAAAATTCAGGAAGATAATTTTGGCGGAAAGGACAAAATTCTGCTGAAAATGGACTCATCCGAAAAGGAACAAAGGGTGTTCGGCTATCAGGATGGGGAAATGAAGGAACTACCGGGATACTACATTTATTATGAAAGAAATGCGGAGATGCAGAATTATATGGCGGGAACAAATCGGATTTTTCCAAAGAAAGCGGAACGTCATACAGAAGAAATACAACAGGAACAGACGGTTGTCAAAACACAAATTGCGGAGTATTCTAAAAACAAAGGCTCCTTTTATCAATTGTTTTACGCTACAGGAGGGATACTTACCTGCATTGCCATCTTGGTAATTGCGGGGCTGGCTATGCAGATTCAGGAAAGAAACCGGCTGCAGGATTTAATCAATAAGCAGGAACAGCTGGTGTCTTCCATACAAATGGTATATGTAGCAGAAGAAGGAGAAACTGTGGAATCTGTTTGTATGAAATTTTACGGAACGACGGAGAAAGCAGAAGCTATCCGTATGCTCAATGGTCTTTCGGTAGATGAAGAACTGATGAAGGGACAGAAAATATTTCTACCGTAAAGAAATATAATGCGAAAAAATGGATAGTATGTTATACTTGTCTTATTACAAAAGAAAGTGGGTCCTTTTTTTGGAAGAGAAAACAAAAGGAAAAGTTAAGAATAAAGATTTGATACGGGCAGTACGGATTGCCCTGGTGCTATTGCTTATTCTTGGAGGAATCGGCATTATGCAGTATTTACGTCTCCGGGAGTTTAAGTATTACAAAGTGCAGGCAGACGCCTCTCTATATCCGAATCTGGCGGGATACTGCGCAGGTGAGAACAGGCTGTTTGCGTATAGTAACGATGGAGCTAAGGCGCTGGATAAAGACGGTGCTGCAATATGGGAAATTTCTTACCAGTTGGACAATCCGGAGCTTGTTTATTGCGAAGAGGTAGCAGCAGTAGCAGATGTTGGCGGCAGTTCCGTGTATGTAGTGGCTGAAAACGGTATTCCGTATAACTATCAGGTAATTTATCCTATAGTGAAGCATGAGGTGGCACGACAAGGAGTTACGGCAGTGCTTTTGGATAACGGTACGGAAGATTTCATTCAAATGTATGATATAGAAGGAAATCTTCGAGTGGATATTAATACGAAAACAAAAACAGACGGAATTCCAATTGATATTACTTTGTCGCCGGACGGAAAAAAGCTGGTAACATTATATGTGACATTCCAAGGGGATGCCATGATTTGCAAAGCGACCTTTTACAATGCGGACGAAGTTGGAAAAAACCATATTAATAATATTGTGGGACAAAAAATTTTCCCGGAAAATCTGTTAGCATATGATGTATGTTTTTTGAACGAGGATACCGTGGGCATTTTATTGGAGGATGGTTTCTTGCTTTACCGTATGACAGAAATTCCGGAACTTATATGCGAAATAAAGCCGGAGGAACAGATTGTTGACTTGCTTTGTGTGGACGGCGGTGTTTATGTTATTACGGAAACTGCTGAAAAAAAGCGGGTGCTGAGCTTCTGCAATGAAAAGGGTGATTTGAGGAAAGTTTTATCGGAACTTCCGGAATATGAGTCCGTTGCGGCTACATCAGAAGAGATTGTTTTTTTCAGTCCGCAAAGGGTAACGGTTTACCGTGCAAACGGTTCGCAAAAATTCAGTACATCATTTCCTCAAAATCTGGAGTCTGTTCTGCCAGTCGGAAACAACCGGTATTTTTTGGTTGACACAGGAAAGGTACAAACGATAAAATTATCCAATAAACTAAAGAACGAAAAATAAAAGGAGAACATTATGAACTGGTTATTATTAGTAGCAATTGCAATTATCGGCGGATTCGCTTTTGTGGGTTGGAGAGTTGGTTTTGTAAAATCCGTATTTTCTCTGGTATCCACCATTGCCGTAATTATAATTACAATTTTGGTCAGTCCGATAGTAACGGACATGCTGAAAAGCAGTGAAAAAATCACAGAAGGCATTCAGGGCAAACTGGAGCAGGTGATTGATTTGTCCGGTGTTGCACAAAACATGAATTCTGAAGAAGAAAAAGATCCGACAGCGTTTATTGATAATTTGAATCTTCCGGAAAGTATAAAAGAAAGCATCAAAGCGTCTTTGGCAAAAACAATGGAAGAGAAGAAAGAAGAAGCGGCAGGCTTTGTCGGAGATAAACTGAATTCTTTGGAAGTGTATATTTGTGAACGGTTAACTACGATTATTTTAAACGCGTTGGGATTTTTTATTACATTTCTTTTGGCAGCAGCCGGCGTTGCAATTCTGTGCTTTGTGCTGGATCTGTTAAGTAAGCTGCCGGTGCTCCATCAGATTAATACACTGGCAGGAGTTGCTGTGGGAGCATTAGAAGGTTTAATGGTTCTTTGGATTGTGTTTATCGTAATTACCATGCTTGGCAGTACTGCGTTCGGACAAACCTGTCTGAATATGATTTGGGAAAGCAAGATTTTAAGCTTTTTGTATGACAGCAATATTTTATCGAAAATCCTGCTTGGAAAAGCATAAAACGGTTGAATTTTTATAAAAGTTGCGGTATACTGTCTTTGTAAGCACTTACACTCCGCAGAGAGTCGGAGTTGTTAAATAAAGAAGAAACGAAAAGGAGATACGTTATGAATCCAATTTTAGAGCAGTTTCAGAAACTTGGTATTATTCCTGTAGTAGTAATTGACGATGCAAAGGACGCAGTGCCTTTGGCAAAGGCTCTTTGCGAGGGTGGTCTTCCGGTTGCAGAAGTTACCTTCCGTACCGACGCAGCAGAAGAAGCAATCCGCCTTATGAGCGAAGCTTATCCTGAAATGTTAGTAGGTGCAGGCACCGTATTAACTACAGAGCAGGTTGACAGAGCAGTGGCAGCAGGTTCTAAGTTTATCGTTAGCCCTGGTTTAAATCCAAAGGTTGTTAAGTATTGTCAGGAAAAGAACGTGCCAATTACCCCTGGTACAGCAAGACCAACCGATATCGAAATGGCATTAGAGTTAGGTCTTGACGTTGTTAAGTTCTTCCCTGCAGAGCAGAACGGCGGTCTCGCTATGATTAAGGCCATGGCAGCTCCTTACACAAAGGTGAAGTTCATGCCTACCGGCGGTATCAACGCTAAGAACTTAAAGTCTTACCTTGACTTTGATAAGATTATCGCATGCGGCGGTTCCTGGATGGTTCCAAAGGATTTAGTTGCAGCAGGCGATTTCGAAGCAATCAAGAATCTTACAAGAGAAGCAGTAAACACAATGCTTGGTTTCGAGTTAAGACATATCGGTATCAATGCTAACGGCGAAGAAGAAGCAGAGTCCGTTGCAGGTTCCTTCGAGAAGTTATTCGGCTTCACAAAGAAGGTTGGCGGCAGCTCCGTATTTGCAGGCACAGCAATTGAGGTTATGAAGGCTCCTTACCTTGGTGCTAACGGCCACATTGCTATCGGTACAAACTACATCGAAAGAGCAGTTTACCATATGGAACTTCAGGGCTTTGAATTCGACCCTGAAACAGCAAAGTATAAGAACGGCAAGTTAGTTGCCATCTACTTAAAGGGTGAACTTGGCGGATTCGCAGTTCATTTAGTACAGAAGTAGTCGAGATAAGCAAAGGTCAATAGAAAGAGAAAGTCCTGCGGAACCTAGTGTTCCGGCAGGGCTTTTTTTCTTTTTATTGATCGCGCAACAGCGCCTAAAGCAAATTAAAATTTGCTTGGAAACGCGAAGCGTTTTCGAAGTGGTTATCTTGAAGTGATTATTTCTTTTTTAGAGAATTCCAAATCAAATATCCTATAAAAGCAAGAAAAGCAAGCAAAACAACAATCAAAATTATTTTGGTGGCAGGGTCAATCTCGCCCATGGAGAAGGATGGACCAAAGGCTACATCTAAAAACGGAAGATACGGTGGTAAAAAATGAAAGATATTCATAACAAAAAACCTCCTTGTATAAAAATGATTAATAATAGTAACAACAGTAATCCTACTGCGAAGGACACTGCGTTGAGCACAAAGGAAAATGCTAAGGGTTTATATATAGAAGGAACCGGTTTTTGTTCTTCGTTCCGAGTAATTGCAAAACGGTAAAACAGCCATGCTTCCGATAACCAGACCAAAAGTTCCAGAAAGATCAGCAGCAGGGGAATATATACAACAAGGTCGAATTTTATAAATACTTCAATAAGGATAGTATAAAGGGCATTTAGTAGCGGATTGGTAAACAGGTTTACAAGGCAGGTGAATTTCAGCCAGTCCTTACTTTTTTTTATCAGAAGGCACAATGCGCCTTCTATTATTAATGTAAGTATAAGCGCTAACAGGTAGGGTGACAAGAAAAAAATTAGTTTCATACGTGACCTCCTTTGTTTTGTGCATGACCCGCTTTACGGTAAATCCATAAAGAAAGGACTATGCATGCAGCCGCCAATAAAGTAAGAGTGAATAAAATAATGGAAGCCGGCAAAGCACTTAAGGAAAAGAATTCATGTGGCAAATATCCGAGAAACAGCATTACCGTGGAAAGCCCCATAGCAAAGCCCGGATGGTCAGGCAGGATACAGTACAGTTCAAACAAAGTTACCGGCATGGCAGCATGGAAGCACAGGATGCCCAGGAAACACAGGAATGGTATGTGGCCCGCAAAGGTGAGCAGTGTGGCGGATAGCAAAAGTGTTACTGTGCCAAAGAAATAATTTCCAGCGCGTAGGTCTAGGCTTTCATCAGGCAGAAGCTTATGTAAAAGTCGTGTATTTAATATAGATAAAAAGCCACCCAGGAATTTTCCGAGAAAGGCCACAATGCCGGAGGCCATGACCATAAGGAACATGGTGAGTGCGGTGTGCTCTGAGGAGGCAAACAATTCCTTATAAGAAGCAGGGAAGAATAATCCTCCGAAGGAACGGATGAATACCGCAAACAGAGAAAGCAAAAGCAGGACCGCATTTGTTCCTGAGGGAAAAGAGCTGGTGGCTTCTTTGATTGGTGAATCAACCGTTCTTTGTAAAAACAAAAGTACTATTAATAATAGAAGAATCCAAACCGCTTCTTTGGAAAAGAATCCTTTTGGTAAAGCGTAGCCTGCAGCAAGCCAGGGTCCTAAAGAAACACCCAATGCGCCAGCAGAAACAAAGACGCCGGAATCTCGTAACCCTTTTTTGTCGGTGCGGGCAATTCCGATACTGCCGCCCACGTGGTAGAAGGCATTGCCAAAACCACAGAGGACAAGTCCGGCGGTTCGAAGGTGCCACAGACCAAGGATGAATCCGCCCAGTACAAAAAGAATTCCAATGGTAGTACTTCTTTTGGCAGGGAACTTATCAAAAAAATATCCGATGGGTGCCTGCAGGGCAAAGGCCAGGAAGTTGTATAGTAAAGCGGCGCTGATTACTTTCACCAATCCGCTTTGCGGAAAGTTGGTAAAATAAAAATACAGACAGGCCAGGTCTACTCCGAAATGTCCCAATGTTAAAACGGGCAGGGAATAATTTTTTTTCATAGGCACCTCCGTATAATGAACTTTCTTCTATATATAATATAGTAGCATATAATTTGGAAAATGAAAAAAGTTTTTTAAAGAAAAGGGCAACATCTTGTGGAGATGAATAGGAGGCACACAACTAATAGTTTGAAGTGAAAGAACAATTCAGAAAACTTAAAATTTCTTTTAAAATAGGTGTTGACAGAATGCCGTTAACGTGCTAGAATGAACCTCGCTTTCGACAAAACAGCGAAGAAAGCGACGTCAACAACAATTTAAAAAATCTTTCAAAAAATGTGTTGACAAACCACAAACCCTGTGGTAAGATAACAAAGTTGCTTCAAATGAGCGAAAAGTTAAAACAATTCAAACAATTCAGCATTGTAAGTTTGTAAAAATCTTTTTAAAAAATGTGAAAAAAGTGCTTGACATTGAATTGAGAGTGTGTTAAACTAACAAAGTCGCTTGCGAGAGCGGCACAGCAATCTGGCGAAGCCGATTGTGGCAACCTTTGGTTGCCTGGGACCTTGATAATTAAACAGTGAAACAACCCTGAAAATTCAATGAATTTTCATTCTAAGAGAACAAAGCGAATTAAAATTCGCTTAACCTTAGAAACAGTAAAACATCGAAAGATGTACGGAACGAACCTTTGCTTTTTAGGAAGCCAGAGAGTAGTTCTGAGAGGAAACAAACATTTCAACATGAGAGTTTGATCCTGGCTCAGGATGAACGCTGGC
>JAZSFC010000006.1:0-177023 GCA_045531955.1 Lachnospiraceae bacterium | reverse complement strand
CATGTTGAAATGTTTGTTTCCTCTCAGAACTACTCTCTGGCTTCCTAAAAAGCAAAGGTTCGTTCCGTACATCTTTCGATGTTTGCGACTTCTCAAGTCGCATTTACTGATTTCTAAGGTCAAGCGAATTTCAATTCGCTTTGTTCTTAGAATGTAAATTCATTGAATTTTCAGGGTTGTTTCACTGTTTAATTATCAAGGTCCCAGGCGGAACTTTCAGTTCCACCGCGAAATTCTCAGATTCCGCTGCAACCGACTGACGTCTGGTTGCGGTTTGTTTCTTGCTGTTGTTCT
The DNA here is from genome assembly GCA_045531955.1 of Lachnospiraceae bacterium. Classification (GTDB taxonomy): domain Bacteria; phylum Bacillota; class Clostridia; order Lachnospirales; family Lachnospiraceae; genus SIG299. Next base: position 176,729 of record JAZSFC010000006.1, on the reverse strand, counting down.
CGCAAGCGACTCGTTTATCTTATCACAACTCATTTTCATTGTCAAGCACTTTTTTAAAAGTTTTTAAAAAAGTTTTTTGAATTGTATTAACGATTCACTCATTTTAGACAGCTTCGTTATGTTACCACATGGTTTGTGGTTTGTCAACACCAAATTTTTAAAATCTGATATTGAACGGAGATGGAGGGATTTGAACCCTCGCGCCGGTCGCCCGACCTACACCCTTAGCAGGGGCGCCTCTTCAGCCACTTGAGTACATCTCCTTGCCTGAAAATTCGCTACCAAGGTATTCGATTTTCTATTGCTACACATGTATTTCTACGCGTGTGCATTGATTAGTTTATCAAAGAAAATCCTTTCTGTCAACGGTTTTTTCTTATTTTTTGAAAATAATTTTTGCTATTGTTTATATAGTAGACACAATTAAAATAGTACACTATATATTGTACCTTTCTCTTCCTTATATATACATAGAATCTTTTTTCTATATAATAAAGAAGAGAATCTATAGGTTGTATCTATAAATTCTCTTCTTGTAATACTATTCTTCTATTGTTTCTTCTGCTACAAATTCTTCGGTCGCTTCTTCATCATCAATTACTTCTGCATTCTCATCCAAAAGCTGGGCTTCCATTTGCTCGGTATTCATTGCTTCTTTTACTCTGGCAATACTTGCTACACGGATACCCTTTTCATTATCAATGTTGATTAATTTAACGCCGGAAGTATTTCTTCCTACAATACTGATGTCGCTAACCAGCATACGGATAATAATTCCTTCATTAGTAATAATCATCATCTCATTTTCAAGACTAAGAATCTTTGCACCTACAACATCACCGGTCTTTTCGATAATCTTATAACACTTCACACCTTTACCGCCACGGCGTTGTGCAGAAAATTCGTTTACATCGGTGAGTTTTCCATAACCAAATTCGGAAGCTACCAGAACATATTCACCCTGGGAAGTAAGCTGCATGGATACAACCTCATCACCTTCTGTAAGAGTCATACCGATAACACCCATGGAGCTTCTGCCGGTTGCACGTACATCCTGCTCATTAAAACGGATACTCATTCCGTGTTTGGTAATTAACAGAATATCTTTTTGGTTATTGGTTGCTTTCGCACCGATAAGTACATCGTCATCCTTTAAGTTAATCGCCTGAATACCTGTCTTACGGATATGGGCAAAGTTTTTAATCTTTGTTTTCTTTACAATACCGGACTTGGTTGCCAAGAATAAGTAACGCTCTTCATCAAATTCCTTTAATGCAATACCGGCAGTTACCTTTTCGCCAGGCTGCAGCTGCAGCAGATTGATAATAGCGGTGCCTCTTGCGGTACGGCTTGCCTCCGGAATTTCATAGGCCTTGATACGATATGCACGACCCTTATTGGTAAGGAACATAATATAATGATGGGTCGTAGTCATAAACATATCTTCGATGTAATCTTCTTCGATAGTCTGCATTCCCTTAATACCCTTGCCGCCACGGTGCTGCGCCTTGAAATTATCTACCGTCATACGCTTGATATATCCAAGGTGGGTAATGGCAACTACGGTATTTTCATCAGGAATTAAATCTTCATCCGTGAAATCATCCATATCAATGCCGATGGCAGTTCTTCTGTCATCCCCATATTTATCGCGGATAACACCGATTTCTTCTTTAATAACTCCAAGAAGAACTTTTTCATCGGAAAGAATTAACTTAAATTCTTCAATTTTCTTCATGAGGTCTGCATATTCCTGCTCCAGTCTTTCTCTTTCCAAACCGGTAAGAGCACGGAGACGCATATCAACAATAGCCTGTGCCTGTGCATCATCCAAACCAAAGCTCTCAATTAACTGAGCCTTTGCCTCTGCAACATTTTTCGCAGCACGGATTATTTTGATAACCTCATCAATATGATCTAAAGCAATTAATAATCCTTTTAAAATATGAGCACGTTCTTCTGCCTTGTTTAAATCATATTTTGTACGTCTGGTAACAACGTCCTCCTGATGCCGCAAATATACGCTTAATGCATCGTATAAATTAAGCACCTTAGGTTCATTATCTACCAATGCCAGCATAATTACACCAAAAGTGTCCTGCAGCTGGGTATGCTTATACAGCTGATTTAAAATAACATTCGGATTAACATCACGACGAAGTTCTATACAGACACGCATACCGCTTCTGTCAGATTCATCACGAAGCTCAGTAATACCGTCAATCTTTTTTTCTTTTACAAGGTCAGCAATCTTTTCAATTAAACGTGCTTTGTTTACCATGTAAGGAAGCTCAGTAACAACAATACGGTTTTTACCGTTTGCCATTGGTTCAATATCCGTTACCGCACGAACTTTTATTTTACCACGTCCGGTACGATATGCTTCGTTGATACCTCTGGTGCCGAGAATTGTTGCACCGGTAGGAAAGTCAGGACCTTTTACGATGGTCATTAACTCATCAATAGTTGTTTCCTTATCTTCTACCTTATTATCAATAATACGGATAACCGCATTAATTACCTCTCTCATATTATGAGGAGGAATGTTGGTTGCCATACCTACTGCAATACCGGAAGTACCGTTTACTAAAAGATTTGGAAAACGGGAAGGAAGAACCAATGGTTCCTTTTCAGTTTCATCAAAGTTTGGAATAAAGGTAACGGTATCCTTGTTAATATCGGATAACATTTCCATGGAAACCTTACTGAGACGGGCTTCGGTGTATCGCATAGCAGCTGCACCGTCACCATCTACAGAACCAAAGTTTCCGTGACCGTCTACTAGCGGATAACGGGTGGACCAATCCTGGGCGAGATTTACGAGTGCACCATAAATAGAGCTATCGCCATGTGGATGATATTTACCCATGGTATCGCCGACGATACGGGCACACTTACGATGTGGCTTGTCAGGACCGTTATTTAATTCTATCATTGCGTACAGAATTCTTCTCTGTACAGGCTTTAAACCATCTCTTGCATCCGGCAGGGCACGGGCTACGATAACAGACATCGCATAGTTGACATACGATGTTTCCATCGTTTTCTTTAAGTCAACTTCCTGAACCTTGTCAAAAATATGTTCATCCATATAAATTCTCCTTCAATCTCATTTATGCGTTGAAATCGAGATTCTGTACGTATTTTGCATTTGCTTCGATAAATTCTCTTCTTGGCTCTACTTCATCACCCATTAAGGTGGTAAAAGTAAGGTCTAATTCCGAAGTGGATTCTTCATCGATATTAACCTTCAATAAAATTCTCTTTTCCGGATCCATGGTAGTATCCCAAAGCTGTTCCGCATCCATTTCACCAAGACCTTTATAACGCTGGATTTTGTTATTCTGATCACGGCCGATTTCTACAAGAATTTTATTTAATTCTTCATCACTGTAGGCATACCACACATTCTTATTTTTTTCGATTTTATAAAGTGGCGGCTGTGCCAGATATACATAACCCTGGCGGATAAGCTCAGGCATAAAACGATATAAGAAAGTGAGCATTAATGTTGCAATATGTGCACCGTCTACATCGGCATCGGTCATAATAATAATCTTGTGATAACGTAATTTACTGATATCAAAATCTTCACCGATACCGGTACCAAATGCAGTAATCATGGAACGAATTTCATTATTGCCAAGGATTCGGTCAAGTCTTGCCTTTTCTACATTTAAAATTTTACCACGAAGAGGAAGAATGGCCTGGGTTGCACGGGAACGAGCTGTCTTTGCAGAACCACCCGCAGAATCACCCTCTACGATGTAAATTTCACAATTCTTAGGATCTTTATCAGAACAGTCAGCAAGCTTACCCGGAAGACTCATACCATCCAAAGCTGATTTTCTTCTGGTTAAATCCCTTGCTTTTCTTGCTGCGTCACGGGCACGCTGGGCAAGAACAGCTTTTTCACAAGTGGCTTTTGCTACCATAGGATTTTGTTCGATAAAATAACGGAGTTTCTTACCAACAACTTCTTCTACTGCACCTCTTGCTTCGCTGTTGCCAAGCTTCTGCTTTGTCTGTCCTTCAAACTGTGGCTCGGATATCTTAACACTAATAATAGCGGTTAAACCTTCTCGGATATCTTCACCGGATAAATTTGCTTCATTATCCTTTAAGAACTTCTTTTCTCTTGCATAATCATTGAAAATTTTTGTAAGAGCATTTTTAAAACCAACCAGATGGGTACCGCCCTCCGGTGTAGTAATATTATTTACAAAGCTGTAACATCCTTCGTTATAACCATCATTGTGCTGCATGGCAACTTCTACATATACACCGTTTTTTTCACCTTCACAGTAAATTACATCCGGATATAACGCAGACTTACCCTTATTTAAATATTCTACGTATTCCTTGATACCGCCTTCATAATGGAACGTCTTTTCTTTTTCCTGACCTTCTCTCTTATCACGGAATATGATTTTAATTCCCTTTGTTAAAAATGCCATTTCCCGAAGACGCTGACGAAGAGTATCATAATCAAATACGGTTTCTTCAAAAATAGTATCATCCGGCATAAACGTAATAGTAGAACCTGTTCTGTCAGAAGTACCGATTTCTTCCAACGGAGTTACCGGCTTACCGCGTTCATAACGCTGTTTGTACATTTTACCGTCTTTCTCAACCACAACTTCCAACCAGTTAGAAAGAGCATTAACAACAGACGCACCTACGCCGTGAAGACCACCGGATACCTTATACCCTCCACCGCCGAATTTACCACCGGCATGTAAAATGGTAAATACTACTTCAACTGTAGAAATACCTTTTTTCTTATTGATTTCAACAGGAATACCACGTCCGTTATCAATAACTGTAATAGAATTATCCGCATTAATAGAAACATCAATCGTATCGCAGTATCCTGCCAATGCCTCATCAATGGCATTATCTACAATTTCATAAACAAGATGATGAAGACCTCTTGCAGAAGTACTACCGATATACATACCAGGTCTTTTTCTTACGGCTTCCAGACCTTCCAAAATTTGAATTTGTTCTGCTCCGTATTCGTTGCTCATTCTAATCCTCCTTGTTTTCCGAAGGAAAATGCCCGCCCGCCTGTACGGGCAGAGGATTTATCCTCCTCGTTTCGCTTACTATTCCATTTTCCACATGGAAAATATGATTGAATCTCTTTCTATCTCCTACAAATTCTTCTAATCCGGTACAGGTAATCAATGTTTGAATTCCTTCCATACTGTTTAGAAGATGATGTTGGCGTTTTCTGTCCAACTCCGATAAAACATCATCCAATAATAACACAGGATTTTCTCCTATTTTTTTTCTAACCAGTTCAATTTCTGCCAATTTTAATGATAATGCAGCAGTTCTTTGCTGTCCCTGTGATCCGAACAATTTTAAATTTTCATCCCCTACAAAAAAACTGATATCATCTCTGTGAGGCCCGCAACCGGTAGATTTTCTGTAAATATCCTGTTCTCTTGTTCTTTTTAATTTTTCAGCCATGTCTTCTTCAGAAACACTTTTTTCATAGCCTATAGACAATCTTTCTTTTCCGCCGGAAAGGATACTATGTATTTCTCCAACCAGTTCATTCATTTCTGAAATAAACTGTTCCCTTCCTTCAATAATTTTAGCGCCAAATTCACATAACTGCTGGTCCCAGATATCTAAAGTATCATGTAAACTGCTGTTAAATGAGATCTGTTTCAAAAGATTATTTCTTTGATTTAAAATTTTATTGTAATTAGATAAATAATATAAATACAGTTTGTTTAACTGACACAATTCCAAATCCATAAACCGGCGCCGTTCTCCCGGCCCGTTTTTTATCATACTTAAATCTTCCGGAGAAAAGAAAACCACATTTACCAAACCAAATAGCTCTGTAGATTTTTTGATTGGAATTCCGTCAATTGCCACACCCTTAGTTTTGTTTTTTTTCAGGTGCATATCAATACGGTGAGGAACACCTTTTTTCTCCAGATGCATTCGGATATGCCCTTCCTCTTCGCCAAGCTTTATCATATCTCTGTCTTTGCTGCCCTTATGGGATTTTGTTGTACTGCATACATATACAGACTCCAAAATATTTGTTTTTCCCTGGGCGTTATCTCCGTAAAAGATATTTACCTGATCAGAAAAAGATAGATTTAATTTTTCATAATTTCTGAAATTGTGTAGTTCAATCTGTTTTACTATCATTTTACAATTCTGATTTCTTCTCCCCTAAAGGAAACTATGTCTCCGTCGTAGAGCTTCTTTCCTCTCTGAAATTCCGTCTCACCGTTCACCATTACTTCGCCGTTCTGAATAACGATTTTAGCTTCTACTCCGGATTCTACCAAACCGGCAGCCTTTAATGCCTGACCAAGTTTAATATACTCCTCCCATAATGCAATAACTTCCATATAATCCTCCTTGTTTTCGAAGAAAATGCCCGCCCGCTTATGCGGGCAGAGGATTTTTCCTCCTTGTTATCTTACTACGCCTAAGTTTACAGGCAAGATAAGGTAAATATAGCTTTCCTCTGCATTCTTGATAAAGCAAGGAGCCTTAGGATTTGTCATGTAAAGGGTAACTTCTTCATCATCAATAACACGTAATGCTTCTATAAAGAACTTTGGATTAAAACCGATTAATAAATTTTTACCCTCTTTTACAATTTCCATATCTTCATTCATAGAACCAAGAGAAGAGTTTACACGAAGTTCCATAGAACTTTCAGTAATAGCAAGAATAATCGGTTTCTTTTCGGATTCTTTGATTAACAGAGTTGCTCTGTCGATACACTCTAAGAACATCTTACGGTTGATGGTAAGCTTTGTTTCATAATCACCGGACAACATCTGGTTAATCTTATAATATTCACCTTCGATAAGTCTGGAAAGAACAATGGTATTGTCAAACTCAAATAAAACATGACGCTCGGAAAAATAAATTCTGACTTCATTTTCTAATTCACCGGAAAGAATTTTGCTTATTTCATTTAAAGTTTTACCCGGAACAATTACCTTTGTTGTCTTATATTCATCCTTTAAGAAAATTTTGCGGATGGAAATACGAAGACCGTCCAAAGAAACCACCTTAAATTCATTGCCGTTGATTTCAAATAATTCACCGGTCATAATTTTATTACTTTCATTATCAGAAATTGAAAATACAGTCTGACGAATAATTTCTTTTAAAGAAAACTGGGAAAGAATTAATGGTTCATTTTTTTCCATTTTCGGAAGAGCCGGAAATTCTTCACCACTTTTACCTGCAATGGTAAATACGGATTTTTCGCAGCTGATGGTTGTCATATATTTTTCATCTGTTTCAATTACAACATCGCTGTCAGGAAGCTTTCTTATGATATCAGAGAAAATTTTTGCATTAATGGCAACACTTCCTGCTGTAGTAATTAAACCATTAACTACAGTTTCAATACCGAGCTCCATATCATTAGTAATAAACTTAATAGTGCTGTCGGTAACCTCGATAATAATGCACTCTAAAATTGGCATGGTAGACTTTGCAGGTACTGCTTTTAAAGCAATATTAACACTGTTTAAAATTTCTGCTTTCTTACATGTGATTTTCATGTGAATATCTCCCTTCGGATGTGTGTTGATTTCTTTTGAATCTACTTGTCGTATATAATATTTAATAATTAATTACAGTAGTATTAATAGAGAACGTGGATTTGTGGACAAGTCGAAAAAAGTCAAGTAAGCAACGGGTTTGCAAAACAGTAATGTTGTGAATTGACTTTGGACGATGTGTGATAAAAATGTTAATGGATATTATAAATATAAATAGTAAAAATAGTTATTTACATAATATCACAGGTTATCCACACAAATTATTCACAAGTTTGTGAGTAATTCATGATGAGTTTCTTCTATATTAATATAACGGTTTATAAATTCAATTTTTTTGCGAGTACTTCTAATGTATTTTCTAATGCAGTGTCATTTTTTGATAAATCAGCTTTTATTTTCTTATCTGCATGAAGTACAGTGGAGTGATCTCTGCCTCCGATTGCCTTACCGATGTCATCTAAAGAAATATCTAAATATTTACGACATAAGTACATGGCAATTTGTCTTGGATATGCAATGCTGTTACTTCTGTTTTTAGAATAAATTTCCTGAGGAGTCAGTTTAAAATGATCCGCTACGATATCTACGATATAAGCAGGAGAAATCGTTTGACCGGCATCGGCACTGACGTAGTCCTGAATAGCTTCCACTGCAAGTTCCATAGTAATTTCTTTTTTCTTTAAACGGGAAAGAGCAATCAGTTTGTTTAAACTGCCTTCCAGTTCACGAATATTGGATTTAACATTGGATGCAATATATTCTAAAATACTAGGTTCCAAAGAAATACCGTCGGCTTCTGTTTTTTTGTTTAAAATTGCCATTCTGGTTTCGTAATCAGGACTTTGTATGTCGGCGATGATTCCCCATTCAAAACGGGAAAGAAGACGTTCTTCTAAAGTTCTGATTTCTTTTGGCGGACGGTCACTTGAAATAATAATTTGTTTCTTTGCTTCATGCAGGGCGTTAAACGTGTGGAAGAATTCTTCCTGAGTACTTTCTTTACCGCTGATAAACTGAATATCGTCAATTAACAAAACATCGATATTGCGATACTTGTCCCGAAATTCCATAGTGGTTTTATTTCGGATAGACTGAATCAATTCATTAGTGAACTTTTCACTAGTAACGTACATAACCTTTGTATCCGGATTATTGTCCAATATGTAGTGGGCAATAGAATGCATAAGGTGGGTTTTACCAAGACCTACACCTCCGTAAATAAAAAGTGGATTATAGACCTCTGCCGGACTGTCCGCAACTGCCAGCGCTGCAGCATGTGCTAAATTATTATTGCTGCCGATAACGAAAGTATCAAATGTGTACTTGGGATTTAAATTACTGTAACTTTCATTTTTAGTTTTTGAAGTTACTGTTTCTTTTTGTACATTACTTGCTGCTACATATTGCAGATCATATTTTTGTTCAAACATTTCTTCAATTGCAGTTTGTAAAAATTGACCGTATTTATTTTTTATAAACTCAATCATTGTAGCTTTAGAATCTTCTACAGCTACGATAATGGTATTATCCTGAACAGAATGTACGGAAAGAGTAAGTAACCAGTTTTCATAAGCAACTTTTGTAATGTTATATTCTGTTTTCATGAACTCTAAAATATCATTCCATTTTTCTTTAATTAATTTTTCCATAGAGTCCTCCATTTTTCTTAAAGCATACCTATCTTATTATAGCAAAAAAAATAAAAAAAAGCAAATAAATAAGATACATATATATAAGGAAAGAATACAATTTTTTTAAAGTGAAAATAAGTCTATAATTTGTATAAAAGATGTTTAAGAAAACTATATCTTGTAGTGATAAAAAATAGTAAAAAAATTGCTTGACGGAATGGTATTTTTCTACTATAATAACGATGTTATTTATCTATAATAGACGAAATATGCACAAGGTTTTTGGTGCATTTTGAATAGGTATGAAGGAGGTGTAACGACATGGCAAAGATGACATTTCAGCCTAAGAAGAGACAGAGAGCAAAGGTTCATGGATTCCGTTCCAGAATGAGCACAGCTAACGGAAGAAAGGTTTTATCCGCAAGAAGAGCAAAGGGCAGACATAAAATTTCCGCATAAGGTCGCAGAAACTGTGACCTTTTCTTCTCTTCCTTTTTTGAGTGAAGGAGATACTTAGCATTGACAGAGTCAATTAAGAAAAACGACGAATTTAAAACAGTATATCAATGTGGTAAATCTTATGCTAACAAGTATCTGGTAATGTATATTCACAGGAATAACATGGAGAAAAACCGGCTTGGAATATCCGTAAGTAAAAAAGTCGGTAACAGCGTAGTAAGACACAGAATTGCCAGGCTGTTAAGAGAGAGTTTTCGGTTGAATGATGAGAAGTTCCATAGTGGTTGGGACATGGTTGTTGTAGCGCGAATGGGCGCTAAAGGGAAGAATTACAGTGATATAGAAAGTGCGCTGTTGCATTTGGCAAAGCTGCACGGTATTTATAAAAATGAAGCAGTTAATGATTCAATTAATTAGAATATATCGTAAGTATATATCTCCTTTAAAAGGTGGGCCAACTTGTATTTATACGCCTACCTGTTCTCAGTATGCAATCGAGGCATTAGAAAAATATGGCGTGGTAAAAGGCACGTATCTTGCCGTTAGAAGGATACTTCGTTGTCATCCTTTTCATAAGGGCGGATATGATCCTGTACCTTAGCCATTTTTTGTTTTTAAATAACTATTTAGTCTTATATTTATTATACATACAGATTGCAAACGTGTTTGTATAACTGTATGTATAATAAATATAAGACAATTAGTACAACCCATTTACATGAATAAAACGTTGAGTTGCGAAGCAACGACTGACGGTTTTCCGGCAGGTTTTATGAATGTAGTGGGATGGACTAAATAGTTATTTTAATAAAGATAATGTATTTATCTAGGAGGACTATCGATTTGGAATTACTTGTATTGACTAAAGTTGGCGGGTTTTTAGGACCGTTTGCAACTATCTTTGGATGGATTTTTAATTTATTATATATTTTACTGGATAAAATATATGAACTGTTTAGTGATGAAAAAAACGGAATCGTTGCGGTTACGGTAATCTTATTTACTATTGTAACAAAATTGCTTATGACTCCTTTAACTGTAAAGCAGCAGAAGTTCTCTAAAATGTCAAATATTATGAATCCGGAACTGACTGCAATTCAGGAAAAGTATAAAAATAAGAAAAACGATGAAAAAGCAATGCGGATGATGCAGATGGAACAGCAGGCTGTGTATGATAAGTACGGCACAAGTCCAACAGCAGGTTGTCTTCCTATGCTGATTATGTTCCCATTAATGTTTGCATTATATCGTATTATCTATGCAATTCCTGCTTATGTACCGGATATTTATGAGTTATATAATGCAATTGCAGAAGGTATAAAGAATCAGGATTATTTTGCATATATGTCTGAAATGGCTACTACTCTTGCTGTTCAGACAAAGAATTTTTCTGAGATGAGTGAAGGTGTTTTTACAAATGCCCATTTAGTTGATATCATGACAAAATTCGGTACCAATGAGTGGACAGCTTTAGCTGAAAAATTCCCATCTGCAGCGGATATTATTAATACGAATGCAGAACAGATTAATGCAATTCATTCTGTTTGGGGCTTTAACCTTTTAAATACACCTCAGTATTATGGTTTCAGCTTGGCATTATTAATTCCGGTACTTGCTATTGTGACACAGTTATTCCAGTCTAAGCTTTCCATGGCTAAAACTAAGAATACCAATAAGCAGGGTGAAGAAAATGTTATGGTTCAGAGTATGAACAGCATGATGTATATTATGCCTTTCATGTCCGGTTTTATGTGTTGGATGTTCCCAATCTGTGTAGGTATTTACTGGATTGCAAGTACTGTTGTAACAATCATTTATCAGTTCTTTATCAATCGTCATATTGACAAATTAGATATGGATGAAATGATTAAGCAGAATGTAGAAAAAATGAATAAGAAAAGAGAAAAGATGGGTATTGCATCCGGTAATCAGATGGCAGAACTTGCTAAAATGCAAACAAAATCCATTGATTCTTATGCTGCAGCAGAATCTAAGAAGAGCACAACATCTTCTTATGCAAATGCGACCGGCAAAAATTATACTGCAGAAAAGACAACAGCATCCGCAAATTCAGATAAAAAATCTATTTCCGGTTATGCAAATATGATGAAGAAAGATTAAGAGGGATGAGTAATGAGAAATTGGATCGAGGTTACAGCAAAAACAGTAGATGACGCTATTACAGAAGCGTTAATTCAGTTAGGTTCTACAAGAGAAAATGTAGATATTGAAGTAGTAGAAAAAGAAACCAGCGGATTTTTAGGTTTAAATAAAAAGCCGGCTAAAATTCGTATAGCATTAAAGGAAACAATGCAGGATAAAGCAGTAAGCTTTTTAGAAGATATTTTCAAGTTAATGGAAATCCAGTCTGAAATTGCGGTTGATTATAATGAAGAAGAAAAGACAATGAATATTAATATTGTCGGCGAAGATATGGGTGTTCTCATCGGTAAGAGAGGTCAAACTCTTGATTCTTTACAGTATCTTGTTAGCCTTGTTGTAAACAAGGAAAGTGAAGATTACATTAAAGTAAAACTTGATACTGAAAATTACAGAGAAAGAAGAAAAGAAACATTGGAAAATCTGGCAAAGAATATCGCTTACAAGGTTAAGAAGACAAGAAAGAGCGTTGCATTAGAGCCAATGAATCCATATGAAAGAAGAATTATCCATTCTGCTCTTCAAAACGATAAATTTGTAGAAACTCATAGTGAAGGTGAAGAGCCATATCGTAAAATTGTAGTTACTTTAAAGAAGGGTGTTAAAGACTACAGCAGAAATTATGGTTACAACAGAAACAGCTACCGTAAGGGCAGCTATAACAAGTCTAATTACCGTAAGCAGCCATATCAGTATGGTAATACAGAAGAAACTGAAACTCCGGTAGAGAAGACAGAAGAATAATACCACAAAGGTGTCTCAGCGGATGGGACACCTTTTTTACTTGTAACATTTGAACTACATTTTGGTTATAAGAAAGGATAGCAGCAATGAGAAATCATGATACAATTGCAGCAATTGCAACAGGTACTACGAATGCCGGTATCAGTATTATACGAATAAGCGGAGCTGATGCTATTGTGATTGCAGATAAAATTTTTGTTTCTAAAAAAAATCAGAAAAAATTATCTGATGTGAAATCTCATACGTTGCATTATGGAACTATCATGGACGGTGAAAATATGCTTGATGAAGCATTAATTTCCGTTATGAAAGCACCAAATACCTATACAACAGAAGATGTAGTAGAAATCAATTGTCATGGTGGTATGATTGTTACAAAAAAAATTTTGGAATTGGTTTTAATTCACGGAGCACGAATAGCAGAGCCGGGTGAATTTACCAAACGTGCTTTTTTAAACGGAAGAATTGATTTATCCCAGGCTGAAGCAGTTATTGATTTAATTCATGCTACCAATGAGCAGGCAGTAAAAAACTCTGTTCGCCAGTTAAACGGTAACCTTTGCAAAAAAATAAAGGAAATTAGAGATTCTGTTTTACGTGATACGGCATTTATTGAGGCAGCACTGGATGATCCGGAACATATTTCTTTAGACGGATTTACAGATACCTTAAAAGAGCATACAGAAAAGAATCTAAAAGAAATAAAAATTCTTTTGAAAAATGCAGAAGACGGAAAAATAATTAAAGAAGGTATCCGTACCGTTATTTTAGGTAAACCGAATGCCGGAAAATCTACACTAATGAATGTTCTTGTTGGTGAAGAGCGTGCAATTGTTACCGATATTCCGGGTACTACCCGAGATACTTTAGAAGAACTGATTCAAATAAAAGGAATTGTACTTCGTATTATTGATACTGCCGGAATCCGTCATACACAGGATATGGTTGAGAAAATCGGTGTGGAACGTGCAAAAACAGAAGCTGAAGGTGCAGATTTTGTAATTTATGTAGCGGATGCTTCCAGAGAATTAGACGAAAATGATGAAGCTGTCATTTCTATGATTCAAGAGAAAAAAGCAGTAGTTTTATTAAATAAATCGGACCTTTTTATGAAGGTAACAAAGGAAGAATTGGAAGAAAAGACAGGAAAACAGGTATTTGTAATTTCTGCAAAAGAAGAAACAGGAATGGATGCTTTTGCTGAAGCTGTGGAAAAAATGTTTTATTCCGGTTTGATTGATAAAAAAGAAGAAGTTTTTATTACGAATCTTCGGCATAAACAGGCACTTTTTGAAGCAAAGATAAGTCTGGAAAAAGTGTTAGAAAGTCTGGCTCTCGATATGCCAGAAGATTTCTATTCCATCGATTTAATGAATGCTTATCAAATGCTTGGTGAAATTATTGGTGAAGCAGTGGACGAAGATTTGATTGATACCATCTTTAAAGAATTTTGTATGGGTAAATAGATTTGACAGTAAGTGAAAAATGCTGTAATAGTCAGGAAGGATAACAAAATGGAAGAAAAACTTTACTATTACGAAAGTTATGATGTGGCAGTTATCGGTGCAGGACATGCAGGATGCGAAGCTGCTCTTGCTTGTGCCAGACTTGGGCTGAATACAATTATGTTTACCGTAAGTATGGATTCTATTGCTTTAATGCCTTGTAATCCAAATATCGGAGGTACATCTAAAGGACATTTGGTTCGTGAAATTGATGCTCTTGGCGGTGAAATGGGAAAAAATATTGACCGTACTTATATACAGTCAAAAATGTTGAATGTTTCTAAAGGCCCGGCGGTACATTCTCTCCGTGCACAGGCGGATAAACAAAGTTATTCACAATCCATGAGAAAAATTGTGGAAAACCAGCCTAATTTATGTGTAAAACAGGGAGAAATTTGTGAAATACTTGTGGAAAACTCTCAAGTTACCGGTGTAAGAACATATTCCAATGCCGTTTATCCTTGTAAAGCAGCAATTATTTGTACAGGAACTTATTTAAAGGCAAGATGTATTTATGGTGATGTAAGTCACTATACCGGACCAAACGGACTTCCTGCAGCAAATCATTTGACTGATTGTTTAAAAAATCTTGGAATTGAAATTTATCGATTTAAAACAGGTACCCCTGCTAGAATCGATAAACGTTCCATTGATTTTTCTAAAATGGAAGAACAATTTGGTGATGAAAAAGTAGTTCCGTTTTCTTTTGAAACTGACAGGAATTCTTTGAATAAAGAGCAGGTTTCCTGTTGGTTAACTTATACGAATGAAATAACTCATGATATTATACGGAGCAATATTGATCGTTCACCACTATATTCCGGAGCAATTGAAGGAACAGGCCCCCGTTATTGTCCTTCTATTGAAGATAAGGTAATGAAATTTCCGGATAAGGAACGTCATCAGGTATTTATTGAACCGGAAGGAAATTATACAAATGAAATGTATATTTCAGGTATGTCCAGTTCTTTGCCGGAAGATGTACAATATAAAATGTATCGATCTGTACCGGGTCTTGAACATGCAAAAATTGTCCGTAATGCTTATGCAATAGAATATGATTGCATTAATCCGATGCAGTTAAAACCAAGTCTGGAATTTAAATCTATTTCCGGATTATTCAGTGCCGGACAGATGAACGGAAGTTCCGGTTACGAAGAAGCAGCTGCACAGGGTATCATGGCAGGTATAAATGCTGCAAGAAAATTAAAAGGAATGGAACCAATTGTACTTGACCGTTCCCAGGCTTATATTGGTGTATTAATTGATGATTTAGTAACAAAGGAAACCCATGAGCCTTATCGTATGATGACTTCCCGTGCGGAATACCGTTTACTGCTTCGTCAGGATAATGCAGACTTACGTCTTACGAAAATCGGTTATGAGATCGGATTGATTACTGAGAAACGTTATAACCATTTAGTAGAAAAAGAACGTTTCATCTTAGAAGAAACGAATCGTTTAAAAAATAAGATGGTTGGCGGTAATGCAAAAGTGCAGGAATTTTTAGCTGCTCATAACAGTACACCATTAAAGACGGCTGTTTCCATGGCAGATTTATTGATGCGTCCTGAATTAAATTATGAAATGCTTGCAGAAATTGATACAGAGCGTGTTGAACTTCCGGAAGAAGTAACAGAGCAGGTGGAAATTGAATTAAAATACTCTGGATATATTGAACGGCAACAGCGTCAGGTAGAACAGTTTAAAAAGACGGAAAGCCGGAGAATTCCTGCTGATTTAAATTATGATGATGTACCATCGCTTCGTATAGAAGCAAGACAAAAATTAAAGAAAATCCGGCCGGAAAATATTGGTCAGGCGTCCAGAATTTCCGGTGTTTCTCCTGCGGATATATCTGTATTATTAGTGTATTTAAAGCAGAATTAGTTTTTGATATTTTTCTGCGATTATGTTATTATTAATTTTGATAAATTGTTTTATTAACTGAGAAGAGGTTCTTATGGAGCAACGGGATAATTCTGTTTTTCTTGCAGATTTAAAAGAATGGAATATTGATTTAAATGATATGAAGCTGAAGCAGTTAGAAAAGTATTATGAAATGCTGATAGAAAAGAATAAAGTAATGAATCTAACTGCAATCACAGAATACGAAGATGTATTAAAGAAGCATTTTTTGGATAGTCTTGCATTAAATCAGATTATTAAACTTAAAGGGAAAAAGATTAAAGTTCTTGACATGGGAACCGGTGCCGGTTTTCCGGGTATTCCGCTTAAAATTGCATTTCCTGAACTCGAAATTACTTTAATGGATTCTTTAAATAAGAGAATTGTTTTTTTACAGGAAGTAATTTCAGAGCTTGGCTTAACTGGTATTGTTGCTGTTCACGGAAGAGCAGAAGAGGCAGCTCTAAAAGTGGAATATCGTGAAAAATTTGATTTTTGTGTTTCACGTGCTGTTGCCAGATTAGTTTCATTAACTGAATTTTGTCTTCCGTTTGTAAAACAGGGAGGACATTTTATACCATACAAATCCGGTGAAATTGAAGAAGAATTACAAGAAGCTAAATTTGCAATTCGTGAATTAGGTGGAGAATATCGTGAAACATATAAGTATCAGCTTCCTAATTCTGATATTGACCGGACTTTAATTAAAATTGAAAAAGTAAAACAAACACCAAAAAAATATCCTCGTGCGGGAGGTAAACCATTAAAGCAGCCACTTATAACAGGAAAAGGTAAGATGTAAAGGAAGATGTTGAAATGGATACTTATTCTTTAAAAAGTGAATATTTTGAAATGCTTGAATTTATACGTTCTTTGCATGAAACCGCTTTGGAACAATCAGATATTTTGCTTGCTGAAAAAAAAGAATTAGAATACAAAAAACGTCAACAGGAATTTATAATAGAAGAAAATGAAAAAAGAAAGATTCCAAATATATCAATGTTTTCACCTTTTTCTTTTGAAGGAACGGAAGAGGATGAAGTTCTTGAAAAAGATGAATTAGATGAAATTTCATCAAAACTTATTGAAGCTGAACAACGGTGGGAAAATCAGAAAAAGATATGTAACTCCTTTGAACGTCTAAAAAAATTTTTTACTGAGTTGGAGCAGAAGACAAAGCAAAGTATGATGCAGGAAGATGGGACTTTAGTAGATTACAGTACTAAATTATTAGAGACTCAGGAAATGGATCGTAACAGAATTTCAAGAGATTTACATGATTCCACAGTACAAAGTCTAACCAGTCTTGGTCATAAAATGGAATACTGTAGTAAAATGATTGACCGAGATCCGGTTAAAGTTAAACTTGAACTGCAGACAATGATTGATTTAAATAAAGATATTATTAATGATATGCGTGAAATTATTTATGATTTACGTCCTATGTCCCTTAATAATATCGGACTTGCTTCTACCGTGGAGGCCTATTGTCTGCATTTGCGTCGAAACTATCATCTGGATGTTCAATTCCAATCGGAAGGTGAGGAAAAAGGACTTTCTTCAATTGTTAGTGTTACTTTATATCGTATCATACAAGAAGCATGTAATAATGCAGTCCGTCATTCTAATGCAAAAAATGTATTTGTACGGATTAGCTATTTAGATAATAATATTGAAATTGATATAGAAGATAACGGAATCGGATTTGATTTACAGAAAGTAGAAAGTAAAGGAAAAGAAGATTTTCTTCATGGTTTTGGTTTATCAACAATGAGAGAAAGAGCAAGGCTACTTTCCGGTTCATTTTCTATTGATAGTAAAATTGGGGTTGGAACAAAAATTCACGTTTTTGTACCGGTAAAATATACGTTACGAAAGGGGGATATTTATGAATGGAATAATTAAAATTGTAATTGCAGATGATCATTCTATGATACGAGAAGGTTTAAAACAATTGTTGGAATTAGATGGTGATATAAAAGTTGTAGGTGAAGCAGGAAACGGAGAAGAGTGTCTGGAAGTTATTGATTCTTTGAATCCGGATGTAGTTTTATTAGATATTAATATGCCTGTAATGAATGGGCTTAAAATGTTGGAAAATTTACGTACTTCTAAGAATAAAAATCAAAAAGTATTAATTCTTACAATACATAATGAAGTTGAATATTTATTGAAAGCTGAAGAACTTGGTGTAGAAGGGTATGTATTAAAGGATGCGGAATCTGCAGTGTTAAAAAAAGCAATATATACTGTAAATTCAGGAGAAAAATATATTGATTATTCTATGATTCCAATAATGAATGAAAAACTTGCTCAAGAAAGAGAAATGTTAGAAGATGAAAAATTGACACGTAGAGAAATTGAAGTTCTAAAGCTTTTAGCAGAAGGATTATTTAATAAAGAAATAGCATATAAACTTTCTATCAGTGAAAAAACAGTGAAAAATCATGTTTCTAATATTTTTAAAAAAATTGGTGTTTTTGATAGAACCCAGGCTGCGGTTTATGCTATTAAAAATAATATTGTAGAATTATACTAAATTATGTGAAAAGGTTTTTGACACTGAAGTAATTCTATATTATAATTGTTATATCGGGATAAGAAAATGTAAATGTTTCTTTGGAGACATTTACATTTTTTAATCACTAGAATTAGTATAAAATGTTTCACGTGAAACAATATTTTGTATAGAAAGGATTTTTATGGGTAGAACGATCGCAATTGCAAACCAAAAGGGCGGTGTTGGTAAGACAACAACGGCTATTAATCTTGCTGCATGTCTTGCAGAAAAAGGAAATAATATTCTTGTTATTGATATTGATCCTCAGGGAAATACTACGTCCGGCTTAGGAATTAACAAGAAAAAACTTAAATTGACAGTATATGATATGATGTTAGGAGAATGTACATTAGAAGAATGTAAAGCAAAAAGTTGTATGAAAAATTTATATGTACTTCCTTCTGATGTAGATCTCGCCGGAGCTGAAATTGAATTAATTGGTATTGATAATCGTGAATTTATATTAAAACGTTTAATTGATCCTGTCAGAGATCAATATGATTATATTATAATTGATTGTCCGCCGTCACTAAATATGTTAACTGTAAATGCAATGACAACAGCTAATACAGTGCTTGTTCCAATTCAATGTGAATATTATGCTTTGGAAGGTTTATCTCAGTTAATGCATACCATTGATTTGGTTCAGAAGAGACTTAATCCAGATCTAGAAATAGAGGGTGTAGTCTTTACGATGTATGATGCAAGAACAAATTTGTCTTTACAAGTAGTAGAAAATGTAAAGAAAAATTTAAAGCAGAATATATATAAAACAATCATTCCAAGAAATGTAAGATTAGCAGAAGCTCCAAGCTATGGTCTTCCGATTAATTTATATGATTCTAAATCTGCCGGTGCAGAAGGATATCGTCAGTTAGCGGATGAAGTTATGGAACGTTGCGTTCGTGACT
Organism: Lachnospiraceae bacterium; assembly: GCA_045531955.1. Taxonomy (GTDB): domain Bacteria; phylum Bacillota; class Clostridia; order Lachnospirales; family Lachnospiraceae; genus SIG299. Next base: position 157,292 of record JAZSFC010000006.1, on the reverse strand, counting down.
GGTATTCAGAATTCTAATACATATTGAATAAATATAACTTTATATACTATATATTGTGGTTTTATAAGAAAGTGAGAAATTACTATGGCAGCAAAAAAAAGAGCCCTTGGTTCAGGACTGGATAACTTAATTCCTGATATTGGATTAGAAAAAACAGAAGAAGTAAAAACAGAAAAAGAAAATGTTTCACGTGAAACATTGATTCCAATTATTAAAATAGAGCCAAACCGCGCTCAACCGAGAACAAGATTTGATGAAGATGCACTTCAAGAATTAGCAGACTCTATTAAGCAGTACGGAATTATTGAACCGATTGTTGTTCAAAAGAGAGACAATTTTTATGAAATTATTGCAGGTGAACGTAGATGGAGGGCAGCCCGTATAGCGGGTTTAAAAGAAGTACCTGTAGTAGTAAAAGAGTACTCGGAAAATGAAATATTCACAATCGCACTGATTGAAAATATTCAGAGAGAAGACTTAAATCCAATTGAAGAAGCAGTAGCATACCAGAAGTTGATACAGGAACTTAATTTAAAACAAGATGAAGTGGCTGAGAAGGTTTCTAAGAGTAGAACTGCAATCACTAATTCTATGCGTTTGTTGAAATTAGATATTCGCGTTCAGCAGATGTTAATTGATGAAATGATTTCAGAGGGACACGGAAGGGCTTTACTTCCTATTACGGATCCGGAAGAACAGTTTACTTTAGCAATGAAAGTTTTTGATGAAAAGTTGAGCGTTCGTGAAACAGAAAAAATGATCAAAAAAATTCAGGAAGAAAAGAAAACTCCGGTCAAACAGGAAGAAGAAGTAAAAGATCTTAGTTTTGTATATAAGAGTCTGGAGGAAAAACTGAAGAGAAGCTTAGGTACAAAGGTTGAAATTAAGAACAAAGCAAATAATACCGGAAAAATTGAAATCGAATATTATTCTATGGATGAGTTAGAAAGAATTGTAGAGATCATGGAATCTGTACAATAGAATTGGAAAAAATTTACAAGGAGAAATAAAAATGAGTGGACAACCATTAAACCAGGAGCAGATAATTTTAATTAGTGTATTGGCTTTAGCAATCCTGTCAGTGGCACTATTAACTACCACCATTATCCTGTTGGTAAAGGTTAGATCCCTGACAAAAAAGTATACTGCTTTTATGAAGGGTTCGGACGGTCATACATTGGAAAGTACAATTTTAACCAGATTTAAGGAAATTGATATTTTAAAAGAAGAAAGCAAGTACACATCTGAAAAACTGAATATTGCATGTGAAACATTAATTACAGCATATCAAAAAACCGGTATTGTGAAATATGATGCGTTTAAAGAAATGGGAGGCAAACTTAGTTTTTCACTTTGCATGTTGGATGATGAGAATAATGGATTTGTTCTTACGTCCATGCACACAAGAGAAGGTTGCTATACCTACGTAAAAGAAATTATCAAGGGAGAGTCCTTTGTGATTCTTTCTGCAGAAGAACGCAAAGCATTGGAAGAAGCAAAGAATAAAAGAAGTTTATATGCAGAATAATGAGAATGAGAGAATGATTTTGTGACAGGAGGAGTATAAAAACATGGCATTACATGTAATGGATGAGGCAAACCGTTGCCTTCAATGCAAAGTTCCGCAGTGTCAAAAAGGGTGTCCGATTCACACGAATATTCCGGAAGCAATTCGACTGTTAAAGGAAAATAAACTAAATGAGGCAGGATGGATGTTATTTGAAAATAATCCATTAACCACAGTGTGTAGTTTAGTTTGTAATCACGAAAAACAGTGCGAAGGACATTGTATCCTTGGGAAAAAGGGTGCACCGGTACATTTTTCTGTGATCGAAAATTATATTTCTTCTACTTACGCAAATCAAATGACTCAAGGACCGGCTCCTTCCAACGGAAAAAAAGTTGCAATTATTGGTTCCGGACCGGCAGGTCTTACCATCGCAATTATTCTTGCCAGATATGGTTATCAGATTACTATCTTTGAGGGAAAAGATAAAATAGGAGGAGTGCTTCGTTACGGTATTCCGGAATTCCGTCTTCCCAAAACGGTATTAGATGATATAGAATACCGGCATTTGGAAAAAAAAGGAATCAAAGTCCGCCCTAATACCAATATTGGTTTTGCAATCACAATTGATGATTTATTCCGGGACGGATACAAGGCAGTATTTATTGGTACCGGTGTATGGAAACCAAATGTATTGCACATTAAGGGTGAAACGTTAGGACATGTACATTTCGGAATTAATTATTTAAATAATCCGGATAGTTACAAGCTGGGAAAGAAAGTAATTGTAATCGGTGCAGGTAATGCAGCAATGGATGTGGCAAGAACCGTAATCCGTAAAGGTTCGACGGATGTTACTTGTTTTTCTATTACCAAAAAAGTTGCAGCCAGTGAATACGAATTCAGTTATGCACAATTAGAGGGTGTTAAGTTTGAATATAATCGTAAACCGGTAGAAATAACAGATGACGGAGTAATTTTTGTGGATCTTCTGGAAAAAGAAGACGGTTCATTGGAAGAAATACCGGGGACAGAAAAATTGGTAGAAGCTGACAGCGTAATTATATCTATCAGCCAGGGACCATTGTCCCGTCTGGTAAGAACGACAGCAGGATTAAAAGCAAATGAAAGAGGATTACTGGATGCGGATGAAAAAGGATATACATCTTTGCCGGGTGTATTTGGATCCGGAGATGTGGTAAACGGGGCAAGAACCGTAGTGGAAGCAGTAGCACACAGTAAGGTTGTAGCAGAAACCATGCATCAGTATATTCAAAGTTTGGATGATTAGCGAAAGAAAAACTTGCTCTATTAGGGGAGAATAGGAAGGTACAAGGACGTGCGCAGAATTAGAACAGAGCAGATAAAAGGAAGGGAAATACTGGCGAAAGATATATACAGTAATACCGGGGTAGTTTTAATTTCCGAAGGAACTATATTAAAAAAAGAATATATAGAAAAACTTTTGGATTTAAAAATCACGGATGTTTTTGTAGAAGATGAAATTTCCAGAGATATTCAGGTACAGGATATTACAGAAGAAAAAATCAGTGAACAATGTACCGAAAAATTAAAAGATACATTAGAACGCTTTTCTTATGCCAGTGACGAAGAATTACGGGAGCTTTCCAGAGTAGCAACCGAAGTAATGGAAGGTGTCTTACTCCAGGACGAGGTGATTTATACCATTTCCAATGTCCGAAATTATTCTAAGAGTTTATATGAGCATTCATTAAGTGTGGCTGCATTGTCTGTTTTAATTGCTGTCCGTGCAGGGTATTCCCAGACTGAGACAAAAGAAATTGCAATGGGAGCATTACTGCATGACATTGGATTTACTAATGTTAAAGAAAAGTATCAAGGAAGAATTCTTTGTGAAGAAGAAGAAAAAGTCCAAAAGGAAATAAAGCGTCATGTAGTATACGGTTATATCGAAGTAGAGCAACAGGAATGGATTTCACCTATTTCCAGAGAAATAATTTTGTATCATCATGAACGTTTGGACCGTAGCGGATATCCGTTTCATATGTCAGGAGACAAATTAAAGCCACAAGTACGCCTTGTGGCTGTTTGTGATGCATTTGATAATATGGTTTACGGTAATTTAGAAAAACGGAAAAAAGTACACGAGGCTTTGGATGAAATAATGAAATATGCGGGTATAAAATTTGATCCGGAGTTGGTAAAGATTTTTCTCCGGTCGGTAGCGACATATCCGACCGGCGTTATGGTCCGGTTAAATAATGAAAAGTGCGGTATTGTTTTAAGGCAAAATGCTGAGTTTCCAACAAGACCTTTAATCCGGATTGTAGAACAGGGAAAAGAGGGAGAATGGATTCGCAAGGAAGATAAAGATTTGGCAGAAGAACCGGAATTGTTTATTGTAGATACGATAGAATAAGGAGAAAGGATGTGCCAGTATGGAACAGGTTATTTTAGTAGTTGATGATGATACTTCGAATCTGGCTTTAGCGCAGAAGATTCTCGGAAAAGAATATCGGATTGCAGCAGCAAATTCCGGTATGGTAGCATTTAAATATTTGGAAAATAAATGTCCGGACTTAATTCTACTGGACATTAATATGCCGGAAATGGACGGATTCCAGGTTATGGAAAAATTAAAAGAAATGGAACGGTTTTCCCATGTGCCGGTAATTTTCCTGACAGCAGATAATGACCCGGAAACAGAAACCAGATGTTTTGCTACCGGCGCAGTAGATTTTGTTGCAAAACCATTCATTCCGGATGTGTTATTAAGCAGGGTGAAAAAAACACTGGAGTTGGAAAGCTATCGGACCGGATTGGAAAAGATGGTGGAGGAGCAGACCAGAATTATTACTGCAAGAACACGTCGAATCAGTCAAATCCAGGAGCAGGTTATTATGGGTATGGCAACTTTAATTGAAACCCGAGATAACAGTACCGGAAAACATGTAAAAAATACAAAAACCTATGTGCGGATGATTGCAAATGAATTGAAGGCGCGTGGAATCTACACAGATATTTTAACAGAAGATTATATCATAAATGTATGTAAGGCAGCACCGCTGCATGATGTGGGAAAAATTAAAATTTCCGATGCGATTCTTCGTAAGCCGGGCAAATTGACGGAAGAAGAGTATAATGCCATGAAGTTACATACGGTTTACGGGAGAGAAATCATTAATGAAATCATTGGCGGAGTAGAAGATCCGGAATATGTAAAAATTGCGGAAGATATTGCCATGTACCATCATGAACGATGGGACGGCGGAGGTTATCCTATTGGGTTAAAAGGAGATGATATTCCCCTTTGTGCAAGAATTATGGCACTGGCAGATGTTTTTGATGCATTATATGAAGAACGCTGTTATAAGGAGCCAATCCGCCCGGTGTATAAAATTATGCAGACCTTAAAAGAAGGCAAGGGTACGCAGTTTGATCCGTTAATCACAGAAGTGTTTATCGGCATGGAAGCGGAAGTAAAAGAAATGCTTGGCGAACTTTTATAAGGAGGAAGTCAGTATGGACAAAAGACAAATAGAAAAAAATATCGTATTTGCATATTCTGCGTATACTTTGGCTTTGACGGCAGCTGCCGCTGTGCTTCGGTGGCCTGCCTGGATTATTCCTGTTATCATTACAGAAATGATGATATGTTGGTTTATTTATGGCGGGGAGAAAAAAGATTACAGATACCGGGCCTTTTGCTATGCAGGATTTGCAATGATTACCTTTGGAATTTATGCAGGTATGTCTGACTCATTTTCCAGTATTCTTACAACAATGGCGGCGTTTGTTATTGTTATGGGATTATTCGGAGTTCCGGAAATTATGTTCGTGGCAATGGGATTTTCTATACTTATTTTACTGTTCCATTTTTTTGTCCGGGAAAATACGATTCCTCTGGAAACAGGTATGGACATATATCGCCTGTTCGTGCAGATGCTGTCCCTGTTTATAGTAGAGATTGCAACATATTTTATGGTAAAGCGCAATAACGAAATGAACCAAAAGAATGCGGAAGTAATCGAGGAATTAAAGATTGCAGAGCGCAGTAAAAGCGACTTTATGGCGAACATTTCCCATGAAATCCGAACACCGGTAAATACGGTTTGCGGTATGAGTGAAATGATTCTCCGCGAGGATATTGCAGAAGGTGTCCGGGAAAACACTTTTAATATTCAGGCAGCGGGAAGAAATCTGCTTTCCATTATCAGTGATGTGCTGGATTTTTCTGAGTTGGAATACGGGAAAATGGAGCTGGTGGAGGAACCATATAATTTAACATCTACGATTAATGATGTAATTAATATGGCAATTGCACAAAAAGGTTCTAAAAAGCTGGAATTGATTGTGGATTGTGATGCGAAGATTCCATACACTTTGCTGGGTGATGAACAAAAGCTGCGTCGTGTTATTTTGAGCTTTGTGAATAATGCAATTAAATTTACGGAAGCCGGTTGCATTACGATAGTAGTTTCTGCCAGAAAAGAAGATTATGGTATTAATCTTTCTGTAAAAGTAAAAGATACCGGTATCGGTATTGCGGAAGAAAACTTGGAAAAATTGTTTTCCAGCTTTAATCAGGTGGATACGAAAAGAAACCGTCAGGAAGGCGGTATTGGTATCGGTTTGGCTATTTCTAAAAAAATCGTCAGTAAAATGGGTGGTTTTATCAGTGTTAAGAGTACACTGGGCAAAGGAAGTGAATTCCAGTTTGTTGTACCGCAGAAGGTAGTGGATGACCGGCCAATGGTAGCTGTCCGTAATAAGGAAAATATCAACATTATTGTTTATATTGATACAGAAAAATATCAGTTTGCGGAAATCAGAGACGATTACATAAAAAATATCCGGAATATGATAGCAGGTTTGGAAGTCCGTTGCCATATGTGCAGAAACCTTCAGGAATTCAAGCGCAGAATGGAAAAGGAATTTTATACACATGCTTTTATTACCATTGATGAGTATAAAGAGGATGAGGAATACTTTGATGAGATTTCCAACCAGCTGGTTGTAGTCATGCTGCAAAACAGAGAAAATGCAGTGAAGCCGGGTGGAAATATAAAGATGGTTTATAAGCCATACTATGTCCTTTCCATTGCATCCATGTTAAACGGCGAATATTCCTTGCAGCGTCTGGATGGCAGCCATTATCAGGAAAAGAAATTCATTGCACCGGAAGCAAGCGTGCTTGTGGTGGATGATAATCTGATGAACCTTAAGGTAGTAGAAGGATTGTTACGTCCATACAAGATAAAAGTATTTGTGGCAACCAGCGGCAGGGAATGTCTGGAAAAACTGGACAGCATGCGTTATGATATCATCTTCATGGATCATATGATGCCGGAGATGGATGGTGTAGAAACTGCCCATAAAATCCGTGCTAAAGCGGGTATTTATTTCCAAAATGTGCCGATTGTGGCATTGACGGCGAATGCAATCGGTGGCGCCAGAGAAATGTTTTTGGAAGAAGGTTTCCAGGAATATGTGGCGAAGCCAATCGAAATGTCCCACTTAGAGCGGGTGCTTAGAAAATATATTCCGGAGGAAAAGATTATCCGGATGGATGATGCCTCCGCACCATATGAAGAAGTGCAGGAAATAGTGGAAGAAGAAACCAATACCCATATTAACCGGCGCAGAGGTATTCAGTATTGCGGAGGAATCGAAGAGGATTATAAAGAAATTCTGCAGGTATACTTAAATTCCGGATTACAAAAAATCAGCGAAATCCGGGAAAGGTATAAAAAAGAGGACTGGAAAAACTATACGATTCTTGTGCACGCATTAAAGAGCACTTCCATCGGTATCGGAGCTACGGAGCTTGGAGAAATGGCAAAGGAACTCGAAATGGCCGGAAAGGAAGGAAATATTTCTTACATACAGGCACATCACAGAGAAGTAATGCATGAGTATGAAGAAGTACTTCTGGAAATCGGCGGAGAAACGGTACGTGATAAGTTTGAAAAGGGTCCGTTAAAGCCGCAGGAAATGGAAGCTTCGGCAGAACCGGTGATTCGGGAAGAAATCAGTAAAGAACAGCTGAAGTTCCACCTGAAACATCTGGTTGAATTGATGGATACGTTTGAAAAGGAAGAAGTGGAAAAGAAAATCAAGGAGTTATCCGCATACTGTTATCAGGGAACCAATGTGGATTCATTGCTGAAGCCGATTAGCGAACGTGTCAGTCAGTTTGATTTCCTTACAGCAGCGGAAGAAGTAACAAAACTTCTGGAGGAAGGAGGCAATGCAGATGCGTAATTTGATAAAATATTTTGACAATCTGGATAGTCCGTTTGAGTTAAAGATATTCCAAGTTGCTGCTTTTGGTGGTATGCTGGCTGCATTTGCCGGTTGTTTTACCTCTCTGTTTTCCAAGCTTCCGATAATTGTAGTTCTTGTTACAATGTTTGGAGGTCTGGCAGCAGTAGCATTGATGATTATTGCAAAGAGAACAGGCCGCGTAGAACTATGTAGCTGTATTTTGATTTTTTTGCTGAATTGCGTTATTTTACCGTTGGCCTTTTTTACCAGCGGCGGAGTAAAAAGCGGAATCAGTGCATGGTTTGTATTGGGACTTTTCATTGTATTTTTATTAATTAAAGGAAAGATGTTTTGGCCGATGTTAGGAGTTTCGTTGGCAACCATGCTTTTCTGTTATATATATTCGTACGAGCATCCTAAGGCAGTTATTCCGTTAAAAAATGAGTGGACATCTTTCGAAGATATTATCTTCAGTATTCTGATTGTAACAATTATTATCGGTTTAATTGTGCGTTTCCAAAACCGTGTTTATGAAACGGAACAGAGAAAAGTAGTGGAACAAAACAAAGAGCTGGAGCGTTTGTCCCGGACAAGAAATAATTTCTTTGCTAACATGAGCCACGAGATCAGAACACCGATTAACACCATTATCGGTTTAAATGAAATGATTCTCAGGGAAGATATTTCTGATGAAATAGCGGAAAATGCTATTCATATCCAGGATGCCAGTAAAATGCTGTTGGCATTAATTAATGACATTTTGGATATGTCCAAAATTGAGTCCGGTAAAATGGAGATTGTACCGATTCAGTACGAAACCGGTTCCATGTTCAGTGAACTGGTGAATTTAATCTGGATTCGTGCCCATGAGAAAAAACTGGAGTTTAAATTAGATATTTCTCCGGATATTCCGTCCATGCTTTACGGAGACGAAGTAAGAATTAAGCAGGTCGTTACCAATTTATTATCCAATGCGGTAAAATATACACAAAAGGGTTATATTTCTTTAACAGCCCGTAGTGAGTTAAAGGATAATAATAAAGTGGTTTTGTCGATTTCTGTTAAAGACTCCGGTATCGGTATCCGAAAGGAAGATATGCAAAGACTGTTCCAATCTTTCCAGCGGATAGATGAAGGAACAAATGCCGGTATTGAAGGAACCGGTTTGGGATTATCTATTTCCCATCAGTTAGTAGAAATGATGGGTGGTAAAATTACGGTAGACAGTATTTATCAAAAAGGTTCGGTATTTACCATTCAAATTGAACAGGATATCGTAGACGGAAGTCCGATGGGTCACATGGACTTCATGACCAGAGGATCCGCGCAGAGGAGAAAGAAGTATAAGCAGGTTTTTGAAGCTCCGGACGCAAGAGTATTGGTAGTAGATGATAATGAAATGAATTTGCTGGTAGTCAAGAAGCTGTTACGTGAAACAAAAATTCAGGTAGATTTGGCTAAGAGCGGCAGAGAATGTCTCGAATTAACAAGACAACATTTCTATCATGTGATATTTATGGACCATATGATGCCGGAAATGGATGGTATGGAAACGCTGCAACGGGTGACACAACAGGAAAACGGTCTTTGCAGGGAAACACCGGTAATTGCCTTAACGGCAAATGTAATGGCCGGAGCGGAACAAATCTACCAGGACAAAGGGTTCCAAAGTTATCTGGCAAAACCAATCAGCAGTAAGTTAATGGAAGCCATGCTGCTTAAGTTTCTGCCGAAGGAATTGGTGGAATACAATGCGGTAGAAACAGAAGAGGAAAAAGAAAATCTGATTCAGAACATAACAAGCAGTAAAAGAAAGAAAATCCATATTACAACCGACTGCGTATGTGATCTTCCGAAAGAATACTTGGAGCATTACGGAATTGGAACCATGTATTGCTACGTGCATACAAATCAGGGTCGATTCTGTGACATTAATGAAATTACTTCCGATAATTTATTGGAATATTTGGCAACAGAAAACGGAAAAGCAAAATCAGAAACCGCCTCGGTAGAAGAATTTGAAACATTCTTTTCCGATGCTTTAAGTATTGGCGAGCAGGTAATTCATATTTCTACAGCGCAAAAGGCCGGCAGCGGATACAAGGTGGCTTCTATGGCAGCCCAGGGATTTGATAATGTATCGGTAGTGGATTCCGGTCATTTATCCAGCGGACTGGGTCTGATGGTACTTCAGGCTTGTCATATGGCAAAACGGGGAGCCTCTGTGGAGGAAATTTTAAAAGGCCTGGAGAAAATGAAAGCAAATATTTCCACAAGTTTTGTCGTTCCGTCAGCAGAAGCACTGTACAGAAACGGTAAAATCAGCTATAATATCATGAAGATATGCGATGTGCTTGATTTACGTCTGGTTCTTTCTTTGAAAAAGAGTAAGATTGTATTAAGCGGTATCAAAAGCGGAAATATGAAACGGGTTTATTTGGACTATATTCGTGACCAGCTGAAAGGCAAAAAGAATATAGATACAAGAATTTTATTTGTAACCTATGCCGGATGCAGTTCCAAGCAGTTAAGGGAATTTAAGGAAGAGATATTAAAGTATCAGAAGTTTGAAATTATCGTATTCCAAAAGGCATCTGCAACAATTTCCAGTAACTGTGGCCTGGGATGTATGGGTGTTCTGTACATAAAAAAGGGCAGAGGCGAGTAAAATAAAATGCAATGAAAGAGGTTTAAGAGTGCATAGTTTTTTAAGAGCAGTTGGCTTTAGCAGTGTAAAAAGCCGGAATGATGAAGAAAAATTAATCCAGTTGGTAATTGATAATGCAACGGAAAAGCAGGTATTCCGGATGTCAGAAGACCGTGCTGTTGTAGAGCTTACAATGGAAGTTGCGGAAGATACCGGTGTTGTGGTCCGGGGAGAAACCGATGCCCGTGGAGTGTTTCATGTGGCACATTATTTTCCAATCCGTAAAGGCGCTGCCATCACCACAGAAGAACCGTTGTTTGTCAACAAGCGGGTAGACACAGACGCGTATACCGGCATGTGTGATGATTACCGCATTGGTGTGTCTTTGATCTTCTATATCCAAAACGTGGTAGATTTGTTAAAGAACCCGATCCGGAAAAAAGAACGCAGACGCTGTCCGGTGTATTTATCTGCGCTGGCCACGGATGGAAAAATTTTGCTTCCGGTGGAAAAAACAAAAAAAGAAGCCGAAAAGGTCAAAACTGATTTACAGAACCGTTCCGCGCTAATTGCTGAAGCAAAACAGGGAAACCAGGAAGCTATGCAGAGTCTCACCATGGATGATATTGACCAGTATGCGGTAGTAAGCCGCCGTATCCGCAAGGAAGATATATACTCCATTGTGGAAACCAGCTTTATCCCGTACGGTTCGGAATCTGATAATTATTCCATTCTGGGTTACATTAATCGGGTGGAAAAACAGACAAACTTTTACACAAAAGAGGAATTTTACGTGTTAAACGTAGAATGTAATGAGATGAACTATGATGTCTGTATTCATACGGATGATTTGCTTGGTGAACCTGAGCCGGGCCGGAGATTCCGCGGAAACGTGTGGATGCAGGGCAAAGTAGAGGTATAAAGAAAGGAAGAGAGAATATGGAAAAGCACGTATCTTACAAAACACAGGGCGTATGTTCCAGAGGAATTGAATTTGATATTGTGGACGGCATTGTCCGTAATGTGCAGTTTATCGGAGGATGCCGCGGAAACACACAGGGTGTGGCAAGATTGGCAGAAGGCATGGAAGCAACAGAGGTTGTAAAACGCTTAAAAGGTATTGAGTGCCGTGGCGACAATTCCTGTCCGAATCAGCTGGCGCTGGCTGTGGAAGCGAATTTATAGCAGCTTAATATAATTTTTATCTATAAGAATCCCCATATTGTATTTTTATCCGTCCGGACGCGCTTTCGCTCCATCGAAACGCAACGGTACTAGGCTCATGCGACTAAAGTCGCAAAACTTCGCCAAGGACCGGCGTTTCTCCAGGGTCCTATCCGGGTAAAAATACAATATGGGGATTTATTATGATGTGAAATTTATATTAAGTTAAAATTAAAAATTCGCCTCTGCAGCCGGTGCATGCCGGGTGTGGAGGCGAAAAAATTGTTTTTTTTGTACTAATTATTTATATATTGTTCCCCGATGTTAGAGGTGGATTGAAAGCCTGCTTTGGAAAAGGTTTTTTTATCGGTAACGCAGTAGACAAGGTTCACATTTCTGGCGAGGATATAGTAATCGTTATTGGCTTTATACATATCACAGTAGGAGCTGAAGACAGTTTTAGAATCTTCTTCGGAAAGACCGAAGGTAATATCAATGTACTTCTTTTCTTTTTCTGCAATCAGGCGGTCAATCGTAAGGTCAGAACCGTCAATGGAACTATACTCGGTGACAGTGTAGCCCGCATTTTCTAAATTTTCTATCAATGTTTCTTTTTCCGGTAATGCGTTGTTTGTTTCGATAACACCATTACTGATGGTTATGACATTGTCGGCTTCTCCTGCATCACAGGCTGCAAAAGACAGTACAATGGCAATGCAAAGAATGCATCCGAATGGTTTAAAAACAGGTTTCATATTTGTTATTCTCCTTTTTCCCGTTAATACTGGTATTATAGCAGAAGTTTTAATGCATTACATTAGAGAAGGATTAAAAATGTTCATATTGACAGAGCTGTTACTCATAATATATAATATCGTTAGATGATATCGTGTAATGATATTGAAAGGTGGGATACTATGCCAAAGAAATCTATGGAGCTGTTAACGGAAACGATGTTTTATGTGTTGATGGCATTTTGCAAGGATGCGATGTGCGGAATTGATGTGGCGGAATTTATTGAAAAGAGAACCGGGGGAAGAATTTTAATCGGTCCGGCAACGTTATACACAATTCTAGGTAAGTTTGAAAAGGAAAAATATATTACAGAAATTGAAGTAGAGGGCCGGAAGCGGACGTATGAAATTACGGAAAAGGGGCGGATGGCATATAAAGAAGAGGTAGAGCGTTTGAAACAGTGCGTAGAAGATGCAAGGGATGCAGCATTTGAAAGGGGTGACCTGGATGAGTGGAAATAACGGGGAAAAGAAAACATACTACCGGCTGGTACCGTGCCCGTCTTATGATGTGGAAGGGATAGAGAGCTGGCTGGAGGATATGGCGGAGGAAGGGCTGTTTTTAACAAGTGACGGCTTTTTCTTTGGCTTCGGGTTTTTCCATAAGGAGGAACCGAAGAAGGTGAAATACCGGTTACAGGCGAAAAGTTCCCATGGAAGTTTTGTAACCGACGGATATGAACCACTAAAGGAAGAAATGGAACTGAGCAGGGAGCTTGGCTGGGAATTTGTTGTCAGTCATGGGGAATTTTTTATTTACCGCTCCATAGAAGAGAATGTTCGCGAACTGAATTCGGAACCGGAGGTCCAGGCGATTACCTTAAAAGAGGTTAAAAAACGGCAGTTATCTTCTATTACTACTTGCTTGATTTGGTTTATTCTGTATCCGTTGGTAAAGAAAAACGGGGCATTTCTTGTACCGATGCTTTATATGAAAACCTGGTTTTACTTTTTCACCGCCGGTCTTGCACTTTGGTTTGTGTTTGGCTCGGTTTGGAAATTTGTTTATTATACAAAGCTGTATAAAAAATTAAAGCGAGGTGAGCAGTTAAACCGGGAAAAAAATTGGAAAAAGAAAGAGTGGCTTCAGCCGGCCAAAATGATGCTGCTCATTGTGTTATGTTGTGCCTGGGGATGTATTGTCCTGGCAAATATTCACCGCACGGTTTTGTTTGAGGATGAAATACCATTGGAAAATTATTTCGGGAATCCTCCTTTTGCTACCATGGCAGACATCGCACCGGGAAGTTCCTATAAACTTAGGGATATGGGATACTGCAACACCGTAGTGGAGTGGTCTGATGTGCTGGCACCGGTGAATTACATCTGGGAAGAAATTGCGGAAGTTTGGGTATCTGAAGACAAAAGTGTTTACGGCCTGTGGGATATCAATTATCATGAGCTTAGATGGCCGTGGATGGCAAAGCTTGTGGCCAAGGACTACATGCGGATGGATAAGGAGCGGGACTTTGAAATTATCGGCGAATTGGACTTGGGCATAGAATATGCCATGGCTTATATGGACGACATCCACATGGAAAAAGTGGTTTTAGTTCACGGAAACAAGGTGCTTTCGGGAACCTTCCATGAATATGCGGGGGAACAGGAGAAGTATTTTACTCTGGAAGAATGGGCACAGCTGATGGCAGACAGTATAAAGTAATAAAAAAGCAGGAACCCTTTTGGTTTCCTGCTTTTTATGTATGTACCGTTTACTTTAATTCGAACTTTTCAATCATTTCATCTAAACCGGTTGCCTGTGCGGAAAGCTCTTCGCTGACAGCAGAGGTTTCCTGTGCAGTGGCGGAATTGCTCTGGACAACTAAGGTAATCTGATCCATTCCGGCTTCAATCTGCTTTAACATGTCAACCTGTTCTTTGGAGGCTTCTGCGGCACCTGCTGCCATACCTGCAAAGGATTCCATGTTGGCAAGTACGGTTCCGATAGATTCCATAGTGCTTTCTACGATACGGTTTCCGGCCTGAACTTCGGAAAGACATTTGCTGATTAGCTCTCTTGTGGTTACTGCAGATTGTGCACTGTCTGCAGCCAGTTTACCGATTTGGTCGGCAACTACGGCGAAACCACGGCCGGCTTCTCCTGCTCTTGCTGCTTCAATGGAAGCATTTAAGGAAAGCAGATTGGTTTGGGAAGCAATATCTTCAATAGCACCGATAATATCTTCAATTTCTTTGGAGGTTGCAGTGATACGGTCCATAGCATCGGTTAACTGGTTGATTTCTTCTCTGCTCTTTTTCGCATCTTCGGCTGCCTGAGAGGCACTGGATGCAGCGAATGCAGCATTTTTTGCACTTTCTTCGGAAATGCCGGTTACGTTTGCAACGGTTGCGGTAAGTTCTTCTACGGCACTTGCCTGATTAGTGGCACCTTCTGCTAAGTCCTGGGCGCTTCCGGCTAACTGTTCGGAACCAACCATAACCTGAGCAGCTGCCGCCTGAATCTGGCGGAGGGTGTCGGACATATTATATTTCAAATTACGTAATGCTTCCAACTGTGCGGCAAAATCACCTACATAGCTTTCTCTTGCACCGGTGGAAACCTTGAAATTACCGTCTGCCATTTTGGCAAGTACTTCTCTGGTGTCTGCTACAATAATATGCATTTGGTTGCAGGCAGCCAGAATATCGGAACCTAAATCGGACAATTCATCATTGCCTTCGTAAGTAAGCTCAATATTGAAATCACCGTTTTTTAACTTTTTCATAGCATCCTGGAGCTCGTAAATCGGTTCGGTTAAGGATGAAGAAAGGCTTTTTGCAACAGTGCGGAGCATAATCATAATGAAGAAAGCAACCACAATATAAAGAATCACACCGGCTGCGCGGCTAAAGGAAGAGAATAATCCGATGCCGCCGGCTCTGGCAATCAGGAACATGTTTACAACTGCCAGAATAACAGTAGCAATGATTCCGTAAGTAATAGCGGTAAACGAAATACCAAATTTTTTGGCAATGTTGGCATTTAAAAGTTTTTTGTTTTGTTTACTCATGTTAATCCTCCTAATGTAAATCCCAAAATAGTGCTTTAATTATTTTCGTGCGTATTGTATACGCAACTGAATTTATTTTAACATATTATTATGACAAATGGAAGAACAATTTGAAAGAGTTTACAAAATAGTTGTGAGAAAGAGTTCGAACAAAATGTTGAACTTGTACTTAATAAATGGTATGATATTTGCAATGGGGGTATACTAAGTTACAAAAGATAAGGGAGAACTTTATGAACTGGTTTTTTAATTTGATTTCCAATGAATTTTTTGTGATTGGATTGTCTTCCTGGGCATTGGCACAGGTTCTCAAGACGATTATTCATGCAGCATTAAACAAAAAACTGGAGTGGGAGCGTTTGTTCGGAGACGGAGGTATGCCAAGCGGTCATTCTGCCACGGTTACTTCGGTTGCTGCCACCGCAGCGCTGGTTTTCGGGCTTGGCAGCTTTGAATTTGCCATTGCGGCAACCTTGGCAATTATTGTTTGCCACGATGCCATGGGTGTCCGTCGTGAAACAGGAAAGCAGGCAACCATTATTATTGAAATGATGGAATTATTGGAAGCTATGACCAAAAAGGATTTGCCGGAAGCAAAACTGAAGGAATTTGTGGGACATACCCCGTTGCAGGTAGGCGCCGGTATTATTATCGGTATTGCCAATGCATGCTTTATGCATTTTGTTATTTTCTCATAAAAATTAGGACTTCTGCATATGTATGCAGAAGTCCTTTGCTTTTCCCGTATGTAAATGCTCCCAATAGGAATCGAACCTATAACTGACCCTTAGGAGGGGCCCGTTATATCCATTTAACTATGAGAGCACGGTAGAAACCTAAGTTTTATTATAGGGGATAGCATTTTTAAAGTCAAGATTCTTTGCGCTTTTGCTTGCGGGATTTAAAACAATGGTGTATAGTAGAAATAAGAAGTTTTTCTGCGAAGGATGAGGAGGAACAGTACTATGGACAGAAAGAAGATTTGGAAAAAAACCGGATTCGGAATTTTATTCGTGGCGGCTTGTTTTGTCTCCATGTATATTTTAATGAAAGCTAACGAAAATGTGATAATGGTAGCGGTGGCGGCCGTATTATTACTGATTACCGCATTTCTGTTTTTAAATGAAATTTTTTCCGATAAGGCAAAAAAGTGGGCACCATTGGCAGAAGATGAGGAAGATACGAAAGAAGTTTTGTCAAGCAGTACGGACGGAGAATTCCGTTTAAAAATAACAAAGCACATGAAGGAAATGGAAGGCTCCCAAAGGGAACTGATTGATGTGTTAAAGCAGCAAAACACATTATTCCAGAATCAGATAGAGAATTTGGAGCATGAAATTTATATGCTTTCCGAAAAGCAGGTAAACCAGTCAAAATCCATTATTAAATTTAATAAAGAGAATGCAAGACAGTTGGCAATCAGCGAACGTGAAACATTGGAATATATTATGATGGAATTAAAAAAGGCAATTGAGGACAATGCAGGTGCAGTTAGTGTAAAGGCAGCTGCCAATGAGATGCCGGCTATGGAAGAGGACTTCTTTACAGAACCGGAAGAAACTCCGGCAATTGCACTAGAAGAGGTTTCTGAAGCGGAACTATTCGAAGTTTCCGACCTTCCGGCAGATGAAGAATTTGTAATTCCGGATTTCCCGGCAGCGGAAGAAATTCCTGAAACCGTGGAAGAACCGGCTCCGGAAGAAGCCCCGCTTCCTGAAGAAGAACCTGCGGCAACAGATCCGTTTGCAGGACTTAGCGGTGATCCAAACGCCATGATGACGGCAGATGATATTGCCAAATTATTTGAGATGCAAAGTGCAACAGAACCGGCCCCGGAAGCAGACCCGGCAGTAGAAGAAGAGCCTGAGGAGTTTGACTTATCTGCATTGTTTGAGGATATTGCAGAAGGTGCCGTGGCGGAAGAGCAGCAGGCATCTGTGGCAGCAGAACCGGCACCGGCTGAGGAAGAACCGGTAGCGGAAGCAGCGGCGGCAGCAGACCCATTGGCAAGTCTTGGCGGCGATCCGAACGCCATGATGACCCCTGAAGATATTGCGAAATTATTGGCATCCATGGGTCAGTAAGCAGAGTTCAAAAAAGGAAACCCCTGAGATAAATCTCAGGGGTTATTTTTATGATTTTTTCTGCCGTATTTTTCCTGATATGCTTTCTTTTTACGTCGGAAAGGAAGTTCTACAAGAACAATATAAAAGCCTACAACAAGAACTAAAAGGAATACAATAGCTCCAATGATGAAAGGCCGGTTGTCATTTTCCGGCGTATCACCGGTGATGTTCGTACTTGCTTCTGCGGAGTTACCGTGAGTGGTAATCTCTGTAGAATTGTCGGGAACCGGTGTTACAGTAGGTGTTGGTGTCGGAGAGGGAATTACAATAACATCATCTGTGCTGTGGAAAATAATATCTGCAGAACCGACATAGTTGTTTGCATAATAAAAATTTACTTCGCCGATGATATTCTCGCCGGTTGTAAAAGCAACCGTTGGAGATAGTGTAATTTTTTTTGTCAAATCCTGGTAAGATGCTCCGGTTGGGAGCACCAGGGAAGTGTCACTGACCGATAAAGGAGAAGCAACCTCGGAAATAAGCGCCTCCTCATCCTCGAATAAAACGGGAAATGCATTTTTGGTGGAGCCTTGGGATGCGGCTAAAGGAGTCAGCGTAAAATTGTTAAAAGCATAGTCCAAAAGGGCTTTGGTTTCAGCCTGGACCGTAGCAGAATCCGGAGCTTTCATAATGACGCAAATCAGAGTCATTCCGTTTCGCTCTGCACAAGTAACCAGACAGTTGCCTGCTTTGGAGGTAGAACCGGTTTTTCCGGCAAATACCCCTTCATAAACAACATTTTTCTTAATGAAAGGGTGGGTGTTGGAAATCCACCGTTCTTCGTTTTTGTTGGTTGCCGGGATTTTGTGGTTATAGGACCCGGAAACGCGGCGGAAGGTGGTGTACTCCATTGCTTTCTTGGCAATTAACGCCAGATCGTATGGGCAGGAATAGTGTTCTTCATGGTCCAGACCATGGGGATTAACAAAATGGGTGTTTACACAACCTAAATCCTTTGCGCGTTCGTTCATGAGAGAAACAAAATAATCCACGGAGCCGCCGATATGCTCTGCAACAGCGTAGGAAACTTCGTTGGCAGAGGCAAGTAAAATTGCATACAGGGCATTTTCCATATCGATGGATTCACCGGCGATTAAGCCAATACGGCTACTGTCCCAGCCGATGCTTTCTACCGATGCTTTGGAGCAGGTTACCACGTCAGATAAAGGGCACTGCTCGATGGCAAGCAGGGAAGTCATCAGTTTTGTGGTGCTGGCGGGATAGAATGCTTCATAAGCATTTTTATCATAAAGAACGGAGCCGGTAGAAGCCTCGATAACAACGGCAGCGGCGCTTTGCAGAGAAGGAGCCTCCGGCCATTGGGCAGAAGGCGTTATTACCGGGTCATCGGCAAAAGCCGGGACCGGGGTGCTTGTAAAAAACAAAGCAACCGACAGGATTCCCAGAAAAAAAAGTTTTAATTTGTGTTTCATAAGGTCCTCTTACAACAGGCTGTTAAGTACCTGCTCAATTTCATTTTTGGAGACAACACCGATGCTCTTGTTTACAATCTCACCGTTTTTGAAATAGAGAAGAGTCGGGATGGACTGGATGCCGTAATTCTGGGCAGTATCCATCGCGTTGTCTACGTTTAACTTTCCGATTTTTACTTTGCCTTCCCATTCACCTGCTAAAGCTTCAACTACCGGTGCCAGCATTTTGCACGGACCGCACCAGTCTGCATAAAAATCTACTAATACAGGGATGTCGGAAGACAGAACTTCCTGATTAAAATTTTCGTCTGTAAAATGAATTGCCATAAATATCCTCCTTGTTTTCTGTGTGTAATTTACAGTTTCTTCTTTTAGTATGCTCGTTTTCCGGTGGGTTAATCAACCGGATTACTTCCTGTAGGGACTGATAGATACAGAGGGCTTTGCGGTTCAGACCGGGACGGTCTGCAAAAAAGTCGGCAAGCCGCCGTTTAAAAGGATAGGACATGGAGCGCCTCCTTTTGTTGATACTACCAGTATATTCCTTTAATTACGGTATGCTACCAGACGGAAAATCGGGTTTCCCATGGCAGAAAACTTCTCTTCGTATTCCGTCATAATATTGCCTTCGGCGTATTCACTGTGATGTAAATCGAAGGTAACATCTTTTAGCTGCCAGCCGGCTTCCGGCACTTGTTCCAAAGAAAAGTCAAACAAAATGCGGTTGTCGGTTTTAAACATTACTTCACCGTCTTTTGCAAGAATCTGGTCATAACGGGCAAAAAATTCCGTGGAAGTAAGTCTTCTTTTTGCATGACGGTCTTTTGGCCACGGGTCCGAGAAGTTTAAGTAAATCCGCGCAACTTCTCCGGCGGCAAAAACATCAGCAATGTTTTTGGCATCTTCACAAAGGTAAAACAGATTTTGAATTTCTTCTTCCTGGTCCCGTTTCTCCAATGCACGTACCAATACGCTGTCATAACGTTCGATACCAATATAGTTGATATCCGGATTTTCCTTTGCCAGTGCGGTCAGAAAACGGCCTTTTCCCATGCCGATTTCAATGTGAATCGGATTTTGGTTGCCGAAGATCTGCTGCCATTGTCCTTTTTTTGAAGCTGCATCATGAATCACGAGGCTGCTGGCCTCAATAGCTTCTTTTGCACCTTTTACTTTTCTGAGTCTCATGGTTCCTCTCATTCTGCCGGTTAGGCGGTATGTGTAAAATAAACAAATAAGTCAGGGCAGAAGTATGACCCTGCTCTGACTTATAATGATACCTTATTTTTTGTACTTCGTCAATTGAAAAGAAAGGAAAAGAAAAACACCAGCCCCGAAGTCTAAGCTTCAAAACCAGTGCTTCAAGTGCATCTCCAGGGGCTCGAACCCTGGACACCCTGATTAAGAGTCAGGTGCTCTACCAACTGAGCTAGAGATGCATATTTATTGTTTGTATCAGGATTTCCTGAACACGAAAATGATTATATACCATGATTCGATAAAATGCAAGTACTTTTTTAAAAAATTTTGAATTTTTTCTTCACTTCACAAAATAAGGGAAAAGGATTGAGAAGAAACACAAAATATGCTATAACAGATTTAAGAGATGCAGTAAAAATGCGGAAGAGGGAATTGTTTTATGAGTCTGAAAATTACAACACTTATTGAAAACATGCCGGACAAGGATGGAAAACTGGCTTTTGAACATGGCTTTTCTGTGTGGATAGAGCTGGAGGATGAAAAAATTTTGTTTGACACGGGTCAGACAGGAGCATTTGCAAAAAATGCAGAACAGTTAGGAATTGACTTGTCAGAGGCAGACAGGATTATTGTAAGCCACGGGCATTACGACCATACCGGAGGAATTCCGGAGCTCCTTGGAAAAGTGAAAAGAAAAACTCCTTTTTATATAGGAAAGGAGTTTTTTATACCAAAATATAAGCTGTTGGAGGATGGAAGTTACAAATATAACGGAAATCCGTTTGAAAAGGAACTTCTCACAAGTAGTCCGATGACAGAACTTCACTATATAGAAGAAACCGTGACAAAAATATCCGGGAAACTTATTTTATTTAAAAACTTTTTTAGGGAAAACAATTTTGAAAAGGTAAATCCAAAGTTTTTTATAGAGACAGAAGAAGGCTTTGTGCAGGATTTGTTTTCCGATGAAATTGCATTGGGAATTGTAACAGAGCGCGGCATAGTGTTGATTGTCGGCTGTTCCCATGTGGGAATTGTGAATATCCTGGACACCGTACAGAAAGAAACCGGACTTCCGGTGGCAGCAGTTCTGGGCGGAACCCATTTGGTAGAAGCGAAGGAAGAGAGACTGCTAAAAACAGTAGAAGCATTAAAAGTACATGGCGTAAAAACTATTGCCGTGTCCCATTGCACCGGAGACGCCGGAATGGAACTATTGAAGAAAGAATTTCCGGAGGGCTTTGTCCTCAATACTACCGGAACGGTGCTTGAATTTGATGCATAGCAAAAACTCCCGTAGCAATACTGCTACGGGAGTTTTATACAATATCAGGGAAAAATCAGTTTAAGAAAGTCTTATAATCTTCATAGTTTCTCTTAAGCAGGGCCGGAGTGTCCAGACCGTACGGGCACTTTGCTTTGCATTGTCCGCATTCGAGACAATTTTCAATTTTTTTCATATTATTTTGCCATTCCTCCGTTAAAAAGCCGGCGGAAGGAGCACGGCGGAGAAGCAGGGACATTCTGGCACAATTATTAATTTCAATATCGACCGGACATGGCATGCAGTAACCGCATCCCCGGCAGAATTCACCGATGAGTTCGGTACGTTCTTTGGCAATGTAATCCAGACGCTCTTTCGTAAGTTCCGGCGGGTTATCGTTATAGGAAAGGAATTCGTCCAGTTCGTGCTCCCGCTGGATGCCCCAGATTGGTGCTACCGGGAACTTTGCCAGATAGGCGTAAGCTACATCGGAGCGGGTAATAAGACCTCCGGCTAATGCTTTCATGCAGATAAAGCCTACATCCAGTTCTTCGCAAAGGCGCACCAGTTCTTCTTCTTTTTCACTGGCCAGATAAGAAAATGGGAACTGCAGCGTGTCATACAGGCCGGAGCGCACGGCTTCCTCTGCTACGGAGAGGCGGTGGTTGGTCATACCGATGAAACGGATCATTCCTTTTTCTTTTGCTTCCAGCATGGCTTCGTAAAGACCGGTGCCGTCTCCCGGTTTTGGGCAAAAGGCCGGATTATGAAATTGGTAAATATCAATGTAATCGGTTTTGAGCAAGGTGAGGCTCTGGTTTAAATGTTTCCAAAAGTCTTCCACCTTGGTTGCACCGGTTTTTGTGGAAATGATGATTTTTTCCCTGACATCGGCTAACGCATTGCCCAGCTTTTCTTCACTGTCGGAATAGGCTCTGGCAGTATCAAAATAGTTAATGCCGTTATCATAGGCTTTACGTAACAGCCGACAGGCATCTTCCATGCCCACACGCTGCACCGGCAGGGCGCCGAAGCCGTTTTTGCTGACAATTAAATTGGTACGTCCCAAACGGATGGTTTCCATAGGTGTCCTCCTTTGTAAAAAGTGATTATCTTTATTATAAAGGAGAAGAGCAGAGGCTGGCAAGGAATTTTGTGCAAATTTATAAGCAAAATAAGGGAAGAGGGTTTATGCTGGCAGCATAATTTATATGAAAAGGAATGTGATACAATAAAATTATAAAACAGGTTTACCATAAGGAGGTAAGGATGAGTATGAATTATCATATGGGACAAGGTACAGCAGACGCATATAATCAGATTTTTACGGATGACAGCAGGGACATATTTAAAGCAAACTATCTCGCTTCCTTTGATGAAGAAAAAATTTTTGTAAGCAAAGTATTCGAGGCAGCAAAGAAGGCAGGCTATACCGGAACCATTAATAGCGGAGATGCGGAAGAAGATGCGGCGGAACTGATTAAATTTTTAAAGAGCTGTTTGAAAAAACAGGGAATTTCCCTGGAACGGGGCAATTTGGAAAACTGGATTAACCGGGGAATGGGGGTTAAGAAAGTAAAAAATGGCTTAAAGTACGGGCTTCCGGAAACGGACAAGGGCGGTCGCATAAAGTTATTCAAATTATGTTTTGCTTTGAATATGAATGCGGAGGAAGCCGGCGAGTTTTTCTTGAAAGCATGCTTTGAACGGTCTTATAATTATAGGGACTGGAAAGAAGTAATCTTCCGTTTTTGCTTACAGGAACCGGAAAGAACCTATAAAGACGCGGAGCGCCTGATTGCCTGGGTGGAAGAAAACAAAGAGACCTTCCCTGATTCTGAAATGATTTACATAACAGAAGATATCGGGGAGAGAATCAAGCACATACAAACCGAGCAAAAACTGAAGTATTTCCTGCAAACCAACTGGTCCAGCTTTAATGAAGCGGGTTACAATCGGACCGCACAGAAAAAAGTAGCAAATTTTTTAAAGCAGTGCATGGAACTTTATCAGGTAAACAGTATCGAAAGGGTTGTAAATCAGCTGTATGACATTCCGCTACGGGAAGTAGCAGAACTCCATAAGCGCCGTCTTGCGGATTCGAAATTACCAAAGCTTTTGTTACGCCATTTTCCGACCTATGAAGAAATTCTCAAGGTATATAACCGTAAAGAGAATCAGTATGTGTCCAATGATTCTATCCGCAAAGTGTTGATTGTACTTTATTTCTTTGTGTTTTTCTCCAAAGAAGAGTACAATAAGATAGATGGTTTCGATGAGTTTGAACTGACCATGAATTTGATTTTAAACCAGTGCGGCTTTATGCACTTGTATTGGAAAAACCCGTTTGACTGGCTGATTGGCTACTGTGCGATGGCGGAAGAACCGATAGAGAAATTCCAGGCTTATATGAAGGTTTTCTTTCTGGATGAAAATGATATTGATATCGATGCACTGTTGTAGGCAGACCTAAGCTGCAAAGTGCAGTCACAGATGCAGAAGAAAAAATGTTATCCTATATTAAAAAGGAGGCAAAGAAATGGAACGCTATTTTGGAAAAGAAAGCAGCCCTTTGGAATTCCCGGAAATAAAAGGGAAGTTTTATATTGAAGAAGTGATTGGCGGGGGGGCTTCCAGTAAGGTGTACCGGGCAATTCACGAGGATGAAAAAGGAATCCGTACGGAACATATTTTAAAGGAATATAATCCCAGATATTTAGAGTTGGTCCGCGATGATAATAAAATACTGCACTGTATAGACGAAAACGATGAAGAAGATTACAGAGCCGGATTGCAGCGTTTTACTGCCGGTTATCTCCGGCAGCTGGAACTGAGAGCCGTGCCGGAATTAAAAAACGTTACCAGTAACATTCAGGGCATCTATGAGGCGAACGGCACAAAATATATTGATATGACCTGCAATGAAGGACAAAATTATGAGGATATGACGGAAACATCCCTGCATACTTTGTTACGCAGAATAAAAGCACTGACCCGGATTATCGGTGCCTACCATAATCATGGGATGCTGCATCTGGATGTTAAGCCAAACAATATTTTTGCAATTCCGGAAACTCCGGAGATGGTTCTTCTGTTTGATTTTGACAGTGTAACAGGAAAAGATGAGCTTACGGGCGGCTGGAGCCGTTTGTCGTATACTCCGACCTGGGCGGCATGGGAACATGAGAACGGACTCCGTGATATGATTTGTGAAGCCAGTGACCTGTTTTCCATCGGAGAAATTTTGTTTGTAAAGCTGATGGACCGTCATTCAGAGCCGGAGGAACGTGGAAGCGCTTCTGACTATACCTGCATTGATACGGCAGAATTGTTACAGAATGTGAATCCTGCGGTGAAGCCTCTGTTAAAAGAATTGCTCCGCAGACTTCTTTGCAATGTGGTAACAGTAAGATATCAGTCGGCAGAGGAGGTAATTCCGGTTCTGGACGAACTGATTATGCTGACGAACCCGGCAAAGAAATTCTTAAAAGAGAAGCTTCCGGCACCGTCTTCCCATTTTGTCGGAAGAGAAAAGGAGCTGGAGGAGGTACATACCCGGTTAAAGGAAAACAACGTATTGGTTCTGGGCGGTGTCGGCGGAATCGGGAAAACGGCATTGGCAAAGCAGTATGCCCACCGGTATAATGCGGAATATGACATCCGTATGTTTGCCTCCTGTACCGGTACTATTATGGATATGGTAAACAGCCATCATGAAGTGCCGATAGAAAATCTGGAAGCGCATTTCGATTATCTGGTACCGGCGGAAGAGTATTATAAGTACAAGTTGGGCGAACTGGAAAAGCTTTGCAACGAACGGGTTCTTGTCATTGTAGATAACCTGGATTACGGGGATGAGCACCTGGAGGATCTGGCAAAACTGGGCTGTAAACTGCTGATTACCTCGCGAAAAGATTATTCCGATACTTCATTTTCCACATTGGAGGTAAAGAGCATCGAAGATAAGGAAACTCTTTGGGCGCTTTTTGAAAGTTATTATAAAAAGCCATTGGCAGCAGAGGAAAAACAGCTTTTGGAGAAACTGTTTACCGAGATGCAGAATCATACCAAGCTGATAGAACTGCTGGCAAAGCTGATGCGGGCAGGAAGACTGAACGCAAAAACATTGTATAAACAGCTGTCTTTAGGAGTAAGAAAGATGTCCAGAGAAAAAATATCTTCCGAAAACGGTGGAGAAAAAGCGGATATCTACACGCATCTGAAGAAATTATTTGACTGTTCCAAGTTAAACGAAAAGGAACAATATGTGTTAGCCTGCCTTTCCCTGCTTCCGCATACCGGTGTTCCGACAGAACGGTTTTGTGCCTGGTGCGGGCTTAGAAACTATGAAGAAATCAACACACTGATTGAAACCGGATGGATAACCTGGGAAGAGACAGAGGATATCATTTCCCTTCATCCTGTAGTGGCAGAGGTTGTCATAGATTTGGTAATCCAGAACCCGACACAGTGCAAGACCATGTTAAACCGTATGATTGCCTTTACAAAAGAAAATCCGGATAATCTGGCGGGACGTTTGCATCTGGCGGATAATCTGGAAAAAATCCGAACTTTGCTTGCGCAGGAATGCGATGCTGAAATGACAGAACAGCAGGCAAATTGTCTGGAAGCGATTGGCAGCATTTTCTATGGAAGAAAGGACGGAGATTTCATCCGGGCTTATTGTCGCGAGGCACTATGTTTGTATGAAAAGATTTCTAAGGAAGAAAATTTTGCAATCGCGGACTGTTGCTATACTCTCGGCAGAGCATACCGTTTAACCAGTCATAAAGAGGCGATAGGTTATTTCGAACGTGCAGTGGGAATTTACGAAAAGCTTCTTGGACCGGAAAGCGAAAAGACGGGAGAGTGTTATGTTGCTCTGGCTGAGCTTTGGGCACGCAAAGAGGAGTTCCAAACAACACGTGAATATATGGATAAAGCAGAAACCGTATACAAAAATTTTTCTGATAAGAAGAGTGTCAGTGTCGGTAAGATAGCGGCTTATCTTGGAATCTGGTATAGTTCCACAGATACGGAATTGGCGATGAAGTATCTGCGGGAGGCAGAAGCGATTTTTGATGACTGCTGCGGCAAGATGAGTGTTCCGGCAGCGGACAACTACTATTATTTAGGCGAATTGTATTGCAGTTTGCAGCAGTATGAGGAAGCAGAGAAGTGCTATCTGACTGCCTGCGAAACCCGGGAACTGCTTTTGGGAGAGCAGCATAAGGATACGGGAACCTGCTATAATACATTGCATAACTTCTATTTAGATTGCTTAGGAGATATAGAGAAGGGGGCATTGTACCTTGCAAAGCAAACTGCAAATTTTCCATATTATATTCAAAATGCATAATACGATGTTCGAAGGAGGAACGGTAAACCACTGTTCCTCCCTTATTTTTGCAAAGTGCCGTCGCGGAACGGGAAAAGCATATGCCATAATAGAAGTGTAACCGGGGACATCGCATAAGCATGTTTATGCTGGCAGCATAACACGCGGGAAAGCAGATGTCCTATAATGCAGACATAAGGTAACATAAAGCAAAGCATCCAAAAAGGAGGAATTAAACTATGAGTTATTATGATGACAGAATTGACAACCATCCGGACGATCCAAACGGAGTATGGGATTATGACTCCAGCCCGGATCCGGATGAATACTGGCGCCAGGACGGAAACTTTGACCGTTATGACAACGATTACGATGACTGGCTTAACAGCCAGTACGAAGAGCACGGTTACGGATATTAATTGAAAGGAGGACAAAGAGATGCCGATTGATATAGGTGTGGGTGAAACCGCCGTAAAATAATGACCTTTAGTAATAACGCGCCATGGGATTACTGTGGCGCGTTAATTTGTTTGCGCAACAAAAAGAAAGCGCTTACTTTGATATTTTGTCAAAAACGACAAAAAAACATGAAAAAGTAAACGTTTAAGTAAGGCGATTGTGCAAAATAACCTATTGACGAATCAAAAAAAGGCTGTTATTATGTAAATGTGATGAGCAACCGATTGCGCAGATGTTGCGCAATCGGTGCAAAAGGAAAGAGAGTAGAAACGTGGAAACGGTAGAAAAGAAACTTACAATTGCAGATGTGGCTGACTATCTGGGCGTGTCAAAAACTACGGTATCCCGTGCAATTTCCGGAAAAGGAAGGGTCAGTGAAGAGACAAGAAAGCGAGTGCAGCAGTACATAGACCAAATGGATTATAAACCCAACGTCATAGCCAAGGGGCTGGCGCAGTCCAAAACCTTTAACATTGCGGTGGTAATTCCTGCGGACTGTGACATGCAGGAGCTTCCGTTTTTCCAAAATTGCATGTGCGGTATCTGTGATGCGGCAGCAAAACGGGACTATGATGTTTTAACTGTGTATTCAGCAGCAGGTGACCCAAGCGGCCTGGAACGAATCATCACCAACCATAAGGTGGACGGGGTTGTACTCACCCGGACATTGGTGGAGGATGCGGCGGCAGACTATTTAAAACGGAGAGAAGTTCCGGTAGTGGCAGTGGGAAGCTCGGCAGATACTTCATTAATCCAGATTGACCACGATCACAGAAGTGCCTGTCAGGAACTGACCACGCATTTGTTGAAACAAGGGATCCGAAAAGTAGGCATGATTGGCGGCAATGAGTCCCATGTGGTAACCAGAAACCGCTTTGGCGGGTTTGCTGATGCATTCCGTATGGCAGGGCTTCCGGTGGATATGAGCCTGGTATATTTTGGAGCAGAAAAGACAAAGGAAATTGAGCAGGTAGTGGACGAGCTTTTGGAAAAGAATGCAGAATGTATTGTTTGTATGGATGATATGATTTGCAATCATGTAATCCGGAAACTCCGGGAAACCGACGTGAACCTGCTGAATACCGTCCGGGTGGCTTCCTTTTACGGCGGCATTTCGGGTTCGGTTTTAGCCAGTCAGGTGGAAACGGTAGAGTTTGATGCGAAAAAGTTAGGGTTTGTTACCTGCAATACCTTGTTGGATATTATCGATGGAAAACAAATTGCAGTAAAACAGTTGCTTCCGTACAAGCTACGGACAATCGAACAGATAATGAATGCCGGTTAATAGAAAAAGACGAAACAACGCGAAAAAAATGTGCAATAGTACCATGGAAAAATGACTAAAATTTTCGAAAGTTTCGAAAAAACCAAAACAAAAGTTCGATAAATTGTGCAACATGCACAAAAAAATAAATAACAAATGTACAAATTAAACATTGACACCGGGAGACCCCTTTGGTAGACTTGATGTGTACTATCGGAACGGTTGCGCTAGAGTTGCGCATTCTGCAGTCTGTACAAAGAAACTTCCGGAATTATTAATGAGGTTGTACAATATAAATTTCGGGAGGAAATGAAATGAAAAAATCAAAAGCTCTTTGTGCGGTGGCGGCAGCGGTATGTGCGTTAGCATGTCTGGCAGGCTGCGGCAGCAAAAAAATCGAAGTAGAACCGATTCCGTCAGATACTTTATTTGTGGAAAAGGTAGAAAACTTACCGGAAGATTTTATCCTTGGTATGGACTCTTCCCAGGTTCCTGCATTAGAGGCAGCCGGTGTTAAGTACTACGACTTCGACGGTAACGAAAAAGACGTATTCCAGATTCTTGCAGAAAGCGGAATCAATTACATTCGTGTCCGTGTCTGGGTTGACCCGTTCGATTCCGAAGGTAACGGCTACGGCGGCGGTAACTGTAACATTGACACTGCTGTAGAAATCGGTAAGAGAGCAACCGAATACGGCATGAAGCTTTTAGTAGACTTCCATTATTCCGACTTCTGGGCTGACCCTGCAAAGCAGATGGTTCCAAAGGCTTGGGCACACATCACGGACATTGATGAAAAGGCAAACGAAGTTTACAAGTATACCGTAGAAAGCTTAAACAAGTTAAAAGACGCCAAGGTTGACGTCGGCATGGTACAGGTTGGTAATGAAACCAACGGTGCTATCTGCGGCGAAAAAATCTGGATGAATATTTACAAGATTATGGCAGCAGGCTCCAAGGCCACCAGAGAAGTTTTTCCGGAGGCACTGGTAGCAGTACACTTTGCAAATCCTGAAAAGGCAGGCAGCTATGCTGACTATGCAAAGAAGTTAAATTATTACAGCTTAGACTATGATGTATTTGCATCTTCCTATTATCCGTTCTGGCACGGCACTTTAGAAAATCTTACTAACGTATTAAATCACGTGGCAGACACTTATGATAAAAAGGTAATGGTTGCAGAAACAGCATATACCTATACAGATGGTGATACCGACTTCTCCGGCAACTCCGTTTCCGGTGGCGGCGGTGTAACCCTTGACTATCCAATGACCGTTCAGGGTCAGACAAATCATGTGCGTAACGTGGTAGATACCGTAGTAAACGACATTCACAACGGTATCGGTGTGTTCTACTGGGAAGGCACCTGGATTTCCGTTGGTACCAACTCCTGGGAAGAAAACTCCGCTCTTTGGGAAAAGTACGGTGCAGGTTGGGCATCCTCCTATGCAAAAGAGTATGATCCAAATGATGCAGGTAAGTACTACGGTGGCTGTGCATGTGACAACCAGGCATTCTTTGATGCAGAAGGTAAGCCGTTAGAATCCTTAAAGGTATGGAGCTTACTCGGAACCGGTAACAACGCACCACTTAAAGCAGACTCCATCGAGCCTGTGGACGTACAGTTCGACTTAAACGGCACTATCGTTCTTCCGGAGAAGGTGAACGCCTTCATGACAGATAACTCCAAGCAGGAAGTTGCTGTTACCTGGAAGGATGTAGACTACGACAAAATGTACAATGGCGGCGTAGCGAAATACGACATCGTTGGTGAAGCAGATGGCATGGAAGCACATTGTTATGTTTCCATGATTGAATTTAACTTCCTGACTGACTACAGCTTTGAAGAAAACAGTGAAGCATGGGTAGCAACTGCAAAGGGTGCTATGGATGAGCTTTTTGTTGAGGATAAAAAGACAGACTCCTTAACCGGTTCCCTCCATTATCACTTCTGGAGTGCAGCACAGAACACGGTAGACTTCGACTTAGAGCAGGAAGTAAAGGATTTAACAGCCGGTACTTACAAGTACGCCATCTCCATCATGGGCGGTGACTGCGGTGAAACAGACATTTACGCTTACGTAAAGATCAATGACGAAATCGTTGCAACTGCTCCAATGGGCATCAGCGGTTACGGCAACTGGGACACCGGATTAATCGAAGAATTCGAATACAACGGCACAGATAAGCTGGTTGTCGGTATTCATGTAAAGTGCAGCGGCGAAGGTGCCGGAGCATGGGGTAAAATTGATGATGCCCTGTTAAACTCCGTAGCAAAATAAACCGGGCACAAGATAGAAACTAAGAGATAAAGGCGGATTTTATGAGACGTATCGGAAAAATAAGTGTTGCAGTTCTTCTTATAACTACCCTGTTGCTTGGCGGGTGCTCCGGCAAACCAAAAGCGCAGGCAGACCCGACGGATGATAATTACAGGGCTTTTTATCAAATCTTTGTTGGTTCCTTCTCAGATTCCAATGGAGACGGTACCGGAGATTTAAAAGGCATTATCAACCGGATGGATTATATAAACGACGGCAACATGTATTCCGAAAACAGCTTGGGTGTACAGGGCATCTGGCTCTCCCCAATCTTTCAGTCTCCGTCATATCATAAATACGACGCAAGTAACTACTATAAAATAGATGAAAAATTCGGAACCGAAGCGGATTTGGTTGAGTTGATTGAGTTGTGTCATGAAAGAAACGTAAAAGTTATCTTAGACCTGGTAATCAATCATACCTCCACCAGCCATGAATGGTTCATGAAATTCAGCAATGCCCATAAAGAGAATAATGAAAATGATCCGTATTACGACATTTATTCCTGGGCACCGTTGGACGGACGTACCGCCGGACTTGCTTACACGGCAATTCCTGGTGCCAATTTAGAATATTACGAATGTAATTTTTCTACCGACATGCCGGAATTAAATTACGATAACAAGCTTGTCCGTGAGGAAATGCTGAAGGTCGCAAAATATTACCTGGATTTGGGTGTTGACGGCTTCCGCTTTGATGCGATTAAATATATATACTACAATGATACCGAACAAAGCGTAGACTTCTGGAAGTGGTATATGGATGAATTAACAGCGTATAAGCCGGACATCTATTGTGTAGGTGAGTGTTGGTCGGGCGATGCAGAAACCCTGCAGTATGCGGAGGCATTAAACTGTTTTAACTTCCAAGTGGCACAGGGTGAAGGTTATATCGCCAATGCTGCAAAAGCAAAAGACATTAACATTTACACCAAATACGTGGAAAATTATCAGGATCAGGTTCTGGCGGCCAATGCAGAAGGCGGTATGATGACTTCCTTCATTGCCAACCATGATATGGACCGCGCGGCCGGATATCTTACACCATCTACTAAGCAGGCCCACATGGCAGCAAATCTTTATCTGCTGTGTTCCGGTTCTCCGTTCATTTATTATGGAGAAGAAATCGGTTTAAAGGGTACCAGAGGCGGCGCCAATACGGATGCTAACCGGCGTCTGGCAATGCTTTGGGGCGATGAAGATACGGTCAGGGACCCAATGGGAACCTCCTATGATAAAAAGAAACAGACCAACGGTACCGTAGCGGAGCAGCTGGCAGACGAAACCAGTCTTCTTCATTACTACGGCAAGTTGATGAGTCTCAGAAAGCAGTATCCGGAAATTCCGAGAGGTGAGTATCAGGCACTTGATTTTGGCGATAAAAACTTCGGCGGATTTCTGATTACCTACAACGGAGAACAAACCGTACTGCTTCACAATACGTCCACAGAAGAAAAGGTCATCGACCTTTCCTCTTGTTCCGGGTTTCCGTCAGAGCTTAAGAAGCTCGCCGACTACATCGGACAGGGAGAAGCTAAACTGAAAGGAACTACTATAACGGTAGGACCACAAACCAGCGTTATTATCAAATAAGTACTTAAAGATTTACCTTAGGGGGAATCTTTAAAATAAAAAAATTTTTCAAAGAAAGAGGAGACAAAAATGAAAAAGAGAATCACATCTATTCTTGCTCTTGTTATGGCTCTCATGCTTTGCTTAACAGCATGCGGCGGCAAGGACACAGGCAACACAGATGCAGGCAACAATGCAGGCACAACAACAGAAACATCCCTTGACGGTACATACGATATTACCGTATGGGTATCCGAAGTTGACGGCGTTAAGGAATTAACCCAGGCTCAGATCGCTAAGTTCTGTGAAGAGAACCCAGGCATCGTAATCAACGCAACAGTTGAAGGTGTATCTGAAGCAGAATCTGCTACTCAGATGATCAACAGCGTAGAAGATGGCGCAGACATCTTCTGTTTCGCACAGGACCAGCTTTCCCGTCTTGTTATGGCAGGCGCTTTAAACAAGCTTGGTACTCAGACAGCAGCAACAGTTAAGGAATTAAACGACGCAGGTGCTGTTAAGGCAGCTTCCGTTGGTGGCGAACTTTACTGCTACCCACTTACTTCCGATAACGGTTACTACATGTACTATGATAAGAGCGTTGTTAAGCCAGAGCACATCGACAGCTTAGAAGACATCATCGCTGACTGTGAAGCAGCTGGCAAGATGTTCGCTTTCGAAATGGAAACATCCGGTTGGTACAACATCGCATTCATGTTCGCTACAGGTTGTGTATCTGAGTGGACAACAGACGCAGATGCTAACTTCGTATCTGTAAACGATACTTTCAACTCCGAAAACGGTCTCATCGCTCTTAAGGGTATGCAGAAGCTTCTTAAGTCCCCTGCATACATCAGCTCCTCCGGTGCTGACGCTTTAACAGCAGGTGTTCCTGCAGCAGTATTAGTATCCGGTACTTGGGTAGCTAATGATGCAAAGGCAGCTCTTGGCGATAACTACGCAGCAACAGATCTTCCATCCTTCACAGTAGATGGTAAGTCCTATCACTTAGCTTCCTTCTCCGGTAACAAGCTCCTTGGTGTTAAGCCACAGGTTGATGCTAAGAAGGGTGCAGTTCTTCAGAAGTTAGCTCTTTACTTAACAGGCGAAACTTGCCAGAACGAAAGATTCGCTCAGTTCGGTTGGGGTCCTTCCAACTTAAAGGCTCAGGCTACAGATGCAGTTAAGAACGATGCAGCTCTCTCCGCTTTAGCAGCTCAGAGTGCATATGCAACTCCACAGGGTAACATCCACGGTTCTTGGTGGGATCTCTCCAAGGTATACGCTGTATCTGCTAAGACAGCTACAACAGATGATGAATTAAGAGCAGCTCTTCAGGCTTACGAAGACAGCATCAAAGGCTTATTCAGCATGTCTGATGAAGTTAAGAATGCATTCACTGTAATCGGTACAGTAAATGGTACTAACTGGGATATGGACTTCCCAATGGAATCCACAACAGATGGCGTTTGGATTACAACAGATGCTTATGATTTAACAGCAGGTATGGAATTCAAGGTTCGTCAGGGTCTTAACTGGGATATCGCTTTCCCTGCAGCAAACTATGTTGTAGAGACAGACGGTAAGTTCAAGATTCAGTTAACTGTTCACGGCGAGCAGGGTACTGTAGAACTTATTCCACAGTAATTTTAGAAGATTTAGAGAGTACTATAAAATTATAGTCAAACTAATATCCCGGGGAGGTAAAACTCCCCGGGTAAGTTTAAGAAACTAAGAAACAGGCAAGGGAAGGAAGGTCTTTAAAGTGAAGAAGCTTACCAGATCGGAATACTTTAAATTAAATGCCGTACAGAAGCTGTTCTATAATATATTTTTATTCTTCTGTGCGATTCCTCCGATTCTTGCAAGCATTGGTAAAGCCATTTGGGGTGGCATCAAGGGATTTTGCAAGGGAATTAAAAATGAAATCGTAGATACAGTAAAAACATTTGGAAAAGGTACCTGGCAAACTAAGGTGTCCTACCTGATTATGGGCTTTGGTAATTTGTCCCGCGGACAGATTATGAGAGGTCTTTTATTCCTGATTGCAGAAGTTGCATTCGGATTTTATATGTTTGGTCCGGCCAAGCTGTCGGTAGACAGCCGTGCACAGAACGGTGTATATTGGTTGGATAAATTTAAAACGCTGGGTGATATCCAGCCGGGTGAAGTATATGACCCAATCTTAGATACTTTTGTACGTCAGAATGGTGATAATTCTCTTGATATTTTACTTTACGGCGTACTTACCATAATTCTCATTGTTGCATTTGTATGTGCATGGAGAATGAACATTAAGCAGAGTAAGGCAGTGGATGAATTGGTTGCCGCAGGTAAAAAGTTACCTAAGGCAAAGGATGATATTAAGGATTTACTGGATAATCAGTTCCATAAGACTTTATTGTCCATTCCGATTACCGGTATTGTCTGCTTTACCGTATTACCTATTATTATCATGATTTTCGTTGCGTTCACCAATTACGGACGTGAACTGGACGGTTATTCCAACCTGTTTACCTGGGTTGGTTTCCAGAACTTCAGTACTTTATTTGGCGGTTCCAACAATGATAGTAACCTGCCATATGCCTTCGGTCAGATATTAAAATGGACCATGACATGGGCACTTTTTGCAACCTTTACCAACTACTTCTTAGGTATGCTGGTAGCACTTCTTATTAACAAGAAGGGTATCAAGTTTAAGAAGCTCTGGAGAGGTATCTTAGTATTAACAATTGCTATTCCACAGTTCGTTTCCCTGCTCTATGTAGGTAAGTTATTTGCAAAGAACGGACTGATTAACGGTTTCCTGTTTAAGTTAGGATTAATTGATGTTCCGATTGATTTCTGGGGTAAT
This sequence comes from Lachnospiraceae bacterium, assembly GCA_045531955.1. Classification (GTDB taxonomy): domain Bacteria; phylum Bacillota; class Clostridia; order Lachnospirales; family Lachnospiraceae; genus SIG299. Next base: position 122,090 of record JAZSFC010000006.1, on the reverse strand, counting down.
TCCGATATCGGTCGTGTGCTGGTTATTTTAATCAATATCTGGATTGGTATTCCTTACTTAATGTTAATGGCAACCGGTATCCTTATGAATATTCCTGAAGATCTGTATGAGTCCTCCCGTATTGACGGTGCAAATGCAGTTCAACAGTTTACAAAGATTACATTACCATACATGCTGTTCATTACAGGTCCTTACCTGTTAACCAGCTTTATCGGTAATATTAATAACTTTAACGTTATGTTCCTGTTAACCAACGGTGCAATTACAAATCCAAAGCTGTCCACTTACGGTATTGCCGCGGGTAGTGCTTCGGACTACGACCTGTTAGTTACCTGGTTGTTTAACGTAACCACCGGTGCAGAAAGTAACTATAAGCTGGCAGCCGTTCTTGCGATTATGATTTTCGTTGTAGTAGCAACCCTGTCTGTAATCGTATACAACGTAATGCCATCCAATAAGAATGAGGAGGATTTCCAGTAATGAGTGAGAAAACTTCCAAACATAAAATGGGCTTAAAAGCAAAAACAACTTTAGGTAATACCATTACTTATATTATAATTATTACCATGTGTGTCGTATGGCTGATTCCGTTTGTCTGCATTTTACTGGAGTCCTTCCGTATGGAAACAACGATGCAGGTCGGTTACGTAATTCCAAAAGAATGGGGTCTTGGCAACTATGTCAATCTGATTAAGAATACCAACTTCGTAAAGTGGTATACTAACACCCTGATTATTGCCATTGCAGTTTCTTTGATTCAGACGTTTACTGTATTTTGTGTCAGCTATACACTGTCCAGAATGCGTTTTAACGGAAGAAAACTTCTTATGAATGTCAGCTTGGTACTTGGTATGTTCCCTGGCTTCATTACCTTAATCGTGCTTTACAACATTTTAAGTGATTTGGGTATGACAGGTCCTGGTGCCGTACCTGGTTTGATTCTGGTATACACTGCAAGCTCCGGTATGGGCTTCCACGTAGCAAAGGGCTTCTTTGATACAATTTCCAAGTCTTTGGACGAGGCAGCAAGAGTAGATGGTGCCAACAGAGCACAGGTTATGTTTAAGATTATCCTGCCTCTGACCAAGCCAATCGTTATTTACACAATGTTAACTGCATTCATGTCCCCATGGGGTGACTTCATGTTTGCAAAGTATATTGCGCATAATACCAGTACCGGTATGAACGTAGCAGTAGGTTTACAGAGTTTAATTTCCACACCACAGATGATTGCCGCTCACTACACAGAATTCTGTGCCGGCGGTGTTTTGGTAGCAGTTCCGATTACCGTTCTCTTCATGTGCTTACAGAAGTACTATGTAGAAGGTGTAACCGGCGGTGCTGTTAAGGGCTAAAAAGTGAACGAAAAGAACCCTGGAAATGCTTTTTTATGGTGATGCATTTCCAGGGTTATTTTATTCTAAGGTACGGGAAGTAAGTCGGGTAGGGAGAGGCTTGGTACTTTGTCAGAATTTCTTAAGATATTTTGCCGCAATCTGTGGTATAATGGTGCCGGGAGAACTATCATTAAGAAGGTATAGAAAAAATTGCGGGGACTTAAGTTATGAGTATACTAATTGTGGATGATGAAAAGGAAATTGCAGACCTGGTGGAAGTTATTTTAAAAAACGAGGGCTACGAGGTTTTAAAGTTTTATGATTCCCGCTTGGCGGCAATGGAAATAGAAAAGAATAAGAGCATTGACCTGGCAATTCTGGATGTAATGATGCCGGGTATCGACGGGTTTTCTTTGTGTGCAAAAATCAGGGAAAAATATACCTACCCGATTATTATGTTAACAGCAAGAGTAGAAGATGTGGACAAGATTACCGGACTTACCATCGGCGCCGATGATTACGTGACAAAACCGTTTAATCCATTGGAACTGTTGGCCAGGGTAAAAGCCCAGCTGCGCCGCTATCAGCGGTATTCCGTGATGGGACAGGCAAGTACTGAGATATTTGAAGGACACGGTCTTTCTATCAATAAGCAGGAGCACACCGTAACCTTGTTTGAAGAACCGGTAATTTTGACTCCGACCGAATTCGATATACTTTGGCTTCTTTGTGAAAATGCAGGAAGCGTGGTATCTTCAGAGAAAATATTTGAAACTGTTTGGAAAGAAGCATATCTTGACAGCAACAACACGGTAATGGTACATATCCGGCGTATCCGGGAGAAACTGAAGGAGCCGGCCAGAAATCCAAAGATAATTAAAACGGTATGGGGAGTGGGATACAAGGTTGAAAAATAATATTTTGAAAAAGTATTTAATTTGGGTAGTGGTTTATACCGCCATATGCGTTGCTTCGGTTTTTGTGATGGACAAGGTGTTTAACGGTGTGGTTTTGGATTTTTTGGCCGCCAATTTATCGAAAAAGATGTTTTATTTACTGAACCAGAACCGGGAACTGACGGTGTTTTTTGTGTACTGCATTGGCATCATCGCGGTGTCTGTGGTGTATGTATTTAAACTGAACCGCTTATTAAGTTTGGCAAGTGCCTCTATCAGCGAGGAGGAGCCGGAAATCTTCGGAGAAAATTGTCCGCAGGAATTGCTGGAATTCAGCCAAAAACTTAAGGACTTTAAATATAGTTTGAAGGAAAACGAGCAGGCAAGAATTCAGGCGGAACAGCAGAAAAATGATTTGGTGGTGTATTTAGCCCACGACTTAAAAACGCCGCTTACCTCTGTGGTGGGATATTTAACATTACTGGAGGAAACGCCGGAACTGCTGGCAGAACAGCGGGCAAAATACATCGGTATTGCTTTAGACAAAGCGTACCGCCTGGAACAGCTGATTAACGAATTTTTTGATATTACGAGGATGAATTATCAGACTCTGCCGGCATACAAAACTCCGGTAAATCTGACCATACTTCTGGTGCAGATTATCAATGAATTTTTCCCGATGATGGAGGAAAAAAACATTACGGTGCGTCAGGAAATTGAGCCGGAACTGATACTATCCGCCGATGCGGATAAAATGGCGAGAGTGTTTGATAACCTGTTTCGGAATGCGGTAAATTACAGTCATGCGGGTACAGAGATTGTGTGCTCCGCAAGAAAAGGCAACGGTTGCATTTTGGTGAATATCAAAAATAAGGGCGATCAGATTCCGCAGGAAAAACTTGCTCATATTTTCGATAAGTTTTACCGCCTGGATTCTTCCCGTCAGTCTTCCACCGGCGGCGCGGGTCTTGGACTTGCTATTGCCAAACAGATTGTGGAGCTGCACGACGGAAGCATTGAGGCAGTGTGCAACGATGGGGTGACGGAGTTTCGGATTGTTCTTCCGGTGTAAAAAAACTGTGAAAACCGTATGTTATGTGGATAACTTTCAAACTTTAAGAAAATCGTAAGAAAAACGACAGACAGGCTTAAAACAAAAGAAGAAAAAAGAAGTTACAATACCCTCATTAAAACAAAAGATGGGGGTATTTCTTATGAGAAAAAGAGCCGGAGCTGAAAACGGAATCATCGCAGTACTGATTATATTGGTGTTAATTACGACAATATTTTTTGTCATCAAGGTAGGGGATAGAATTTGGATGTCTTGGAAAGACAGTGCAGAACAAGGGGATGTTTTGATAACAACAGAGAACAATCTGGAAGACGAGACTCTTAAAGTAATTAAAAAAGCAGATAAAATAAAGGAGTTCGCCGAAGAAAACGGATTACTGCGTACCGCCTGGCCGGAGGAGTTAATCGAATTGTTGGAAAACAACCCGGATGCAGAAGAGTTTGTTTTAAATTATCCGATAAAAAAAGACCAAAGTTTTGAAATAGATTTATCCGAGTATGAAGATACAGATTCCGTACCTCTCTTCCTTCAGTGGGATGAACGGTGGGGCTACACAATCTACGGCAGCAACGTTATGGGGCTGACCGGCTGTGGTCCTACCTGTCTTTCCATGGTGCTGGTGTATCTGCTACAGGATGCCACTTATACACCCCGCTATGTGGCGGATTTTGCCGAAGATAACAATTATTATGCCAAAGGCAGCGGCAGCAAATGGGCATTGATTTCCGAGGGTGGAGAACTTCTTGGCTTAGATGTGACAGAGCTTCCCCTGGATGAAAACCGCATGAAGAAAAATCTGGAGCAGGGAAATCCGATTATCTGCATTATGGGCCAAGGGGATTTTACCACGGCGGGGCATTTTATTGTGCTTCAGGGACTGGAAGACGGTAAATTTGTAGTAAATGATCCAAACAGTAAAGAAAATTCGGAGAGGTTGTGGAGTTATGAAGAGATTAGCGGACAAATTAAAAACCTGTGGGCTTGCCGAAAGCCGGAATAGAGAAAAATAGAAAGAGGACCTCCTGCGGGCTGATATGCTTAATAGGAGGTCCTTTCCGGTGTTATTCTTAATCCCAGGTAGTAGTATTCAGAGCATATTCACTATGAGTGGTTTCCTCTTCGGGAAAAAAAGCCTTTTCGTACAATTCTTCATGTTCTGTGTGTTTTACCTGCATCTGCGGTCTGTTTTTCCTGAAATTTATGACCGGTTCGTATAAATGAGAGTGGTTTTCCATATGCTAACCTCCAAAGGATTTTTAAAAAAAGTTTCTATGATTAGTGTTTCAGAAGTCGCCGGATTTATGTTGGCAGTTTTTTATAAGAACGTGGCAATATGCGGGTAGTATATCTTGGAAGTTTCTGATAAAATGAATGCAGGATGTTTGAATGTTCAGAAAGGAGCTTCTTATGAAAAAATCAACAAAACCGATTCTGTTTTTTGCGGCAGCAGCCTTTAATATTATATTCTTTTTGTTGTGCGGCTACGGAAAGGTTAAAATTCCGAATACAGCATCTTATCTGGATCCTTTTTTGGGAGCCGTTGCTGTGGCATTGTTGGCTTATGGTGAGACAAACCTGTTGGTTCAGCTGTATTTCAGAAGTAAATATCATACGTTGAAATGTCGTACCTTCGATGTGAAGTTTTGGCGGCAGCTGCTTGTTATTATGGCATATTATATAGGTACTTTGGTATATTTGGCAGTAGCGACGATGATTTATAAAGCGGGATACATTTCTATTTTTGCGCTGGTACTCTCTCCTCTTTGGCTTAGCGGAGGAAGCCGCACCCTTTGGACCGATCACTCCGGAGAAAAAGCCTATTACTTGGATGAAGCAGCAAAATGGTATAAGGTCAGTAATGTGATGGAAAATGACGACGTGGTGGAAATTAAATGTCAGGCACCGGGTGATAGGGAACGTACCATTTCCATTGCAAAAAAGAAACAGCAGTTAGACCAGTAGAAAATGTGCATTAAGTGAAAAAAGAGAAGGGCTCTCATTACTGAGAACCCTTTTTTAGTGCATCTCCAGGGGCTCGAACCCTGGACACCCTGATTAAGAGTCAGGTGCTCTACCAACTGAGCTAGAGATGCAAATCTATATGAACGCTCTCGAGTGACTCGTCAGCCGTCTCTCAAGCGCAAGGCATACTATAATACATTTCCAATCAGTTGTCAAGTACTTTTTTGAAAATTCTTTAAAAATTTTTCGTAATCTTTCGGGTGGCACTTTTTTTCGGTATCTGAAATTTTTCCATGACAGCGGCGTAGAAATATGTTATACTATATTATACTATGGATAATTATGTGCAAAAGTACATCCGGAGGAAAGAAGCATGGGCAAGATTTTTGTTGTCATGGGAAAAACTTCATCAGGAAAAGATACGGTATATAAGCGTGTTTTGGACAGCCTGACGGTAAGTGCGGGTAACGCAGCACCAAAAACCGTTGTCATTTATACGACCCGCCCGATGCGTCCCGGAGAGACGAATGGGGTAGAGTATTTCTTTGCTACGGAAGAAGAATTGCAAAAGCTTCGGGAGGAAGGTAAGGTAATTGAAGAACGCTGTTTTCATACAGTACATGGTCCATGGTACTATTTTACGGTAAACGACGGCCAGATTGATTTGGAAAACAACAGTTACTTAATGATAAATACTTTGGCAGGTTTCGAAAGCATCCGTAATTATTACAGAAAAGAAGAGGAACAACCGGCTGAAATGGACGAAAAGGTTATTCCGGTATACATCGAGGCCGACCCGAAGGACCGTTTACTCCGCTACATCAACCGCGAGTCCTTGCAGAAGAATCCGAACTATAAAGAAGTGTGCCGCAGATTTTTGGCAGACGAAGAGGATTTTGCGGAAGAAAAACTGCAAAGACTTGGCATTACCAGGCGGTATTTTAATCAGGATTTAGAACAATGTTGTAAGGAGATAGAGGCAGATATTACATCCCTTTTGGAAAGGGGGGCATCGAATGGATAATAATTTTGATGTAAAAATCAATCAGATGCAACAGGTAACCCAGGTGGAGGCAAAAGCGCCGGCGCCACAGGCGACGGACGGAAGCTTCCAGTTTACCCTGCTTTCTGCCATTGAAGAAACGGCGTTAGCAGAACGTCTGGCGGGTCTTCTTACGGACATCGAAAAAGAGGGCAAAAAAATTGCCAAGCATATGGATGTCCGGGACATGAAGTACTACCGCTCCCTGATTCAGGAGTTTATGAATGAAATTGTATCCCGTTCCCACAAATTCAGCCGTGAGAACTTTTTGGACCGCCGGGGCAGACACCGGGTTTACGGTATGATTAAGCTGGTAGATGAAAATCTGGACCTTTTGGCAGCAGAGCTGTTGAAGGAAGAAAAGGATCATTTATTTATTTTAAGTAAGATTGACGAAATCCGGGGATTGCTGCTGGATATCCTGACCTGATACAGCAGACGGAAGGAACCGGCTAACCGGAAGAAAAGCAAGCAAGTTAACCTTTGAGGAATGAATATGAAGTTTCAGGACATAATCGGACAAGAACAAATCACAGGGCATTTGCAGAATGCCATACGGATGGGCAAGGTGTCCCATGCGTACATTATCCAGGGGGAAGCAGGTTCCGGTAAGAAACTGCTGGCAGAAACCTTTGCCACCACCCTGCAGTGTGAAGAAGGCGGCATAGAGCCTTGCGGACATTGTCAGTCCTGCAAACAGGCAGTATCCGGAAATCATCCGGATATCCGGCGGGTAACACATGAGAAGGCAAGCATCAGCGTGGATGACATCCGCCTTCAGTTAAACAATGATATTTTGGTCAAACCCTATAGCAGACCTTACAAGGTCTATATTATAGATGAAGCAGAAAAAATGACGGAGCAGGCTCAGAATGCCATGTTAAAAACCATTGAAGAGCCGCCGGAATACGCCGTTATTATTTTACTGACGGTCAATGCCAAGCTTCTGCTTCCAACCATTTTGTCCCGGTGCATTTTACTGAATGTGCGGCCGGTGGCAAGAGGACAAATCACAAAGCTCTTAACGGAGCATCACGGCATTGCAAGCTTTATGGCAGAGGTGGCGGCGGATTTTGCAGACGGAGTGCCGGGAAAGGCCATTGCTTATGCGCAGTCCGGCGAGTTTGTAGAATTAAAAGACGAGGTTATCAAAGTGCTTCGCCGGTTAAATTCCATGCCGGCAGAGGAGCTTTATAAAAAGGTAAAGGAATGGGCGGGCAGAAAGACGGAGCTTCCGGATATCCTGTCCCTTATGAACTTGTGGTATCGTGATGTGCTGGTAATGAAATCCACCAATGGTGCGGGCCGGCCGATATTCCGGGAGGAAGAACGGGAGCTTACCAATCAGGCAGGGTACATGAGCTATGCCCGTATTGATGAGTGTATAGAAGCCATTGAAACAACAAGGCAGCGTATGAGTGCCAATGTAAACCTGGAGGTTTCCTTGGAAATGCTGTTATATACCATGAAGGGCTAAATCAGAAAAAGAGTAATATGGAGGTTATAGATGATGATAAAGGTAATTGGTGTCCGCTTTCGTAAAGCGGGAAAGGTATATTATTTTGACCCGCTTGATTTTGATATCAAGCAGGGAAGCAATGTTATTGTAGAAACTGCCAGAGGCGTAGAATACGGTTTTGTGGTACTGGCGCCAAAGGAAGTGGAAGAAGATAAGGTAATCCAGCCGTTAAAGCCTGTCATCCGTCCGGCTACACCGGAGGACGATGAAATCGAACGTGCCAATAAGGAAAAAGAAAAGGAAGCGTTCAAGGTTTGTCTGGAAAAAATCAGAAAGCATGAGCTGGAAATGAAGCTTATTGACTGTGAATATACCTTTGATAATAACAAAGTGTTGTTTTACTTTACTGCAGACGGACGTATTGATTTCCGTGAGCTGGTAAAGGACCTGGCAGCAGTGTTCAAAACAAGAATTGAACTGCGTCAGATTGGTGTCCGGGATGAGACCAAAATCCTTGGCGGTATCGGTGTATGCGGCAGACCACTCTGCTGTCATTCCTACTTAACTGACTTTGTACCGGTTTCCATTAAAATGGCAAAGGAACAGAATCTGTCCTTAAATCCAACGAAGATTTCCGGCGTGTGCGGCAGACTGATGTGCTGCTTAAAGAACGAGGAAGAAGCATATGAGGACTTAAACAGCAAGCTTCCGAACGTAGGGGATTTTGTTACCACAAAGGACGGTTTCAAGGGTGAAGTACAGAGTGTCAGCGTATTAAAGCAGCGGGTGAAGGTGGTTATCACCAAAGAAAACGATGAAAAGGAAGTAAAGGATTATCATACCTCCGAGCTTTCCTTTAAGCCGCGTCGTAAAAAAGAGCGAAATACTACCGATGATGCAGAATTAAAGGCATTGGAGATGCTGGAAAAGAGAGAAGGCAAATCCAATTTAGGAGACTAAGCATGGAAGAAAAGGCAAACCTTCTGCCCGGCGAGCGTATCGACGATTTGCAGAGGAATAACCTGAAAATTATCCAGAATGAAGAAAAGTTCTGCTTTGGCATGGATGCGGTACTGTTATCCGGATTTGCCAAAGTAAAGCCGGGAGAACGGGTACTGGATATGGGTACAGGTACCGGAATCATACCGATTCTTTTGTCTGCAAAAACCGAAGGCAGGCATTTTACTGCTTTGGAAATCCAGAAAGAAAGTGCGGACATGGCACGCCGCAGCGTGGCAATGAACGGATTGGAAGAAAAAATAGAAGTAGTAACCGGAGATATCAAAGAGGCTTCTTCCGTTTTCGGAAAGGCTGTCTTTGACGTGGTAACCTGCAATCCGCCGTATATGAATGACATGCATGGATTAAAAAATCCGGATCTGCCAAAGGCCATTGCCCGCCATGAGGTGCTTTGCTCCCTGGAGGATGTAGTCAGGGAGGCTTCTGCGATATTAAAACCAAACGGCAGATTTTATATGGTGCACCGACCTTTCCGTCTGGCGGAAATTTTTGCGGTGTGTCAGAAGTATAAATTAGAGCCAAAAGCCATGCGTCTGGTTCATCCGTATTTGGACAAGGAACCGAACATGGTGCTGTTAGAGTGTTTAAAAGGCGGAAAATCCATGATAAAGATTGCCCCGCCGTTAGTTGTTTATAAAGAGCCCGGAGTATATACCGAAGAAATTTACGAGGTATACGGGTATTAGGGTAAACTAGTAATAAAGAAGTTTGTATGAAACAGGAAAGGTGAAGCAATATGCCGGGAACCTTATATTTATGTGCTACGCCAATCGGAAATCTGGAGGATATCACCTTCCGCGTGATCCGCACCTTAAAAGAGGTGGATGTGATTGCGGCGGAGGATACCAGAAACAGCATCAAACTGCTGAATCATTTTGAAATTAAAACTCCGATGACGAGCTACCATGAATACAATAAAATTGAAAAAGGAAAAGAACTGGTGCAGCAGATACTATCCGGAACCAATGTTGCTTTGATTACGGATGCAGGAACTCCGGGAATTTCCGACCCGGGAGAAGAACTGGTGCGCATGGCAAGAGAAGCCGGGATTATCGTAACAAGTCTTCCGGGAGCATGTGCCTGTGTAACTGCACTGACGATTTCCGGACTGCCAACCAGACGGTTTGCCTTTGAAGCCTTTCTTCCTTCCGATAAAAAAGAGTGCCGTCAGGTGCTTGCTGATTTGCAGGAGGAGACCAGAACCATTATTTTGTACGAGGCACCCCATCGGTTAAAAAAGACACTGGCGCTTTTGCTGGAAACCTTAGGTGACCGTGAAATGACGGTGTGCCGGGAACTTACCAAAAAACACGAAACCACGGTATCCGGCCGTATCTCGGAGGTGCTTGCCCATTTTGAAGCGGAAGAACCAAGAGGGGAATGTGTTTTGGTTGTTCACGGAAAAGACTTTGCAGAATTTGAAAAAGAAGAGCAGGCCAAGTGGCAGGAAATGTCTATTGCGGAGCATGTGGAATATTATATATCCGGCGGAATGGATAAAAAAGAAGCCATGAAAGCGGCAGCAAATGACAGAGGGCTGTCCAAACGGGATATTTACCAGGCCCTGTTAGAAAAATAGAATTGTAAAAATAAAGCCCATGGAAGAACTTCTTCCGTGGGCTTGTTTATCTTTAGGTATGTAATGGTATTATTTGATAATACCGGCAAGTTTAGCCAATTCTTTGATGGAATCCTTGGAAACCATTTTGCCGTGGTATTCCACAAGGTCTTCTGTGCTGCCTGTGAAGGTGTCAACCGGAGCGAACTTCTTTAAGATAATCATATCATCCGAAACATAGATTTCTACAGGATCTTTTTCACCGATATCCAAATTTCTGCGCAATTCGATTGGTAAAGTAATTCTGCCCAGCTCGTCCAAACGGCGGACAATGCCTGTGTTTTTAATAATCTGACCCATGTTGCATTCTCCTTATTCCTTGGTTTTTTAGAAACTTTCCTGTTCAAGCCTCTTGACAGCATTATACATGAAAAGGAAGAATTTGTAAAGCCTTTTTGACAAATATTAACAATTATTTGAAATTCAAGGAATAAAAACGAAGTGGTGGGAATAGGATAGGGATAATTGCGGAAAAAAGGACTTTTATATGTTAAACGTAATCTGGGCACTGATGATATTGATTGGAGTGGCAGTAGGAATGCTGACCGGAACTATGGAGGCAGTGGGAAACGGAGCTTTGGAATCAGCAGGAAGTGCGGTAACACTGTGCATTACCATGATGGGTATCTTGTCTATGTGGACCGGCCTGATGCAGGTGGCAAGGGCCAGCGGACTGCTGGAAAAAATGGCGAAGGGGCTATCGCCGGTCATCCGCTTTTTATTTCCGCGGCTGAAGCCCGAATCCAAGGCGGCGGAATATATTGCCACCAATATGGTTGCTAACGTGCTGGGACTTGGCTGGGCAGCCACACCGGCGGGAATTAAGGCGATGGAAGAGCTGGCAGATTTGGAAGAAGAACGAAAAACGCCGGGGTATACTGCAGGAACGAAAGATATTCCTCGGTCAGCAAGTACGGAAATGTGTACTCTTTTGGTAATGAATATGTCCTCGCTACAGCTGATTCCTATTAATATGATAGCCTACCGCAGCCAGTATCAAAGTGCATCCCCGGCGGCTATTGTGGCACCGGTAATTCTGGCTACCGTAATCAGCACGATAGTTGCGGTGATTTACTGCCGGAGTAAGGCGGGGCGGGAGGAACGCTCGTGGAAAGCGAAGAATAAAAGAATTGTAAATACAAATGTAACAATGGATTCAAAACAGGAAATTTAGAATAAAACAGAAAATATAAAAAATATGTTGCATTTTACAAAAGGTTTTGATATACTATGTAGGAAAAGAAGAAATCCGGCAAGATGCCGTAAAAGAAAAGCGGAGGATATTGTTATGAGAATACTGGTAACCGGCGGTGCAGGCTATATCGGCAGCCACACTTGTGTAGAATTATTAAATGCAGGACATGAAGTTGTTGTTGTGGACAATCTGTGCAATTCCAGCGAAAAATCCCTGGAGCGTGTGGAAAAAATCACAGGAAAGCCGGTAGTGTTTTATCAGGCAGATCTTTTAGATAGAGAAGCATTGGAAACTATTTTTGCAAAAGAAAAAGTAGATGCGGTAATTCACTTTGCAGGCTTAAAAGCAGTGGGTGAGTCCGTGGCAAAGCCGTTGGAGTATTATCACAACAACATCACAGGTACTTTAATTCTCTGCGATGTTATGAGAAATCATGGCGTAAAGAACATTATCTTCAGTTCTTCTGCTACAGTGTACGGAAGTCCGGCGTTTATCCCGATTACCGAGGCTTGTCCAAAGGGCGACATTACCAATCCTTACGGCAGAACTAAGGGTATGTTGGAGCAGATTTTAACTGATTTAAATACTGCAGATCCGGAATGGAATGTGGTACTCCTTCGTTACTTCAATCCAATCGGTGCCCATAAGAGCGGTACCATCGGTGAGGATCCGAAGGGTATTCCAAACAACCTTGTTCCGTATATCTCCCAGGTTGCGGTGGGCAAGTTGGAAAAGCTCAACGTATTCGGTAATGACTACGATACCCACGACGGCACCGGTGTCAGAGACTACATCCACGTAGTGGACCTGGCTGTCGGCCATGTAAAGGCATTAAAGAAAATTGAAGATAAGAGCGGAGTTTCTATTTATAACCTGGGTACCGGCAACGGCTACAGCGTATTAGATATTGTTAAGGCATTTGAAAAGGCCTGTGGCAAGGAAATTCCTTATATTATCAGAGAACGTCGTCCGGGCGACATTTCCACCTGCTATGCAGACCCGGCTAAGGCAAAAGAAGAACTTGGCTGGACCGCAGAACGCGGCATTGAAGAGATGTGCGAAGACACCTGGAGATGGCAGAGCAATAATCCAAACGGCTACGAAGCATAACGCTTGCTCCGTATATTCGGTTGCTAACTTAATAAAATAATTTAGGTATGAAATCAGCATCGTCACGATACAATATACTAATTGTGTTGTGGCGGTGTTTTTTTGTGGATTTTTTAGTATATCTTTCTTATTATATGATCCCGTTACTTATTTTTTATATTGTGGGATTTGGATTGCTTCAAAAAGTAGATGTCTATCAGGAATTTGTGAAGGGTGCCAAAGATGGCATGAAAACCGTGGTAGAGCTGTTGCCTACCTTAATTGGGCTTTTAATGAGTGTGGGGATTTTACGCGCCTCCGGCGCGTTGGATATTCTGGCCGCATGGTTAAGTCCCGTGGCAAAGCTGCTTCATTTTGATGCGGCCTTGCTACCGGTTTCATTTATTAAGTTATTTTCCTCCTCGGCGGCGACGGGGCTGGTACTGGATATTTTTGAAACCTACGGCCCTGATTCGCTGCTTGGTAAAACCGTATCCATTCTTTGTTCCAGTACAGAAACCGTATTTTATACCATGAGCGTGTATTTTGTGGCTGCCAAGGTGAAAAAAACAAGATGGACCCTGACAGGGGGGTTGCTTTCAACCCTGGCGGGCATTGTGGCCAGTATCTGGGTGGCGCAGTGGGTGTGAGAATTTGATAAAGACAATGGCAGACTTCGGATGTGGCGCAGAACTACTTTAATAAATATGGTTTGGTAATTTTATTAAGTTCTTCGCTATGACCGGTAACGGTAAGCTTGATAATATCGATATCACACTGCATTTCATCTAATTTATCAATACCGCTTTGATACCGTTCGTAGGTATCAAGATAGCATTGTTCGATGTGGGAAAGTCTTGGAACAACATCGTTTTCCAGAGTAATCTCTATATTCTTGACTCTGCTGTCCAGGCCGTCGAAGCGTTCTTCCAAACCGTCGAAGCGTTCTTCCAAACCGTCGAAGCGTTCTTCTAAGCCGTCGAAGCGTTCTTCCAAACCGTCGAAGCGTTCTTCTAAGCCGTTAAAGCGTTCTTCTAAACCATCGAAGCGTTCTTCTAAGCCGTTAAAGCGTTCTTCTAAACCGTCGAAGCGTTCTTCTAAACCGTCAAAGCGTTCTTCTAAACCGTCGAAGCGTTCTTCCAGACCATCGAAGCGTTCTTCCAGGCCATCGAAGCGTTCTTCTAAGCCGTTAAAGCGTTCTTCCAGATGATCGATTCGTGGTAGTACTTTTTCATCTAATTTTTGATCCATCATATCAGAGATGGCAAGTAATAGTTCATTATTATTCAAAGTTGTATATCTCCTTTATATGTTGGCGGGAATAATTTTTGATTTATGATATTTTATGGTTACTAAGAAAGTACAAAACGTTTTGTAGCCATAGTATACTTCAAAAAAAGACAGATGACAATCTCGGAAAAGCTTACGAAAAATATAGCTGTTTTTTGGTGGGTTTGCATGAAAAAAATCACAAAAATCAGGGTCAAAAATGCGGGGAAACCCGCATAAATAAAGGATATTTCGATAAAATTCTGATTAGAACAGCCGGAATAGGGCACTTTCAAAAGAAAAAAAGAAAATATCTGACGGGTGTCCCCTAAATATGGGAAGAAGAAATGGACAGAATACCACTTCTTGTGCCTGTTCTACATCTTTAGAAAAAAGTCAAAAAAATTTTAAAAAAGGGCTAAAGTCCCAGAAAATAATACCGATATAATTAGTGTAAGCAAGAGGATAACCTCTTGCGGAAGAATCACTCTACTGACAAATCCTAGGTTGTTCGAAAGAGGAAGTCTTCCAAAACAATCAAAACCAAAAGTGATTCCCGAAAGGACTCGGGAACCGGACGGGCGAACCCGTACCGGACACAATTCAAGGAGGTAAATATTATGGCAATGATCGTACAGCACAACATGACAGCGATGAACACTAACAGACAGTTAGGTATCAGCACAAACGCACTCGCAAAGAGCACTGAAAAGTTATCTTCCGGTTACAGAATTAACCGCGCAGCAGACGATGCAGCTGGTTTAGCTATTTCCGAAAAGATGAGAAGCCAGATCCGTGGTTTAAACCAGGCTTCCACAAACGCTCAGGATGGTATCTCCATGATCCAGACTGCAGAAGGTGCACTTCAGGAATCCCACAGCATTCTTCAGAGAATGCGTGAATTAACCATTCAGGCAGCTAACGGTACTGAAACTGATGAAGACCGTGGCAATATCCAGGATGAAATCACACAGTTACAGGACGAGCTCGACAGAATTTCTGAAACAACAGAATTCAACACAATGAAGCTGTTAGACGGTTCCTTAGCAGGCGGTGGTTCTTCTGTTTCTAATGCTGGTCCTAAGTATGGTGTTTATGATACTAACTTAAAGGCGTTCGTTACATCTAACGTTGCAGGTGTAGGTGTTAATACTACTACTGGTGCTAAGCTTGGTACAGAATCCGCAGTTTGGACTTCTACAGGTGGTCAGCTTACTCTTACTTTAAACTTAAATAAGGGTACTGCTTACAGCCAGGAAGAAATCGATAAGTTAATCGAAAATGCTAAGGTGGAAGATACTACTCAGACTTATGCAATTCCTGAGCTTAAGGTTCATCTGAACACAGGTAGTTATACTGCAGATGCTCCGATTGCAGCAGCAACACCAACAGTAGCAGGTGTAAAGGCTTCTGACGAACAGAGTATAAATGTTACTCTTGGCGATGATGCAGTTGGCATTAGTACCATTAAGATTACTGCAAATAAGTATGGTGCAGATAATAACGTAAAGATTACCCTTCAGTTTGATGCAGAAGAAGGTAAGGAAGTTTGTGAAAGCAATACTGCAGCAACTTATAATGCAAACACCGGTGCTCTTACAACCGGTAAGGAACAGGAATTCAAGTTAAAGCTCTGCACAGGTAAGGAATACACCGAAGCTGATATCGAAAAGTTATTAGCTGAGGCAGGCTTCTCTGCAACCGTAGAATTTGACTCTGCTGATCCTAATCAGCCGGATGAGCCAAATACTCTGTTTGTAACAAAGAGCACTGAAAAGATTAGCTTTAAGTTAGACGGTGGTGCAGGTCTTGGTGATACCGATGCATTCCTTGGACAGAAGTTATATGATGTTCAGTCTGGTGGTAAGGGCGTTGAGCTTCAGGTAGGTGCTAACTATGGTCAGACTATCAGCTTTGGTATCAACGACATGAGCGCAGCAGCACTTGGCGTAGACGGAACTAAGGTTGATACTTCTACACAGAAGAGTGCTCAGAACTCCATCGAAAACATCGATAAGGGTATCGCAGCTGTTTCCAAGCAGAGATCCTTACTCGGTGCTATCCAGAACAGACTTGAGCACACCATCTCCAACCTGGACAACACAGCTGAAAATCTTCAGGCTGCTGAATCCGGCATCCGTGACGTTGACATGGCTTCTGAAATGGTTCAGTTCTCCAAGAACAACATCCTTCAGCAGGCTGCTCAGTCCATGCTGGCTCAGGCTAACCAGGCTAACCAGGGCGTTCTCTCCCTGTTAGGCTAATCGCTTAGTCGATTAAATTAAAATTTCTTGATTTCTTTAAGAAACCTAGGAAGCTTAGAGAAAATAGAAATAGAGTGTGAAAACATTCCATAATAAAGGACCCGGTCTTTTGACCGGTTCCTTTCAATTAATTGTGCACTAAAAGATATTTTGGTTAAAATTAACCGAAATATCTTTTAGTGCTTATTTTTGCAAAACGGGGCAAAAATAACGAATTAAATTCAAAAAAACGGGGCAAAATACGGGTAATATATCTTGCAAAACGGGGCGAGGTGTTGTATTGTATAAGGTGTGGAGGTGAATGTTCATGTATAGAAAGCAATCGGAAAAGATAAAGGAATGGATAAAAGGCTCCGACAAAGCGCTTTTAGTAACAGGTGCCAGACAAATCGGAAAAACCTGGTTAATCAGGGATGAAATTGAAAAAAGTGAATATACAAAGTTTGAAATAAACTTTATTGACCAGCCGGATATGGTAAAACATTTAAATGTACAAATGAGCGCAGAGGAATTCTTGGTTAAGCTTAAAATGATTATGCCGGAAGAATGCAAGCCTCATAAAACAATCGTGTTTTTTGACGAGATTCAAAAATGTCCGGAAATAGTAACCAAAATTAAATTTTTAGTTGATGAGGGAAGCTTTAAGTATGTAATGAGCGGGTCTCTGCTGGGGGTAGAATTAAAGGGTATTGCATCTGCGCCGGTTGGCTATTTATCTGTTCTTCGAATGTATCCTATGGATTTTGAAGAGTTCATGATTGCAAACAGCATATCACAAACTACATTGGACATGTTGAAAGAAAAATATAGAGCACTGCAGCCGGTGGACGAATTAATTCATGAAAAATTGCTATCCTTGTTTTTCGTATATTTAATTGTTGGTGGTATGCCGGATGCGGTAAAAAAATATACAGAAACAAAAGACATCAGAGAGGTTGACAAAGTACAGCGTGATATAACCACTTTATATAAGGCGGATTTTACGCAATACGAGGCGGCAGATAAAAAGCTCAAACTAATATCTATCTATAATATAGTTCCGGCAGAATTGAATAAACAGAATAAAAAATTTGTTTTTACAATGTTAGATAAGGAGCTTAAATTTGACAGATACGAGAACAGTTTCCTATGGCTTAAGGATGCGGGCGTTGTGTTACCGGTATATAACACCGATGCACCAATTGTTCCTCTTCTGGCAAGTAAGAGCAGTAATGTCTTTCGCTTGTTTTCAAATGACATAGGATTGCTTACAAGTGCGTATCCTGTGGAAACAAAAATAGAACTAATCAATAAGAATGGTGAAGTAAACAACGGGGCGCATTTTGAGAACGCAGTGGCACAGCAGTTGACTACTAATGGGTTTGAACCATATTTTTGTAAGAAGAAAAACCTTGGAGAACTGGATTTTGTTATAGAGATTGGGGGAAAGGTGGTTCCAATTGAAGTAAAATCCGGAAAGAATTATAAAACACATAAATCGTTGGAACATTTTATGGGTGTTCCTGATTACCACATGGAAAAGGCATACGTGTTCTCCGTAGGAAATGTTGAGCAAATCGATAACATAGTATATCTTCCGATATATATGAGCTACTTATTGAAAGAACAGACATTAGATGATGCAATGATAGTGGATGTAGATATCAGGGATTTATAATCCAACATTTTTGATTTTCGTGAAACCTACCCAAAAACATTTTTAATTTTCGTGAAAAAAATTAAAATAAGGGTTAATATTCCCGCAAACCCTTCCGATATACAAAGTGAAACCGTAACTTACATGGACGTAAGCCGACAAGGACGTAACTACAAGGAAGTAGATAAAAAAGAGATTTTACACCAAGGAGGATTTATCTTATGGCAATGATCGTACAGCACAATTTGACAGCTATGAACGCCAACAGACAGCTTGGCATTTCTACTTCCGCATTAGCAAAGAGCACAGAAAAGCTCTCTTCCGGTTACAGAATTAACCGTGCGGCAGATGACGCAGCAGGTTTAGCAATTTCCGAAAAAATGAGAAGCCAGATTCGTGGTCTCGATCAGGCTTCCACAAACGCATCTGACGGTATCTCCATGATTCAGACCGCAGAAGGTGCATTAAATGAGTCCCACTCCATTTTACAGAGAATGAGAGAACTGGCAGTTCAGGCAGCCAACGGTACCGAAACAGATGAAGACCGTGGCAATATCCAGGACGAAATTGAACAGTTACAGGAAGAATTAGACAGAATCGCAACTGATACCGAATTTAATGAAATGAAGTTATTGGATGGTTCCTTAAGTGCATCCAGTGCAGGCGGCACAGAGTCCGGTCCTAAGTACGGTGTTTATGACACAAGCTTAAAGGCATTTGTAACTTCTGATATTACAAGTGTAGCTGTTAAGGTTGCTGCAGATGCAGCCGTTGGCGGCGAATCTGCTATCTGGAATGGAACAGGTAATGAATTAACACTGCATCTTGCAGAAAATATGACATATACACAGTCTGAAATTGATGAATTAATTCAGAATGCAAAACAGGAAGACACTACAGCAACAGCAACTCCTGCCAAGGTTGAAGTTAACTTAAAGTACGGTTCTTTAACTGCTGATGCAGCAACTGTTGGTGGTCAGGCTACCGTTGCCGGTCAGAAGGCAGTTTCTGATGAAGTTACAGTTGCTACCACAAATTTTGTTGGTGCAGATACTATTAAGATTGAAGCAAACCGTTATGGTGATGATAATGAAATTACCATTAAGCTTAAATTTGATGCAAAAGCGGGAGCTGATGAATGCGAAATTACTACAGCAGCTACTTATAATGCAGATGGTAGCCTTTTAAAGGCAGGCGGTTATACTTTAAAGCTTCAGTCCGGTAAGGAATATACGGAAGAAGATATTGAAGCATTGCTTGCAGAAGCGGGCTTAAGCATGAATGTAACCCTTTCTTCCAGTGGTAATCCGGATGAACCAAATACTATTTTTATCACAGATAGTACAGTTGAAAAACTTATAGAATTAAAAAATGGTGCAGGTCTTGGTGATGAAGACGCATATCTTGGCGAAGCTAAGTATGGCACGCAGGCAGGCGGCAGAGGTGTTATTTTACAGGTTGGTGCTAACGAAGGTCAAACCATGAGCTTCTCTATCGACAATATGAGCGCAACTGCTCTTGGTGTTAATGATTCCAACGTAGATCTTTCCACACAGACCGGTGCTTCTAAGAGCTTAGGCAAGATTGATGAAGCTATTGCACGCGTTTCCAAGCAGCGTTCCTTACTCGGTGCGGTTCAGAACAGACTGGAGCATACTATTGCTAACTTAGACAACACTGCAGAAAACTTGCAGGCAGCTGAATCCGGTATCCGTGACGTAGATATGGCATCCGAAATGGTAACCATGTCTAAGTACAACATCTTACAGCAGGCTGGTCAGTCCATGTTAGCACAGGCAAATCAGGCTACTCAGGGTGTATTATCCTTACTTCAGGGCTAATAGAAAAATAATATACATGGTTTTCTTAAAGAGCGTTCCGCAAGGAGCGCTCTTTTTTTGAATGTTTTTATAATAATTTGGCGGGGTTCTGCCGATAAAAACTATAAGGTGTATTTTACCCTTTGATAGACAGGAGAATGGCAAATGAAAACAGAGTTTGTAAAAAGCGATATAAAACTTACCATTGGACTTTTGGTATCAAACAGAATAAAATATATCCGTCAGGTAATGGAGGCCTTAAAACCGCTTCTGGATGCTGTACCGTGCGAATTAATTGCAGTGGACACCAAGGGAGCAGAGGGCGATGGCTCCATTGATGTTGTTAGAGAATATACAGACCAAATTTATCCGTTTACCTGGTGCAATGACTTCGCAGCGGCCAGAAATGTAACACTGGAGCATGCCCGGGGCGAATGGTACATGTATCTGGACGATGATGAAGTGTTTGATGATGTGCAGGAATTAATTGACTTTTTCCTGAGCGGTGAATACAAAAACTATGGCGCCGGATATTATGGGGTAAAGAATCATAAAGCGGATGGCAGTGAAAACATGGCTGTGGTGGGCCGTATGGTGCGCCGTACGAAAGAAACACGGTTTGTAGGAAGGGTACACGAGCATTTTAATCAGGTGTTTGAACCGTTTAAATCCTTTTCCTGCTTCGTCCATCACTATGGCTATTATTTTGAAAACGAGAACGAAAACAAGGCCCATCAGAACCGGAATGTAACCTTGCTTATGCAGGAAATCAAAGAAAACGGCTACACGCCGAGAATGTGTGCCCAGTTGATGCAGGAGCTGTTAAGCCGGAAGGAAACAGCGGAGGAAGGATTCCGGTTTTTTGAAGGGTGCATTGATACAATAACAAAGGAATATGGCGTAGAGGACTCCTGTACCCAGTGGATGCTGGTGGCCTCTGTGCGAAGCTTTAATGCAAACAATGATTATGAAGGCCTTTTACATCAGGCAGTAAAGATAAAAGAAACTTACATGCTTAGCCAGGTGGCGCAGCTGGCGCTGGCAGGTGTGGTAATTGCAGCCTCTGCACCGGAAGGTAATGTGGGAGCTATTTTGGAATATTCGCCAATGTATTACAACGCATGGAACTGGCTGAAAACCCACGAAAAAGAAGCTATTCCGCAGAAACAGTTGGATTTTCCAAGGTTTATGACGCAGGACTACGCGGTACAGGTATTTCAGGCAGCGGCAACCTGTGCCAATGCGGTAAAAGACTACAAGCTGGCGTATGCTTATTGGGAGCAACTGCCATGGGAAGATAAAACCTTTGACGGAAGCCGCTACGCGGCGGCCATGCAGGAAACACTGGACGGTTTAGAAAAAGCCCAAGAAGAACCGGAAACAAAAGAGACTCCCAAGCTGATAAAGAGCAATATCAAGCTTACCATCGGCATATTAGTGTCTAACCATGTTTCTATGATACAAAAGACCATGGAATCCATTAAACCTCTTTTGGATGCAGTACCAAGTGAACTGGTAGTATTGGATACCAAGGGAAAAGAAACCGATGGTTCTATCGATATTGTAAGGGAATATACGGACAAGATTTATCCGTTTATCTGGTGTAATGATTTTTCTGCAGCCAGAAATGCGCTGTTAGATCATTCAAATGGTGAATGGTTCTTATATTTGGATGATGACGAATACTTTGACAACGTACAGGAGTTTATTGATTTCTTCAAGAGTGGGGAGTGTGAGAACTATTATGCCGGTTTCTATTATACCAGAGACTATGATGCAAAGGGTAATTATTCCACCAGTATTGCAGGGCGTATGATCCGCCGCACAACAACAACCCGCTTTGTGGGTAAGGTTCATGAAACCTTTAATCATGTATATGCGCCAAACAAGCAGTTTAACTGTTTTACCCATCATTACGGATATGCGTACAGCACAGAAGAAGCAAAAAAGACGCATCAACAGCGTAATCTGTCTATTTTACAGAGTGAATTGGCAGAGCAGGGCTATACTCCTAGAGTGTGTGCACAGCTGGCACAGGAGCTTCTTAGTCAGGAAGAAACAGCGGCAGAGGGCTATCGCTTTGCCATGGAGGCACTTCAAAAACTTCCAAAGGAAGTTTTAAAGGATTCCTTATGTCAGTGGCTTATGGTGGCAACGGTCCGTTATTTCAGTATGATTCAAAATCACAAACTGGTAGTGGAGCAGGCGGAACTTATTGAGAAAAACTTTGAACTTGGGCAAATTGCAGACTTGGTGTTATCGGTAGTGGTAACGCTTTCCGCTATTATGAATGACGATGTTATGACCGTGCAAAAGTATGTGGAAAGATACATGCAGGCATGGGAGTGGAGTAAGGAACATCCGGAAGAGGCACTGCTTCAGATGCAGTTTGACTTTCCGGAATATATGGAAGACAGCTACTATCAGAAAATGAAGCAGGCCGGTGTGGCTACTGAAGAATATTTGCGTAACTGTAAACAGGAACCGGCAGTAAAGAAAATGAAACGTCTGCTCAAAGAAGAGATGTTTGGTATTTTGGCAACCCTTCGCAAAGCAAACCGCCTGACCACAACCCCGGACATATCTGCGGAGCAGTTTTCTGGTATTCTGACTAAATGTAAAACCTCCGCCACTACCTTAGGCGATGCCTTGGAACGCCACGGGAAGGCCGGAGAGGCAATTATTTGCATGCTGGGAGAGTATTGCGAGGCACTTTATCTGCAGAGCCAAAATTACGGCAATGCCGCAGTGCAGAAGGAGTTTCAGACGGGAATTGATGCGCTTTTGGCGTTAGTAGAAAAGGAAATAGAAACAAGTATAAATGATGAACCGGAAGAGGTGAAGAACGAATGACAACAGCACTTATTTTTGCGGGAGGAACCGGCCAGCGCATGAACAGCCGGTCCAAGCCAAAGCAGTTTTTAGAGATGCATGGCAAACCGATAATTATTTACACCCTGGAGCATTTTGAAGACCATGAGGAAATCGATAATATCGTAATTGTGTGTCTGGAAGAAAAGATTCCGGAATTGAAGATTTTAATACAGCGTTACGGTATTACCAAGGTCAGCATGATAGTACCGGGTGGTGCAACCGGCCATTTGTCTATTTACAACGGTTTGGAAGCCATGAAGGTTTCCTCTAAGCCGGAAGATATTGTACTGATTCACGACGGTGTGCGTCCGCTTATTACGGCAGAGCTGATTTCTAAAAACATTGAGGCGGTAAAGGAATTCGGCAATGCCATCACCGTGGAACCGGCAAGAGAGAGCGTGGTGCAGAGCACAGACGGAAACAATATTGATAATGTTCCGCTTCGCAGCGAAATGTATACGGCAAAGGCACCGCAGTCCTTCCGCTACGGAAGAATTTTGGAGCTTTACGAAAAAGCCCATGCAGAGGGTAAAAGTTCCATTGACTCTTCCCATTTGTGCAGTCAGCTGGGCGAACCGATGCACATGGTGCAGAGTACCAAAAATAACATGAAAATTACAGACCCGGCAGACTTCTATATTTTCCGGGCAATTTACGAAGCAATGGAAAATCAGCAGATTTTCGGATTATAAAATCGGAGTGGTGGTAGAATAATGAAACGGTTAAACAGACAGGAAATGATAGATATAGTCGGAACCTTACAGAAGGCGAACCGTCTGGTGGTGGCAGCCGGTGCAGCACCGGAGCAGGTGGTTGCCATCTTAACAAAATGTCAGGATTCTGCCATCACACTGGGAGAAGCATTGGAGAGATATGGAGAAGTAGGTGAGCAAATCATCCACATGCTGGAGGAATACTGCGAGGCCCTTTACCAGCAGAGTCAGTTTGTGGGCAATGCAGAAATACAGAAAGAGTTTCAAAGCGGCATTGCGGCACTTCTTGGCCTGGTGGAAGAAAAGCTTCAAAAGGAGCTTCCTGAGGACAAAAAGGTGGCAGTATTTCTGCCGTATAAAGCATCCATGTGGGATGCCCTAGAAAGTGTGTGGAAAGCAGCGGACGAAGACCCGGAATGTGACGCTTACGTGGTGCCGATTCCTTATTTTGACCGGAATCAGGACAGAAGCCTTGGCGAAATGCACTACGAGGGAGCACAGTATCCGGACTATGTGCCGGTGTATTCCTGGGAAGAGTTTTCTCTGCCGGATATGAAGCCGGACATGATTTTTATACACAACCCTTATGATGGCTATAATTTTGTTACCAGCGTACATCCGGCCTTTTACTCGACGGAGCTGAAGAAATATACAGACAAGCTGGTTTACATTCCTTACTTTGTGCACGGAGCGGTGGATGTCAGCTCTCCGGAAAAGCTTGAAAAAATGGAAACCTTTGTGATGCAGCCCGGCGTGATAAATGCAGATAAGGTTATTCTGGAATCGGAAGAAGTAAAAGAAGCCTATGTAAATATTTTGTCGGAGCGCTTTGGCGAAGAAACACGAAGCCACTGGGAAGAAAAGCTTCTTCCGCTTGGCTCTCCAAAGCTTGATAAGATTAACAGCACCACCGAGGACGACGTTGAAATTCCGGAAGATTGGAAACCGGTTCTGTTTAAAGAAGATGGCAGCAGAAGAAAAACCATTTTGTATAATACCAGCGTGGCGGCGTTGATTAAAAATAACGAGAAGATGCTTGTTAAGATGCGTCGCGTGTTTGAAACCTTTTATGAGAACCGGGACGAGGTTGCCCTTTTATGGCGCCCGCATCCCCTCATTAAGGCCACAATTGAGTCTATGCGTCCAAAGTTATGGGAAGAGTACGAAAAGCTCGTAAATGAGTATCGTAGTGCGTCCTGGGGCATCTATGACGATACGCCGGACCTGAACCGGGCCATAGCATTGGCAGATGCTTACTATGGGGACGGAAGCTCCCTTGTGAAGCTGTGCCAGGAGAAGGGAATGGCGTGCATGATACAGGATGTGGAAATTGAATAATCGTGCGAAACAACAATAAAATACAAGACAATGAAGCAGGAGCGGAGTTTGACCCCGCTCTTTTTGCTTTTTTTTGCGGTGTTTTTTGTGCACTATGCCGAATTTAAAGGGCGTTGTATTGCAAAAGGAAGGGGTTAATGGTATATTATAACCAAAGCAGGTATCTAAATTTCAATTCCCCGTCAAATCAGGCCACTGCAAACAGCATGCCATTCTTTTGTCTGAAATAATTCTTGCTTTTATACCCCCATAAAGGCAGGAGTTTAATAAAAGAATACTCCTGTGTACAATTACATAGGAGGTAAAATGGAGGAACAGCCGAAAAAGTTGTTGCAATGGCATCCGGCATTTTATGCAGGAATCCAGATTGAACTGGAAGAGGAAGCAGAGCAGCTTGTTTTTGAAAATGAGCATATGCTCAGTACAAAGCCGATGCAGATAGATGCACTTATTATAAAAAAGGATGCAGATAGGAGCATCCGTAAAAATATTGGGCAGATTTTCAGAAAACATAACTTAATAGAATACAAAAGCCCGGATGATTCTTTAAGCGTTAACGATTTTTACAAGGTGCTGGGGTACGCCTATTTTTATATAGCAGACACACCACATGTAAAAGAAATCCGGAGCGAAGAAATTACAATAAGCTATGTGTGCTTTGGGTATCCACGCGAATTAGTCAAGCATCTGCGTGATAAAGGTTATACAGTGGAAAAGAAAGAAGATGGCATTTATTATGTGCAGGGACTGGAATTCCCGGTACAAATAATAGTGAACTCTAAATTGCCGAAGGAGAAGAATCTCTGGCTTAAAAGTTTATCTAATAAAATTAGTGACACAGAAGTGGTGGAACAATTGGCACACGAATATGAAGGGAAAAAAGATAATGCACTATATTCATCAGTAATGGATGTTTTAATCCGTGCCAACAAGGAAAAATTTAGCGAGGTGAAAGAGATGTGCGAAGCATTAAAAGAATTGTTTAAAGAGGAATTGGAAGAACGCTGGAATGATGGTGTTAAGGTTGGAATCAGCCAGGGCGTTCTTCAAGGACTGGAAACTTTGGTGCGTAAAAAAATTCAAAAACAAAAAACATTGCAGCAAATTGCTGAAGAGTTGGAGGCTGAAGTGGAAGAAATCCGACCAATTTATAACAGAGTCAAAAAGGCAATGGTTTAAGATGAGCGAGGAAGAATTTCAGAAGCAGCTGTAATAAAAAAAGAATAATTGGAAGCATACTGCTTCAAACGGAATGGCTCATGGAATATCCGTGGGTCATTTTTATATTACACTTTCTTTTGGTAATTTTAGCGGGGTATGCTTTTTTGTCAGAATCGGTTATAATATGACTGAAAAATGCCGATAAAATGAATAAGGTATAATTTATTCTTTAAGCAGAGAATTGTTAGATACATGCGGAAAAAAGAAGATGGAGAAAAAACAGATGATATTTCAAGAGAGATGGCAATACAGTAACTGCTGTATCTTGGATTATAGCTTGCTTAGAAAGTAATAATAAAAAGCAGAAAGGCAAAGAAATGATACGTTTTTATTATAGGAAAATGATTAAATATAATTTGCAGAATGAATCGCCAGAAAGTTTAAGAGAAAAAATAATTGCCTATTATGCAGAAGAAAATACAAGAGAAGACGCCTGGATTTTTTTGGAAAATGGGGGGGTGATTGGCTGGACCCAATATGAATGTTTAGCAAAAGAAGAGTATATTCAAAGCAAAATGATGTTAGCAGAAGAAACCCTTTGGGAAAATGCTGGGAAATATTTTGCAAATAATCCGGAAAGCGAGTTGTTGGTAATTGACAAAAAAAATTCCCCATTGACATTTTGCTATTCAGATGAAGGCTTTAGTAAGGATGTTTGGTCATATCTTGTAGAATTAGAACGGTTAAATAGAGAATTGCCAGTTGATTTATTAGAATTCTATCCGGGTATACAGCAAGTTTGTATTTATGGTTGCAATGAACTTGCATGGAGGCTCTATAATATTTTGGGACAAGAGAAATGCCAGGTTCTGGGGGCAGAATGGAATTGGTTCGAAATAAAGGAAGTTTCTTATGGTGAAACATATGCCAGAAAGGACATGCTTCATGTATATGCAGAAGGGATAGCTTTAAACAAAGAAAAGTATAGTAGTTTAGAGGCAGAGTTTCGCTTTATTACAGATTGGTACAGTAACGTTGTTAAAAAAATTATGCAAGAGGAATTGCTGAATTTACAACGTTGTGGTGGGAATATTTGTATAGTTAAAGTACCTCTATGGAATACTATTAATTATTCGAAGTGTACGAAAAACGATTTGATTAATCTGTTTTCACCTTTATTAAATTTTATTTTGGCAGATGATAAGGATATTAAGGAAAGGCAAAAGGATTTTTTTGGAGAAAAAGTATTTAAGTATTTAGAACAGGGAGTGCAAAAAGATAACATTACAGGTTGGTTCTCAACCGGTTTATTTTATGATGTTTTTTGTAAAAAAACAATAGAAGAATCTAAAGAAAAAAGAATATATTTATTGGGACCGTGTATTGCGATGGGTGTCAATGTTGTTGCGGAAGATTCATTAACTGCATGTTTGCAACGCTTAGTTTATCCGAATGGGTATGAGGTTGTGAGTGTTTTTGCATCAAGACCACGTATTGGAAAAACAAGAGAGATTATTAAACGGCTACCATTAAAAGAAAAAGATATAGTATTGTATATTGAAACTGAACAGTTTGTTGCTGAAAATGGAGATTTGTCATGTGTTGATTTGCATAAAATCTTTAATTCTCATAGAGAAAAAACATGGATCAGAGATCCGGAATTAATTCATACAAATTATGCTGCAAATCAAGCAATAGCAGAAGAAATATATAAAGTTTATTTAAAAGACGTGTGTGAGAAGTTAGAAAAAAACGATAGAAACATCTATATACAGAGAGGCGAAATTCTTAGTAAAACAGCACAGACACAAATAGATGATTTTGTAAAAACAATTTGTGTTTATCCGGAGGATATGCAGAAAAATAAAAAAATTGGAGCAATTGTAATGAATTGCAATCCTTTTACAATAGGTCACAAGTTTCTAATTGAGACAGCATCAAAAATGGTAGATTTTCTTTATATTTTTGTAGTAAAAGAGGAAATGTCTTTTTTTACATATGAAGTTCGGTATGCTCTTGTAGAAAAAGGAATAGCACATCTTAAAAATGTAGCAGTGGTATCAAGTGGAAATTATGTGCTTTCCTATACAACACTTCCGGTTTATTTTGAAAAGGCACAGAAGCAGGAAGCCCGTATTGATGCCTCGGGAGATATAGAGATATTTGCCAGATATGTTGCGCCGAAATTAGGGATTAATTATCGTATTGTAGGCGAAGAACCGACTGATTTAGTAACTCGACAGTATAATGAACAAATGTCAAAATTACTTCCTGACTATGGTATTGAGTGTGTCGAAATACCGCGGTTTTCTTATTCGGAAGACCAAGTAATCAGTGCATCTAAAGTACGCAGATATTTTCTGGAAGAAAATTGGGAAATGGTAAAACTGCTTGTTCCGGAATCAACTTTTGAGATGCTAAAAAAGCTAAAATCAAAAAGTTTTATTATTTATGGTGCAGGGAAAGCGGGGCAAAGAATGAACGCGTTTTTGCGAAGGGTGAACGCAAACATAGCCGGGTGGTTAGATAAAAACTATTTAAATATTGATTTACCATGGGAAGTTGAGGCACCTGAGGAATTGTTGAATAAGAGTTATGACTTTATTATTATAGCGGTGGAAAAAGAAGAGTTGTTTATGGAAATAAAAGAAAAGATTTTGGCAATGGATAAAGGGGCAGAACATAACATAATGGGCTTAGATTTGCAACTACGTTGAGACAAGGAGCTGAGGAAAAGAATGAGCAAAATTAAGTATGAAACCGGATTTGAAGAAGGAATTATATATCAAGGTTTTTTGTGGACTGTAGCCGTGAAAGTACCTCGGCTTTGCAAAATCAATTTAGAAAATTATGATTTGGATTTTTCTTGTAAAATCCCTTGTAAAGCAAAGTTTTTTTCTTACGAAGTTGTTGCAAGAGAAGGTAATAAACTTATATTGATGCCGATTTGTGCGGAGCATATTTTAGAATATGATATAGAAAAAAACTGTTTCACAGAAATAAAACTAAAAAAGGCGTTGAAAACTAACGGAACCAAGGGAGGAGCTACTTTTAAATTTCGGTCTTTTGCAAGATGTGGGGATATTTTATGGATGATGCCTCAGGCGAGTTTTTGCTTTGTAGAATATAATATAAAGACACATGAATTGATAGAACATACCATGTGGTATAAAGATATCAAAGGTTTGCATGCAGAAGAGGAAGCAATTTTTGCTATGGGTATACAGGCAGAGGAATCTTTATGGCTGCCATGTCATTGGACCAATGCGGTATTGGAGTTTTCCATAAGAACAAAACAGGCAAAAATGCATTATTTTGGAGCGACTGATACTAGGTTCGATGCCATTACATATGCGGATAATACATTTTGGTTAGTTGATAATATCCATCGCTCATTATTTTCTTGGGATGGGAATAAGAACGTACAGCTGGAAGCGGTATTTCCAGATGATTATGCGTTGGATAAAGAATATAAGAGTTATGCGTCGGATGGAAGAGGAGGAATTGTAAGGATTTGTGTTAAGGAGAATGCAATAATTCTTTTACCACATCTGACTAATTGTTTTATGGAATATGATATAAATAGGAACCGATTTAATAAGCTGTGGGCTAAAACAGAGGGAATGGCATATAAGACCGTATACTTCATGGCGGATGAAACGATATTTGTACCTCAAAGTGGAAATGAAATAGTATCATTGGTACAGGAAAAAGCGGCGCCGGACAGAACAAAAGTCAGCATTCCGGTGGACACCACAGAAGTTTCAGAAAACAATCTTTTTACGGAAAAGTTTAGGAAAGCAATGCCGTTTTTTTTGTCACTTATAAAAGAAGATGAAAAAGCACAGGAAAAGAGATTATCAAAGGGTACGCAAATTTATAACAACCTTGTAAAGAGGTAGTAGAAGAGGTAATAGAGATGATACCATTTAACAAAGCGGCTTATATACCGCAAGGACTGGAATATGTAAAAGACGCTGTAATAACAGGGAAAATTGCAGGAGATGGCAAATATACCAAATTGTGCAGTGAATGGATGGAGCAAAAATTTAATGCAAAAAAGGTATTGCTTACCACATCTTGTACGGCCGCTTTGGAGATGTCAGCTATTTTGCTGGATATTCAGCCGGGTGACGAGGTGATTATGCCATCTTATACCTTTGTTTCTACCGCAAACGCGTTTGTGCTGCATGGGGCAACGCCTGTATTTGTGGATATTCGTCCGGACACCATGAATATTGATGAAACATTGATAGAGGCTGCCATTACAAAGAAAACAAAAGCGATTGTGGTGGTGCATTATGCAGGCGTGGCTTGTGAAATGGACACCATAATGAGCATTGCGAAAAAAAATAATCTTCCGGTGGTAGAGGATGCTGCCCAGGGTGTTATGTCTACATATAAAGGACAAGCGTTAGGAACTATTGGTACCTTTGGCTGTTACAGCTTCCATGAAACAAAAAATTATACCATGGGTGAAGGCGGAGCATTGGTTATTAACGATGAAAAGTACATTGAACGTGCTGAAATTATCCGAGAAAAGGGAACCAACCGAAGCAGATTTTATCGTGGAGAAATAGATAAATACAGCTGGGTGGATGTAGGTTCTTCTTATTTGCCAAGTGAATTTAACGTTTCGTATTTGTATGGACAGTTAGAGGTTGCGGAAGAGATTAATAATAAGCGATTAAGTGCGTGGCAATACTATTATGATAAATTGCAATGTTTAGAGGAGAAGAAGTTAGTTGAATTGCCAAAAGTTCCGCAGCAATGCATGCATAATGCCCATATGTTTTATATAAAGGTAAAAAACTTACAGGAGCGTACGTTGTTTATAAAGTATATGCGGGGAAATGGTGCAAGTTGTGTCTTTCATTATGTGCCACTCCACAGTGCGGAAGGCGGTTTGAAATTTGGACGCTTTTCGGGAGAAGATATATATACTACGGTGGAAAGTGACAGATTAGTAAGATTGCCAATGCATTATGGGATGAAAGAAGAGGAGTTAGACCTAGTATGTTCACTGATTTATAAATATTTTGGGAGGTAAATAGAATGGCATCGAAAGACATTTTAAAATATTATGAAGGTTTGTTTGGTGAATATGGAATAGATGAAAGAAGCCTCGGATGGACAAAAAACAAGCAAAATATAAGATTTAGAGAGATAATGAAACATGTATTAGAAAAGAATAATGGCACTCCAATAACTTTATTAGATTTAGGGTGTGGATTTGGAGATTTAAAAACGTACATAGATGAAAGAAAGCATGCAGTAGATTATTTTGGTTTAGATATTATGCCGGAATTTATAGAAATAGCAAAGAAAAATCATGAAAGTGTAGATCAAAACTTTTATCTGGGTGAATTTTTAGAATGGGGAAAAAATAGAAAGTGGGATTGGATTGTAGAATCGGGATTTTTTGGGCATAAACTTTACCAGACAGAAGAGGAAACCTATGAGTATATTCGTCGAGTAATGAAAAAAGCATTGGATTTATGTTCCGTGGGTATTTGTTTTGACTTTTTATCAGACAAGGTAGATTACAGAACATCGGAAAATGATTTTCATGCCAGTCCAGAGAAAATTTTAGAAATTGCATATTCATTTTCGCGAAATGTTATGTTAGATAACAGCGTTATGCCTTTTGAATTTAATATAACCATATGGAAAAACGATTTGTTTTCCAAAGAAAAAACGATTTTTTTGGATGCTTTGGAATAAAGCAGTTCAATAAGGAGGAGTGGCGGAAAATTGAAGCTTGTTATTATAGGGAATGGTTCTTATGCCAAGATGATGCATCAATATATAAAAGAGTCGCAGATGGGATGTGTAGTAGCATATGTTGCAGACGAAGAATATATTGTCGAGAAGGAAATAGAGGGAAATCCTGTTATTTCGTTTAAAGATTTACGAGACAATTTTTCAACAGATGATGTCCGTTTAGTAATGGGAATCGGATATAAAAAAATGGGAAAAATCAAAAAAGAAAAATTCGAGCAATGTAAAAAAATGGGCTTCTGCTTTACTAATTATATTCATCCAACTGCAGTTTTACCAACAAATGCAGAGATTGGCGAAGGAAATAACATCTTGGAAAATGTAATCATAGAAGTTGGTGCAAAAATTGGAAATGCTAATTTAATATGTGGTGGTACCGTTATAGGTCATGAAACAATTATAGGAGATTATAATTCTTTATCTGTTAGGGTTACATTAGCAGGAAATATTGTAATTGGAAATAATTGTTTCTTGGGAGCGGCGTCAACTGTTAAAAATGCTGTAAAATTTGAAGACTACGTTTTGCTAGGGGCAACGGCATATGGCTTTAAAAACATGGAGGCATTTTCTGTTATCGTGCCGTCAAAATCGTATATTTTAGAGAATAAAAAAAGTATAGATTATTTATAAGAACATGGAGGAAAAATTTATGTATGAAACAATAAATCAGAATTTGGAGCGCAGATTTAAAAAAACAGAATTTCCTTTAAATGTTGCAATAGAGATTACAAATTATTGTAACTTAAATTGTATTATGTGCAATAATGATAAGCTTACCAGACCAAAAGGCTATATCAATATGTTCATGTATAAAAAGATAATTGATGAAGTTGCCCAAGAAAGCCCAAATTCGCGGATATGGCTTGACTACTTGGGGGAACCTATGTTGGCCGGCTGGAAGCTTTATTATATGATTGATTATGCAAAGAAGAAGGGATGTACAAATATTTGCATTAATTCAAATGGTTTATTGTGGACTCATGAGTTGTCGGACATGATGTTAGATTCAGGTGTAGACTATATTTCTTTAGATTGTGACGGTTATACTAAAGAAGTGTATGAGGCAATTCGCAGAGGAGGAAACAGGGACATTTTTTATAGTAATATAGAATACTTATTGCAAGAAAAAAAACGTAGGAATTCTAAAACGATAGTAGATGTAAAAGTAATTGAAATGGAAGAGAATAAGCATGAAGTAGACCAAATTATGCAGTACTGGAGAGAACGGGGGGCGTGGACTGCAGTTAGACGGTGTATAACGTGGTGCGGAAAGTTTGATAACGGTTTGGAAAATGGTCAAATAGAAAGAATTGCGTGTGGAAACAGTGTTGCTACATGTGCAATTTCATGGGATGGAAATGTTGTTGAATGCCCATGGGACAGTGATGCAAGAAATGTATTTGGAAATATTGCAAATGCATCGATAAAAGAAATTTGGGCAAAGCGCAATAAAGAGTTTGTTGATTTGCATTTACAACACAGGTGGGACGAGTTAAGTGAATCATGTCGGAATTGCACCGACTGGATGATAATTGGAGAAAATAGGTATGATGAAAATGGAAAAGAGATGATTAGAAAATACGATATTGATGGGAAATTATATGAAAGTAAGTGATTCGGGAGAAAAAAGATGAAAAAATTGATGAGTCTAGGCGGGAACTATTTTCAAATGACTGCAGTAAAAGCTGCTAAAAGATTAGGATATTATGTAATTGATGTAGATTATCTTCCTGATAATCCGGCACATAAATATGCAGATGAATATCATAATATTAGTACTCTGGATAGAGAAGCGGTTTTGAAGCTTGCGGTGGAAAAGCAAATAGACGGTATTATTGCTTATGCGTCGGATGTTTCGGCGCCAACAGCTGCATACGTAGCCGAGAAAATGGGTTTACCTACAAATCCATATGAAGCAGTATACATGATGACACGGAAAGATTTATTTCATCCTTTTTTGGCACAGCATGGTTTTTTTATACCTAAAGTTGCGAAGATTACTTCTTTGGAAGAGGCATATAATTTTTTTGACGAAATTAATGGTGCTGTCATGCTAAAACCGGTTAGTTCTTCAGGCAGTAAAGGAGTAAGTAAAATTACAAAAAGGGAGCAAATAGCAGATGCATATGAAGAAGCTTTAAAATATGCGAGAGGCGATGTTCTTGTTGCAGAGGAATTTATTCAACGGTCATACTATCAAATAGCAGGAGATGCATTTATTGTAGATGGCAAGATTGCATTTTTTGGGATAGCAAACGAGCACTTTGACAAGTTGTGCAATCCGCTTGTTCCAATAGGAGAAAGTTTTCCTGCTGATTTGTCAGAAGAAAAGAAACTGCGTGCAAAGAAAGAAATCCAAAGAGCAGTTGATTTACTGGAGTTAAAAAATGGTGCAATTAACTTGGATTTTATGTTTGATGAACAGGATAGAATTTTTATAATTGAGTTGGGGCCAAGAAATGGCGGAAATCTGATAACAGATGCTATTAAACTGGCATGTGGTGTTGATTTGGCTGAGTATACGGTTAAAGCAGCAGTTGGAGAGGATATTAGTGATTTGAAAGACGTTAAAATGGATAAATATGTTGCGTCCTACATATATCATTCTCTCGAAAATAAGGTGTTTAATTCGATGGAGATGAATCCGTTTTTGAAAAAAAAGATAGTGTTATCTGATTTGTTTGTTGAAAGCGGGGAACAAGTGTCCCGATTTGAGAATGGGGGATTTGGTATTGGCGCAGCTTTAATTGAGTTTGAAGACATGAAAGAAATGTTGCATATGATGGATAATATGGAAGAGTACATAACTATAAAATAGCTAAAAATGAAAGGGCAACGATAAATATATGTTCAGATTTCCGTTCGAAAAAATCAAACAAATGGCGGATATCCGGAATTGATGCAATATATAGAAAAGTTATATTTGGATAAAGCGTTTTACAAAAAAATCAGTTGTAAAATGAAAAAAAGAATTATGGAAATGTGTTCAGAGGATAGCATACAAAGCATGATAAATAGTATTCATGAATGTTATAATGCTTTTATAAAAAATAGGACATAGCGTATAGAAAGTAGGGCAGATATGTATACTTGTGAAGAAGTAGTTGAATGGATCACGCAAGAAGAAAGGTTTTATCTTTACGGCGCTGGAAAAATGTGTGATGAATTTTGTTGTGTGTTTGAAGCTCTTGGCTTGTGGGATAAAGTGAAGGCAATTTTTGTTACGGAATGCCTATCTTCAAACATTTATTATCATGAAAAACCAGTAATAGAGTTTTCAAGAGAAAGGGTAGAAAAAAACATTCCAATATTAGTTACAGTAAAGGAGCATCATCAAAAAGAAATATTGGTAACATTGAAAAATCAGGGGATAACAAATTGTGTTTGCATGACCAATGAGGTTATAGATGCAGTGTTAGGATATTTGGGAGTAGAAGCTGCAACAAAAAAAATAATCAACTATGCGAAGAACAATAAGGAGAAAGCGGAAGAGGATATTTTATTTTTTTCACCACCTTATTGGGATGTATATTCTCCTTTTAGTGCAGTCCCTTGTTTGGCAGCTAAGCTTTTAGAGGAAGGATATAAGGTTAAACAGGTTGATTTGGGCATTCACTGTATTCGACAGGTAATTCAGTTCAATTGGAGAGAGATTGCTGGAAGATGTTTATGCCCAGAATTTTACGAGAAAAATTTCCTCGACTATGAGAAAAATAATTATTCAACTTATGAAGAATACGTGGATGACTTATGGTTTTTTCAGGGAGAAGAATTTGACATAGAGCAGATAAAGCAAGGGTATGAAGCGATGAATCACGTGCAGAAGCGTGTGATTGACTCCTTTTATAACATCGCATATGCATGGGAGCTGATGGATATCAGCTTCGATAAATGTAAGGATTTGGAGAAAGCAACATATGCCAAAAGGAATGCGAAATTTGTTGAGCATTTATCTCATGCGAATTTAATTGGATTATTTGCAAAAATACCGGAAGTTGTTGGAATTTCAGTTACCAGTACGATGCAATTTCTTCCGGGGTATTTGCTCGCAAAAATAATCAAGCTATGCAAGCCGGAAACAACGGTTGTTATGGGCGGTAGTTGTGCAGATTTGTTTGTAAAAAGTAATTATAAAAACAAAAAAGATATTAACAAATACATTGACTACATGATTGTAGGAGAAGGAGAAACGGCCATCGCGAAGTTAATGGAATACATTAAAGGTGGCAAGAAAGGAGAAGTAGATAGTATTCCAAACTTGGTATTAGTGGATAAAAATAATGAAGTCCGCTATACCGAACAAATAATCGAAAATGTTGGAGAACTACCGCTTGCAAATTATGATGGATTGGATTTGAGTCTTTATTTGGCACCAAGAGTAATTATGCCGTATCAAACCTCCAGAGGATGTCACTATGGACAGTGTGCTTTTTGTAATCATGATGCAAAGTATCGTCACAATTATAGAAGTAAAGACATGAAACTTGTAGTTGAAGAGTTGTTAGAACTTTCTAGACGATATAATATACGGGATTTTCAGTTTGTTGATGAAGCGATTCGTCCGGATTGTTTTGTGGATATGGTAGAAGAAATGGACAAGCACCAGGAATTTGGTAATATACAATGGTTCTATTATTCTAGAGTAAGCCGTGTCTATACAAAAGAGATTCTTCAGAAGGCGAAGAAAAATGGTTGTAAGATGGTGATGTTTGGTATAGAAACGTTAAATCAAAGACTGCTAAAGCATATTAAAAAGGGTATTAGTGCGGAAACTTCTTCCTATTGCTTGAAGCTATTCCATGAATCTGGAATTAAAACATATGCTTGGTTGTTATGCAATTTGCCATCAGAGACCTTAGAAGAAGCAAGAGAGGATATGGAAAATATAAGGGCAATAGATGGAATGATAGATGCCTTTTCAGTAAATCCGTTCATGCTGTTTAAAAACACAGATATGTATGATCGGCCGGAGCTTTATGGAATAACATCTATAAATCCCGACAATGAGCTTCTTTTTCAGTCTGAATACGCGGGATGTTTGATAGATAAAGAAGCAATGCTTGATTTTTATTACAATGAGTATTTGGCGTATCAGAAGAGAAAGTTTTCGTCCGGAAACCGTTATACATTGTATTTTGAGTAAGAGTATTTGCGTGGAGGAATGTGTATGAAGTATAATGAAGAAAAAAAAGATATACTAGAAGCTATAAAGCGAAAAAAAGGATGTTACATATATGGTTGTGGAATGGTGGGAAGACTTGTTTTAAACTGGCTCAAGGGTTATGGTATTCAACCAGAGGCATTTCTTGTTTCAGATGAACCCAAAGATGAATTAGTGGAGTGTCTGCAGGTAAAGCAAATATCACAGATGGTGAAGGAAATAAATGGGGATTTCATTATTTTGGTTGCGACTACAGAAAAATATCATTTTGAAATAAGAAAGCGGTTAGAGGATAGCACTGTTCTTGCAGAAGTGTTATATATGAAAGATGATTTTGTAGGGGAGCTGAAAAAGCGAATCAAGGTTCCGAGGAAGCAGTTATGTTTTCAGATTCATCTAGTGGAGCATTGTAATTTGAACTGTCGAGGATGTTATCACTTTTCTTCGATTGCAGAAGAAGAATGTTTGGATATTGAGGAGTATAAAAAAGATATTTTAAGACTTAGTGATTTGTTCGAAGGGAATATGGAACGCATTCTATTACTGGGTGGAGAACCGTTGCTGCATCCGGAGATAGATAAGTTTATATTAGAAACCAGAAATGCGTTTCCTAATGGTTCCATACAGATTTTGACTAATGGTATACTGCTTAATAAAATGACGGATGATTTTTTTGAAGCGTGTAAAGATACAAATACAGAATTGTGGGTAACAAAATATCCAATCAAGATAGATTATAATGAAATAGAAAACTACACGAAAAACAAAGGGGTTGAATTACACTACTTTAATAAGGAGCCGGTTAGAACTTTAGGACATCAACCTCTTAGTTTG
Source organism: Lachnospiraceae bacterium (assembly GCA_045531955.1). Taxonomy (GTDB): domain Bacteria; phylum Bacillota; class Clostridia; order Lachnospirales; family Lachnospiraceae; genus SIG299. The sequence continues at coordinate 84,549 of JAZSFC010000006.1, read as the reverse complement.
AATGGAGAGGAAGATGCAATAGATAATTTTGAAACTTGTTATAGAGCAAATGATTGCATTTTGTTGGATCATGGAAAGATGTATACATGCTTGGTGCCAGCAGAAGTGAAACACTTTAACAAGTTTTTTTGCCAAAATCTTAAAGTAGAGGAACAGGATTATGTGAATATTTATGAAGTAGAAACAGGACAGGCGTTGTTGGATAGGCTATGCCGACCAATACCGTTTTGCAGATACTGTAATCGGAGTGATATTTCGGTGTTCGGGAGAATACCATGGCAGGTAACAAAGAAGGATATAAATGAGTGGACAGTGTGACGAAATGGAAGGAGAAGGACGATGAATAAAGAGTTTTATCGCTATCAACCGCACGCATTACTTCGGTTTGAAGTGCAGGTGGCAGAACACTGTAATTTGAATTGCAGAAATTGTGCACATTATTCGCCATTAGCAGAAGAAGAGTTTTTAGATATAAAGCAGTATGAGAAGGATTTATGTCGATTATCGGAACTATTTTGTGGGGAAATGGAATGGATTCGTCTCATGGGAGGAGAACCATTACTTCATCCGCAAATCAATGAAATAATGAAATTGACAAGAAAATACTTCCCGTACGGTCATATTTATATTATAAGTAACGGTATTCTTTTGACTTCTATGCCGAAAGATTTTTATGAAGTATGTAGGAGTGAAAAAATTGAAATCAGAGTAACAAAGTATCCAATTGCCTTAGATTATTCCCATCTGGAAGAAGTAATGCTTCAAAACAAGATAGAATATGCGTTAAATGGAGAGGGTAATAACCGGCGACCGACAATGTGGAGAATAGCATTGGATACTAGAGGAGATTTTGATGCTGTAAAAAATTTCTATACATGTAAAAGAGCAAATGAATGTTTGAATCTTCGAAATGGTAGATTATATACGTGTTGTACAGTCGCACATGCGCATCATCTTATTAAACATTTTAATTTAGATATGGCTTGGTCAGAACGCAACAGCATTGATATCTATAAGGCGGAAAATGCGGAAACTATTATGGAAAAAATGGTAAAACCTATACCGTTTTGCAGATATTGTGACCATGAGAAAATGTATGAATATGAAGATGATTGGTCCGTTTCACAGAAAGACAGATATGAGTGGTTAAGTTTTGTGTTTAGTGATGAGGATATAAAATACCTCAAACAAGCATCAGAAGTATATATTTACGGGGCCGGAAACTGGGGAAAATATACTTTATCCAAATTGTTAGAAGCAGGAGTGAAGATTAGTAAAATATTAGTAACGCAGATGGCGAACAACCCTTCTGACATCAATGGAATAGATGTCGTTCCTTTGTATGAGTTAAACGGATCGAAGAAAAATGCAGTTTGCATTCTTGCAATTAATGGAAATGTAAAAACGGAAATTCAGCATATGTTGCGAGAAAAAGGAATTACCCAAATTATACCGCTTATGAAAATATAGTAATATTTCGCGATAGCCGGAGAAAGAGATTAGCAAATGAAAATAAATTAGTATCAATTATCATGCCAATGTATAACAGGGACAAAGTCATGCATAAAAGCATTGAGAGTCCTGTGGTGTATAGGGATAGAGAAAAGGGAGGATATGAATAATGTTTAGATTTCCATTTGAAAAAGTCAAACAGGGTAGCAGTATTATAATTTATGGCTTTGGTGATGTAGGAAGAGAATATTGGCGCCAAAGCCAGAAGGACGATTATTGTACTTGTTTGGGGTTTGCAGATAGAAATTATGAACAATATACGCAATATGCTATTCCGGTGATTAATCCGTTGCAAATAACAAGTAACTTGAATTTTGATTATATAGTTATTGCATTGAAAGGTGAAAACAATGCAGAGGATGCAAAAAAAATATTATTAAACAATAGGATACCGGACGAAAAGATTATTTATCATTTAGAAAAAATACCGACTTGTGAAACGGGAATGGTGCAGAAAATATTATCTAACAGAGGGGCAGTATATCAAGTATTAGAGGATTTTGAAAAAAATGGTTGTGCTGACAGAGAATATTTCACACCATTAATTGAGGAATTAAAGGAGACATCAGAGAAAGAGTGTTTTGTTAATATAATATATACATTACTTTCCACAGAGAAATTATCAAAAAAAGAGGGCATTATTTTTGCGACAATTTTTAGAGAAGCAGAAGTGCTTTCCACATCATATATAAAATGCCTGATGCAGAGAATGACGGATATTTCGGAAGAAGAAAGAGATGCAGTATTTTGCTTTTTTCATGAGGTAGAGAGATGGAGTGTATTTTATCCAACCTGGGTATATGATGATTATTATACTGATAGAAAAAAATTAATGCAACAATTATGTAAAAGCTATAATATCCAAGGAAAAGAGAAATTTGCGTTAAAGAGGCAAAATATAAAAAGAGTGTTAATTATAGCTGCTCTGTATCAAAATAGTGATACAAAGGGTGCGGTATCTGTAGTTATATGTCAAATGGCAAACACACTGTGTGATAATGGATATGAGGTGGGAATTGTCACATCAGATACTTTTAATTCATGGGATGTGCAGTATGCAATCACTCCGGTGCATTATTCTAAAACAATGTCGTTTGAATGTGATGAAATAAATCGCAGAGTAACAAAGGATAAGGTAGACATATTTTATCGATATGAGACAACAGTGAAAGAAAGATTAGTAGGTTGTATTAAGGATGTGATAACATTCAACCCAGATGTTATATTGGATTTAGGAGATACACAGCTTATATTAGCTCCAATATTAAATGAAATATTTCCTGTTTTATTCTATCCAATGAGAGATCGTGCAAAAGGAACATTTTTTACAAAAACAATTGCAGGAAATAAAAAACGGACAATGGCATTTAATCAAAGATTTAATTATTTGGAGGAAAATCAAATAATTGAGATTCCATTTGCGGGAGTGAAAGATGAGTTTTTTTGTAAAGAATCTGTGACACAATATGTAAAATCTCAATTTAATATAAATGAAAATGCATTTGTAGTGGTAACAGTGGGTGCAAGGCTTAAGCAAGAGGTAACAGAAGAATTGTTAGATGCGATGAAAGGGTTATTAGAAAGGCATTCAAAGATAATTTGGATGCTTGTAGGTAATATGCCAGATATAGATGCAAAGAAATATGGATATTTATTAGAAAACAATAGAATTATATTAAGGGGCTATGAACCGGAATTAGGCGCTTTATATAAAATAAGTGATGTTTTTTTAAATCCTAAAAGAGAGGGAGGGGGGCTCAGCGCAGGTATAGCTATGGGGAATGGTATACCGGTTGTAACAGTAAAGGACTTGGGCTCAGCAGCAGTGCTTGTTACTGAACAATATGCGGTGGATGGCGGATATCCTGAGTTGATGCAATATATAGAGGCTTTATACTTAGATAAAGAACTATATAAGGAAACCAGTGATGCGATGAGAATAAAAATAAGAGAAATGTGTTCAACAAAGTCTACACAAAAAATAATTTGTGGAATACAGGCATGCTATGATGCGTTTATAGAGAGCAAAATATAGGTAAAGAAGGAAGGCATAAGATGTATACATATACAGAATTCATAAATTTAGGTTTATATGGTATCATACTTTGCTTTAGAAATCAATTGGTCGCCACACTAGTAACAAGTATAAATGAAGTGGTGGAAGACGCACACCTTTTTTCATAACTATTTGTGCCGCCAGCCGAAGGCGGCGGAATGGAGATTAGTATGAGTAAAGGAATACAAATATCTGTTATTATGCCAATTCATAACACAGGTATATATTTAGAGGAATGTCTAAGCTCAGTTTTTAATCAGAGTTTTCAGGCGTTTGAGCTAATTTGTTTAGACGATTGTTCACAGGATGTGAAAACTAAAGAAATACTGGACAAATATCAATCACAGAATTCCAATATGAAAGTGGTTTTCTTGGAGCAGAATGTGGGTGCAGCGGAAACCAGGAATATTGGTTATTCCTATTCACAGGGAAAGTATGTCATTTTCTTGGATGCAGATGATGTGTTTGATAAAGACATGCTATCTTTATTGTATTATAAAATAGTAGTAGAGGACGCGGATGTTTGTATTTGTGGTTACGAAACTTTTATTGTGGAAAATGATAAAAAAAAGGTTACAAGTAGAAGAATTCCAAAGCCTGAGGAAGTACAGAACAAAGACGATGAAGATTGGTTTGCGAATCAAATTTATGCACCGTGGAATAAACTTTGTCGGAGAAGTTTTTTAGAAGATAACAGGATTACATTTCAAAATTTGTCTTCCAGTAATGATGTTTTTTTTTCCTGTATGGTGCTAACAGGTGCAAAAAAAATAAGTATTATTACAGAAGCACTAGTGAAATATAGGACAAATGTTACATCACAGATATCCTTTCATCGGAATCCGTTTAATTTTTTTGCGGCGGTGGACAAACTGAGTCAGTTTTTGGATAAAACTAAAGAAATAAATAAGCAGTTGTTTTTGTTAATGCTTCAGGGTGGTTTGTATGAACTATGTCTCTGTAAAAACGATGAACTGAAAAAGCAGGCATACGAAGTGTTAAGTCAAATTTGTAAAGAGAATAAGGAAGTTCCAATAAAAAACAATAAGCAGGACTTTTGGAGGAAGTGTTTTGTGTCACAACCTTATGAGAGTAAGTGGTTTTGTCAGAAATTAGACTATTTGAATCAACTGCGTTTATGTGCAGAAGAAATAAAAAAATGGTGGGAATCGCAAAAAGAAATATATTTGTGGGGATTGGGGAAAAGAGGAACTGCATTTCAAAAATTCTGTAGGGAAGAGAACTTGCTGTTGTCGGGAGTGGCTGACAAGAAAAATAATGCAATAGGACAACGTACGGAGTACAATTATTTAACTATTGCTACAAAAGAAGTGTTAAGTTCTTCCGGAATTATTATTGCTTCAAATAATGCAATATATGACGAACTATTAGTGTTGTTAGGAAATGAAAGCAGAATAGTGAATTTGGAGAGGTATTGTCCATAGAGTATGGAGGTTACATAACCGTGTAGAGCATGTGCGTAAGGATATCGAACAATTTTGACTCATCTCTTTCGTTAAAAATTCGCCCGATTTTTGTGCATTATGCCGAAATTAAAGGGCGTTGTATTGCAAAATGAAGGGCTTAATGATATATTATGACCAAAGCAGGTTGTTAATTTTCAATTCCCCGTCAAATCAGGTCGCTGCAAACAGCATGCCATTCTTTTGTCTGAAATAATTCTTGCTTTTATACCCCATAAAGGCAGGAGTTTTCGAACCTCCTGTGACAAAAAGTACAAGGAGGAAATGGATGGGAGAACAGAACGACTTATTATTAGCATCGACGGAATCAATGAAAAATTCTTTAGAGGCAATAATAAAAGGACAGGCCGGATTAAGTAAACGAAGAAAGAGGTTGTTAAGCCGTGTCCCGAATTCGGGGAATTGGGTCGTATTGCGGGAACAGAGTATAGCAATAAAAGATATTGCATATTTATCCGCTGCAACGCAACATGAATTTGCGTTGTTACGAGGAAAAAGGAAAGACATTCTTTTTCATGGTACAACCTATCATTGTGAGTTTGACGGGGAATTATTCGATATGTTAAAAGCGAGAAAATTGCGCCTGATTGCGCATACACATCCTGATAGAGGCATAATTGCACCGTCTGCTGCAGATAGAAACTTTTTAAAAATTATTGGACAGAAGAAAAGTGTAATAATTTCATACATAAGCGGAGTGGAAAAAGAATTCACGAGTAATGTGTTTGAAGAGTTGTGAGAGGAGGTATTCTTATGTTAACAGCTGAAGAGGCAAAGAAAATTGGTATTCGTGCCTGCATTGATAAAATAGGTTACGATTTTTGCAAACAACATGAGGATAATGCTGTGTGTTCTTACGGAGAGGAAAACGGAAAAATGATTTGCTATGTGGGGATTGATGATAAACCGGAGCAATTGTATGATTTGGAAAGTATGGATAGCATTGTTTTGGATGATGCAAAGTACATGCCTTACTATGCCCATTGTGAAGTTGATATGCAAAGTGGTAGTGTTACTATCACAGATTTTTGTGTGCCGGAATGGTAGGACGTAATATGCCGATGTATTTAGAGAATGTATGGTTGAAAAAACAAGTTTAGGCCGGGAGTGACATGCGAGGTGAAAGAGATGTGCGAAGCATTAAAAGAATTGTTTAAAGAGGAATTGGAAGAACGCTGGAATGATGGTGTTAAGGTTGGAATCAGTCAGGGAATCAGCCAGGGCGTTCTTCAAGGACTGGAAACTTTGGTGCGTAAAATAATTCAAAAACAAAAAACATTGTAGCAAATTGCTGAAGAGTTGGAGGCTGAAGTGGAAGAAATCCGACCAATTTACAACATGATAAAGAAAGCAATGGTTTAAAGCGTTTCTGTGGCATCATATTAAAACCAAAGTTATTATATTTACGTGTAAATCAAGCTTGCAGTCGTTTTGGGTGGTTGCAAGCTTGATTTTTGTTTTATTGGTTGACTTGAGTATTTTCGGGAATAAGCCGATATAGTATTTATAGATGTGGACATTTGAAAGAAACGAAGGTAAGATGATAGAATGAATATAAAGAAAAATGTAATTAGTGTTATTGTAACGGTCTATAATATGGAACAATTTTTGGAGCAGTGCTTGGAAAGTATAATCAATCAAGATTACGATTCTTTAGAAATTATTGTGGTAGATGATGGTTCAACAGATAATTCAGGAGCTATTTGTGATGCTTTTGCAAAACAGGATAATAGGATAAAGGTAATACACAAAGAAAACGGGGGTTTGGTAAGAGCAAGAAAAACAGGATTGGAGCTTGCAACAGGAACATATGTTATGTTTATAGACAGTGACGATTACGTGGAATCCGATTTTTGCAGCACTATGGAGAAATATATGACTGAATCCGGGGCTGATTTATATCATGCCAATATATACAAAAATGACGAAATGCACAAGGGGATTAATTGTGATTATCTTTATGACTTTACAGAAGAAAACCGACACTCTTTTTTAGGAGTAAATGTCTTTGGAGATAATACAAAAACAACAATGGCAAAAAATCAAATATATCCAGGAGTATGCTTGAAAATATTTAAGAGAGAGCTTATTGAAAAATACTACAATAATGTGCCAGATTCACAATCGTTCGGGGAGGATTTGATTTGTTTTATTCATATATTGCAAAACTGTTCAAAGATGGGAGTGACGAAGCGAGCGTTTTATCACTATAGAATTCGAGAAGACTCTATGAGTCATGAAAATGGGATTGTAATGGCAGTGGAAGCAACGAAATTATATGAGCATATAAAAAGAATTTTTGATGAGTATCAATATCCTAAAAGTGTACATGATTCATTAAATGAATATTATAAAAATACCATGTTAGTGAGGTTGCTAGGGGAGGCTCAGTACAAAAAAATTAAGAGACAATATTATTTATCTAATATATCGTACTTAATGTATAAAAAAATTATTTTATATGGAGCCGGAAATGTAGGATTTGATTTGTATGCACAGTTGTGTAAATATGAAAACATAAAAATATTGGATTGGGTAGATAAGAATTGTGAAAGGATTTTATGCGAATACAGAAAAATAAAAGACCTAAGTCGACTGGCGTTTCTGGATTATGACATAATCTTAGTTGCGGTAGCAAATGAGAAAGTGTTCGACTCCATTACTTCTGACTTAGTAAGCAGAGGAATCGAAAAAAGTAAAATAATCTGGAGTAATCCACAGTGGAGATAAATGCGTATAAGCGAGAGGTATTTATATGATTTTTGAGAATAGTAGCAATTGCATGGAGAGTATTATAAACGTCTTAATAAATGGGTTACAAAAGAAAAATTTTTTTGTTTATGGAGATACACTTGATTTATCGGGAGTTTTTTTACAGAATAAAAAAACTCGAGTTACCACTTTGAATGAAATCAAAAAATCGTCTCTAGCTGTTTTGTGTTACGAAAATGATATTTCATGTGAAGATGTTGAATGGATTAGGGAAAACAAGAATCAAAACAATATATTAGTATACAGTAAAGCTGAAGTTTGGGAAAGAGATTTGTGTCAAATTACCAATACAGTGTGTGATTTAAATACATTTTCTAATCAAACAGGAAAAATGTATTTTTTTGGTCCCTTGTTTGGGTATTGTGGAGAATATATAATTCCAGATGATTTTAAAGTACTTGCTATTATGCATGTTTATAATGAGGCAGATATTGTAGCAAAAACAATAGAATATCTTTTAAGCCAAGAGGTAGATATTTATTTGGTAGATAATTGGTCTGACGATGGTTCTTATGAAATCATGGAAGGATACGCAAAAAGATTTAGTAATAGAATTATGATAGAGCGCTTCCCGGCAGATGGAAAAAAAGAGTATTATGACTGGTATCATCAGTTGGAGCGTACAGAACAAATAAATAGAGAATTGGATTACAATTGGTTTATTCATTATGATGCAGACGAGATGCGAATTAGTCCGTGGCCAGGAACAACATTAAGAGAGTTTATTTATCATGTGGACAGTATGGGTTATAATCTAATTGATAATACAGTGATTGATTTCAAGCTAACAAATTGCAAACAGGTAGATTCTATTTTTATGCAAGATACATGGTTTGATTTTGGTCATAGAAAAGGTCATTTTGAACAAAGGAAAACATGGAAAAAAGCAAAGGAATTGGAAATAAAAAGTTCGGGCGGACATATGGCTGTTGTGGATTATCCGAAAGCTTTTCCACTAAAGGTCTTAAATCGACATTATCCGCTTCGAACGATAGAGCAGGCAGAACGGAAGATATTTAAGGACAGAGTTCCTAGGTTTCAAAAGGAGAAACAAGAGCGCGGTTGGCACGGGCATTATGATAAAATTGTAAACAGCTTAGAGTATATAGAGGATAGTAAAGAGTTATTATTGTGGGATAGTGAGACAATAAAAAAATATTACATTCCTTTATTTTTGCGAATAGGAATCCGATGTGATTTTGCAGAGGATAATAGGGTTATTTGTAATGAGTATGACGTTGACTTAAATACCCGGGTTGTGCTTTATGGTGCAGGGGATTTGGGAAAACGAGTTTATCAAAAATTGGTTTCCCAAACGCAGGTTGTTTTGTGGGTTGATAAAAATTACAAATTATTGGAGTGTTTTCATGGAGAAACGATTAAAAATCCGGAAGAGATAGCGAAGACATTGTATGATAAAATAGTGATAGCAATTAATAATACTGAAGTAGTAGAAGAAGTTATAAGATATTTAGTAGGATTAGGTGTAGAACAAAGGAGTATTATATGGGAGAAAATACTATTTGCAAATCTAAAGGTTTAAATTATAAGGCTTTACGTTGTGTTTTATGGGGGACGGGAAAAATATTTTTTGAGAATATTAATCTGATAAAGTATTATGAACAGAAAGACATAATTCAGATAGTAGGTGTGACTTCTAACGAACTTCCTCTTCTTACTCCTTTATTTGGATGGTGTTGGAAGGAGAAAAAGGAAATAGCAGAACTTGAACCGGAATTGATTATCGTAATGACGGGTCGCAAATTCTATAAGGAAATTTGTTTAGAAGCATATGAAATTGGAATTAAAGAGGATAATGTTATTTCATATGAAGTTTTAAAAATGCCAAATTTTGAGTTGGATAGTTATCTGTCCTTAAAGAGAAATCCGCCAACTATTTTTACTAATTTTTGCTGGGGGGGGACTACATATCATAAATTATTTCTTCCTTTTTGTTCGCCATTTATTAATATTTTTATTCCAGAAGAGGATTATATTAAATTCTTAAAAAATCCCAAATATTACATGGAACAGCCATTAAATTTTGAAGGATACGATTGGAATAAGAAAGAGCAATTTCAATATCCAGTTTGTGGATGTGGAGATGTTAAATTACATTGTTGGCATGATGTGGAATATGAAGAAGTGAGACAGAAATGGGAAAGAAGAAAAAAGCGTATTAAGTGGGATAATCTTTTTGTGCTGGTAATTGCGCAGAGCATGCAAACAGTTGAGGAATTCTTAAAACTGCCGTATGAGAAGAAAGTATGTTTTGCTCCATTTGAAACGGAATGTGACGAGGTTATTAGTATAAAGGTTCCAGATAGATATGCTTATATATATGATGTTTTAAATAAAATAGCGGGTGGTCAAGAATTGTATTATGATGTTCAAGAACTGTTATGTAATGCAAATTTTAAAAAATTAAAATAGAAGAAAATGTTGAAATTGTAGGAGAAGATGGTCGTGAAAAAAAAAATAGGTAATGTTATTTTAGATTATACCTTTTATCCGAATAAAGATTTCTATTCTGATGGAAAAATTGAGAACACTATTTTAGAAGCGTTTCAGTCCGGAACCCAGAAAGAATTATTGCTTAGCAGTACACAGTGGCCGATTTTATACCATGTTTCAGATGTACGGGAAAATCTGTTAGAGTGGTATCCGTTTAAAGCAGATGCAGAAATTTTAGAGGTGGGTTCGGGCTGCGGTGCATTAACAGGCTTACTTAGCAGAAAGGCAAAATATGTGACCTGTATTGAACTTTCGGAAAAACGCTCCTTAATAAATGCATATCGCAATAAAGAATGTAATAATATAGAAATTATTTTAGGGAATTTCCAAGATATAAAGATTCATAAAAAATATGACTATGTTACACTGATTGGTGTGTGGGAATATGCAGGTCTGTATGTATCAGACGAACAGCCTTATTTTGCAATGCTGAAAAAGGTAAAAGAATATTTAAAACCGGGCGGGAAAATCTTCATTGCTATTGAAAACAAAATGGGAATGAAATACTTTAACGGTGCGCCGGAAGACCATACCGGTAAAATTTATAGTGGGTTGAATGATTATGTGGGAGAAAAAAATATCCGTACATTTTCTAAGCAGGAAATAAAAGAAATCTTAGAACAAGTAGGAATTGATGAGTATAGCTTTTATTATCCATTGCCTGATTACAAGCTTCCTCGAGTGATATATAGTGATACATATCTTCCAAATCCCGGAGATGTCCGCTGTTTCAAAGAGGATTATAGCCAGGACAGGGTATATAATTTTAATGATGCCGCTGCGTTTGATCAGGTATGTCGGGATCAAATGTTTTCCTATTTTTCCAATTCTTATCTTGTGGTATGTGGGGAAAGAGAGAGTTTTTACAGCTTTTCTAAATATAGCAGAATGAGAAAGAAAGAGTACAGAATATCCACGTCGATAATAGAAAAGAATGGAAAAAAATATGTGGTTAAGAAAGCTTTAAATGAAGCCGCGCAAAATCATATATTAAAACAAAAAGATAATGAGGATAAATGGAAACATACGCTTGCAAATATCAGCTATGCTGAGGGCGAAATAGTTCATGGGGAATACTGGGTTCCATACATAAGCGGAGAAGATGTGGACCATTATTTGTTTCAATGGAGAAATAATCCGACAATGTTTATAGCAAAGGTAAAAGAGTTAATAGAAAACAAGTTGGCACCATCGGAACAAGAAAGTATTCCTTTCCGACTGACAGAGGAGTTTAAAAAGGTTTTTGGTGATTGTGCGCCTTTGCAAGGATTAAGTTTGAAAGTAACAAATATGGATTTACTTTTTTCAAACTTAAAGATAACAGAGAACGGTCTGTTCAATTTTGACTATGAGTGGGTATTTGATTTTGAAATACCTTATGAATATGTCATATGGAGAGCGCTCTATCAATTATATGATAAATATGCGGCATACTTAAAAGCGCATTTTACTAAGAAACAGTTTCTTGCTTTGCTTGGAATAAATGAAGAAAATATTCCGATATATGAAGTGATGGAAAAGAGTTTTTCTGAATATGTACACGGAAAAAATAATAAAGAAAACTATTTATCTTTATATCAAAAACGTGCAATTATGCAAGGGGTTAGATGGATTTAAGGAGAGAAAATGAAAGTCCTGGCAATGTACTTACCACAATTTCATAGAGTAAAAGAAAACGATGAGTGGTGGGGTGATGGCTTCACGGAGTGGACGACCGTAAAAGCAGCAAAACCACTGTTCGATGGCCATGCGCAGCCGGTGGTCCCATATGAGGAGAATTACTATGATTTAACTGAAAAAACCACTATGCAGTGGCAAGCGGATTTGATGAAGCAGTATGGAATAGATGGTGTCTGTATGTATCATTATTGGTTTAAGGATGGCCGTAAGATTTTAGAGAAGCCGGCAGAAAATCTTTTACAGTGGAAAGACATTGATATGCCGTTCTGTTTTTGCTGGGCAAATGAAACATGGGCAAGAACGTGGAGTGGAATGTCTAACGTGAATGTTTGGGCCAGTACCTTCGAGAAGAAGACGCTGGACGGCAAGCGGATTTTATTGGAGCAGAAGTATGGGGAAGAACAGGCCTGGACAGAACATTTTAACTATTTGCTTGAGTTCTTTAAAGATGACCGCTATATCAAGATAGATAATAAGCCTGTGTTTATGATTTATCGTCCTGAGCTTATGCCGTGTGTTGAACGAATGATTTATTTATGGAATCAATTAGCGGTAAAGGCGGGGTTTGATGGACTCTACCTGTTAGGTGGAGATTGTGGCGACCGTTCGGGAATTCACGATGCTATCTTTGATAAGATTGTATGTTGGGAACCGGGAAGCAGTATCAGAAAATTGGAGTTACAAGAGGCTGATAAAAGGAAATCCAACGTGCGCGTTTTAGGATATGACATAATATGGAACAGCATACTGAACCGAAATGTAAAATCAGGAAAGTATATATCCGGTGGTTTTGTAAAATATGATGATACGCCGAGAAGGGGAGCGCAAGGACGAGCAATTGAAGGTGCATCTCCGGAAAAATTCGCCAGGTATTTTACAGAGCTTTTAGGAAAAAATGCAGCAGCAGGAAATGAAATGGTCTTTTTAAATGCGTGGAATGAATGGGGCGAAGGAATGTATCTGGAACCGGATGAGGAAAGTTCTTATGCCTATTTAGAAGCAATAAACTATGCAAAAAAGAACTACGAAAAGCATGTAGAAGAATACCACAAAAAATATCAGCAATCAGAAAATAAGGTGAATTCTGCAGAAGGACGTTGCCGGCATTATCTGAGCGTATATGAGCAATGGGTGGAGGCTAAATATCAAGGAACAAAGTTGGAAGCGTATTTTGCAAAAAGAGGATACAAATCTGTTGCCATATATGGCTATGGACCATTGGCAAAACTAATGATAAGTGAATTAAGAGAGTCTTCTGTTGAAATTGCTTATATCCTTGATAAAAACAAAGAGAAAGTGGAGAGCGAATATCCGGTATATTGTATAGAGGATAATCTTCCGGTGGCAGATGTTATTGTGATTGCGGCCACATTTTCAAGCGGAGTTATATTTAAAGGGCTTTCAGACAAAGGATATAGCAATGTTATCTCTATAGAAGAAATCATAGAAAATCTGTAAAAGGAGAGCGTACAAATGTTATCAGTAATTGTACCGGTCTATAACACGGAAAAGTATTTAAAAAGTTGTTTGGAAAGCTTGGTAAAGCAGACATATGCAGATTTGGAAATACTTCTGATTGATGATGGCTCCACAGATTTATCAGGTACAATTTGCGATGAATTTGCGAAAGAATATCCGCAGATTGTTGTGCGCCATCAGGAGAATCAGGGAGTAGTAGTGGCTAGAAATAAAGGTTTGGAACAGGCCAGAGGAGAATACATTTCCTTTGTAGACAGTGATGATTGGCTGGATGCGGACTTCTTTGAAAAGGCTATGTCGTATGCAGTTGATGAAAAGGCCGATATAGTGGCGATGGGGGCAGTATACGAAGGAATAGGTGTGAGTAGAAAAGTGGTAGATACTGTTCCGGAGGGGGTATATTCCCGAGAAGAAATAAGGCGTAATATCTGGAATAAGATGGCCTATGATCAAAGCGCTTACCGGCAAGGGATTTCGGCTTCTCTATGGAATAAAATTATTAAGACAGATATATTAAAAGAGGTGGCATCCAAAATAGATACAAGAATTAAGTATTGTGAAGATGGTGCCTTAGTATATTTATTGTTTACTAAAATTGACAAATTAGTGGTTACACATTACTGTGGTTATCATTACGTTCAACATGAGGATTCCGCTATTCATGCATATACAATCGGTGCTTTTGAAAACATTGCTATATTGCAAAAGTGCATGAAAAAAGAGCTTCTTGGGAGTCAGGACGAAGACGTTTTAAAGCAACAGATTACCGGATATGTAGCCCCTCTTTTAAATGCTGCAGTTAAGTCGGTATACGGAATTACATTGAGAGTTCCTATGTATTTGTTCCCCTTTCATATGGTGCCACAGGGGAGCAAGGTGATTTTATACGGTGCGGGAGTAGTGGGAACCTCCTATTACCGTTGCTTGGAAAGTGGAAAATATGCGGAGTTGGTTTCCTGGGTGGATACGAACTATGCACATCTTGGAGAATTCGTAGAAAGCCCGGACATGATTGTGCAAAAGGAGTTCGACTATCTCGTTATTAGTGTGGTGGAAGAAAGCGTTGCGGAGTCTATAAGAAAGCAGCTGCTATCTATGGGTGTTGATGAGAAAAAGATACTTTGGGAAAAGCCGTGCCGTATTGCATAATTGCAAGAAAGGAAAAGAAATGTATAAATGTGTACTTTGGGGAACAGGTGCAACTTTTACTGAAAATATAAATCTAATCAGGTATTATGAATTAAAAGGAGCTTTGCAGATTGTTGCAGTGACTTCAAATGAAGATAGTTATGATTCTATATTGGGTTATAAGTGGTTTTCAAAGCAGGAAATAAGTTCTCTGGAGTTTGATATCATTATCGCTATGATGTCTCGAAAACAATATAAGTCTATTTTGCCAGAAGCGGGGGAGATGGGAATAGCAGAGGAGATAATCATTCCATATGATGTTTTTCAAAGACCGGAAATGGATGTCGAGAAATATTTGCAGTTAAAGAAGTCCCCGCCAACCATTTTTGCAAATAATTGTATGGGAGGCTTAACGTATCACAGTTTGGGTTTGCGATTTACTTCGCCTATAATCAATATGTACATGGGAACAACGGATTATCTCAAGTTGTTAAAGGCACCCAAAGAGTATATGGATGCTCCGTTGGAGTTGGAAAGAACGGAATATAATCAGATGCTGAATATAGATTTTCCTGTTGTCCGGTGCAAAGATATTTTGTTGTTTTTTAATCATTACGCCTCTTTTGAGCAAGCGAAAGAAAAATGGGAGAGTAGAAAACAACGGATTAGTTGGAGCGATGTAGTGGTAATGATGTATACGGAAGACAGGGCGTTGGTAAACGAATTTTTGGAATTACCCTATCAGAAAAAACTATGTTTTGTGCCTTTTGAGACAGCGGAACAGAACTTATGCTATATAAACCTTAATAAAACGTTATGGGAAAGTGTAAATGCTATAGCAGCACGAAAAGTATTATATTATGATGATATTGCATTGCTTTGTGATGGGGAAATAAAAATGCTTTGCAAATAAAACCGCATTTTATTATTGAACGGGGGCAAGGAATTGGAAAATATATACGACGTTAGAAAAAAGGAAGAGTTATTGTATATTCTATCTCAGGAAAAAGCAGAAGCATATTTGACAGAAGAAATGCCAAATAAAACGGCAGTGGTTATTACGCTGTTTTATGAAACAGATGTGTCGTTTTATATGGAATATTTAAATAACATTCCGGACGGTATAGATGTTTTTGTTTTTTCATCTAACCCTATGGTTTTAGAACAAGTAGAAAAGTTGAAAAAAAGATTCTTTAAAACACTGTGGAAAGAGAATAGGGGTAGAGATGTCAGCGCGTTGCTTGTGGAGTTTAGAAGATATCTTAGCGAATACCAATATATATGCTATGTCCATGATAAAAAGGAAAAACAAGACTTTATGACAGATGATGTACGTAGCTGGGTAGCTTGTTTGTGGGATAATTTGATTGGTTCAGTGGTATATATTAATAATGTGTTGGCGTTACTTGATAAAAGTAAGGATATCGGATTGTTGGTACCACCAGAGCCGTTTGGTAAGCATATATATACCTGGTATAGTGATGCGTGGAATCATAATTTTGAAAACTGTACTAATCTTGCAAATAGATTGGGATTACAGTGTTGTATAGAAGAAAACAAACCACCGATTACGCTGGGAACCGCATTTTGGGCGAAAACAGAGGCGTTAAAAAAGTTATTTTTGTATGAGTGGAAATATGAAGATTTTCCGGAAGAACCGTTAGCAAACGACGGAACGATAAGCCATGCGATAGAACGCATTTTCGGTTATGTGGCTCAAGATGCCGGCTATAAAACAGCGACAATTATGACAGAGAAATATGCAGTCTGGAATCTGTTGGAGGCACAAGACGGAATGCGGAAAATGATGCAAATACTTAATCAAAAGTATATGGTGAAGGATTTGCATGGCGTTGAGGTGTTGCTGGAAAAGGAAAAAGTTTTTCGAAACTTTTTTACAGACAACAAAAAAGTGTATATATATGGCGCTGGAACAATAGGAAAACGTTTATTGCAATGGTGCAAGGAATGGAGATTGCCAGTTGCGGGGTTTGTTGTGAGTGATATGCCGGAAGATGAAATGGTTATAGATGGTGTTGCGGTATATAAATGGAGTGAATTGTCTATAACGGAGGGCGTAGGTATAGTGATTGCAGTGGCGCCAAATTTACTTCCTGAAATCGAAAAAGAGATAAGCGACAGGGCGTTTTTAAACTATATTTACGGCAATTAAGAAAGCGTATGTGTTTTTTGTATCTGTAGATAAATGAAGGAGAAAGTTTATGAGGAACTGTTGCAATATCATAAAAAAGACTGTAATTTATTCGATCCCGTTTTATCAAACCGTTTTGCAGAGAAACTAAAAAATAAACTATTTAAAGAGTAAGGAAATACAGTATGAACCGTCTATGTATCTATGTAATTTATGATAAACAAAATATGGTTGACCGCTATATTGCTTATGTGTTGAAGGCGCTTAAAAGCTGCGTTTCTCATCTGGTAGTAGTATGCAATATGCCGGAGATTTCTTACGGCAGGGAATATATAAGTACCTATGCAGATGACGTGTTTTTTCGCGAAAACAAAGGTTTTGATGCCGGTGGATACAAAGATGCGTTGTGTGATTTTATTGGCTGGGACACAGTTCTACAATATGATGAGCTTGTTTTGATGAATGATTCCTTTTTTGGTCCATTTGTTCCAATGAAAGAGATTTTCGATAACATGCAAGAAAAAAAGGTGGACTTCTGGGGCTTATCTAAGCATAAGGAAAAAGTGCTGAGGAATGAAGAAATTCCGGAACATATACAATCTTTTTTTCTAGTAGTTAGGACAAAGCTGCTTCATGATTCCTCGTTTCAGCAATTTTGGGAGGCTATGCCTTATTATAATCGGTTTATTGATGTTATACGAAATTTTGAGTATAAATTTACACCGCATTTTGCGAATAACGGGTTTAACTATACTTGTTTGGCGGATATGAAGCCAAATGACACTGAGAACAAAGAAAATACGTTTATTCAATACGAGCTTCTCCCTTATGAGCTGTTAAAGCAGAGAAACTTTCCTATATTGAAAAAGAAGCCAATGGAACGAAGGGATATCTTAGACAAGCATACCCAGGAAAATCTTCCGCTGGTGCTGGATTACATTGATAAGTTTACGGATTATGATGTAAGTATGATATGGGAAAACATCATCCGAGTGTTCAATATTTCCGATTTGCAAAAAAACATGTGTCTGAATTATATTGTAAGGGAGCAATGTAATTCTGAAAAAGTATCTGTACATATTGTTCTTTTTGCCCGGTATTTGAATGCGATAGAAAGCGTAACGGAATACATAAATGCGTTTAAGGACGAGGTTGAAATTTATGCGGATACCGACGAAATAAGAAATCGGTATGAACAGTTGGGCTTTCGCGTTTACAAAAGGGAAGATGTATGTGACCAAAAACGTATAGAGGCTTGGTCTAAGCAGAAATATATTTGTTTCGTCCAGGATGAAGATTTATCTTCTGACATGCAGCCAAGCTATCATGGCAAGTCGTTATTATTCAGAACCTTTGAAAATTTATTGCAGAGTCAAAACTATGTCAATGGAATTGTCAATGTTTTCGAGAACAATCCGCAGTTAGGGGTATTAACTCTGCCGCGGGCAAACTTTGGTAATTTATTTGGCTCAGTGGAAGCAGAATGGATGAAAGAGTATGAATCCATAACGGTGGTTGCGCGCAAGTATGGTATGGCGGGGCAGTTGCGAAAAGATAAGCCACCGTTCGCTTTGTTCGAAAGCTTTTGGATTCGAGGTTCGGTTTTAAGGGAACTGGAAAGCGTTGAACCAAATGATTATGCAAAACTTCCGTATTTGTGGGGATATATAGCGCAGAAAGCCGGCTTCTGTTCCGGAATTGTAGAAAACGAAAACTATGCCGCCATGAATGAAGTAAATATGCAGTATTATTTGACAGAGCTATGTCAACAGGTACAGCAGCAGTTAGGTTCATTTTCGTCATTTGCAGAGCTTCAAATGATTATTTGTAAACAAGCGTTAGAAGTTTACTGTGCAAAACATAAAACAATATTTGTTTATGGAACCGGAGAATATGCTGAAAAGTATAGTCCGTATATTGCCAATATATCTGCCTACGTGGTTTCAGATGGACAGTCTAAGGCAAGTGAGTTTATGGGAAAACAAGTTTTATTTTTGTCTGAAATCTGTGCAAGGAAGGATATTGGCGTGGTTGTATGTTTGGACAAGAACAACCAGGCAAAGGTTGTTCCGTTGTTGGAAGAGGCAGGAATAACAGATTATTTTCTGGTGTAAGAAAACAGAGGAAGGCATAGAGATTTATGAAACTTATCAAGTTAACTCAAAACAGCATATCTGATATGAAGCATAAATCCCTTTGCTGCATCGAACTCTCCTCATCCTACCTGGACGAGCTATGCGCCAAATATCCGGTCTTGGACCGTCTTTCTCTTATCCTGGATGACCGTTCTTCCAAACAAGGAAAGTTTGTTTTAAACGGAAAAGAACTTCCTGTCCGTGGCTATGAAGCCCTGGCGGAATTGGACCTTTCCGGGTGGGCATTTATTATCACCGGAGACTATTACCGGGAATTATATGCGTCGTTGGAAGCAAATGAGCACGTGGCAGATAAAGTAGATACTGTCTATTACTTTGCCAATACGGAAACCGAATACGAGGAAGAGTTCCGGGAAAAGTACAAAGGCTCTACGCTGGAAAATATCATTATTTTCCGTAGCGGTCCGCATATTACCTCTTACATGAAGGGCATGGACTTTACGGATAACGCCAGGGCGTTATTTGAGTATATGCTGGAAAATAAGTTCAATGAGAAATATGAGCTGGTGTGGCTGGTAAAAAATCCGGAGGAGTTTACAGAATATAGTAAGTATGCGAATGTGAAATTCCTGCCGTTAGAGTGGTCCGTTTCATCAAAAGAGGAGGAACGGGCACAGTATTACCGCGTGCTTTGTCTGGCGAAATATATCTTCTTTACAGATGCTTACGGCATTGCCAGAAACAGCAGGGAAGACCAAATCCGTGTGCAGTTGTGGCATGGCTGCGGCTTCAAAACAAGATTGAATTTTTCGCCGTGTGAGAAGCGTTATGAATATATGACTGTAACCAGTGAGCTTTATGCAGATATTCACAGTAAGGTGTTTGGCTTACGGCCGGACCAGTTGCTGGTGACCGGTTCTGCTAAGGGCGACTGGTTGTTTCAAAAGCCGGCAGTGCCGCTTGAACTGCGGCTTGGCTATCCATTGGCAAAGCAGTATATTTACTGGCTTCCGACCTACCGCATGGCAGCAGAAACCCTGGTGCAGACCAATGGATATGAAGTGAATCCGGAAACCGGTTTTCCAATAGTGGATACCATGGATAAAATGCGGCAGCTGAACGAACTGCTGTCAAGAAATGGTCAGGTGCTGGTCATCAAGCTTCATCCGTATCAGAATTTGGACAAGATACAAAAACTTGATTTTTCCAATATTGTTTTGTTGGATAATGCCCGGTTGTTTGCAGAGGATATCCAAATCAATCAGTTGCTTGGCGGGGCAGATGCCCTTATCAGTGACTATTCCTCTGTGGCGGTGGATTATTTGGCGCTTGACCGTCCGATGGCATTTATGCTGGAGGACGTAAAGGCGTATGAGGAAAGCCGCGGTTTTGTATTTGACAATGTGCGGGAATGGCTGCCGGGGCAGGAACTGTATTCCTTTGAGGAGGTATGCACCTTTGTAAGCACGTTGGCGACAGGTACCGATCCGGCTGCAAGAAAGCGGGAAAAGCTGCGCAAGTTGATGAATGCGTTTTGCGATGGGGATAACTGTCGCAGAATTACGGAAGCATTGGGGATAACGAAGGAGTAAAAGGAATATGAATCTTTCAGGAACATGGTTAATTACCGGAATCACCGGTTTTGTGGGCAGTCTGCTGGCAAAGCATTTAATGGAACAGCGGGAATATAAGGAGGGCACTCTTCGCATTCTTGGTCTGGTACGGGATGAGGAAAAGGCAAAGAGAGTATTTGCGTGTGATGATTGCCAAAATTTGCAGTTTGTGATGGCGGATTTATGTGATGCCAATACCGTTTTGGGTATTTCAGAGCCGGTAGATTACATAGTGCACTGCGCAGCGGCTACCGCTTCTGCTTATATGATTTCCAATCCGGTGGAAACGGCAGACGGAATCGTCCTTGGTACAAGAAATATGTTGGAACTGGCAAAACAGAAGAATGTAAAGAGCATGGTATATGTTTCCTCCATGGAGGTTTATGGCTGTGTAACAGATATTGGCCGCTTGCGCGCCGAGGAGGAGTTGGGAGAAGTGGCGTTGAATTCTCCAAGAAGCTGCTATCCTTTGGGAAAGCGTATGGCGGAACATTATTGTCATGCGTTTTTTAAGGAATATGGTGTGCCGGTGAAGGTGGCACGTTTGGCCCAGACCTTCGGAACCGGTGTCCGGCCGGAAGATAACCGCGTCTATATGCAGTTTGCCAGAGCTGCGGTAGAAGGCCGGGATATTGTGCTAAAAACCAGAGGGCGTTCCTATGGTAATTACTGCAGTTCGGAAGATGTGATTGCGGCGCTGTTAGTTTTGCTGGAGAAAGGCTCCGACGGTGAGGCATACAACGTTGTGAATGAGGCAAACACCATGCGCATTTGTGAGATGGCAGAGCTGGTGGCTGAAAAGGTGGCACAGGGACGTATTTCTGTGCGCATCGAAGTAGAGGACGCATCCAAAACAGGATACGCACCGGATACAGAACTTCGTCTTTCCGGAGTAAAGCTGCGGGCGCTTGGCTGGGAACCGACAAAGACGCTGGCGGAAATGTATCGAGATATTATAAAAGTATTGGAGGAAACACTATGAACTGGACAAAACACTACAAAAAAGCAGTAACCTTCAGTTACGACGACGGTGTCACACCGGACGTAAAACTACTTGAAATTTTCAACAAATACGGTGTCAAGTGTACCTTTAACTTAAACTACGGCCTTGGCCCGACTAACGGCGGCTGGGAGTATATGGGTAAGCCGGTAAACCGTCTGGATTTGGCGGAAAATGTGGAAAAGTATGCCGGTCATGAAATTGCGGCGCATGCCCTGACCCATCCGGATTTAACCAAGCTTCCGCTGGAGGAAGCCCGCCGCGAAATGGCAGAGGACAAGGAAGGCCTTACAAAGCTGTTTGGCAAGAGCCCGGTGGGCATGGCATATCCGTTTGGCACCTTTAATGATGAGGTGGTAAACATGCTTGATGAGCTTGGCTTTCAGTATGCCCGCACGGTTTGGTCTTCCCACAATTTTGACGTGCAGACCGACTTGCTGCGGTTCCGACCTACCTGCCATCATGACGATGAAAAGTTATTTGAACTGGCGGAGGAATTCCTCGCTATGGAAACTGACGAACCAAAGATCTTCTATGTCTGGGGTCACAGCTATGAGTTTGAAGGCAATGAGAACTGGGACCGTATCGAGAAGCTTTGTCAGATGCTTTCCGGCAGAGACGATATTTTCTATGGTACCAATGAAGAGGTACTGTTGTAAGATACGATATACTTGGTATCAAATATAAGAAAGATTTTGAAGTCGCAAATTGCGACTTCAAAAAATATGAAAACACGAAACCCGTGAAGTAACTTATTGTGACTTCACGGGTTTTTGACGCATTGCACAAAGAAGTGCCTTGGCTTTTGGAGATATTGCTGAATTTGCATCATACATATTGTGTAAGATTGGTGGCTGTGCTACACTACTAGCAAGCAGGCATTCTTAAAGGAATCTCCTGTGCATAATTACATGAGAGGTACAAAGCATGGAAGAAAAAATAGACGTTTTGTTAGTAGATAGCATTCGCAACAAGGTTTATACTATCCGCGGTCAGCAGGTGATGTTGGATGCGGATTTGGCGGCAATTTATGGGTATGAAGTGAAACGGCTAAATGAACAGGTGAAAAATAATGTTTCAAGATTTCCGGAAGATTTTATGTTTCAGTTAACAAAGTTAGAAGTAGATAATTTGCGGTCGATTTTTTCGACCGCAAATATAAATTCGAAGAGCAGAACACTCCCTTATGCCTTCACCGAACAGGGCATCTATATGCTTGCAACGGTTCTTCGTGGTGAACTGGCGGAACAACAAAGTATCTTTATCATGCGTACCTTCCGTGAAATGCGCCACTATATACAGCAAAATCAACAGTTTGTAACAAAAGCAGAGATGGGACTTGTTTCATCCAAAGTGTCGGATTTGTCTGTGCAAGTGGCCGGTTTGGTTGATTGGAAAAAGAAAACAACGGAAGATATAGAACATATCCAAAAAAGCATCGACACATTAAGTGAAAATTTTATTTCTGAAAAAGACGTCAAAAATTTCGTCATATATAAAGGTCAAAAATTTGAAGCAGATTTGGCGTACATAGACATTTATCAACAGGCCGCAAAAAGTATTTACGTGGTGGACGATTATATGAATGCAAAATCCTTACAGCTATTGTCACAAAAGAATCCCGGTGTAGAAGTGATTCTCTTTACAGAAAACGGACACGGAAAGAAAGGCTTTTTAACTACTTCTGTCATTGCAGATTTCCAAAACCAATATCCCACACTTCGCATTAAGCCAAATCCGGACTGCCACGACCGATGGATAGTTTTAGATTATAATTTGCACACAGAACAAGTCTATCATTGTGGAGCCTCCAGTAAAGATGCAGGTAAAAAGGTGTGTGCAATTAATAAATTAGAAAACAGCGAGGTAATTCATCCGGTGATTGATAGGTTACTTGGCGGAAAAGAAAAGAGAATATAGAAGATTATAAAATAGCAAAAGGCAGCTTCCACGCGGAACGCTGCCTTAAATTTATTTACATATATAATCCAATTTTACTTCCAATTCTTTAACACGCCCAGTGCGGTATTACCGTAAAGCTCTTTTTTTAAGCACTCTTCCAGGTCGTACTTCCAGGTTGGAATATCCACGATAAAAGCGGCCTCAAATTCCTTAAGAACCTGACTGATTTTTACCACGTCACGCTCGCCGGAGAGACGGTTGCTGAGTAACTGCAGAATCATTTTAGATTGTTTTACGGATAATGACATAATAAAAAACCCCTTTAACTATTGTACCTTGTAAAGCGCTGCCCTACAAGGTACTTTCATTGTACCCCATTTCGACAAAAAGCACAAGTAAAAAAACAGTAGAATTTCTAAAGATTCTGTGATACCATGAGGGGGAAATACTAAAATCTTTGGGTGACGGACAAGTGTCATCCCTCGAAATAAGTTGCAGAAAATAAGGAGCAAAATAAAGGAGGAGTACTATGGGAATTACCTATTTTGAGAACGAGAGAATTTTTAAGCTGGACACCAAAAATACCAGCTATGTTATCGGTATTGTAGACAAGGAAGGCTTTGTGGGCCATGCTTACTACGGCAAAAAGCTGGGAGAGGATGCGCTGTCTTATCTGATGCGCATTTATGAGAGTGCCGGCACACCGGAAACCAATGCCAGAGACCGGTTAAGCTTTTATGATGCGTTTCCGATGGAGTATCCGACCCACGGCATCGGCGACTTCCGTGAGAGTGCTATCCGTGTGGAGGACGCAAACGGCCACTTCGCTAATAAATTAACCTACCGCAGTCATGAAATCTTCAAGGGCAAGAAGAAGCTGGCAGGTCTTCCTGCCACCTGGTGCGAGAAGGATGAGGACTGCGAAACCTTAGAGCTTACCTTAGAGGATAAAGAAGCTAAGCTTGCAGTGGTGCTTTCCTACAGTGTATTTAATGATGTGGATGCAGTGGTACGTCATGCCCGTGTTATCAACGAGTCCGACAATACGGTTTATGTTACCAAGGCTATGTCTGCGTCCTTCGATATTGACAACAACGAGTTTGATAAAATTGTTTTATACGGCAGCTGGGCAAGAGAGCGCTATATCGACCGCACGCCGGTAAGCTATGGCATCCAGATGTCCCGTTCCATGCGTGGTGAGGGCGGTCATCAGGAGCATGCGTTTACTGCGCTGCTTGAGAAAAATGCTGACCAGAATAAGGGCGAAGTATATGGTATGGATTTAATCTATTCCGGTAACTTCCGTACCCTGCAGGAGCGCAACCAGTTTGACAACATCCGCATGATGACCGGTATCAATCCGGACGATTTTAAATGGGAGCTTGTTCCGGGTGCAGAGTTCCAGACGCCGGAAGCGGTTCTGGTGTATTCCGATGAAGGTATCGGCGGCATGTCCCGTTGTTTCCATGATCTGTACAGAAACCACTTAATCCGTGGATACTACCGCGATAAAAAGCGCCCGATTCTTATCAACAACTGGGAAGCAACCTACTTCAATTTTGATACAGAGAAGCTTCTTGCCATTGCTCGTCAGGCAGCGCCTCTTGGCATTGAAATGCTGGTTATGGACGACGGCTGGTTCGGCAACCGCTTCGACGATAACCGTGCCCTGGGTGACTGGGAAGTAAACGAAGAAAAGTTGCAGGGTGGCTTAAAGCACCTGGTAGATGAAGTAAATAAGCTGGGTATGAAGTTCGGTATCTGGTTTGAGCCAGAAATGATTTCTCCGGAATCCAAGTTGTATGAAGAGCATCCGGACTGGGCATTTACCGTGCCGGGAAGAGTTCCGGGTCTGGCAAGAAACCAGCTGGTACTGGATATTTCCAGAGAAGAGGTGGCAGATTACATCTTTGAAAAAATGGCAAAGGTATTACATTCTGCCAATATTGAATATGTAAAGTGGGATATGAACCGTCCGTTAGCGGATATCGCGAGCGCAGGTCTTCCGAAAGAACGTCAGGGTGAAATTTTCCACCGCTACGTGTTGGGCGTTTACCGTATGCAGGAGCGTCTTATTACGGAGTTCCCGAACCTGCTCCTGGAAAACTGTTCCGGTGGCGGTGCGCGCTTTGATGCGGGTATGTTATATTACAGTCCGCAGATTTGGTGTTCCGATGATACCGATGCCATCGAGCGTTTAACCATCCAGGAAGGTACCGCTCTGATTTATCCTCTGTCCGCTATGGGTGCCCATGTCAGCGACTGCCCGAACCACACCGTTGGCAGAACCACACCGTTTGCTACCCGTGGTGCCGTAGCATTGGCAGGAACCTTCGGTTACGAGCTGGATATTACCAAAATCAGTGAAGATGACAGAAACCAGATTCCGGAGCAGACCAAGATGTATCATAAATACAATGATTTAGTCCGCACCGGTGATTATTATCGTATGGCATCCTACCGTGAAAACCATTATTATGATGCGTACATGGTAGTTTCTAAGGATAAAAAGGAAGCGCTGGCAACTTACGTATGTGTAAAGCGTCGTCCAAATCCTCGCAGCCGCGGCTTAAAGTTCTTAGGCTTAGATCCGGAAAAGACCTACCGTATCGAAGGGCAGGACAGAACTTACCTTGGCAGCACCTTAATGAACGCGGGTATTTACATCGAAGAGCCTTGGGGTGATTTCCAGGCAAAGTTATTCCATATTGTAGAAGCGTAGTAGAAGTATAAAATATATTTAGTGCGTAAGCACCGCAGAAAATAATTACTTTCCGGCGCAGTGACTCTCATCGGAACTGCAAGGAAAGTAATTATTTTTTTTACTTAATCGATTAAGGTAAAAATTGTTGACAATTTACTCTGCTTAGACTAAGATTTACTTAATAAGACTAACAAAGTGAAAAAATTAGCTTAAATAAATAAGAGTGAATTATTAGGGGAGGTTTGTTAACATGGCAAAAACAGTGAAGATGTCCGATATCGCGGAACGGCTAAATGTCAGCACCGTTACAGTTTCTAAGGCGCTTTCCGACCAAAAGGGTGTCAGTGATGAAATGCGTAATAAAATCAAAAAATTAGCTTTAGAAATGGGTTATCAAAAACCGATTTCCAAACCGGAAGACCGGGTTCGCAGCTATAATGTAGGAGTTATTGTTCCGGATGATTATATAGAAAAATATCAGACCTTTTATTGGGAAATGTATCAGGAGATTAACATGGCAGCGGTAAAAAACAACAGCTTTGTCATGTTGGAGGTATTAAATGCCGCAGATGAAAAAGCAGGAATTCCGCCAAAGCTTCTGAAAGAAAATAAAATTGACGGCTTGATTGTCTTGGGGGGCTTAAAAAGTGCTTATTTAAAAATGATAAAAGAGCATTACGCCACTCCGACGATATATTTAGATTTTTATGATCAGACCATCAAAGAGGATTGTGTCATTTCTAACAGTTTTTACGGCACCTATACCTTAACAAACCATTTGTTTGACAGAGGACATACCAATATCGGCTTTGTGGGAACTGTGTTGGCAACAAAGAGTATTACCGACCGTTATCTTGGGTATATGAAATCTTTGCTGGAGCATGACAAAACGGTCCGCGAAGACTGGGTACTGGATGACCGTGACAGTGACCGTCATAATTTTCATAAATTTGAGTTGCCGGAAGAAATGCCAACAGCGTTTGTCTGCAACTGTGATTCCATTGCCAGCTGGTTCATCCGGGAGCTGGAGCAGAATGGTTACCGGGTGCCGGAGGACATCTCCATTGTGGGATTCGACGATTTTTTATATCCGGGACTTTGCAATGTTCCGATGACTACCTATGCGGTTAACATGACGGAAATGGCAGAAACCGGAGTGAAGCTTTTGATTACGAAAATGACCGGTGGGGAAACCAGCGAGGGAATGCATTTAATTGAAGGACGTTTTATCGAAAGAAAGAGCGTAAGAACCATTTAGTGTAGCAGCAAACCGGAACTACGGAAGAATACGGGGTTTATATGAGAAGGAAAAAATTAGGGATGTTTCGAATCCGCTTTAAAGCGATTGACCGTGCGCTTTTGGCGGGCATGCTGCTTTTGGTAATTGTTACTATGGCGGCGTTTAATGCCTATACAAGTAATGCGGAGCAAAGTCAGATTGATTTTGTCCGGATGGTGTTAGAAGAAAACACCATGAGTCAGAAAGAACAGTTCGAAGCCTTTGTTGATGATAAAATCAGAGTGTTAAAATCCATGACCGCCTATCCGGAAATTTATCAAATGGACAGGGAAAAGCAGTCTGCGTTCATTAAGAATCATTCTGTAAAGTGGGGATTCCGTCATATTTTTATCATGGATATGGGCGGAACCGGATTTTATCCGGAAGAATCCATTACCAGAAATCAGGGCGGAGAAATGTTTTTTACCAACGTAATGAACAACGATGTTTATATTACGGAGCCGTTTTATGCGGAAGACGGAACTGCAATCATGACGGCCTGTGTTTCTGTTTATGACGGCATGAACCGCAAGGTAGGAGTGTTGTGCGGTGCCATAAACTTAAGTGCCATTCAGGATGTTATTTCCGACAGTGAGATGCTGTTGGACGGTGATTGTTTTATGGTCGATCGTGCAGGGAAGTTTGTTACTGCACCGAAAAGCGGCAATATAAACGGTAACGGATCTTTATATGAGTTAAAGAAATCCGATGTGTCCCTGGTGCAACAGGCAATTTTATGGGAAGACTACCGGGGCGGAACACTTTTCTTGGAAGAGCAGGAATATTTGGCATATGTATGTTATCTTCCGGATTATACCTGGGCAATTGTACAGTGTACTCCGATGGAGGAGGTCGTAAAACAGTTTGAAAACCTGACAATGCTGCAAACCGTATTGTTCCTGGCAATAGTGGCATTAGTTTTCTGTGTTATCCGTATTATTTATTGTTGGTACAAAAGCGTAAATGAAACATACAGAGACCCGCTTACCGGATGCAATAATCGTGCGGCATGTACCAAAATGCTGTCTTATCTGGAAAAGCAGACCTCCGGAGAAGTTGCCATCGTATTTATGGATTTGAACCGGTTTAAGTATGTGAATGATACGTTTGGCCATGATAAGGGCGACTTACTGTTAAAAGTTTTCAGCAGGGAGCTTGGGGAAACCTTTGGTAAAATCGGATTTTCCTGCCGCGTAGGCGGTGACGAATTTGTAACGATTTTGCAGAATGCTTCCGAAGAAGAAATTAAGGAGGCTTGGGAAAAGCTTTGCAAGCGGTTGAAGGAAGAAAGCTCCGGGTTGGAATTTGATTATGAAATCACGTGTTCTTATGGCGTGGCTGTCAGAAAGAAGGGAGAGAGTGAATCCCTGGAGGCAGTAATGCAGCTGGCAGATGAACGGATGTATCAATATAAAGCAAAACAAAAAGAGGTGGGCTGATGCCTACCTCTTTCTTTCTCTGTATGCAGCCGGTGTCCAGCCGGTTATTTTTTTGAAGTGATGAATGAATTGATTGGTGTTTTCATAGCCTACCTGATAACTGATTTCGTGGATTTTTAATCCGGTTTCTGCCAAAAGGACTTTTGCCTTGGTGATGCGTGCGCCGTGAAGATATTGTAGTGGCGGCTGGTCGAAATTTTCGCGGAATTCCCGGCAAATCCGGTAACGGTTAACACCAAACAGGGATTCCAATCCTTCCAAGGTAATGTCCTTAAAGAAGTTATCGTCCAAGTATTCCCTGAGCTGCCGCAGGTAATCCGGTACCGAGGTACCCGGTTCTGTAGCCGTAGAGTAATCGATAAGCTCGGATAAAAAGTCGGTTAACAGCCGGTGAAAGGCGAATGGTGATACATAGGCGGTTCCGGAAGGCAGCAACGGACGAAGGTAAGAGTTTAAGCCGGAGGAGGACAGGGACGAAATATAGATTCCGCCGATGCGGACCAGCTCGTCATAATAGCATTGTGCCGGGGAACCGTTGAAGTAAAGCAGGTCGTATTCCAGATGGTTACCTGCGGTGAAGGTAAAACCGTCTCTTCCGTCAAAGAAAACAAAGGAGTTGCCGGTTAAAGCATACTGGCGGCCGCCAAAGGAGATTTGGCCGGCTCCCTGGGTAACATACAGGATACCGTAGGTAGGTAACGGATGAAAGCTTAATGTAAGACCGGCAGGCATAATAATGTGTCCGGAAGCCTGCGGATAGAATAAGAAAGGAGTTAAGCTACCATCCATAGTGGTATTTTTAGGTAAATAATAAGTTATAGGCATAGATGTAGTAGTTTTCGGGATTTCAATCAGTGCATGCATAAGTAAATGTACAAAGTCCATATTTGCCTCCTTGTTACAAAACTAAAAGGGTATTTTGTGGTAAAATTGTATAAAATGCATCAACAAGAAAATTGACACGTGCATCAAGAATCATGGTTATTATACCATGTTAACTTAATATAATCAAGTTAAATTTACTTAAAATTAAGTTTATGTTACTTTTGCAACTTAACTAATCACAAAAACAAGTGGATGTTTTTGTGTAAATTGCACAAAAGAACCTCGGATTTTTTGTTAAAAACAAAGAAACAAACAATAAAGTCAACAAAAATGTATTAAAATCAAGAATCAGTGATGATTAAATGTGAAAAAGTAGTAAAATTAAATTACTTAAGAACGGGTTGGGCAAGGTGTGCCCCGGGAAACCGGATGGGAGGATATTATGAAAGCGGCTATGAGAGTAGAAATGGAACAGCATTTAAGAGAAGCGCTGTTGCCATTCTGGAAAAATTTAAAAGATGATGTTTACGGTGGATTTTACGGATTTATGGGAACCGACCTGAAGGTGGTAAAAGACTCCGAAAAAGGATGCATTTTAAATAGCCGTATTCTCTGGTTCTTCTCCAATGCCTACCTGACATTAAAGGATGAGAGCATTAAACCGTACGCAGACCATGCGTTCCGTTTCCTGATGGACCGCTGTCTGGACCGGAAAGAAGGCGGCGTGTTCTGGTCTCTGGACTATAAGGGCCAGCCGTTAGATACAACCAAGCATACATACAATCAGGCGTTTGCTATTTATGCCCTGTCTTCTTATTATGATGCGTTCCGCGTAGAGGAAGCGCTGCAAGCCGCAACCGACCTGTTCCGTTTAATCGAACTGAAGTGCCGGGATGAATACGGTTACAAGGAAGCACAGAGCCGGGAGTTTTATAAAGTAAGTAATGATAAACTTTCCGAAAACGGCGTTATGGCCGACCGTACCATGAATACACTGCTTCACGTGTTTGAGGCATATACCGAATTATACAGAGTAACAAAACGTCCGGAAACAGCCGAGCGTTTAAAATGGATTTTGGATACTATCGCAACAAAAATATACAATCCGAAATTAAAGCGTCAGGAAGTGTTTTTTGATAACAACATGAACAGCCTTATCGACCTTCATTCCTACGGTCATGATATTGAAACTGCATGGCTGGTAGACAGAGGCCTGCAGGTTCTCGGTGATGAAACCTACAAACGCAAACTGGCACCAATCAATGAAGCGCTGGAAGATAAAATTTATGAAATCGCCTACAACCATCACTCTCTGGCAAATGAGTGCGAGCGTGGTGTGGTAGACGAAAAGAGAATCTGGTGGGTGCAGGCGGAAGCTGTGGTTGGTTTCTACAATGCATGGGAGAAGCGCCGGTCCGAAACCCGCTTTAAGGAAGCGGCAGAAGACATCTGGGGATTCATAAAAGAGTACGTGGTAGATGCAAGAATGGGCAGCGAATGGTTCTGGTGCACCGACAAGTTCGGAAATCCGGCCATGGAAAAACCGATTGTAGAACCATGGAAGTGTCCTTACCATAACGGAAGAATGTGTATGGAAATCATCAACAGAACAAAATAAAGAAGATATGTAATGGGATTTACAAAATAAATCGAAACGGAAAGACATGAGGAACGAAGAACATGATTCATGCAAAGTATTATGAAGAAGTAAAAAAGCAGGAAGAGCTGCTGAACAAAAAGAATAACGTAGACGCAAGCTTCTACAACGGCATTTTCGACCGTTACGAAAATCCGGTATTAACAAGAGACCATGCCCCGGTTATCTGGAGATACGACATCGACGAAGAAACCAATCCTTTCTTTGAAGAGCGTCTCGGAATCAACGCGGTAATGAATTCCGGTGCCATTGAATTAAACGGAAAATATTACCTGGTGGCAAGAGTAGAGGGTGCCGACAGAAAGTCCTTCTTTGCAGTGGCAGAAAGCGACAAGCCAACCGAGGGCTTCCGTTTCTGGGATTATCCGGTGGTACTTCCTGATACTTGTCCGGAAGAAACCAACGTATACGACATGCGACTTACCAAGCACGAGGACGGATGGATTTACGGTGTGTTCTGTTCCGAAAGTAAAGACCTTGAAAATAAAGATTTATCCGCAGCAGTGGCAGCGGCAGGAATCGTAAGAACCAAAGATTTAAAAACATGGGAAAGACTTCCGAATCTGGTTACACTCCGTTCCCCTCAGCAGAGAAACGTAGTGCTTCATCCGGAATTTGTAAACGGAAAGTATGCTTTCTATACAAGACCGATGGATGACTTCATCGATACCGGCTCCGGCGGTGGCGTAGGCTTCGGCCTTTGCGACGACATCACCAATGCCGTGGTGGACGAAGAGGTTATGACAAGTAAGCGTAAGTATCACACCATCACCGAAGCAAAGAACGGTGCGGGTGCGGTGCCTATCAAAACCGAAAAGGGTTGGATTCACATTGCCCATGGCGTTAGAAATACCGCAGCGGGCTTACGTTACGTAATTTATGCATTTGCAACCGATTTAAACGACCCGTCCAAGGTGATTGCAGAGCCTGCGGGCTTACTCATCGGACCTAGAGGCCCTGAAAGAGTCGGCGACGTTTCCAATGTGGTATTTACCAATGGTGCCATTGCAACAGACAATGGAGAGGTTTATATCTACTACGCATCCAGCGATACACGTCTCCACGTAGCGGGAACTACCATGGAACGTCTTATTGATTACGTATTCAACACACCGGAGGACCCGATGAGAAGTCCGGATTGTGTAAGACAAAGATGCGAACTGATTGAGAAAAACAAAGCATTACTGATGAAGTAAAAATCTTTCCGTAAGAGAAGTGAGGAAATCATGAAAAAGACTTGGGTTTACACAGTGCTTGCCCTGGGGCTTTTGGCTCTGGCGGGCTGTAACAATAAACAGGGAGACGATGAAAGCATGGCAACAGCAACACCGATTCCGACAGAAACTCCGACACCGACACCGTTTGTTCCGGTGGTTCTCGGTGAGTATGAGGCAGAAGAGGCGAAGCTTGCCGGAAACGTAACCGCAAAAAACGGATATGTAGACGGTTTTCAAAAAGTAGATGCCGACAGCTGTACTTTTACGGTTAATGTCGAAAAAGAAGGATTTTACGATTTGATTTTCCGTATTGCCAGCAACGGCGGCGAAAAATTAAATCCGGTTTCCGTAGACGGAGAACCTGTTGGTGACATTTTCACAGACCAGACCTTTTATCAGGATTCTGTTATTAAAAGAGTGTGGCTATCCGCGGGAGAGCATACCGTATCGGTGGGCGTGTCCTGGGGCTGGATTATGTTAGATAAGATGACGGTACAGACTGCCGCTCCGATACCGGATGATTTATATCAGGTAGAGGCAAAGCTGATTAACCCAAATGCAACAGACGAAGCAAAACGTTTAATGAGCTTTTTGGTTGATATGTACGGGAAAAAGGTTCTGTCCGGTCAGTACTGTGATGATGGTGCCTTCGGCAAGGAAATGCAGGTCATCCAGAACGTTACCGGCAAGCAGCCGGTGATTCTCGGTATGGATTTAATGGATTATAACGGTGTCAACCAGGCTCACGGGTCTTCTTTACGACTTCCTACAAAAGTGCAGGCTTATTGGGATAAGGGTGGTATCGTAACCCTTTGCTGGCATTGGAATACTGCAGAAACCTACGCCAGAAATGAGTGGTGGGGAACCTTCTATACCGACAGTACCACCTTTAATTTAAAGAAAGCATTAAACGGTCAGGACCAGGCAGGGTATGACATGTTAATGAAGGATATCGACAACATTGCACAGCCTCTGTTAGAGATACAGGCGGCAGGTATTCCGATTCTGTTCCGTCCGCTTCATGAGGCCAGCGGCGGCTGGTTCTGGTGGGGAGCATCCGGACCGGAGGCATATAAGGAGTTATGGGTTCTCCTTTACGACAAGCTGACAAATGAGTATGGACTGAATAATTTAATCTGGGTATGGAACGGTCAGGCGGCCGACTGGTATCCGGGTGATGAATATGTAGATATTGTGGGTGAGGATATTTATCCGGGCGAAAAGGTATATACCTCCCAGGCGACAAAGTTTTTTGAAGTGGCCGAGTATTCAACCGAGCGAAAGCTGGTTTACTTAACCGAAAACGGATGTATTCCGGATCCGGACCTTTTGGTTCGTGACGGTGCCATGTGGGGCATGTGGGCAACCTGGTCCGGCGAGTTTGTCAGAAAGACCGTCGGCATCAAAGCCCAGCTTTCCGAACAGTATACGGAAGAATACATGATGAAGAAAGCATACGAACATGAAGCGGTAATTACGCTGGATGAAATGCCGGATTTAAAGACATATCCGATCAGCGAATCGTTCAACAAATAAAGGAGGATAAAAAATGAAAGGCGTGTGGAAAAAGGCATTGGTTCTACTGCTGGTTGCCGTACTTCTGGTAACCATTTATCCGGGCTTTTACAGAGAATCCGGTGCACAGACCGACCTTAGCATGGATGAGTTTGAGGAGATTATCGGAACTTATAATATCGACGATTCCATCTTAAGCTACAAAGACTATGTAAAACAATACAGCGGTGCAGCATATCCGACGGCAGTGGTAGAGGTAGGAGCAGATTCCTATGTCCGCTATGAGGAAGCAGGAGCTGCGGCACAGCCTGAAGTTTACACCGACTATGAGGGAATGGCAGGAAATAGTGTCCTGACCACAGAAGATTCTTTAATTGAATTTGAAGTTACTGTTCCGGAAGACGGACTGTACAATATGTCCTTCGTATATTATCCGGTACCGGGTAAGAACTCCGATATTGAAAGAAGTATTTTCATTGACGGAGCACTTCCGTTTAAGGAATTTTCCATGACCACCTTCTCCCGTGTATGGGCAAGTGAAGTGGATAGCACCACCGTTGACGAAAACGGTGTTACCGTAAAGCTTTGGGAAAAAGACAACCAGGGTAACGATGTTAAGCCGGGCATGAAAGAGATTCCGGAATGGCAGACCAGATATGTATACGACAGTGACGGTTATATTACCACACCGTTGTCTGTATATTTCACCAAGGGTACCCACACCATCAGCGTAGTTTCCATCAAGGAACCGATGCTTATCAACAAGCTGGTATTAGACCATGCCGAAGAAACACCTGCTTATACAGAGGTTAAGGCAGCCTGGGACGCACAGGGCGTCAAGGATTCCACCGGCAAGGTAGTTACCATTGAAGCAGAATACGCAAGCAAGACATCCTCCCAGATGTTATATCCTACTCAGGATCAGGCTTCCGTGGATGTAGTTCCGGCAAGTGCCAAGGAACTTCTTAATAACACCATCGGCGGCAACTCCTGGAGACTGGTCGGACAGTGGATTGAATGGGATTTCAACGTGGCAGAAAGCGGCTACTATGAAATCGCCCTGAATGCAAAGCAGAACTTCAGCCGAGGCGTTGCGGTATCCCGCCGTATCACCATCGACGGCGAGGTTCCGTTTGCGGAATTAAACAATTACGAATTTAACTACGAACAGAACTGGAGAACCGAGGTTCTTTCAGGCGAAGACGGTGAGGCATTTAAGTTCTATTTAGAGGCAGGAAAGCACACCATCCGTATGGAAAACGTACTGGGTGAGTTCTCCGAAATCGTCGGCTTGGTAGAAGAAGGGGTTCAGCAGTTAAACGATATTTACAGAAGTATCATTAAGGTAACCGGTGTTGCTCCGGATACCTACCGTGACTACCAGCTGGAAGCTACCTTACCGGAATTAACCGGCAAGCTGGTTTCTGCAAGAGAGATTATTAATCTGGCACTGGAAAAGCTGGAAGTGGTAGCAGGTAAGAACTCCGACAAGAAGACCGTTCTTCTTACCATGAGAGACCAGCTGGACGATGTTATTGAGGATAACGAATACGTGGTTCGTGTCCTTGGTTCCTTCAAGGCGAATGTCCGTGCCTGCGGTAACTGGATTACCCAGGTTATCAGCCAGCCTTTGGCACTGGACTGCATTACCGTTTACTCTCCGGACGCACAGCCGGAAGACAGAGATGCAGGTTTCTTTGCAGGCTTATCTCACGAAATTAAGAGATTATATTACTCTTTCGTTATTGATTACAACAACATCGGTAGCGTTTCCACCGATGAAAACGCGGCAGCATTGACCCTCTGGGTTGGTTCCGGCCGTGACCAGGCAAACGTAATTAAGGCCTTAATCGATGAAACCTTCACAAACAAGACCGGCATCAGCGTAAACGTACAGCTGGTAGATATGAACACCTTACTTAAGGCAAAGCTGGTAGGCGAAGGTCCTGACGTGGCTATCCAGGTAGCAAATACCAACGGTGCAGCCGGTGCGGTATTATTTACCGGTAACGATACTCCGGTTAACTACGGTATCCGTGGTGCGGTTCTTGACCTGGCCGAATTCCCTGATTATCAGGAGATTTTAAAGCGTTTCCCTGAAGCATCTTATACACAGTTTATGTATGACGGACAGCTTTTCGGTTTACCGGAAACCATTACCTATCCGGTTATGTTCTACCGTAAAGACATCTTAGCGGAAATCGGTCTTGAAGTTCCGGAAACATGGGACGACGTAAAAGTTGCCATGACCGTGCTTGCAAAGAACCAGATGGAATTCGGTATGCTTCCGAATGAGCAGTTATTTGCTTCCCTGTTATATCAGAACGGCGGACAGTACTATAACGAAGACGGTACCGCTTCCGAATTGGATTCCGATATTGCAGTAAATGTATTCAAGATGTTCTGTAATTACTATACAGACTACAAGTTAGACCGTGCAACCAGCGTAGAAGAAAGATTCCGTACCGGTGAATCCCCAATCATCATCGCTGACTACACAACCTATAACAACTTCGCCGTATCCGCTCCGGATATCGCAGGTTTATGGAGCTTTACCCAGATTCCTGGTACCGTAAAGAAAGACGGAACCATTGACCGTACCGTAGCATGTACCGGCTTAACCTCTATGATTATGTCCGATACCGAATATCCGGAAGAATCCTGGGAGTTCTTAAAGTGGTGGACCTCCGCAGAAACACAGACCATGTACGGTCGTGAAATGGAATCCCTGATGGGTTCCGCAGCTCGTGTTCCTACCGCAAACTATGAATCCTTCACCAAC
This sequence comes from Lachnospiraceae bacterium, assembly GCA_045531955.1. GTDB lineage: Bacteria > Bacillota > Clostridia > Lachnospirales > Lachnospiraceae > SIG299. Next base: position 47,743 of record JAZSFC010000006.1, on the reverse strand, counting down.
ATGGCTTGGCCGGTAAACGACTTCCAGGCGCTGGAAAAATCCATGGAATGGGTTAAGGGTATTCCTCAGGTTCCGGGTGGTTACTACTCCTGGAGAAACGTAAACAACGCATTCTATTCGGTAGTTACAACACCGGATACCTCCTTCCCTCGAGAAGAGCTGATGGACCAGGTAATTTACATCAATGCCGAAATCAACTACAAGAGAGAAGAGTTAGAATTAGACAAATAGAAAGGAGCTAAATAAAATGGCAGATACAAACGACAGATCCGCACAGGCCCTGGAAGTTGCCAAGAAGCAGGGTAAGCTGTGGTATCGTATCAAAAAGTCCAAAGCGTCTTATATCATGATAGCTCCGTATTTCATCCTGTTCTTCTTCTTTACGGTGTTGCCGGTTGTAATGGCGGTTGGTTTCAGTTTTACATATTACAACATGTTAGAAATGCCTACTTTTGTAGGCTGGAAAAACTATATCAAACTGTTCCTTGAGGACGACATTTTCATGAAGTCCTTAAAGAACACCTTAATCTTAGCGGTTATTACAGGTCCGGTCAGCTACATGCTGTGTCTCCTCTTCGCTTGGATTATTAACGAATTTAAGGGCGCGCTTAGAGCTTTCCTTACACTTATCTTCTATGCACCATCCATTTGTGGTAACGGCTACATGGTATGGAACCTGATTCTTACCGGTGACCGTTATGGTTACTTAAACGGTATTTTATTAAAGCTTGGAGTTTTGGATGAAGCAGTACAGTGGATGCAGACAGAAAAATATGTCCTTCCGTTCCTGATTGTGGTTCAGCTGTGGCTGTCCCTGGGTACCGGCTTCCTGTCCTTCATCGCAGGTCTCCAGACCGTAGACAAGAGCATGTATGAAGCAGCTGCCTTAGACGGTGTTAAGAACCGTTGGCAGGAATTATGGTACGTAACACTTCCGGCTATGAAGCCTCAGTTAATGTTCGGTGCCGTAATGCAGATTACATCGTCCTTCGCAATTGCCGATGTATCCCTGAACTTAGCAGGTAACCCATCCGTAAACTATGCCGGTGCAACCGTAGTTACACACTTGCTTGACTATGGTACCGTACGTTTGGAAATGGGTTACGCATCCGCAATTGCAACTATCTTGTTCCTGCTCATGGTGGGCAGTAACCAGTTAGTACAGAAACTGTTAAGGAGGGTTGGCGAATAATGGCTGAAAAAGTAAAAAGAAGACGCAAGCGCTCCTATAAGAGAGAAAAGAAATTAAACCGCTCCATGGCGGGTAATACCCTGTTATTTGTACTCATGGGTATCTGCGGTGTGGCAATGGCAATTCCGCTTGTTATGTTAATTAACAACGCGTTAAAGCCACTGGATGAATTGTTCCAGTTCCCACCAAAGATTTTCGTTCGAAACCCTACCCTGGAAAACTTCTCCGACCTGTTTATTCTCATGAATGATACCTGGGTTCCGTTTTCCAGATATATGTTAAATACCATTATTATTACCGGTGGCGGTATGATTGGTCACGTTATTATTGCTTCCCTGGCGGCATATCCACTGGCAAAGCACAATTTCCCGGGAAAGAAAATCCTGTTCCAGATGGTAGTGCTGTCCATGATGTTCTCCTGGACCGTTACACAGACACCACAGTACATAATTATTTCCTGGTTAGGAATTAACAACAGCTACTGGGCACTTATCCTTCCGGCATGTGCATTTGGTATGGGTCTCTACCTCATGAAGCAGTTCATGGAACAGCTTCCGGACTCCCTGATGGAATCCGCAAGACTGGACGGTGCTTCCGAATTTAAGATTTTCTGGAGCATCGTAATGCCAAACGTAAAACCGGCTTGGTTAACACTGGCAATCTTCCAGTTCCAGCAGATGTGGAGCAACACTGGTGGTACCTTCCTTCGTGATGAGCAGTTAAAGCCTCTGCAGTATGCATTGTACCAGATTTCTGCCGGTGGTGCGGCAAGAGCCGGTGCGGGAGCAGCCGTAACCTTCATGATTTCGGCAGTACCAATTATCTTCTTCCTGATTTGTCAGAGTAACGTCTTGGAAACCATGACATCATCCGGTATGAAAGAATAACAGGAGGGCAAATATATGAGAAAACTTACGAAATTCAAAGCAGTTATCTCTCTTTGTCTGACACTGATTGTTCTTTTGACAACAGAGGGTATAACCGCTATGGCAGACGAACTGCCATACGATTCTTACAATTATGACTACAGAGAGTATATCCATTATACTCCGGCTCCGTACATTCCGTCCCGCACCGTATCCGGTTTGGACTTTACCTGGGGCGGCGAAGCCCTGGGTGCATTTAAAACACCGCAGGATATGTGTTTGGCAGAAAACGGAGATATTTACATTGCAGATACCGGTAACAACCGTATTGTTATCCTGGATAACGCAATGAAAAATGTTAAAAAAGTAATTACTACCTTTAACAACAACGGCGAGGAAGATAAGTTTAATTCCCCATATGGTGTCTGCGTTTCCGAGCGCGGATGGCTGTATGTGGCAGACATGAAAAACAAGCGTGTTGTTGTATTAGATGAAAACGAAAACGTAATGCAGATTATTGAAAATCCGCAGTCCGAAAGCTTGGACGATGGCTTCGTATTCAGCCCGATGAAGGTTACCGTAGACTATGCAGACCGTGTATATGTTATTGCACAGAATATGTTCGAAGGTATCATGGTATTTGAAAGCAACGGACAGTTTACGAACTTCTTCGGTACCATTAACGTAGAGATTTCTGCCTGGGATAAGTTCTGGAAGCGTCTGGCAACCAAAGAAGAGCGTGCAAACCAGCAGCTGTTCATTCCAACCGAATTCACCGGTATCGATATCGATCCGGAGGGCTTTGTATATGCCTCCAATATTGACGCCACCGGTGTTCAGGGCGTAAGAAGACTGAACCCTAGAGGCGAAGACGTAATCAAAAAGGGTGCCAATGCCAATGTGGGTGGCGACTTACTGATTGACGGTACCAGCGATTATTCCGGTGCTTCCCAGTTTACCGACGTTGTTTACAGAGACAACGGTATTTATTCCTGTCTTGACAGAAAGCGCGGCCGTATTTTCACTTATGACCACGAAGGAAATCTGCTTTATATCTTCGGCGGCCTTGGAACACAGGAAGGTACCTTTACCCTGGCTGCGGCAGTAGAAGATATCGGCGGAAAAATTGCAGTACTGGATGCTACCAAGGCAAACATCATCTGCTTTGAGGAAACGGAATACGGACGACTCATTAACGAGGCAGTTTCTCTCCGTTACGATGGTGATGAAGCAGAGGCAGTAGCTATTTGGGAAAGAGTACTGGAGTTAGATGAAAATAATGAGCTTGCAAACACCGGTATCGGTAAGGCATATCTTACTGCCGGTGATTACGAAAAGGCCATGCATTACTTAGAAATCGGTATGGCAAGAGATTATTATTCCATTGCCTTCAAGCGTTTCCGTAATCAGGTGCTGACCGAAAACTTAAGCTGGATTTTAACCGGCATTCTGGTGCTGGTAGTATTCTGGTTTGGATTTAAAGCTTATAAGAAGAAAAAGAAAGGAGAGGATGACTAATGGGTAAATATTTCTCCAAAGAAAAATGGTCTTACATGTTTTACACCATTACCCACCCGATGGACGGATATTATTGGATTCGTCATCGCGACTATGGCAGTGTACCTCTCGCTATCCTGATGGTAATTCTTTTCTCCTTCAGCTTTACGGCAAACCGTCTGATGGCAAGCTTTGTAGTAAATGATTTGGACCCGAGAGGCGTCGATTTACTGTTTGAGCTTTTGGGCGTCTTATCCTTCTATCTGCTGCTTTGTGTCAGCAACTGGTCCATTACCTGTTTAATGAACGGGGAAGGCCGTTTAAAGGATATTGCCATTGCTGTCGGTTACGGTACGGTACCAATGACCCTGGTTATGGTGCTTTCCACCATCATCAGCCAGGTGATTGCAGACGACGAGCAGGCGTTTTACGGTATTTTAATCGGTGTAGGTATAGCATACGGTATTATCATGATGCTGGTAGGCATTATGCAGGTACATAACTACACTCTGGGTAAAACCCTGTTAACATTATTACTTACATTCGTAGCAGCTCTGATTATTGTGTTCCTGCTGTTGTTACTCAGCAACCTGCTGGGTATGGTTTATAACTTCTTCCACAGCATTTACACAGAGCTGATATTCAGGGTATAGGGGGTAGCGTGCAATGAAAAAAAGCAAAAAAGAAAAAGTAAAGCTCCCTATGAGCCTGACAAAAAAGATTGTTATTACTTTGCTTAGCGTAGCGGCAGCTGCACTTGCAGTATATTTGGTTTACTATTTCACCTACTTTGTAGGTTATCGTCGGTACAAAGACTTCATAACCGACTACGAGTATGAGCAGGGAACCCCTTACCAGCCATGGAACGACGTCGATGACGTCAAGGTGCCGGGCTTCGATCTGGTGGCAGAGAATGACAAGTTAAAGCTTTATGCCAATACCTCTAACGGCTATGTGGCTGTCTATGACAAGAGAGACGGCAGCATCACAACAACCAATCCGTTGAATGCCGATGAGGATGAAAAAGCAAATAAAGCAAACAAGAATTACCTGAAATCCCAGATGATGGTGTATTACTACAATGCAGATGTGAAATCCGGTACCTTGGATACTTACACCCAGTGTGTTGAGAAAAACCAGTTAGCGGTAGAATCCATTGAAAACGGTATCCGTTTTCTGTATACCGTAGGTTCCACCACCGCAAAGGGTGAGGCAATTCCGATTTACTTCGAAATTCCGTTGGAATATCGTTTAGATAACGATAGCGTGGTAGTTTCCATTCCTTCCAAGGGAATTAAAGAAAACGGCGGCAGTCTTTACCGTATCCAGCTGCTCCGTTACATGGGTGCCGGTAACAAAGCGGAAAACGGCTATTTGGTTGTTCCGAACGGCTCCGGCTCTATTATCAACTTTAATAACGGTAAGCTGACATCCAATACCTATTCCCAGTATGTGTACGAAATGGATCCGATGACAGCAAACTATACCACAACAGAAAACTTAGACGGAGTAAGACTTCCGATTTTTGGTATCTGCCGGGAAAACAGAAGCCTTTTAGCAGAAATTGAAGGTGGTGCAACCACTTCCATGATTTCCGCAGAAATCTCCGGAAAGTACAACGATTATAACTATGCTTACGCAACCTTTGTGTTCCGTAACGTAGATAATCTCCGTAACTTCGGTAATTCCTCTCAGGACGTTTTCGTATTAGAGGAAAAATTATATGATATGAACGCCTCCGTGCGCTATACCTTCTTAAATGAAGACTATACCGGTTATGCGGGAATTGCCAACTATTACAGAGAAAAGCTGATTGCTGACGGAACTTTAGTTCCGATGACAGAAAGCGGCGATATTCCTTTTTACTACGATGTTATCGGCGGTGTAAAGGAAAATTCCCATTTCTTAGGCATTCAGCGCCTGGATACCTTTGCCATGACCACCTATGAAGAAATTGAGGAGATGGCACAGGAATTTGCGGCAAGCGGTATCAATAATCAGATTTTAACCTTACAGGGTTGGTTCAACGAAGGCTATTACCACGATGCTCCGCACGACATCCGTTTGGTAAGGGAAATGGGCTCTAAGTCAGAACTGGAAACGTTGGATGACACACTTCAGAGTATCGGTGGCACCATGTATGCCGATGTGGAATTCCAGAGAGTTACCTTTGCAGATACCGGATACAACTGGAGTGCGGAAGGCTCCCGTTATTACGGTGCAGGTTATGTGGCAAGCTTCGGTCTGGTAAATCCGACCACTCTTCGAAACACCTCCGGTCTTGGTTATATGGAACCTCAGTACGACTTAATGTCTCCAAAGTTCCTGCCGAGATATGTGGAAAAGTTTGCAAAGAAGATTGATAAATACGATATTTCCGGTTTATCCTTACGTGATTTGGGATGTTATTTAACCTCCGATAAGAAGCGTACGGAAGTAATTAACAGAGAAGAAGCGCTGGAAATTGTTCTGGCACAGCTTGATTTATTAGAAACTACCGGAAAGAAGCTCTTATTAAATGATGCCAATGCGTACGCTTTTGGCTATACCAATCATGTGACCAACGTTCCTATGAGTGATAATACTTATCCGATTGTGGACGATAACATTCCGCTTTATCAGATGATTCTTCACGGATGTGTAAACTACTCTACAGAGCTGTTAAACTATGACGACTCCGAGGATATGACACTTTCCGTGCTTCAGATGATTGAGACCGGCTCCGCTCCGCATTATGTATTTACCAAAGAGGCGTCCAGCCGCATGAAGAACACCGGTATGAATCAGTTCTACGCAACTACTTACGATGTATGGAAGGGCGAAGCGGTTGACATTTATAACCGTGTAAATGAGGCTCTGCAGCATGTAAGCGGTGCACAAATCGTAGGACATGAAATCGAAGGAGACGTAAGAAAGATTTCTTACTCCAACGGTGTAACGATTTATATCAACTACAGTGATGAAGCAGAAAGCATGGATGGCAAGACCGTTCCTGCAATGTCTTACGAAATGGAGGGAATCTAAATGAAAAAGAAAAAGAAAAGATTGTCCCTGATGCGTAAGCGTATGGTTGCAGGATATCTCTTCATCCTGCCTTGGTTAGTAGGTTTCCTTGTATTTTATGTAAGATCCATTTTCCAGACGGTGCAGTTTTCCTTCTCGTCAATGTCTATGGATGCCATTAACGGCGGCTACACCCTGACCCCGGTGGGCTGGGAAAATTTCCGGTATGCATTCCTGGAACACGGAAGCTTTAAGCAGACCTTGACCTCTTCCGTTATGAACATGCTGGTGGATGTTCCGTTAATTACCTTCTTCAGCTTGTTCATGGCGATGATTTTAAACAAAAAATTCCCGGGCAGAGCCATTGTCCGTGCCATCTTTTTTCTGCCGGTTATTTTAGCTTCCGGTGCCGTGGTAGATGCCATTGCCATGGGTGAAATGATGATGCAGGGCGGTGTTTCCGGTCAGATGCAGGAAATGGAGGCCAGCGCCTCTTCGGCAATTGCATTTGACATCGACTACTTAATCAGTATGTTCATGAACCTGGGTCTTCCGGCGAAGCTGTTGGATTATATCACTTCGGCCGTAGGAAGAATCAACGATATTATTTCCATGTCCGGTGTGCAGATTGTCCTGTTTATTGCGGCACTGCAGTCTATTCCTAGCTCCCTTTACGAGGTGGCAAAGATTGAAGGCGCTACCGGCTATGAAACCTTCTGGAAGATTACCTTCCCAATGGTAATGCCTCATATCATTACCAACGTGGTATATACCATCGTGGACAGCTTTGAACAGAGTGAAATCTTAAAGCTGGCCGATACCACAACCTTCGATATGTGGAATTACGGTCTGGGTTCCGTATTCAGCTTAGTCAGCACCATTGTGACCTGTATCATACTGGTTGTTGTGGTAGGCTTCATACAAAAACGAACCTTCTACTATAACTAAGAAAGGAGAAAGAATGAGCATGAAAAAAGGCAGAATCAAAAAAGCATTTCAGGATCCGTATCAGAGAATGCTTTTAGGTAATGATATTAAGAAATTTGCCCTGACTATATTGCAGATTGCAATTATTGTTGGCGTATGTTACGTTATTCTCTCTCCGGTAATTGGTATGGTAGTAAATTCTATTTCCGGTGACAAGGATGCTTACAATCCAATGGTATTTATTTTTCCGGAGTATCCTACACTGGAGAGATATAAACTGGCAATGCTTCGAATGGATTACTGGCCAACCATTACAAAAAATGTGTTATATGTACTGACACTTACCCTGATTCAGGTTCTTGTCTGTTCCATGGTAGGCTATGGATTTGCCAGATTTGAGTTCCCGTTCAAGAAGCTGTTATTCGGTTTGGTGGTAGTAATGATTGTTATTCCAACCTACACCATCAAGCTTCCGTTATACGTAACCTTCCGAAATTTTAACCCGTTAAGCATTATTACGGCAATTAAAGGAGGGCCAATTAACCTGATGGGTACGCCATGGCCGATGTACATCATGTCCTTGTTAGGATGCGGTGTCCGGTCCGGTTTATATATCTACATCTTCAACCAGTTCTTTAGAGGACTTCCGAAAGAAATTGAAGAAGCAGCATTTGTAGATGGCGCCGGAATGTGGTATACTTATTTTAACATTATGTTAAAGAACGCATCACCTGCGGTAATTACGGTAACCGTATTTTCCCTGGTATGGCAGTTCAATGATTCATTCTTTTCGAATTTATTTCTGGTCAGCCCGGATATCGTAATCAGTAAGAAGATATCTACCCTGGCTTCGGTTATTGCAAACGAAGACAAGATTTTGAATGTCACCCTGCAGGAGCTGTACCTGCATGCGGGTATCATTCTGGTTCTCTTACCGATTATTCTTATCTACCTGCTGCTCCAGAGGTATTTTATAGAAGGTGTGGAACGAAGCGGAATCGTCGGCTAACAAGTTCAGCATCTTCAACCCTATAATGAAATTACCTGCCCCGTGAGAGGGCGGTTAATGAAAAAAAAGGAGGACGAGAAAAGTGAAAAAAACAAAATTTTTCGCAGTAGTAATGGCAGCTGTCATGACATTGTCCATGGTCGCATGTGGGGAGCAGACCGGCAATGACGTAACACCAACAACAGCGCCGACAACAGCACCAACAGAGGCACCGGCTGACCCAACAGCAACACCGGTTCCGGCACCACAGAATGTAACAATTGCAGGTGCATCCGTTACATTCGAAGACGGTAACATGGGATTCGTAGCACCTTATATGCAGCATGCTACATCCGCAAACCTTGAGCTTTCCATCGTTGATTACAACGGAAGCAAAGCATTAAAGGTAGTAAACACAAATGGTAAGACACCTTGGCTTGCAATTGACGTTTCCAGCCTTCTCGGCGCAAACGTAGCGAAGCTTGCAAGTGTAGACATGGTAGTTGGTACTTCCCGTGATGACGGCGAATTCTACGCAACTTCCGGTCAGATTCTTTCCTGGTTCGGTACAGACCTTGCAGAAGGTAACTTAGGTAACTGGTCCGTATACATGGAAAAGAAGAATCCAAAGGTTGTTACAGGTACTGTTGCAGCAGGCAATGAACTGATTGCTGATGCAACCAATATCTTACTTATTAACTTAAAGACAGATAACGGTAAGGATGAAACAGGTGCTCCTGCAACTCTTTACGTTGATGACATTACTTTCATGGATGCAGCAGGTAACGTTCTTACAGCAGACACTACAGTAGCATTCAACGAGCCTGCAGGTTTCTCCGGCGGCGATGGTCCTGACCTTTCCAACCTGTACGCAGTAGGCGGCGCAGTAGAATTTGACGGCTTCGCATGCTCCGGTACCGGTTGGGGACAGAACGGTGCAGAAATGCCACAGGAACTCATCGATGCATTAGTTCCTGGCTCCGTAGTTGAAATTGCTTACACCAGTGAAGACGGTTCCATGTGGATCGTAATGCCTGATGCTACCGTAGGCTGGACCAGAGTAGCTCAGGGCGCAGCTTACATCAACAATTCCGCTACAACTGCACAGATTACTTATGAGCAGTTAGCAGCAGCTCTTGGTGAAGATAAGGCTACCTGGGGTGCAAGAATGCAGTTCGAAGCACAGACTAACTGGGAAGTATTCGGCATCAAGGTTGGTACTGCAACAGAAAGAATCGGCGTTGCCAATGCAGTAGCATTTGACGGTTTTGCATGTTCCGGTACCGGTTGGGGACAGAACGGTGCAGAAATGCCACAGGAACTCATCGATGCATTAGTACCTGGTTCCGTTGTTAAGATTTCTTACACCAGTGAAGACGGTTCCATGTGGATCGTAATGCCTGATGCAGCAGCAGGCTGGTCCAGATGTGCTCAGGGTACCGCAGTTTGCGACGGTTCCACAGCATATATTACATATGAGCAGATTGCAGCAGTATGTGGCGAAGATAAGTCCACATGGGGCGCAAGAATGCAGTTTGAAGCAGTTACCAACTGGGAAGTTTACGGTATCGAAGTTGGTACAGCAGTGAAGTATCCGGTTATCAGCGGTTTAACCGCATTTGACGGTTTCGCATGTTCCGGTACCGGCTGGGGACAGAACGGTGCAGAAATGCCACAGGCACTCATTGACGCATTAGTTCCTGGTGCAGTGATTGAAATTTCCTTCATGAGTGAAGATAATTCCATGTGGATCGTAATGCCTGATGCAGCAGCTGGTTGGTCCAGATGTGCTCAGGGCACTGCAACTATCGCAGACGGTAAGGCATATATTACCTATGAGCAGATTGCAGCAGTATGTGGCGAAGATAAGTCCACATGGGGCGCAAGAATGCAGTTCGAAGCACAGACTGCATGGGAAGTTTACGGCATCCGCGTTGGTCAGGGTCTCATCGCAGCAGCTGGCGGTGCAGAAGAAAAGAAGGATGCTCCGGACCCAACTATCCAGGTAGCAGACGGTACTGTAGCTCATACAGGTACACTTACCATGGCAGACTCTGCTTGGTGGACACAGAAGGATCTTCTTACTCCTGAAGTAATCGGTGATGTAGATCCTGCAACAATTACAGCAATCAAGTTTACAAGTGATACAACATTCGTTCTCGGTTATACCGATACCGTTAAGGCTGACTGGGCTCAGTTCGATTCCAGCAACACTTACGTTGTAAAGACAATGGACTTCAACAAAGAAGAAGGCCAGACATTAGCAGTTTTAGCACTCTCCAAGGGTGACGGCGTAGAATACACCATCAATTGGGAAGTTTACACCGGCGGCAGCACAGATATCATTGCTTCTGAAAAGACAGAAGAGCCTGCAGGTCCTGCAGCTCCTGTAATTACAGCAGCAGACGGTAAGGGTACTGTAGTAGCAGCAGATGCTACTTGGTGGACACAGATTCCTCTTACCAAGGATGAACTTTTCGCAGGCGTAGCTGAAGCAGACATCACAGGCTTCAAGTTCACAGGCGATACAGATTTCATCATCGCTTACAACGACGGAACAAGCACATGGATTCAGAAGGAGCCTGCAGCTTCCTTTGAATTAACAAAGGCAGACATTAACTTTGCTGATGATGTTTACTACTTCTGCTTCGTTCTTTCCAAGGGTGACAGCGTAGTTTACAACCTTGCTTGGGATGTTCTTACCGGCGGTGCAGCAGCAGAAGCTCCTGCAGAAGATTTAGTAATCAAGTTTGCTGACCTTACAGCAGGCGGTTACGGTTACGAAGCTGCCGTTAACGGTGATGCAGTAGATGTTACTATTGCTTCCCAGTATCAGGAAATCCAGTACATTCTTCCTGAAGTTGTTGATTTAGCAGCATACAAGACTCTTATTGTTGATGTTACTTCCAATGCACAGTTAGACATCAAGCTGGTTGATCCAAATGCAGAACTGAATCAGTACAGCCAGAAGGCTCCGTTCCATGATGGCTACACTGCAGAGGGTCAGGCAATTACTGAGCCTATTTACATCGATTTAACAGCTTTTGCTGATAAGGATCTTGCACAGATCAACTTCATGGCAATGGGCAATGATACAGCTTTTACAATTAAGAGCATTACTTTTGTAAAGTAATTTTCGAGGCAGAATAAAACAAAACGGTTACGGTTCCGCCAAAGCGGCGGAAACCGTAACCGCAACCTAAAAGAAATAAGGAGGATTCCAAACATGAAATTCAGAAAAGTAATGGCTGTAGTTCTTGCAGCTGCATTAACTTTCTCCATGGCTGCTTGTGGCGATAAGACCAGCACAGATGATCCAACACCTACCACAGGTGCAACAAGCGGCACAGAAGGCACAGATAAGCCATCTACACCATCCACTCCAACCGGCAAAAATGAAGAAATCGTTATCGGTTCCTGGTGGATTCAGTACTATGACAGTAATCACGTAGCAGATGGTGATATGGCTGTTTCCCCTGACTGGGTAAGCGCTCAGGAAGCTCCGGAAGATGACGAAGCTGCAAAGGAAACAAAGGCTAAGAACAGAAATATCGCACAGTTAAAGTGGGATAACGTTAAGAAGATTGAAGAAAAGTACGGCGTAAAGTTCTGGTGGGAAAACCTCACATACGAAGGTGTTACAGACTCCATCAACACCTCCATCCTTGCAGGTGCACCTGACTGTGATATTTATCTTGTAGATGCCGGTATGGCAGTTCCTGCACAGGTTAACGGTCTTGCTATTGACTTAAAGACCATTCTTCCTGCAGACCACGACATCTTTACAGAGCAGAAGATTGCCGGTTACTATGACTTAGGTGATGGTAAGGCTTGTATCTTCTACCAGGTAACAGGTGAAAGTGCTGTTGCTAATACCTATCCTTTAGCTTACAACAAGCAGATGTTAGAAGACAACAACTTAGAAGATCCAAGAGCTCTTTATGAGCGCGGCGAATGGACTTGGGATAAGTTCATTGAATATTGTCAGGTTCTCACTCAGGATACTGACGGTGACGGCCAGAACGACCAGTTCGGTTTCGTTGGTTACGTAGAAGAAACCTTCACACAGTTAATGCTTTCTAACGGCGGTAACATCGCTAAGGGTATGACAGAAGGCATGTCCTCCAAGGCAGTTGGTGAAACTCTTCAGATGATTCAGGATATGTGGGTAACTTACAACGTATGTCCTCCATACGACTTCGAAGGTGAACCATGGAACTCCATGAGAAACGGTTACCGTGAAGGTAATGCAGGTTTCTTCCCAATCGCTGTATGGATTCAGAACGCAAATGGTGACTACTCTGCAGCAAGCCCAGAAACAAACCTTACTTGGGATACCGTATACTGCCCATGGCCTGTAGGTCCATCCGGTAATCAGGAAACCAACGCTCATGAAAATGATGTTCCATCCGGCGCATTCATTATCCCTGCAGGTGTTCAGGAGCCTGAAAAGGTATTTAACGTGATGTATGATTTCTGGAACTGGTGCGATGGTGAAACCTCCCTTCGTGATGATAAGTCCGCTCTCAACTGGTGGTATCAGGAAAATGCTTTCGAGCCTGAATTACAGGAAGAAAACTTCAACGTAATGCAGTACATGGGTACAAGAACAACATTCGACTTATTCCAGGCTATCGGTGTTGGCTATGACCTTAACTCCATTATTAACGGTACTATGACTCCTGCTCAGTATCAGGAAACTTACAAGCAGCAGGTTCAGGATGCATTAGATTCTTACTTTGGCAACTAATCGTGTGATTGTGCACACAGCATAAATAACACATGCAGAGCTTGGCGAAAGCATCAGAAGGACTGCAGAAAGCTTGCTTTCAGTGCAGACTTCTGCATGCTTTTGACAAGGCGGTAGCAGGCATGAAAACGTAGTTTTTATGCCGTGCTCTGCATGTGTGGATATCACCGTAACTCCATGAATAAAACATAAGTTGCGTAGCAACGACAGGCGGCTTTGCCGACTGGTTTTATGAATGGCAGTTAAGGTGGATACAAATACATTTTTGAAATGAGGACCATATAATGAGTGATATTAAGATGATTGCTCCTGAATTCCATAGAGTACCTTGGCAGGAGAAGCCGGCAGGCTTAAAGAATGCACCGGTTTGGAGATATACAGAAAACCCGATTATCGGCAGAAATCCGGTAGAAGGTGTTGCACGTATTTTCAACAGTGCGGTTATGCCTTACGGTGATGAATTCATCGGTGTATTCCGTGGTGAGCAGACTGACGGTGTTTCCCATATTTATCTCGGACACAGTAAGGATGCTATCCATTGGGAATTCGAACCAAACAAGATTCAGTTCGTAGACGAAGACGGTAATCCGTTCCAGCCTATTTACGCATATGACCCAAGACTGGTAAAGGTGGAGGATACTTATTACATCATGTGGTGTCAGGATTTCTACGGCGCTGCAATCGGTTTGGCAAAGACAACTGATTTCAAGACATTTACCCGTCTGGAAAATCCATTCCTGCCATTCAACCGTAACGCAGTTCTTTTCCCTAGAAAGATTAACGGCAACTACGTAATGTTAAGCAGACCATCCGATTCCGGTCACACACCATTCGGTGACATTTTCTTAAGCGAAAGCCCTGACCTCAAGTACTGGGGCAAGCACAGACATGTAATGGGCCGCAGCAGTGAGTGGTGGGAGTCCTTAAAGATTGGCGGCGGTGCAGCTCCTATCGAGACTTCCGAAGGCTGGTTAATGTTCTACCATGGTGTAAGCGGAACCTGTAACGGTTACGTATATTCCATCGGTGGTGCAATCTTAGACTTAGAGGATCCGTCTAAGGTATTATACCGTTGTGAGACCTTCCTTCTCACACCGGAAGAGTGGTATGAAGAGAGAGGCTTCGTTCCGAACGTATGCTTCCCATGTGCAACTCTTCATGATCCTGATACAGGAAGAATCGCTATCTACTATGGTGCGGCAGACAGCTATGTCGGCCTTGCGTTCTGTCAGTTTGATGAAATCGTTGATTACATCAAGAAGCACAGCGTAACCAGATGGGATGATACCGATTTAGGAAGAAGATAATCTAATCATAATTATCCATAGAAAGCCGCAAGGCGGGTGTTTGCGCCTGCCCTGCGGTTTTTTAGTAAAACGAGGATTCGAGGGCAAAAAGCCCTGAGGAATAAAGAATGAGAACAATATCTGCAAAAGAACTGGTAAAAGAAATGAAACTCGGATGGAATCTGGGAAACACCATGGATTCCGTAAATGACAGAATTGATAAAACAATGGAGCCGGCAGCCTGGGAAACCGCCTGGGGGAATCCGGTAACTTCCAAAGCATTAATTGAGAAAATAATTGACGAGGGCTTTAATGTGATCCGCTATCCGGTCAGCTGGAGAAATCACTTAGGGGAAGCCCCGGATTATACGATAGACACTAAATGGATGGACCGGGTGCAGGAGCTGGTGGACTGGGCATATCACAAGGGTGCCTTTGTGATTGTAAATATTCATCATGAGGGTTGGCACGACCCGTATTATGACAACCTGGCACCGGCATCCGAACAGCTGAAAAAGGTTTGGCAGCAAATCGCCGAGCGTTTTGAAGCATACGATGAACATCTGATTTTTGAGGGAATGAATGAGCCGAGAAAACGTGGCACACCGGTGGAATGGACCGGCGGTGATGAAGAAGGCTGGAATGTGGTAAATGCCTTAAATAAAGTATTTGTGGAAACAGTCCGCAGTACCGGCGGCAATAATAAAAACCGTTGTCTGATGATACCGGGCTATGCAGCCAATTGCACCGTTGGTATCCGTCATTTGGAAATTCCGGAAGGGGATGACCACATCATTGCATCGGTACATGCCTATGAGCCGACGGATTTTGCTTTGATTGTGGAAGGCCGGGCTCTGTGGAACAGGGATACCAAGGTAATTGACCAATTGGTCGTTGACTTACAAGACCTGTTTTTATCCAAGGGGGTTCCGGTAATCATCGGAGAATGTGGTGCCATGCATAAGAAGGACGAAGGAAATGAAGCCTCCCGCGCAGAATGGGCTGAGTACTTTTTTGGAAAAACCAAGTCTATCGGAGTGCCTTGTGTCTGGTGGGACAATGGTTATGTGGAAGGCCGCGGTGAGCTCTTTGGCTTGATAGACCGGAGAACACTGGAATGGAATTTCCCGTTACTTTTAGAAGGAATCAGAAAGGGATTACAATAAAATGAAACAGTTAGTTAATTTTAATGATGGTATAGCATTTCACGGCAACACAGAGCGTATTGCAAAAGTATTAAAGAAAGCAGAGAACGGAAATCCGATCACATTGGGATATCTTGGCGGTTCCATCACCCAGGGTTCCCTGTCCTCCACGCCGGATACCTGCTACGCTGCCTTGACGACCAAATGGTGGCGTGAGCAGTATCCGCAAACAGAAATCACTTATGTAAACGGCGGTATCGGCGGGACTACCTCCCAGTTCGGTGCAGCCCGTGTAGACAGTGATATTTTGGCGTATGAGCCGGATTTTGTGATAATAGAATTCAGCGTAAACGATGATAACAGCCTGTTTTTCCGGGAAACCTACGAGGGACTGGTGCGTAAGGTATACACCTCTAAAACAGCGCCGGCTGTGCTTTTGGTCCACAATATTTTTTATGAAGACGGAAGAAATGCGCAGGACCAGCATGAAACAGTGGGACGTTACTATAATCTGCCGTGCTTAAGCATGAAAACCAGTGTGTATCAGGCAATTGCCCATGGAAAAATCGGGGTACGCGACGTAACACCGGATGATTTGCATCCAAATGATGCCGGTCATGCGTTGCTTTCCAATCTGATTACCAACTTCCTTGCAAAAGTGCAGCAGGAAGATGTACCTGCAGTTACGGATACAAACCGTGCGGCAGAAGAGCTTCCAAAGCCAATTACTGCCAATGCATATCAGAATTCAGTCCGTTATCAGACTTACAATTGCAAACCGGAATTGAAAGGTTTTGTGGCAGATACACAGGAACAGAAGCACATTACCGAAACCTTCCGCCGCGGCTTTATCGGGGCGAAGAAGGGCGATGCCATCCGTTTTGAAATTGAAGGAACCGGCATTGCGGTACAGTACCGTAAATCAGTGAAGCATCCGGCCTGTGTGGCAAAGGTTGTGTTGGACGGTGAGGAAGCTTCTGCCATGACGCTGGATGGTAACTTTGATGAAACCTGGGGCGACTGTTTATACATAACAACTGTAGCAAAGCATATCGAAGATAAAAAGCACACGGTGGAAATTACCGTTACGGAAGGCGATGAATCCATGGTACCGTTCTATTTAGTATCGGTTATCGGTTCCAGATAGGAGGTTATGATATGGACAATATATATCTGGTAGCACCAAACAATGAAAAATTGCAGTACATGGGACGTATTGATTTTGCCAAAGAAGGCGGTCCTGAGTTTGTATTTCCGTGTACTTTTGTAAAAATTAAATTTAAGGGCACTCATATCCGGGGGATTCTTACCAACACAAAAAACTGTTGGGATAATTTTATGGGAGTTATTCTGGACGGAGTTCAGACGAAGTTTAAGTTGGAAGACTGGGGCAGGCATGAGTATGTGCTGGGCGAAGATTTAGAGAATGCGGAGCATGAGCTGATGCTGTTTAAGCGCCAGGATTCCTGCCATACCGTACAATTTCACGGCTTTATTTTAAACGGTAATGCCGAAGTTCTGGAATTGCCTCCGTTGCCGGAGCGCCGTATTGAGGTGTACGGGGATTCTGTATCTGCCGGAGAAGTCAGTGAGGCGGTAGGTTATGAAGGCCAGCCGGACCCACAGACCAACGGGGAACTGTCCAACAGCTACTATTCTTATTCCTGGACACTGGCAAGAAAATTAAATGCCCAGCTCCATGACATTGCCCAGGGCGGTATCTGCCTTTTGGATGATGCCGGCTGGTTCGCGGGACCAACCGCATGCAAGGGTATGTTTTCCATGTATGATAAAATTCAGTACCATCCGGATTTAGGCGTACAGAAGCGTTGGGACTTCAGCAAGTATACTCCTGACATTGTGATTGTAGCCATTGGTCAGAATGATAAAGACCCATATGACTACATGAAAGCTGATTATAATTCCGAGCAGTCTCTGTACTGGCGTCTGGCTTATAAGGATTTTATCGGAAAGCTGAGAAAGCGATATCCGGAGGCACATATTATTTTATCCACCACTATTTTAAACCACGAAGCAATCTGGGATGAGGCCATTGACGAGGTTTGCCGCCAGTTGCAAAAAACAGATGATAAGATACATCATTTCCTATATAGCAATAACGGTTGCGGAACTCACGGACATATCCGGATTTCTGAGGCGGAAAAGATGGCGGAAGAGCTGGCAGGATATGTTGAAACGCTGAACATATTTTAGAAAAAAGAAAAGGTATCTTTTAGCTTAGGGATGTGATATACTGTAGACAATTTATGAATTGAGGAGAATCTACGTATGAGAAAAAGACTGTTAATGATAATTGCGTGCGGAATTTTTGCCGTTGCCGGGCTTTGTGGCTGTAATTCCGCAAAGGAGCCGGAAGTTACACCAACGCCGGCAGCTACAGCAACTCCAACCGCCACACCGGAACCGACGGCTACACCAACGCCGGAGCTTACCATTGCGGATATTTCTCCGACGGATTTGGTGGCAGAAATGAAAATTGGATGGAATCTGGGCAACACCCTGGATGCTACCGGAGGAATCGGTCTGATGTCGGAAACTGCCTGGGGAAATCCAAAAACCAAGCAGGAAATGATTGATAAAATCTTAGATGCCGGGTTTAATGTAATCCGTTTTCCGGTAACCTGGGACGGTCATTTTGGTGCGGCACCGGAATATAAAATTCATGATATCTGGTTGCAAAGAGTAAAAGAAGTAGTAGATTATGCATATAGTAAAGGCGCCTATGTGATTTTAAATACCCACCATGAAGAATGGTATATGCCAACGGAAGAAAATAAAGTGGCAAACGGTGAGCAAATCGTTGCCCTTTGGACACAGATTGCAGAGTATTTTAAAGAATATGATGAGCACCTGATTTTTGAAGGATTAAATGAGCCGAGACTCCGTGGTACTTCCAAGGAATGGTCCGGTGATGCCAAGGCAAGTGAAGTAATCAATTATTGGGAGCAGTTGTTTGTGGATGCGGTGCGCTCCACCGGCGGAAACAATACGTTACGTCATTTGATGATTACCGGTTATGCGGCTTCTTCCTCCAGAGACAATCTGGCAAAGATAAAGCTGCCGGAGGATGATAAACTCATCGTATCTGTACATGCATATACTCCGTACAATTTCGCCCTGAATACCAAGGGAACTTCCACCTGGGATAAATCCAAGGATGCCGGTGACATTGACTATTTAATGAAAACCATTAACGATTTGTTTATCAGTAAAGGAATTCCGGCTATCATTGGTGAATTCGGTGCCATGAATAAGGACAATGAAGCAGAACGTGTGGAATGGGCAACCTATTATCTGACCAAGGCAAAAGAAATCGGAGTTCCTTGTGTCTGGTGGGATAACGGTGCGTTTTCCGGAAACGGGGAAAACTTCGGTTTGTTAGACCGCAGAGGATTGGAATATCCGTATCCGGAACTGCTGGATGCCATGATGAAGGTGGCAAATCCGCAGGAGTAATGCAGAAATGCATGAGACAGTATAATATGGAAATACTAACTGATACTATGAATTTTAATAATTTGTAGTATCAGTTTTTTTCTGACAACTTTGTTAAATATTAAATTTAGGTTGATGAAAGCGCTTTCTTCTGTTACAATAGGGTGGACTTTGAGAAACATGCAGCAAAATATAGAGTATATAAAATAGAATTTATACCCAAAGAAAGGAATTCCCATGCGCAAAACAAAAATTATTTGTACCATTGGTCCGGCAAGTACCAATGAAGAAACTTTAACTAAAATGTTTGAAGCAGGCATGAACGTTGCCCGCATTAACTTTTCCCACGGTGATCATGCAGAGCAGCAGGCAAAGATTGACCTGATCAAAAAGGTCCGTGAAAAAATGAATCTGCCGATTGCTATTATGCTTGATACCAAGGGACCGGAATACAGAATCAAGACCTTCAAGGATAAGAAGGTTGTGGTAAACGACGGTGACAAGTTCACCTTCACTACCGATGACATTGTCGGGGATGAAACCCGTGTTGCGGTTTCTTACAAAAACCTTATGAAAGAGTTAAATCCGGGTGACACCATTTTAGTATGTAATGGCCTGGTTTCCTTCCGTGTAGATGAAATTGTAAAGAATGATGCCATTTGTACCGTTATCCACGGTGGGGAAATGTCCGACCGTAAGAGTATGAATTTCCCAAATCATGTATTAAAGCAGGACTATTTAAGTGAGCAGGATAAGAAGGACTTATTATTCGGTATCAAGAATGGCGTGGACTTTGTTGCGGCTTCCTTTGTTTCCACGAAGCAGGATATGATTGACCTCCGCACATTCTTAGATGAAAACGGCGGCGCAGACATTGACGTTATTGCGAAGATTGAAAACCGTTCCGGTATCGACAATATTGAGGAAATCTGTCAGATTGCCAACGGTATCATGGTTGCCCGTGGTGATTTGGGTGTCGAAATTCCGTTTATCGAGGTGCCGTATATCCAGAAGTACTTAATCAACAAGTGCCGTATGATGGGTACCAGAGTTATTACCGCTACGGAAATGTTAGAGTCCATGATTCATAATCCTCGTCCGACCAGAGCGGAAATCTCCGACGTTGCCAATGCGGTTTATGACGGAACCTCTGCAGTTATGCTTTCCGGTGAAACTGCTGCCGGTAAGTTCCCGGTAGACGCAGTAAAGAATATGGCAGAAATTGCGGAATATACAGAGCAGCACATCAATTACATCAGCCGCTTCCGTAGTGCAGACTTTAAGATTAAGAACAACCTGGACGCAGTATCCCATGGTACCTGTGCCATGGCCATTGACGTAGATGCCAAGTGTATTGTTGCCAGCTCTATCAGCGGTCGTACAGCGCGTATGGTGAGCCGTTTCCGCTGCCCAATGCCGATTCTTGGTTTAACTACCTCTGAGCGTGTCTGGAGAAAATTAAACTTAAGCTGGGGCGTGCTTCCGATGCTGACAGAAGAATACACATCTGTTGAAGTTATGTTTTACAACGGACTGCGCCAGGCCAAGAAGGCGCTGGGGCTTCAGTCCGGTGATAATGTGGTATTAACCGGTGGTCAGATTAACGGTCAGGTGGGTAATACCAACACCATCAAGATTGAGACAGTGAAGTAAACCGGGTGAAAAGCCCCTGCTTTTGTGATAGGTTAAATTTAATATCCCCCGGCGGCAATTTTATCCTTCGGAAACCCGCTTTCGCTAGCATCGAAACGTAGCCTCACTAAATTCGTGCAACCTTCGGTTGCAACACCTCATTAAGTGAGGACGTTTCTCCAGCGTTTCCTTCGGATAAAATTGCCGCAGGGGGATTGTTAAATTAATTCACAAAAAGCACAGGGGCTTTTTCATCAAAGATTTACTTTACGGTTTCAAAAACTGTTTACGGTACTCGGTAGGGGTCAGATTCATGACCTTTAAGAAAGCCCGGTTATAGTAACTGATATTGTTAAACCCGTGGGTTGTGGCAATATCAGTTACTTTTTTATTTGTGGATGACAGGTCGTGGCAGCTTTGCAGGATGCGGTAGCGTACCAGATAAGCGAAGGGTGTCATGCCGGTAAAGTGTTTGAAAGAGCGGCAGAACTGGCCTTCACTTAAGTGGGCAATGGAAGAAAGTTCGTTTAACGTAAGTGCTTGTTGATAGTTTTCCTGCATATAGTTAATCACCGGTTGGAGTTGACCTGAAAGAGTGCGATTTAAGGTTAGATAGTTTGTGTCAGTGCCTTTTGTCTTTGCAATATGATTTTGATAAAAGGTATTCCAAAGAAGGAGCAGCTGACCCCGGATAAAAAGTTCCTCTTTTATATTGGAAAAGAAAATGTTGTTCAGGTTGCTTAAAATGTTCTGCTGCCAGGAACTGTGGTTAGTCTGCAAGGAGGTTGCAAATTTCAGATTGTTATGCATAACCGGCAAAACATAGGTATTATATGCAGTAGTATCGAAGGAGGAAATAAGAAACTCCGGAGAGAAAACAAGGGCATAAAAGGATATAGGCTGGTCACTATGGCTTTTTGCAGAATGCAGGATACCGGATGGAATAAAGACGGCATCTCCGGCTTGAAGAGTGAAGGAAGTATCTTCCATTTGGAACAGTAATGCTCCGCTTGTTAATAGAAGAAATTCCATTTCTTTGTGCCAGTGGAGATAAAGTGCAGGGTCTGCGCCTATAGAAACTTCGGTAAAATGAATGGAATATGGGGCAGAATCGGTAGTGTGTGAAATTTGCTCATACAATTTTGTGTCGGTGAATAAATTCATAAAATCCTCCCATAAGTGGCTTTAAATAAGCAAAATCGCGTTAAATAAAGAGTAGCACATATTTTCTAAAACATCAATATAGTATCAGATATTGTTAGAAAAAGAAAAGTATTCAGGGAAAAGAACTGCTATACTTAAATTGTAACAGGAAATAAATTCGTAATGTGACGATTCAGAGAGGTGTAGTATCATGGGCAAAATTGTATTGGAAAAAGACAGGCTTGTTTTTCAAAGAAGAGATGAGCTGGTAGTCATTGAACCGTACGGCAAGAATTGTTTGCGCTGCCGTATGACAAGAAACAACAAAATATCGGAGGAAAATTGGACGCTGCTTCCTCCGGCGACGGAAAGTGATTGCAAGATAGAAGGAGATGAAAAGGTTGCCAGTATTACCAACGGGGATGTAAAGGCAGTCATTGAAGCAGGATTTCCATGGTATGGCGGTGTCATCAGTTATTATAGAAAAGGCAAGTTGATTTTAAAGAGAAAACAGGAAGCAGATTACGTCAACGATTATGTCCATACCGAGGGCGATAACTATGCCATCCGTGTCATTTTTGAAGCAAACGAAGGAGAACACTTCTACGGCCTTGGTCAGGAGTGTGAGGATGCCTTTGACCGGAAGGGCAGTACCTGCAGTCTGTTGCATTATAATACAAAGTCTACGCTGCCGTTTGTGTATTCTTCTTTAGGCTACGGCTTTTTCTGGAACAGTCCGGCACCGGGCCGCTGCGAGACCACACGCAACCGTACCCTTTGGTGCAGTGACAGCGCGTATCAGGCAGATTACCTGATCTTCACCGGAGATACTCCGGCAGATGTTATGAAAACCTATGCAGACCTTACCGGTTATGCTTCTAAATTCCCGGCATGGGCAGCGGGATTCTGGCAGTGTAAGCTCCGTTACGAAAGCCAGGAAGAACTGCTCAGTGTGGCAAGAGAATATAAAAAGCGGGGTATTCCGATTGATGCCATTGTAATAGATTATTTCCATTGGACCGAGCAGGGTGAGTGGAAGTTTGACCCGAAATACTGGCCGGATCCAAAGGCAATGTGCGATGAATTAAAGGAATTGGGTATCAAGCCGATTGTATCCATTTGGCCGACCATCAATCCAAATAGTGAAAACTATAACGAAATGAACGAAGCCAATATGCTGGTGCGCACGGAAAACGGCCAGTTCGGTACCTTTAATTTCTATGGCCAACAGACTTTTATCGACCCGATGAATCCGGAAACAAGAAAGTTTGTCTGGGAGAAAATCAAGAAAAATTATTACGACTACGGTATTCACAGCTTCTGGCTGGATGAGGCGGAGCCGGAGGTGCATCCGCAGCAGTTCGGGCACTTAAAGTTCTATCTCGGTAACGGTGCCCAGACTGCCATGTTATACCCGTATTACTATGTAAAGATGCTGTATGAAGGCCTGCAGGAAGCAGGGGAAACCGAAATTATTTCCTTAACCCGTGCAGCGTATCCGGGCAGCCAGAAGTATGGTGCGGCGGTTTGGAACGGAGACATCCAGTCTGATTGGCGGGCGTTGCGTCAGAGCGTAACCAGCGGTCTTTCCATGGGTATGTGCGGCATTCCGTGGTGGAATAGCGACATCGGCGGTTTCTTTAACGGGAATCCGGACGATGAAGAATTCCGTAAATTGCTGGTGCGATGGTTCCAGTTCGGGCTCTTCTCTCCGATTATGCGTCTGCACGGTTCCAGAATCCGTACCAAGAATCAGCCGGAACCAAATCCGGGTATTATTGAGCGCAGCGGCGGCCCGAATGAAATCTGGTGCTTCGGTGAGGAAAATTATGTTACAATCAAAAAGTTAATCGAAACCAGAGAAAAGTTAAAACCATATACCATAAAATGTATGGATGCCGCAAGTGCAACTGGCGCACCGGTAATGCGTCCGATGTTCTTTGATTTCCATGAGGATGAAGTATGTTACACCTTAGAAGACCAGTACCTGTATGGCGAAGATATTCTGTTTGCGCCGATTATGGAAAAAGACAGTGTGGAACGTAAGGTATACCTTCCAAAGGGTAACTGGATTCTCACCAAGGATAAGCAGACTTACACCGGCGGTCAGTGGGTAACGGTTCATGCGGAATTAAATGAGTACATTGCCTTTGTAAAAGAGGGCAGTGAAGTATTGACTGTGTTTGAATAAGCGACTAAAAAAGGAGAATTGCGATGGGGCAATTCTCCTTTTGCTTTTTAGGGATATTCTATTTATACACAATCTTTAACGGATATGAGTCCCCGTTTTCAAATACTTCCGCATACCATTCCCGGTTGCTTGTAGTAACCACAAATTCCGTTACCTTACCATCATTCCAGGCAAGAGTTGCTTCTGCGTTGCCCGGCAGTCTCACGCCTTCGATACGGCCGTTTGGCCACTGCTTTGGCAGGGCAGGGAGTAAAAATACCTTGCCGTTTCTTGTCTGAACCAGCATTTCTACGATGGCAGCAGTAGCGCCGAAGTTTCCGTCAATCTGGAACGGCGGATGGTTGTCAAAGAGGTTGCTTAAGGTGGAGTTGCTAAATAATTTCTTTAAGGTATCGTATACCTTGTCGCTCTTTTGCAGGCGGGCATACAGGTTAATAATCCATGCACAGCTCCAGCCGGTATGTCCGCCACCCATAGAGAGGCGGCGCTCCAATGTTTTTTCCGCAGCAGCGGTGAGTTCCGGTGTTCCCTCCAAGGTAATCTGGTTGGATGGATATAAGCCAAACAGATGGGAAATATGGCGGTGTCCCGGTTCTGCTTCTTCGTATTCCTTATCCCATTCCATCAGCGTTCCATTAGATGCAATCTGGGTCGGGCGCAGACGGGAGAGCTGGTATTTGATTTTATCGTTCAGTTCATCTTCCACACCGAGGATTTTTGCAGCTTCAATGCATTGGGTAAATAAGTCACGTAAAATTTGGTTGTCCATGGTAACACCGGCGGAGTTGCAACCACGTTCTCCGCTTGGGAGAATAAAGGTGTTTTCCGGAGAAACGGATGGGCAGGTAACGAGATATCCTTCGTGCTCTATCATAAAGTCGATAAAGAACAGGGCAGCTTCTCTCATAATAGGGAAAGCATCCTGTAAGAATTCCTTATCTTGTGTATATACGTAGTGGGTCCACTGGTGGGTACAAAGCCATGCGGCGCCCATTACCCAGTAAGTGCCCGGAATCCATAAATCCTGCGGTGCGGTGTCGCCCCAGATATCGGTGTTGTGGTGGGCTACAAAGCCACGACAGCCGTACATTTTTTCTGCAGTGGTGCGGCCATGTTCTACCATGCGCTTGATGTGGTCAAGCAGTGCGGTATGACACTCCGACAGGTTACAGGTTTCTGCCGGCCAGTAGTTCATCTGGGCGTTGATGTTGATGGTGTATTTACTTCCCCACGGCGGAGTAAAATCCTTACACCAGATACCTTGCAGATTGGCTGGTAAGGTGCCCGGACGGCTGGAGGATATCAACAGGTAACGGCCAAAGTCGAAGTAAGTTTCCACCAGGGCACTTGGGATTTCACCGTTTTTCACGCTTTCTAACAGCTCGCCGGTGGAAAGTGTCTCTGCCTTAGTGAAAGCGCCGTCAGCGATGGCGGCCAGCTTGGCGGTTCCTTTGCTTAGTTCCTCTTTGCTGTAAAGCTCTAATTTTACTCTGTCAAAATAGCTCTTGTATTCAGCAATATGCTCTTCCTTTAACTCTTCATAGCCTTTTGCCATGCCGTCAGCAAGCTTTTTGCTTACATAGGCTTCTGGCTCCTCACCCCAAAAGTCGGTGGCAGCGCAGTAATATAAGGTTACTTCATCCGCATCTTCAGCAATAAGGGAGCGTCCCATAGCGTAGAGCTTGCCGCCTTTTGCGGTGCCGGTAACCTTGGTATAGAAGTTTAGGC
The DNA here is from genome assembly GCA_045531955.1 of Lachnospiraceae bacterium. GTDB lineage: Bacteria > Bacillota > Clostridia > Lachnospirales > Lachnospiraceae > SIG299. Next base: position 21,939 of record JAZSFC010000006.1, on the reverse strand, counting down.
CGTCATCCGCCAGTTTGCCCCATAAAGCCACACCATTATCGTTTGTACGCATGGTGCCTCCGAAGAAATGCCAACGCTCCATTTTTGCCTGGAAATTCAGCTTTTTGGCGCCGGTAGCTTTCATGTGGATAACCAATAAGTTTGCCGGAGCAGAAATAAAATATTCTTTTTCATAGGTAGTATCTGCGGTGCGGTAGGAGGTAGTGCACACAGCAGTATTTAAATCTAATTCTCGGCGGTATTCTAAAATTTCTCCCGGGTCCTTCTGGTCAATCATCAAATCGCCCAGGGTCTGATATACCCGCATGTCGTTTGGACAGCCGGCAAAGGCAAGCTGCATCAGTTCCTCTGCTTCGGAAATTTTACCTTCTAAAATAAGTTTGCGGACCTTTGGCAGGGCTTCCTTGGCGTCCGGATTGTTACGGTCAGTGTAGCCGCCGGACCACATGGTTTCTTCGTTTAATGCGATTTGGTCGCGGACAGTGCCGCCGTAAATCATGGCGCCCAGTTTGCCGTTGCCGAGAGGCAGGGCTTCTTCCCAGATGCCTGCAGGTTTGTTAAACCAAATTGTTCTCATGGTATGCCTCCTAATTTTGTTTGTGATTTGTATTTTTTCGATATTCGGCCGGGGTCATTCCCTCGTACCGCTTAAAAACTGTGCTGAAATAACCTGCATCAGGAAACCCGCAGCTGTTGCCGATTTCCGCAACCGGAGTGTCGGTGTGGCGCAATAAATTTTTTGCTTCCCCAAGACGCCGGTAAGTTAAATATTCCGTTGGTCTCATATGCATGGTTTCTCTAAAAATCCGGCACAAATGTTGGGAAGAGACCCCGGCTAATTCTGCCAGGACAGTCATGGAAAAATCTTCGTAAAAATGGTCATCAATGTAATTCAGTACCGGCATCAGCAATTCGCTTCGCTTGACACCGTTACTTGTATTCATAGTGGAAACCTGTCGGTGAAATTCTAAAAGATAGTCATATATCAGACCGGAGCAGGTATAGTCACCGAAAAGCTTGTCTGTTTTTTGGGCAACAAACATTTTATTATAGAGTTTTTCCATTGTGCTGATGTCTTCCGATTTGATATATACGGGATGTGTCAGCCCTAATTCTTTGGCAATTTGCGGCCATGCGTATCCGTCGAATACGACCCATCGCACTTCCCAGGTTTTGCTGAGGGGATAATATTCGTGTGGAATGCCGTTTGGAAGAAAGAAAAACCAGCCCTCAGATAAGGTAACGGTGTTATTATCAACCTTTAGGAAACCTTGTCCTTTGGCACTGTATAAAATCTGATTCCAGTAATAGCCTTCCGGACGGAGGACATGTCCCTGATATTCGCTTCCGCCGATACCGACAAGATAGAGAGGGAGTTGGCGTACCTGGGGATTATTCGGATAAATGCTTTGGTTTACAGGCATGCGGTTCCTCCTTTCTGAAAGACGATAAAAATCTTAAGAAAATTATACCATAAACCCCAGAGTTTGCCTAGATGAATTTTGAATTATGAACATAGATAGATTTGCAGAAAAAGTAGGGAATAAAGGGATTTTGTAAAATAAACTTTTGAATTTTTAACATGAGGGAAAAGGAATGTTCAGAATTTGAAATTGAAGTGAAAATACAAAAATGATATGCTAAGCATAGAAAAATTTATCAAATATGGGGGAAGTAATTAATGAAAAAGAAAAGAGGCATTGCCTTAGCAATGGTGCTGTTGATTCTGTGTAGCGGATGTATCTCAAAAACAAAGAATCCGGATACAGATGATAGCGGTATTTTAGAAGAAAATGTAGCAACAGAAACACCGATTCCGACAGAAGAATCAATGGAGGAGCCCATGACAGAGAGAATTTATCCGGATAATTCTTATCAAAAGATGCCGGAGGACTATACAAATAATGATTGGGCGCCAAAAGGGTCTGTTGTCAGCTTTACCTATGACACCAAGAACCATCAAAGCAATGACGGAACCGTTTATCAAAAGTCTGCACTGGTGTATTTGCCGGCGGGTTATGATGAAAATGATACGGAAACAAAGTACAATGTATTATATTTAATGCACGGAGGAAGTGATTCTCCAAAGTGGTTTTTAGGCAGAGAGGGTGGAGTGAGCCGCTTGACCCGCATGTTTGACAGTATGATTGCAAAGGGAGAAATGGAACCGCTGATTGTTTGTGCAGTTTCATACTATACAGAATACTGCAAGGACGATACAAAAAACTGTCTGGATTTTCACTATGAACTGATGAATGATATCATACCGGTATTTGAAACAAAATATCCTACCTATACGGAAGATGTAACACCGGAAGGGTTAGTAGCTTCCAGACAACACCGGGCATTTGGCGGATTTTCCATGGGAGCAGTGACTACCTGGTCTGTATTTGAACATTGTTTGGATGAGTTTGCTTATTTCCTTCCGATGAGCGGGGATTGTTGGGCACTGGGTGGAACAGCAGGTGGAAGCAAACCGTTTCAGACAGCCGTTCATCTGGCGACTAAAATCGAAGAAGCAGGAAAAACAAGTGAGGATTTTTATATTTATTCCGGCTGTGGGGAGTGGGATATGGCAGAGCCGAATCTGACACCGCAGATTAATGCGATGAAAGAACTGACGGATACATTTATTTATTGCGATAATTTTGCCGACGGAAATTTCTATCAGTGTATTCATCCGGGCGGTGGTCATGATGTAAATACGGTAATTGCTGTTATGTATAATGGTCTGCCGAAAATGTTTGACTAAAAAATTGTAATAAAGATTGAGGAGGAACGAAACTTATGAACACACCTTTAGCACATACCCCGCCGATGGGCTGGAATTCCTGGAATACCTTTGGCTGGAATATTAACGAAGAACTGATTAAAACCGCAGCAGATGCTTTTGTGGAAACCGGATTAAAGGATGCCGGTTATGAATATATCGTTATCGATGACTGCTGGAGCGAAAAGCAGCGTGACGAAAACGGCAGACTGGTGCCGGACAAAAACAAGTTCCCGAACGGCATCAAGCCGGTGGCAGACTACATCCATTCCAAGGGCTTAAAGTTTGGTATTTACTCCTGCGCCGGAACCCACACCTGTGCCGGACATCCGGGCAGTTTTGAGCATGAATTTGAGGATGCGGAAACTTTCGCTGAATGGGGCGTGGATTATTTAAAATATGATTACTGTTATAAGCCAAAAAGCGCAGACGGTGAGAATCTGTATAAGCGTATGGCCATGGCGCTCCGTAACTGCGGCAGAGACATTGTATTCTCCGCTTGTAACTGGGGCAACGATGGTGTTCTGAACTGGATTAGGGAATCCGGTGCCCAGCTGTTCCGTTCCACCGGAGACATCCAGGACAACTGGTTGTCCATTCAGGGTATTGTGGAATCCCAGTTAACCCATGAAGCCTACAGCGGCGTGTACTGCCATAATGATATGGATATGCTGGTAGTCGGCATGCACGGTAAGGGTGATAACGCGGAAGTGCTTGGTAAGGTGGTAGGCGGCTGTACCGATACCGAATACAAAACCCACTTTGCTCTGTGGGCAATGAAAAATTCTCCGCTGATGATTGGCTGTGATGTACGCAAGATGTCTGCAGAAACCAAGGAAATATTAACCAATGCAGATATTATTGCACTGAATCAGGATATCGAATGCCGCGGACCTTATTGCATCCGCCAGTGGAACAATCCGGAAAAGGTGTTTGCTTTAGTAAAACCGTTACATGGCGGTGATTATGCCATCGGCATGTTTAACTTCAGTGATAAAACCAGTGAAATGTCCCTGCAGTTCTATGATATCGGTCTGCCAACGTCCTCCGGCAGAGGCTTAGAACTGTATGATTGTCACCTCCATAAAACCATCGGAACATTTACGGAACGCTATGCAGCACAGATTCCTTCTCATGATTGCTTAGTGTTCCGTGCCAAGGTGGTAAAGAAGTAATGGCAAATTACAAAACCTGCAAAGAGTGCGAGGCAGAGCTGCTTGCGGATGATATAGCAATTCACCGCAAGCTGGTGCTCCGGAATGCAGAGGAATTTTTCTGTATCGATTGCCTGGCAAAGAGGCTTGGCTGCCTGCGTGAGGATATTGAGAGGTTGATTCAGTATTACAGAGACAGCGGGGAGTGTACACTGTTTCGATAGGAGGAGTCATATGAGATATAAAAATCCAATCATTAAAGGATTTTATCCTGACCCAAGCGTGTGTTTTGCTAACGGGAAATATTATTTAGTATCCAGTTCCTTTCAGTACTTTCCGGGAGTACCTTTGTTTGAAAGTGAGAATCTGGTAAACTGGCATCAAATCGGACATGTATTAACAAGAAAGTCTCAGGTAATGCTTGAGAAAATAGCCAGCTCCGGTGGTGTATTTGCGCCTACCATCCGTTACAACAACGGGCGTTTTTACATGGTAACCACCAACGACACCACCCATGAAAATTTCTATGTGTATACGGACGATATTTACGGGGAATGGTCGGACCCGATTACGGTAGAACAAAACGGTATTGATCCGTCCTTGTTGTTTGATGGGGATAAAGTATATTTTATGAGCAACGGGTCTGACGATAATGGTGAATGGGGCGTGGTACAATGCGAAATTGACATTGCTACCGGTAAGAAAATTTCGTCGTGCAGATGCATTTGGAAAGGAAGCGGCGGAAGATTTTTAGAAAGCCCTCATATGTATCATATCGGAGATACCTACTATCTCATGGCAGCAGAAGGCGGCACGGAATACGGACATATGATAACCTATGCAAAATCGGATTCTGTCTGGGGACCGTTTGAAAACTATCCGGACAATCCGGTATTAACAAACCGCAATAAAGCTCCTTACATTATTCAGGGAGTTGGCCATGGAGATTTGATTCAGGATAAGTATGGCGACTGGCATGTGATTTGCCTTGGCTTCCGCCAGATACATATTTGGAGAGCATATCATATTTTGGGAAGAGAAGTCTTTATGGCTCCGGTTACGTTCTGTGAAGATGGTTGGTTTACTGTAGGAAATGACGGTACCATGGATGCTTCCTATGAAATTAAGGGAGATTTTCTTCAGACGCCAAAAGAAAAATATAATTTTGAAAATACAAATTGGAATGCGGAGTGGTGCTATCTGCGTCATCCTGCATTGGAAAATTACGAGCTTCTTGAAAATAAAGCAATATTACATGGAACTGATATTACCTTGGATCAGGTGGCATCCCCGACCTTCTTGGGAATCCGTCAACGGGAGTTTAACATGAATTTGGAGGCGGCTGTATCTATAGATGACGGTGAAGCTGGAATTACGGTATATTCTTGTGAAAACGAACATTATGAAGTAGCTGTCCGAAAAGCGGGAGATGGGTATGAAGCATTACTCCGTCTCAATATTGGCGGAATAAAGCAGGTGCAGAAGGTACAGAAGCTTTCGGCACATAAGGCCCGTTTATATGTCAGCTGTGACGGCGGAAGTTATTCTTTTAGTGTAAAGCCGATAACAGAAAAAGGTACATCGGAGGATGCATTTTATCTCGGAAGCGGTCAAACAAAATATGTCTCGAAGGAAGTTTCCGAGGGATTTACCGGTGTAATTCTTGCGATGTATGCAGTAGGACAAAATACGGCAGAATTCACGGAGTTCTGTGTTACATATAAAGAAAGAGAAGAATAAAAGAACATATGTGGGAGGATAAGGCATGTTTGTAGCAGACGAAAAACGATACGATACCATGAAATACAATCGCTGCGGAACCAGTGGTCTGATGCTTCCGGCGGTGTCATTGGGGCTTTGGCAGAATTTTGGTCACAAGGGTTGCTATGCCAATATGGAAGAAATGATTCATACTGCCTTTAATCTGGGCATTACCCATTTTGACCTGGCAAACAATTACGGTCATCCGTATAACGGCAGTGCAGAAGAAAACTTCGGCCGGATTTTAGACGATATGCGTCATTACCGTGACGAGTTGTGTATTTCCACCAAGGCAGGCTATGAGATGTGGCCGGGCCCTTACGGAAACAGAAACGGTTCCCGTAAATATCTGCTAGCTTCTTTAGACCAGAGCTTAAAGCGCATGAAACTGGACTATGTGGATATATTTTATCATCATGTCTTTGACCCGAATACCCCGTTGGAGGAAACTGCATTGGCGCTGGATGCTGCAGTAAAACAGGGCAAGACGCTGTATGTGGGTATTTCCAATTACAATAAAGAACAGACAGCAAAAATGGTGGAGCTTTTTGCTGAACTAAAGACTCCGTTTATTGTAAACCAGCCATCCTATGCGATGCTTAACCGCTGGGTGGAGCAGGACGGACTGGATAAGTTTGTGGAAGAGCAGGGCATTGGTCTGGCGGTATTTTCCCCGCTGTATCAGGGGCTGCTTACCAACAAGTATTTAAACGGTGTTCCGGCAGATTCCCGCATCGGAAAGGGTGAAACCTGGATCGGCAGCCAGTTAAATGATGCCATGGTAGCAAAATTAAACAAGCTGAATGCGGTGGCTGAACGCCGAGGTCAGAAGCTGTCCCAGCTGGCACTTTCCTGGGTACTGCATAATCCTGCGGTGGCAACGGTACTGATTGGTGCCAGCAGACCGTCACAGATTGTGGAAAATGCAGCATGCATCAATAATTTGGAGTTTTCTGCGGAGGAAATTGCAGAAATCGAAGCTATTTTAGCGGAATAGTTTGGCAAAGAGAATTGGAGGATACCTATGAAAAAAATTGGATGGATTTTCTGCTTGCTGGCAGTGCTGTCATTGGCAGCCTGCGGGGCAAAGAAGGATACTCCGGCAGAAAACAATGCGTCGGAATCAATCGGAACTACGGATCAAAATACAGATAATGCGGAAACTGCAACACCGACGGAAGCGCCGAAGCGCACCACGGTTCCTTCTCATACGGACTATTTAACGGAAGAAGATATGCAGACTGCCAGTCCATGGCAGATATGTGATAATGCAGCGCTGGCAGCGGTTATGAAAAAGGCGGAAGCCGGAGAACCGGTAACGATTGCTACCATCGGTGGTTCTATTACCCAGGGCTCTATTTCCAACGGTGCCAAGGATAGTCAGATAAAAGCAAAATCCTGCTATGCGGATATCTTCTTTTCCTGGTGGAAGGAGACCTTCCCGCAGTCGGAGGTTACGGTGGTGAATGCCGGAATCGGTGCTACCGACTCTTATCTCGGGGTACACCGTTTGCAGGAGGATGTTCTGGATTACAATCCGGACCTGGTTTTGGTGGAATACTCTGTAAATGACGGGGGTAACAACACCTTTAAAATTACTTATGACAATTTAGTATACAAAATGGCTACCATGGAAGATGCTCCGGCAGTGATGCTTCTGTTTATGGGTCAGACCAATTTGTCCTCTGCCCAGAATGTACATCAGCTGGTGGGTTTTAACTACGGTTTACCAATGGTGAGTTATTTAAATTTATTATCCGGCTGGTTTGATTCCGGACGTTACACCGAAAAGGATTTATCCGGAGATGTAACCCATCCGTCGGCACTTGGACATGCCATTGTGGGCGAGATTCTTTGGAAGTATTTAAATCAGGTTTACGCAGAACTGGATTCTTACGGTGAACCGGTGAAATTTGATAAGAAGATTTTTACAAAAGCGAAATATCTGAACGCAGAGCTTTCCGGCGTGGGAGATATCACACCGGAAAACCTGGGATCCTTTACAGAAAACGGCAAGGACTTTAACGGCTGGGGCGATGTGTGGAAAACCACCGACGGCAACGGCAACCTGGTGTTTAAAGTAAAGTGTAAAAATCTTGGCATTTTATTCTGGCGCTCCACCAGTTCTTCCTACGGAAATTACGAAGTGTGGGTAGACGGCGTCAGTGTGGCAACCCTTCAGGGAGAATTCCCGGGCGGTTGGGGAAATTATGCACAGTCCCAGGAGGTTTTCACTTCCGATGCAGATGCAGAACATACCGTAATTATTAAGAAAGCGGAAAACTCCAAGGGCGATGATTTTACAGTGCTTCGCCTGATGATTTCCCATTAGTGAAAGAGTTAGTGATACCGTTTGAAGGAGGTTATTTATGAGAAAATTGGGATTTATTTTGTGTATAACGTTAGCAATGGCATTGTCTGCCTGTGGAAAAGCAGAAGACAACAACGGGGTTGCAAATACATCTGCACCAACGCAGACGGAAAATAACGTTCAAAGCGCGGTGGAAGCAACTAAGGCTCCTATAGAGGAGCAGACTCCAACGGCAGCGCCTACGGAGGCGGCACCGGATATCTGGGTGATGGAAGAAGCCCCTGCCATCCGTAACTCCCTCTCCGAAGCAGATAAGCTAGCCCGTCAGAATGCCATTTTAGAAAAGGGAACGTTGTTGTTCTCTGATAAAACCAATAAGGGATATTATCCTAGCGACATTTCCTGGCTGACCGGTGCCGGAATGGATGACTGCGTGGCTCTTGTGTTTGCCTGTGATGATGTAACCCACGGCGGTTGGGGCGTTCTTGGCATGAATGTGAAATCTGCCAATGGCGGAAGCAAGCAAAAGGATATTGCAGCTTATTCCGATCAGCCGGACAAGGAGCGCCTGATAGTATATTCCATGGAAGAACTTCTTTCCATGGCAAAGGCAGAAAAGCCGGCGGATATTACAACCTTTCAGCTGGGTGCATGGAACGGAGGCCGTATTGCGGGACTTTACTATCTTCCGAAGGATGTGGCAGCAGAACTGAACACCTTCCTGGCAGAAATGGAAGAAGCAGAAAAGATTATCCACAACTATAACGGCGAGCTTTCTAATGAAAACGCCATTGAAAATGCAAAAATCGTATATGACTACTTACAGGAAGTGTATGGAGATGTATGCCTTACCGGTCAGATGGAATCTACCTGGATGGGTACTCCGGATTATGAGTTAAATTATATTGAACGGGAAACCGGAAAGCTTCCGGCGATCCGTGGCTTGGACTTTATGCACAACGATTTTGCCGGTGTTACAAAGCGTGCGCAGGAATGGTGGGAAAAGGGTGGTATCCCTACAATCTGCTGGCATACCGGTTCCGATTTCGCCAGCGGTTACGATGAAAGTAAAGCCCACAACTTAAACTGGGACGAAGCGTTTGTGCCGGGAACAGAAACTTACAATGAGTTATTGGCAGATATGGATAGGGCGGTACCTTATTTGCAGCAGTTAGAGGATGCCGGTGTACCGATTCTCTGGCGTCCGTTCCACGAACTGGACGGCGGCTGGTTCTGGTGGAGTAAGGGCGGCGCTGAAAACTTCGTGAAGCTGTGGCAGTTAATGTACAGCCGTTATACCGATTTCTGGGGCTTGGACAATTTAATCTGGGTGTTTGGTTACTCCGGCAACGGCGGTAATATGGCAGCCTGGTATCCGGGTGATTCCTATGTGGATTTACTTGGTGCGGACAGCTATAATCCGGGGGCAAATGTAAATTTATTTGAAGAGTGTGATGCCCTGGCACCGGAAGGAATGCCGTTAGTATTCCACGAATGCGGTACCATCCCTACCGAGGCACAGATGGAGGCCGGTGCACCGTGGTCCTTCTTTATGGTATGGCATACCGACTATATTACCAATGAAAAGAATAACAAGAAGAGTTCTTTAAATGAAATTTATAACAGTGAATATTTTATTACTTTAGACGAGCTTCCGTTTAAGTAAGAGGGTTTATCATGAAGAAGAGTGTTTTTGTGAAAGAGGCAGCCATTACGGTGAAGGAAATGAGAGAGCTTTGCCGTAACGTAAAGCTTCTGGTAAAACTGGACAATGATGATATTTTTGAGCGTGCGGTATCGGTGACGGCAGAGATTTATGATGCACAACAGCAACTGGTCACCGCATGCAGTAAAAAAGCATTTTTGGAAGGCATGGGAAGTACAGAGGCAGAATTGGCAGTTTTTCTTGTACGCCCCGTGTTGTACCGGGATCAAGGAATTCCGTATTCGTACAAGGCTCAAATCAGGGTTCAGGAATACGAAAAAGAATTGGACTGCTATGAGCAGAGATTCCGGGTTCAAGTATAAAATAGTACGGGGGTTTATCGGTAAGATGAAAAAAATCAGTAGTTTGGTGCCGGTGATGCTGGTTCTGCTGGCATTGGCGACATGCGGTAAAGAGCCAAACACAGAGACTCCGACGGTAACAGAAACCGCGGTACCAACAGAAACGATGGCACCGACCGCAACGCCAACCGCGGAGGTTCCGGAATTGTCGTATATGGAAAAGTATCAGGATTTAGTTGTGGTAAAACCGGAGGAGAGTATTTATAAAGAACAGTCCGGTGTGGAATATGCAGAGTTTCAAAAATATACGTATTATTCTACTACAGCTGAGCGTGACACGAATGTAAATGTATTATTACCTGTCGGATATACAGAGGAAAAAGAATATCCGGTGCTTTATATCCTGCATGGCTTCTGGGATAACGAAGAATGGATTTAACCAATTCCTTAAATTATGATAATTTTATCAATGACCTGACCACGGATTTAATGCCGTTTATCGAGAGCACATTTTCTGTGGCCAAGGGAAGGGAAAATACAGCGATTACCGGCTTTTCCATGGGAGGAAGAGAATCTTTATTTATCGGATTTGCGCATCCGGAGCTGTTTGGTTATATCGGGGCGGTATGTCCGGCACCGGGTCTTACAAAAATTGCAAATTCACCGATGCATCCGGGTCAGATGACGGGAGCAGAGATGGTATTTCCCGAGGATATGGCACCGTATGCGGTTCTGATTAGCGCGTCAAAAGCGGATGGTGTGGTAGGTACAAATCCAAAAACCTACCATAATGTGATGACAAAGAACCAGACAGAACATCTTTGGCATGAGCTTAGCGACACCGGCCATGACCATACCAGTGTGAAGCCTCATTTATATAACTTCTTGCGGTTGATTTTCAAAGAGAAGTAAAGAAAGATAGGGAACAATGATGAAGGTAAAAAAACGAAGATGGATGATTGCGATTGCACTTCTTATGGTAGCTGCAGCAGGTTGTTCAGGAAAAAATGGCAAGGGAGAAGTTATACCGACAGAGATACCGGCAGAAACCGCAACTCCGACACCGGAAGAATATCCGGGCAGACAAAAGGTGGACCCGGCACAAATTACATATGCGAATAATTATAGTTTTCATAAGCTTACTTATGAAGGTTTAGAGGAAACGGAATTTTCCTGCCTGTTGGAGGCTGAAGAAGCCAAAACCGGAGACGGAGTAACATTAAAAACAGAGAAAAAGGGATATTCCGGTAACGGATATCTGGACATTTCGGATAACACAAAGTTTAGTTTACAGGTGACGATTCCGGCCAGCCAGTATTACAAAATTACAGTGCGGCACTGTGCAGGAAGTCATAAAGAAAATCCGCTGTTGTTTAATGGAGCAAAGGCACTGGATATTTATTCCGAACAGGGAGACTGGGTAGAAACTACGGTGGACGGTGTGTTCTTGGAAAAGGGTGAAAACACCATTACGCTGGGTTCCGGCTGGAGCTGGTTTTCTTTAGATTCCATTGCCATTGAAAAGGGAGAATCCTTGAGCAATGAACTATATGAAAACATTACGGCAACGTTAAGCAACCCTTATGCAAACTTAAAAACCCAAAATATATATCAGTATTTGCTGGCAGTTTACGGGAAACGGGTACTCACAGGTCAATGTACAAATTACGGAACCAATACGGAAACCGAGGCACTGAAGTTAGGACTTGGAAAATATCCTGCAGTCCGTACTTTTGATTTTATTTATGATTCCAAGAGCTTTAAAAAGTCTAATTTTAAGGATGAAGTCGGTCTTGCCATTAAATGGAGTCAGGCCGGCGGCCTGGTGGTATATGACTGGCACTGGTATGCACCGTATAACGAGTGTTCGTTTTACACGGAGGATACCACATTTTCCCTTGCTAAGGCAGTAACAACGGAAGATATTGCAAAGCTTCCGCTGGAAGAAATTGAAAAGCTGCAGACAGAGGGTAAAATCAGCATAGAGGCGTACAAAATCGTAGAGGATATCGATAACATTTCCAGAATGATGCAGCGCATGGAAAACGAAAATGTGACCGTGCTTTGGCGTCCGATGCACGAAGCCAGTGGCGGCTGGTTTTGGTGGGGAGCTTCCGGTCCGGAGGCTTACAAGTGGCTTTGGACACTGATGTATGAGCGTATGACGAATTTCCATCAGTTAGACAATCTCATCTGGGTATGGAACGGTCAGAAGGAAGATTGGTATCCGGGTGACGAGTATTGCGATATTGTCAGCATGGATGTATATAATCAGGCCCATGATTACGGTGTCAGCCCAAGTGCGTTTGCGGATTTGTCCGGCTGGGCAGATAACAAAAAGCTGACTGCCATGAGTGAGTGTGCTACCATGCCGGATCCGGATTTGATTATCCGTGATAATGCTTACTGGCTGTGGTTTGCAGTTTGGAACTGGGATTATATCGTAGTAAACGGAACAAAAGAATTGTCGGAAGCGTATACTTCTTTACAAATGATGGAAAAGGTGTATCATAGTGAGGTAATGATTACCAGAGATGAACTGCCGGATTTCTCGCAATATGATGTGAAACCGGAACAGTAGACCGGTTGCAGAAGGAGATGCCCAGTTTATGAAGAAAATGATACATAAAACAATGCTTACAACAGTACTTGCCGCATTCTGTCTGACTGCAGGCTGCGGACAGGGAACTGTGGAGGAAAACAACATGCAGAATCAGGAAAATGAAATAACTACTGTGCCTACCGAGGCACCGACAGCCACTCCTGTTCCGTTAACGGAAGAAGAACAGATTCATTTGGATATGCTGGAACGCTCCGTGATTTCCACCGGAAACAATGAGCGTATGAAAAAGGTAATTGAAAAAGCAAGAAAGGGTGAGGATGTTACTCTTGCTTACATCGGCGGTTCCATTACTCAGGGATATAATGCAGGTACTACAGAGATTTTTGCTAAGCTTTCCAGCGACTACTTTAGGGAAAACTACGCTACTACAGGTAAGGTAAATTATGTCAATGCAGGTCTTAGCGGAACGCCATCCCTGCTTGGTTTAATCCGCTCCGAACGGGATATTTTTGAAGCAAAGCCGGATGTGGTATTTATTGAGTTTGCGGTAAACGATGCGCAGGACAATCAGAATAAGGCGGCATTTGAAAGTCTGCTCAGAAAAGCTCTGATGCAGGAACAGGCACCGGCGGTGGTGCTGTTGTTTTCAGTGACAGAGGATGGCTATACCTGTCAGACCAATATGCAGCTGATCGGCATGAACTACGGTCTTCCGATGATTAGTGTACCGAATGCTATCCAACCGGAATTTGATGCAGGCCGTATGACTTGGAAAGACTGGGCGGATGACGGTTCCCATCCAAATAAAAACGGACAAAAGCTGTATAGCGAATTTATCATCCATTACTGGAACAAGGTGGATGCAGAAGAACTGTCTGCCCCTTATATTCTTCGGGAAAAGATGTTGAATTTGGACTATACTACCATGAAAATGGCGGATAAGAATTCTGTTAATGTGCTGGATGCCGGCTCGTTCCACGAGGAAAATGGCCACGAAGCATTCCCGGATGGCTGGGTAAAATCTGCAGATGCAAAGGAAAATACATCTTTCACATTTGAAATTGATTGCAGAAGCCTGTTTTTGGTGTATAAAGAAGCGAACAATGCGACCTTCGGTACTGCGGAAGTTTATGTGGACGGGGAAAAGATGATGACCATTACTTCCAACAAGGCAGAGGGCTGGTATAATCCGGTTCCTGTGCGGATTTTCCGCGACTCGGAATGCAAAACAAGAAAGGTAGAAATCCGCATGCAGGAAGGCAACGAAGATAAATTATTTTATTTGCTTGCCATTGGATACTGTGTGGAGTAAAATAGAACTAATGGAGGAGCTGTCGGGCTGTCCGGCGGCTCCTTTTCTATAGGAAGGCAGAAATCTATGTAATGGAAAGGGGAAACATTATGAAACGTTTTGAAGAATTAGTGGAATTAAAACCACAGGACTCCATCTACGAGAGACAGGAAGGGGTAAAGTACGCTGAATTTAAAAAGTACACTTATTATTCCAGAACCGCGGAACGTGACACCAACATGAATGTGCTGCTTCCGGTGGATTACACCGAGGAGAAGAAGTATCCGGTGCTTTATATCCTGCATGGCTTCTGGGACAGTGAAGAATGGATGGCCCGTCCGGAAGTAAGCTTAAATATTATGCTGGCTAATTTGCAGGCACAGGGACTTGCTAAGGAAATGATTATTGTGCTTCCGTACATTTTCTGTAACAAGGAGCTGGATCATTGCACCGGCATGGATTTAGTGAATGCAAACAGTTACGATAATTTCATTAACGATTTGGTTCTTGATGTAAAGCCTTTTGTGGAAAAGACATTTTCCGTGGCAACCGGAAGGGAAAATACCGCAGTTACCGGTTTTTCTATGGGTGGTAAAGAGGCTCTGTTTATCAGCTTTGCACGACCGGACTTATTTGGTTATGTGGGTGCAGCATGTCCAGCACCGGGTCTCGTAGAAATTCCGGGCTCAAGCCTGCATCCGGGTCAGATTAAGGAAGAAGAGCTGGCATATCCGGAGGATATGAAGCCAGAGGTTGTATTTGTGACTTCTTCCCTGGCAGACGGTGTGGTTGGTCCGGCACCGAAGAGCTACATCGATATGATGACAAAGAACGGCACCGCACATATTTGGCATCTGCTGGAAGACACCTGGCATGACCACACCAGTGTAAAGCCGCATTTATACAATTATTTAAGGATGATTTTTCAGTAATAGCGAAGAAAAGGCTGTCGCATAAGCGGCAGCCTTTGTGACATTAAGGAATAGAAACGTCCTTCTTTATAGTTCCAGAGGTTCGACGCCAAGGGTCTTGCAGATTTTGATGACAGTATCGAACTGCATACCGGCGATACCGCGAGTCAGCCCCGTGGTTAGCGAACTGTAGGGAATGTCTGCGGCAATGGCAAATTGCCGTAAACTTACGTAGTTATCAAGAATCAGATTTCGTAGCTTCTGTTCTCTGGTTTGATTCATTTGCATCATCCTTTCGCTCTCTTGGCCGTTGTTCTGTCCGGTTGGGATTTGGCTCTACGATAGTTACTTCCACGCCTTTTTCTTCAATCTTTGTAATTTCATCCTCTACACAGTCCCAATCGGTAATCAGAAGGTCAAATTTATCTGCATTACAAACTTTAATAAAGGCATCGGTGCCGATTTTCTGACTTGGTAGTAACAGGATTTTCTTGCGGCTGTTTTCAATGACCTTTCGTTGGAAGGCAGCGGTTTCATCGGTGCCGTTGGAAAGCCCGAATTCGGAAGTGAGTCCTCCGCCGGTGATGAAGCACAGGTCAAAGTGCATCCGGCTGACAAAATCGGTTGCCATGCTGTCTACTACGCTGGTGCTCTGGCGCATCTTGCCGCCAACCACATAAAGGTCTGCGTTAGTCAGGTGGCGCAGGCGGTTAGCCAGGTCGATGGAGTTTACCACCAACGTGTAGTGAATATCCCGCGGCAGATAATGGCACATATGAAAACCGAAGGAACCGCCGGTAAGGTAAATGATTTGATGCTCTTTGATATGGGTTACTGCCTGTTTTGCGATTTGTTCGTAGTTTTCAAATATCGGCATTTCATCAAAGTTGCGATTGCGGGGCGGCATGAATCCCGCCGGCATTGGTTTAATGGCGCCGCCATGGGCCCGCTTGCAAAGTCCCTTGCTTTCTAAAATACGCAGGTCCCGGCGTGCGGATTCGTGGGAGATATCAAACAGTTCTGTGATTTCTCCAATGGTAATTCTGCCTTTTTGCTCAATGAGTTCTGCTATTTTTATTTGTCTTTCTTCCATTAACATGAACATTCCTCCTTGCTTTATTGTTACTGTTTGTTGGTGAATTTGTGGTTTTTTTGTAGCTACTACAGATAAAATAACACATAAACGGTAACAAAGCAATAGATTCGGTAAACGGAGTTGCGTTTATTTTAACTATTTGACGTGGATATAAAAAGTTGTGTATAATACAGAAAAGGATGTTAGGAGTCATAAGTATGAATGCTAATGCTATATTAAAACCATGGTCCCTTATCACGGAACTAACGGACAAAAATGTGTTAGGTCTTGATGGAATGAGCAACAAAGCGCCTCGAAAGACTTCCCGTGCTATTGTGATAAATGAAGAAGGCAACTGTGCCGTAATGTATGCGGAAAAATTTAATTTATATTCGCTGCCCGGAGGGGGAATAGAAGAAGGGGAGGACGAAGTTTCTGCGCTTGTCAGAGAAATTGATGAAGAAACCGGATGCACCTGTGACTCTATTGAACAGTTGGGTATGGTGTCAGAAAACAGAAACCATCAGGATTATACAACGCTTTCCTATTATTTTGTTGTACATACGAAAACAAAAACAGGACATGCACATTTAACGGATACGGAAATGGAAAACGGAACATCCGTACAATGGTTTTCATTAAATGAAACCATGCATCGAATCAGAGATGCGGAGCATGAAACAACCCAAAGAAAATTCCTGCAGGCCAGGGATTTGGCTGCATTAACGGAATATTTAAAAAGGCAGGAGCTAAAATCCACCTGGCAATCCGAAGAATCCATTGCCCACATTCATGGCTGGGATTTTTCCCATATTCATGGCCGCTACGAAGAAGGCAATGATATTCCGTGGAATTATGAAGAAGTCATACGCCGGTACTTAACCGAAGAAGCCAAAATCTTGGATTTTGACACCGGTGGCGGCGAATTTTTGCTGTCCCTGAATCATCCGTATAACAAAACTGCGGCCACGGAAGGTTTTCCGCCAAATGTACAGTTGTGCAAAGAAACTTTACTGCCCCTTGGTATCGATTTTAAGGAGTGCAGTGATGCAACAAACATTCCGTTTGCAGACGAATCCTTTGACATTATCATCAATCGGCATGGGGATTTTAATGCAAAGGAATTGTACCGTCTGCTGAAGAAAGGTGGTCTTTTCATCACTCAGCAGGTAGGCAGTGAAAATGACCGGGAACTGGTGGAATTGGTGCTGCCGGGAACGCCAAAGCAGTTTCCGGACTTGAATTTAACGAAGCAGAAAAGAGTATTTGAAGAAGCCGGTTTTGAAATTTTACAGGCGGAGGAAGCCTTCCTTCCGATTAAATTCTATGATGTGGGTGCCTTTGTGTGGTTTGCACGTATTATTGAGTGGGAGTTCCCGGGCTTTTCCGTGGATAACTGCTTTGAAAAACTGTTGGCAATGCAGAAAACCATAGAAGAAACCGGAGAGGTTGCAGGAACGACACACCGCTACCTGATTGTGGCAAGAAAATAGATTTACAAAGAATCGTATGCAAATGAAAGCTTTAGAGCTAAGGAGGTTGTTATGAAATCAATCCATGATACCTATACATTATCAGACGGTTTGCAAATCCCTTGCCTTGGGTTTGGAACCTTTAACCCAAATGGGAAAGATAACGGTAAACTGATCCAATCGGCAATTAACGCCGGATACCGCTATTTTGATACAGCCTCCATTTACGGAACAGAACGGGCCCTCGGTCAGGCAATAAAGGTAAGCGGTCTGGCGAGAGAAGAGTTTTTTATTGCTTCCAAAGTGTGGATAGATGAAATGGGCTATGCTGAAACAAAGCAGGCCTTTACGAGGACGCTTGACAGACTTCAGACGGACTATTTGGATTTGTATCTGATTCATTGGCCAAGAAGAACAGAAGGGGATACCGACTGGAAAGAAGTTGATCGGGAAACCTGGCGTGCCATGGAAGAACTTTATGCAGAAGGTAAAATAAAAGGCATTGGTCTTAGCAACTTTCTGCCCCATCATTTAGAAAATATTTTGGAAAACTGTAAGGTAAGACCAATAGTCAATCAGTTGGAAGTGCATCCGGGATATTCCCAGGAGGCAGTAACGGCCTATTGTAAGAGCAAAAATATTTGTGTGCAGGCGTGGAGTCCTCTTGGCAGAAGCAATGTATTACAGCATCCGATATTGCGCGATATGGCAGCAAAATATCAAAAGAGTGTGGCGCAGCTGTGCCTGCGGTTCCTGCTACAAAAGCAGATTATTCCGTTAGTAAAAGCGTCTTCCTTAGAACGTATGAAAGAAAATATGGATATCTTTGATTTTGAAATTAGCGCCGAGGATATTTCCATCCTGGAATATATGCCGCAGGATATGTGGCAGAAGGAGCATCCGGATTTTGCGATTCCAAAGGCAAAGAGTAATTTTGAACAATAGAGAGGAGAATATCAAATGAAATTCGAAGAAAAAGCATTTACCTTAAAAGACGGCCGTACCTGCGTACTTTGTCCAACCTACCCGGAGTATGCGGCGGATATGATTGAGTATTTAAAAATCACGGCAGCAGAAACTCCGTTTCTTCTCCGCTATCCGGACGAAGTAAATTATACTCTGGAGGGCGAGAAAGAAATTCTTGGGCGCCTTCTGGGAAACGAAACCGATGTTATGATGATGGCATTGGTAGACGGTAAGGTTGCCGGGAACTGCAGTATTAACGGCATGGGCAATAAACGTAGAGTTCTCCACCGGTGCGGTCTTGCTATTGCGCTTAAGAAAGAGTTCTGGAATCTCGGCATCGGTACCGCCATGATGCGGTATCTGGAAGAATTGGCAAGGCAAATCGGTTATGAGCAGATAGAGCTGGAAGTGGTGGAAGGAAACGATACGGCAAAACGGCTATATGAAAAGTGCGGTTTTGTGGAAACCGGAAAGCATGTACGGGCACTGAAATATGATGATGGAAGTTATCGGGATGAGTTTATTATGATTAAGGTATTATAAGAGGGTAAAAAACATGATTTTATATAGCCCAAAACTAGAAGAACTATGGTTCCGAAAAATGTATATGGCCGACGAAGAAACCATGTCCTACAATCACAACTGGGGAGGCACTATTCCATTTCCGGAGGAGAACTGGCCGGAGTGGTATGATTACTGGATTGCACATCCGGAAGGAAAAAGATTTTATAAATATTTGCAGGATGAAAGTACCGGTGAATTTGTAGGGGAAATCGCGTATCATTATGATGAAGACGAGCAAAAGTATATTGCGGATGTTATCGTGCATGCAAAATACCGTGGTAAAGGGTTTGGAGAGCAGGGACTGCTTCTGCTGTGCGAAGCGGCAAAAGAGCACGGAATAGAGGTTCTTTATGATAATATAGCCATTGATAATCCTGCCATCAAGCTGTTCCTGAAAGTCGGGTTTTACGAGGAATATCGTACGGACGAGATAATTATGCTGAAAAAAGAACTATAATAAGGAGAGCTGTCACTTTGATTACTTTACACAAAATAACAAAAGATAATTTGGAAGAGGTTTTAGCTCTGGAGGTCTATGAGCATCAAAAAGACTATGTGTCTTCCACAGCAGCATCTTTGGCCCAAGCCTATGTATATCATGACACCGCCTTCCCTTTTGCAGTGTACGCAGGTAATACTCTGATTGGCTTTATTATGCTAGGATATTATGAAGCAAGAAACCAGTATACTCTTTGGAAGTTTTTGATAGATAAGAAGTATCAAAACAAAGGTTATGGTAAAGAAGCATTAAAACAGGGAATTCAGTATTTACAAAACGCTTTCCACGCGAAAGAAATTTACACCGGGGTTTCCGTCGGAAATGAGCAGGCAAAGCATGTGTATAAGTCGTTAGGCTTTGTGGAAACCGGACTTGTTGAAGATGGGATGGAAGAGATGAAATGGACCTGCTAATTCTGTAAATGTAACTTGACAAGTTACCACCCATCATTTATATTAAAATTAAAGAGGGAAACCCGAAGCGGTTCGCCCGATTTAATGGTTAGTTTTGCAACCAGCCGTCATTGTGGGGCAATGGCGGCTAATCTTTTTCCTTGAGTACCGTGTGACACGCTACTACAAGGGCAACAAGCAATAAACAAAACTGAATTAAGTCAGATAGTGTTATGTACATTGTTATCACCCTCCTTTCTTTCGATCGGAGGGCTTTTTCTTTCCCTCCGGTGGAGGGCGAGCCGCCTCGCTTTGGTTTCCCTTACACAAAATATAACACACAATGCGTGAAATGGCAACCAGGATTATTTTGTTATAAAATAAAGATATTAAAAGAAAACTTTTTCAAAAAAACTGTTGAAATTAATTTTTAATTCACTTAGGCTTATTATACGATGTCCAAATAATATGATTTTACTGTTTTACAGGAGGAAGTTTTGATGAAGAAAGTTTTAGATACTTATTCAAGTAAAAACGATAGTAATATAAAACAGATTGTAGCCTATAAAGATAATAAGCTTGAGATTGAAGAGTATAAAGATGGTTTTAAGAAGGACGATACAATGAATGTAATGAGTGTAACAAAGTCTGTAACATCATTGTTAGTAGGTATTGCCATTGACCAGGGTTTGATAAAAAGTGTAGACGACTTTGTGATGGACTATTACAAGGGAATCTACACTCCAAAAAGAGGAGAGCAAACGATATTTCAAGTTACAGTCAAACAGTTGCTTACAATGACGGCTCCTTATAAAGGAAAGAGTGAACCTTGGAAAAAAGTCTGCACATCAGAAGACTGGACACTGACAACGATGGATGTTTTGGGTGGCCGAAAAGGTATCACGAATGAATTCAGATATCACACTCTCGGAGTTCAAATCCTCTTGGGAATTATCAGAATTACAAGTGGAATGAATGTGCTTGATTTTGCTAACGAATATCTTTTTAAACCTTTAGGAATTGCACCAAGAGTCAATGCAGGCTGCGAGAGCAAAGAAGACCAGTTTGAGTATTTAATGAACAAAAACGACCACGGAAAGGTCTGGTTTTTGACAGAGTAGAATATATTGAAAAAAACATTGTTGAAGCATTAACAAAGAAATAACTTCCGGTATAGTAGCTTGTAAATGTAATTTTTATTTTTATAAAGCAGATGTTACAGTGGCATATTTTTAATCTTAGAATATCTAAGTGTCCGACATCTCGGCAGAAGGCCGTACGGACAGGGCGGACAAACTGGTTTGTTCCGAACTGGACGTACGGCCTTCTGAAGAGTTAGGCGAACACAGATATTCTAAGACTTAAAAATAATATAGTGAAACACCTTGCTTTATATGGAATAAAAATTACATTACAACTACAACTTCATTTTCATCCTTCATATCCTTTTCAGCTACATAAGGCTGGTCAAGCTTAACTCCATTTAAATAGAATTCCTTGAAACCGCCTTCTGCGCCGTTTGGATTCTTCACGGTGATGTGAAGCTTCTTACCCCGGAATACCTTATCCATGGTCGTTTCCTTCGATTCGGATGGGATGGTTGGGCATACCCATAAGCCGTTTAAGTCAGGACGCATACCGCAGATACCCTCTACGCAACCAACCATACAGGTGGAAGCAGTACCGGTGAGCCAGTGAACGTGGGTACGTCCGTGGAATGGGGACTCGTTTGCTTCGGTGAACTGGCCGTGTACGTAAGGCTCTAACTTTCTTACATCTGCGTTGTCGTTCTGGGAAGCAGGGGAGGACTCGGTAAAGTACTCGAAAGCACGGTTACCGTGACCCATTAATGCTTCTGCAAGGATAATCCAACCCTGTGGCTGGCAGAAGATACCGCCGTTTTCCTTAGTGGATGGGTTGAAGAGAAGTGCTAATGCACCGTCAAATGCATGGTCAACGTAGGATGGAGCCATAACGCGGACACCATAAGCAGTGTTTAATTCGCGGTGAACGGATTCCAGTGCAAGTTCTGCCTGCTCCTTGGATGCGAGGCCACTGATAACGGACCAGGACTGTGGGTTTAACCACATGCTTGCTTCCGGATCCTTCTTGGAACCGATAACCTGACCGTCTTCCTTGATACCACGAACGAAACGGTCATCTTCCCAGCATTCCTTCTGGATGGTGTCGCCCAGTTCCTTCT
>JAZSFC010000050.1:0-20227 GCA_045531955.1 Lachnospiraceae bacterium | reverse complement strand
GAATATCTTTTTATCAATTCATTTGTTATTGCCAAATGAACAATGCTTGACGCCATAATTATCATCCTCCTTCATTTTAATCTTCATACATGCAAGAATGTACAAAATCAAATTTTCATCTCTTCGACCTATTCAAGTTTTTCTAACTGTTCTACCTATTGGAATTTGTCTACAACAGTCCAATACACTCAACAACCTTGTTATTCCACTCCTGCAAACTAATCCCTCTCTGTGGTAAATAATGCACTTTGGTAATTAATTCTTGAGGGATATGTTTTTCTATTTGTTCTTTGTACTGCTCAGGTACAATACAAGCAAATAAATAATCAAACAGTGAAATTTCATCTTTCACTTTAATCGGATGATAGCCATCAAAAGCATGACCTTTATGTTTTATAATATCTTTATACCTTATATAAAAACGCACTCCTGCATCAAAATTTCCTTTTGCAAAATCTTCTTCACACGGAAAATCTTCTGAGAGAACAACATAATCACCAACTAAATGAGTTCCCCATCCGAACATAACATATTCGTAAAAATGTGCAGGGTCTTCCCAACCATTCGCTTTTCTTTCAATTGCAAGTTCTTCTCCTGTCTTACCATAAGCCTTAGTTGCAGAAAGCAGTTTACCACTAGATAATATTTTCTGTGCCGCATCAACATTTGTCGCATGGTAAACAAACTCTTCAATAGCATCTGCAATAGGTGGGATGTATTCTCTTCCATCAATTTTGTCAGCGGCATCTTGAACTGCAGATAAGATATCATCATTCTCACATACAATTTCCAATTTATCTCCGCATGCTTTTTCATAAGATATAAATGCTAATATATTATTCCATTCCCAGTCTTGAATCTTAGGATATTCTACTAAACTAAAAAGGTATACCCCTTTTTTTATTATTGACCTATTATCATTAGCAATCTTGAGTATCATTTTATAACCTCCACTAAATTCAAGTTTATCTAACTGTTACACAAATTGGAAGTTGTTTCTTTCTTACTGTGAGCAAACTCATATGCAACTTTCATATTAGTAATCAGCTGTTCGCATTCTTCGAGTTTTTCTCCTTCGGCGAGTTCTTCTCTGAACAGCCAAATGACAGTTTCAATATACAGACACCTCAATAAAGCCTCACATGGAATACCTACACCGTCGCCGAGCTTTTGTACAAAATCGATGATTACATCCTTTGGCTCTGAGGTCAAATCATCTCTGAATTCATCAAGTATAAATCTCGACAAATCAAATATAGGGTCGCCTATTACACCTTTAGGGTCAATAACCGTATAGCCACCTTTTTCATTTTTCAGTATATTCTCATGGTGTAAATCACCGTGCAGCAAAAGATTGCGAGAATACTTTTTGCATATATCTGCAAGCATTCGTTCCGCTCTGTCAAGATACTGATACAGCCCTTCACAATCCGTACGGTTTTTTGTACCTTCCTTGCCGGCTTCAAACCATTCGGTATAAGTAGGGAATGTACTATCGGGCAAGTCAGTCTTGTGCAGTCCTTTAAATAGTTCGCCTACAATTTGAATACGTTCATTTCGGGGAGCGCTTTCATATAAAGTATGGGCAGGCACAATTCGTTCCATTATGTATACCCTGTCTTCAAATGAATACTCATAAAGTTTACAGAAATTCTCACCTTGAAATAATTTTAATGTCGGTATTTCGTTGTCAAAATTATTAGGAAGTAGAATTTTGAGAATAACATTACCATATTGTTTTGAAACAGCATAGAAAATCAGGCTGTTAATGGAAAGCTCTGACTGAAATTCTATTTCGGTCAGTTCCCATTGTTTTCTGTATTTTTCCACAATACTGATTCGTTCTTCATAGCTTTCTGCACCGAACTTTCGTATAAATCGTTCTGCTTGAATATCAGTCAGCAAATTAAAACCTCCCTATCCAATTACTCCACCTCAATTATTTAAAACTGAACTGTCTTTGGTGCACCACCAAAGGAAGAAAAGGTTGCGGTGGCATCCTTGAAGTACAGAACTTCAGTGTTATCGTCTGTTGCGGAGTACATAGCCTGAAGATTTGGATAAGCATCCAGCATGTGTTTCTTTGCTTCTACGCGTTCATCTCTGACTACTGTACCGGCAACACGGACCCAGATCCCTTCACTGAAAGCACAAAGCTCTACCTTTGAATTTGCCTGAATTTGCTTGGAAACTTCTTTTACCTTGCCGGTTTGGATGTAAAGCTTGTTTTCAAATAAGTCGATGGTTCCGAAAGGACGTACCCTTGGCTGGTCGCCTTCTACAGTTGCCAGATAATAGGTGCCGCATTTCTTTAAAAATTCATATACTTCGTTCATGATAATCCTCCGAAATGTAAAGTTTGAATTGAAGTGCTTCTTGTCTTATGGTATCATAATTACTAAATATATTCCAGATATTTTGAAGGACAGGTGAGAAAAAATGGCAAAGAAAATGGAGAAAACAAATGTAATGCGATTACTGGACCAGAAAAAGGTTCCTTATGAAAGCTATTGTTATATAGACGCGGCAACTACCGTTGGTACCGAGGTGGCAGCAGTGCTTGGGCAGGACCCGAATCAGGTGTTTAAAACTCTGGTAACGGTAGGAGGAAAAACAAAGCAGAACTTTGTATTTGTTATTCCGGTAAATAGGGAACTGGACTTAAAGAAAGCGGCAAATGCTGTTGGTGAAAAGAGCATTGAAATGATTAAATCCAAGGAATTATTGCCACTGACAGGATATATCCATGGTGGCTGTTCTCCGATTGGTATGAAGAAGTTTTTCACCACCACCGTGCATGAGAGTGCAAAGGAGTTTGAAACGATTTTCTTTAGTGGCGGAAAAATCGGGTATCAGGTGGAAGTGAGCCCGGAGAATTTAGGGAAGATGATTCGGTTCGAGTATGCGGATTTGTGCGAGTAGACCTGTTAATATGAGGAGAATATAATTTGAGCGATATTATTTTAAAGAAACCCACAATTGAATACGCTGACGACATTATGCGGTTTCGTCAGGAAATCATCGATGTCAACGACCCGGATGCCTTTGCTGGCTGCGGCAATTTAGATGAGTGCAAAACGGCACAGGAGTGGATAGATTGGATTTCAGTGATGGAAAATCCGGAAACCTGTCCGGAAGGAAGAGTGTCCTCCAATATGTTTATTGCTGTCCGTATTTCGGATAACAAAATCGTTGGCGTGATTGATTTGCGCCATCACTTGGGAAATCCGGTGCTTCGGGAATGGGGCGGACATTTTGGTTACATTGTGCGCCCGGATGAGCGTGGGAAAGGCTATGCCAAGGAAATGGTGCGTCAAAATTTAATCAAATGCAAGGAACTTGGCTTACATAAGGTTATGATTACCTGCAACCGCAATAACATTGCCAGTGAGAGGACCATACTTGCCAACGGTGGTGTGTTTGAAAAAGAAGTGTTGGTAGACGGCGATTATATCAAGAGGTTCTGGGTAACTATTACGGAGAGTTTACTGGAAACCACACAGAATACCAGAGAATTGGGCGGCTACGTTATTAAAGATGGACTGGCAACCAAGCGGAATTCCTTGTGGAGAAGTGATGTGCAAAACTATCCAAGTGAGGGAGATGTTGCACTTTTAAAAGAACGTGGAATTACTACAATTCTCGATATGAGGGGCGATAAGGACCTTGCAAGAAAGCCAAGCGGTTTTGCTAGCAAGGAAGGTTTTACGTATATCAATTGCCCGATAATAGAAGGTAGTGGTGTGCCGGAATCGGTGGAACAGGTGCCGGTAAGTTATTTGGCAATCGCACAAGCAGAAAATATGCCGAAGGTGTTTAAAGCTATTGCGAATGTAAAGACAGGCGTTATGTTTAACTGCACTGCGGGCAAGGACAGAACAGGGGTGGTGTCTGCAATATTGCTTCTGCATGCAGGGGTCAGTGATTCTGAAATTATCGAAAACTATGTGTTGACCAGAGAGTATGGCAGAGAACGCTTAGAACTGGTGCATAAGAACTTTCCGGAGGTGGATATGAATATTGTGACACCAAAGGAATGGTATATGGAAGAATTTTTGAGGTTGTTCCGGGAAAAATTCGGAACGACGGAAAGCTATTTTAAGAGTCTTGGATTGAGTGAGGACGAGATAGAGAAAATCAGACGGAAACTGGTTTGAGGTTTAGGAAAGTTATTTGGGAGGAATTTTTATGGCACGGTTAGACAATTTTAAATTTTCAGTACAGGAGAAAAAGAAGCTTCGCGTGATTATTGATACCGACGCTGCCTGTGAAGCAGATGATCCTTTTGCTATTGTGCATGCACTGTTAACTCCAAGATTTCATGTCAAAGGCATTATTGCGGAACTGTTTAACAATGAAGGTAACGGGGAATCTGTGGACCAAAGCTATGAAGTGATTCAAAAGATTTTAGGCCTGATGAAAATTGAGGATGTGCCGGTATTGCATGGTTCTTATCGGAAATTGGCAAAAGAAGAGGATGTGCTGGTTTCTGAAGGTGCAGATTTTATTATCGAAGAAGCGCGTAAGGAGAGTACAGAGCCATTGTATGTGCTTTGCATG
The DNA here is from genome assembly GCA_045531955.1 of Lachnospiraceae bacterium. Classification (GTDB taxonomy): domain Bacteria; phylum Bacillota; class Clostridia; order Lachnospirales; family Lachnospiraceae; genus SIG299. The sequence continues at coordinate 15,667 of JAZSFC010000050.1, read as the reverse complement.
GGCGCACTTACCAATGTTGCCATTGCACTTAATAAAGCACCGGATATTGTAGATAAGTTTATCTGCATTTGGATTGGCGGTGCATTTTATCCAAACGGTGGTTGGGAGTTTAATTTGTTTAATGACATTAACGCAGCCAATGTGGTGTTTAAGTCTCAGGTGGAACTTTGGCAGGTACCGATGGAAACTTATTGCACCATGCAGGTGGGATATGCAGAGTTGCAGCAGAAGGTTCGACCACATGGTGAGATTGGAAAGTTCCTGTTTGAGCAGATGACGGAATACGGCATGCGTGCTGACTGGGTGGCAGGAGAAAGCTGGTCACTGGGAGATTCTCCAAGTGTTGCTTTGGCATTGAATCCGGGCTGTGGTTGGAGCATTAAGAGAAAAGCTCCGGTATTTGATAAGGAAGGTCACTATGTGTACTGCGATTCCAATAGGGAAATTAGAGTATATAAACGTGTAGATTCCAGATATGTACTGGAAGATTTGTTCTGTAAATTGGCGATTTTTGCAGAGAAATATTAAAGGAGAATTTAACAAATATGAAAGCGGTTGTGTTTGATATGGACGGTTTGATGTTTGATACGGAGCGGTTGGCTATTCTTGCCTGGGACTATGCCGGGGAAAAGATGGGCCTTGGCAAAGCGGGATACATGGTTTATAAAACTCTCGGAGTAACGGTAAATGCATCTAACCAAATTTGGAAGAAGGAGTTTGGCGACCAATATAACGAAGAAGAACTTTGGAAATACACCAGGGAATTTAACAACGACTTTTATGCAAATAATAAGGTTCCGGTAAAGAAAGGCTTGTATGTGTTACTGGATTATTTAAAAGGAAACGGTTACAAGCTGGCGGTGGCCTCCTCCACAAGTAAGCGCGGCGTGGAACGTAACTTGAAAAGTGCCGGAGTATTAGAGTACTTTGATGCCATAATTTGTGGTGATATGGTAGAAAAATCCAAGCCGGAACCGGAAATTTATTTGAAGGCTTGTGAGGCACTTGGCGTGAATCCTGCAGAAACTTTGGCACTGGAGGATTCCAAAAACGGCTTGCTTTCTGCGCATAGAGCAGGTATGAAGGTCATTATGGTGCCGGATTTGTGGGAAGCAGACGAAGAAGTAAAAGCCTTTCTTTGGAATATGTGCAGTGATTTGGAAGAAGTGAAGGAATTTCTGGAAAAGCAGTAAAAAAGCTTAGGAAGGAATTTGGCGGAAGAAGAGGAATGGAAACATGGAAAAAGTACTAATCATCGGTGGCAACGGCAGCGGAAAAACTACCTTTGCCAAGTCACTGGCAGAAAAAACAGGTCTTCCTTTGGTACATCTGGATTCTTTGTACTGGAAGGATAATTGGGAGAGTGTTGGAAGAGAGGTGTTTGATGCTCGGTTGGAGGTAGAGCTGAATAAACCAAAGTGGATTCTGGACGGCAACATGAACCGGACACTGCCTCATCGTTTGAAGTACTGCGATACCGTATTTTACCTTGATTTTTCCTCTATTTCCTGTTTGATTGGTGTGATTTCCAGAACCATAAAATTTTATGGAAAAACCAGACCGGATATGGGACCAAACTGTCCGGAGAAGATATCTCTTGGGTTTTATAAAGAGGCTTTTTTATATAATAAAAAGTTTCGGAAAAAATACCATGGGTTTATAGAAGAACATCCGGAATTAAATTGGATTGTATTAAGGAATCGGCGACAGGTAAAACAATATTTGAAAGGGTTGTAGGAGAATAACATGGCTTATTTTAACGAGGGTTTACAGCAATTAAAAGATAAGGTCACACAGAAAAAGCGTATGGAAGCGGAATTACAGGATTTGTATGCGCAGAAGCGGAATTTGACAACAAAGACGGCAGAACTGGAGAAAATGAAAAACAGTGAACAAAGAGATGTGGAGCGCTTGGAGGGCGGTAGTCTGGCAGCTTTTTTCTATAATGTGGTTGGTAAAATGGATGAAAAACTGACAAAGGAAAAGGAAGAGGCGTACAAGGCCGCAGTAAAGTATGAAGCTTCCATGGAAGAGCTGCTGTCGGTGGAAAGAGAAATTTCCCGGAGGGAAGAAACCGTGAAAGCTTTGGAGGGCTGTGAAGCTGCATATGAGAGAGCCTTTGAGGAAAGATTGAAGGAAGTGCGTCTGGCTAATACACCGGAGACGGAAACGGTACTTCGCATCGAAGGACAGATGTATGAACTGGAATGTCAAAAGCGGGAAATCAACGAGGCTCTTAGCGCCGGAAAACAGGCACTTTCTACTGTAGATGCTATTCTGGATGATTTGGATGATGCAGAGGGCTGGGCTGCCTGGGATACCTTTGGCGGTGGCGGTCTGTTTTCTGACCTGATGAAGCATGATCATCTGGATGAGGCTCAGACGAAAATCAACAGATTACAGATAGAACTCAGAAAGTTTAAAACAGAGTTGTCGGATGTGGAAGTTCATGCGGATATTCAGGTGCAGATTGAAGAGTTCTTGAAATTTGCGGATTATTTCTTTGATGGCTTATTTGCTGACTGGGCAGTGATGGATAAAATTGAGCAGTCTACAAATCAGGTGAAGCATACGAAAAATGAAATTACAGATGTTATCAGTAAGTTGGAAGATAAGCTGGCAAATGTGGAATGCCGTTATCAGAAAAAGCTGGAAGAGCGGGAAATACAGATATTAAGCGCAAAATAAGTTAAAAGAGGATTAAATATTCACATAAAGAAAGGTACATAGAAAAATGGATATTTTCGCAGAACAACGGTACATCGTAGAACGCATAGATGGCGATTACGCATACTTGAGAAACATAAACAGTCCGGAGGATGATTTAAAATGTGTAGCAAGAGCTTTGCTCCCTGAGGTGAGTGAAGGTACAAAGCTCCGCTATGAAATGATGTCATACGAAATTATGGAATAAGAAAAAGGGCTGTGAACAGCCCTTTTTTGATGTTAATAAGTCTGTGCCACAATTGTCCCGCAGGCAATTTTTGCTCCGGAATTTCCGGCCGGCTGGGAGGTAAAATCATCCGGCATGGAATGTAGCACCACGGTTCTGCCGATAATTTCACCAATAGAAAAGCGGGAGGTTAAGAAAGTGGAGAAGGCATATCCGTTGGCGCTAAATATCGGTGACAGATCTCCGGCATGATACGGATGGTTGCAGTTGTACGGGTTATAGTGGGTCAGTGTATCTGCAAACGGGTCTGCAAAATTTCCGGTACACCGGCTGCCACTGTGGATATGAAAACCAAACACCGGATTGGTGCAAGGAGAAGTTCCGGTTGGAAGTCCGGAAAATTCGGCGGCAATCAGTGTTCCGTAGGCAGTCTGGTAAAAACGAACTTCTCCGTAAATTCCCGGGTAAGCGTTATTTCCCCGGACAATGGCAGTAGCCCGTGGCGAAGTACCGAGTAAAGCAGCAAAATAAGAAAGTCGGTTTCTATTTGGCATAGAGATACCTTTTTAGACGTTGTTATTCTCACTATATGCAGATTTATTTTAACGTTTACAGTAAACCTGAATTGCTTCTGCGGTAAACTCAGCAGTACCTTCTCCGCCGTAGTTATTAATATTTTCCGTCATTTCTCCACCGGCGGCGTACATTTGGCCAAGTCCTGATAAGATTTCCGGGGTACAGTTATAAAAGTGCTCGGTAATGTAGGCACGTAGCTCAGCAACTTTTGCTTGAACAGCCTCGTTGGATGGCTCTAAAGAAAGCATCTTACCTATCTCGGCAAAAATATTCATCATTCCGATGCCAAGGTTCTTTTCATCCTCCTTGGTGCGTTCTTTACTCTTTTCTTCATATTCCTTGTAGGCAGTGGTAGAGCCGTAGCTTTCCTTGGCCTGCTTTGCGTAGTCATCCATTTTCTTTGTGTCAAATGCTTTAAAATCCATTATTTTTTTCACTCCTGTTGCTTGAATTCCTCTGGCGAGGTTGATTAAATTTTCTAAATGTTCTTTTTTCATGGTAAGTAGTTCAATTTGCTGTTCCAATGCTTTGTTGCGTTCAAAATTCGGACTGTCAAGAATTTCTTTGATATCCTTGAGCGGAAATTCCAGTTCTTTAAAAAACAAAATGCATTGCAGGCGTACCAGAGCATCGTCGTCGTACAAACGGTAACCGGCTTCCGTAGTGGTTGTGGGCGTCAGCAGCCCGATGGCGTCATAATGGTGTAGGGTGCGGACACTGATTCCGGCAAGTTTACTTACTTCATGTACAGTTTTCATGAGAAGTCACCTCCTTGATAAAGAGTTTCTGACATGAGTTATTTTAGCTGATATAACCAGTATAAACTATAACGTAACGTTAGAGTCAAGAGGGAGTTTCAAAAATATTTTTGAGAGTTTACATTTAGAGGTAATGTGGTAAAATAAAAGAGTTGAAAAGATACAAAGTGAGAAGGTGTGAAGAAGTGAGTTATAAAGAAGTAAATGAAAAGTATGAAAAAATACTTTCAAGATTCGGAATTAATGGTCGAATTGAATCGGTAACAGGGTCGGCAGTGCCGGTACAGGCAATTGAGGAAAGGGACGATAGCATTACAATTTATGTAAATATTGATGAAATTGAAGAAAAAGAATATGAAGCTTATGCCGCCTACAATGTGCGGAAGGTATTACTTCCCCGCCTTGCATTGGAAACGGAACGGTTAATTATTCGCAGAGTCAGAAAGGAATATGCGGACGCAATTTTTTTAGATGCATCCGATGCATATTCCTGTGCGATGGACAGCGGAGAAGAACCATACACGGAAATGAATGAGGAATTTTGGAACTTTGTGGATGAGTTAATTCAGAGAGAAACGCAATATTCCATTGTGTTAAAGGATACACAGGAAGTGGTCGGCTGTGTTCGATTAATGGAGGATGACTCCAGACAGGTAGAGGCGATGGAAGTGGGATATAGAATTTATCCCGGATACCGAAGAAAAGGCTTTGCCTACGAAGCGGTGTCGGCGTTGCTTTCTTTGGTGCAGGACGAACTTCGTTTGGACCTCGTATTAGCTGGTGTGATTAAAGAAAATGAACCATCCATTGCTCTTTGCAAAAGCTTGGCTTTGAGCGGGAAGGATTTCATCGTAAGGGTTTTTGGAGTGCAAAACAAGGTCCGATGGATATCGAACGTTATTATCGGGATAGAGTATAAAGAAAAAGGAACACTACATAAAAATGAATATCAAAAGAATAAATACATATGACGATAAACGTTTTTCTCAAAAAGTTTTAAACCAGCACGGTTGCTTTTTAGTAGAGGAAGAACCTTACGAAATTGAAATTATTTCGGATTTTGAAGCAATCGTAAGAGGGAAAGACAGCGTCATGTACCCTGCGGTTATAGAAGAATTTATGTTTTTTACACCGCACATTACAATCTTTTATAATGAAAACCACGAAATTGTGAAACAATATCCAAAGGCAGAGCTTTTGGAACTCTCATTGGATGACATTCAACCCTCCCAATTTTATGTAGACCAGGATAAAGTAGCTGCGGTCAGCACCTTTATTGCCAGAGGTGACGACATTATCATCCAGGTTTCCAACTATCAGGACAAATACATTTCCCTGGACGGACACACCAGACTGTATTATGCGGTATTACAGGGATTTACATCGGTCCGTGCTGTGCTTGCAGAAACGGATGAGTGTATTCTGGACTTTGTGGAGGAAGCAATAAAACGGGGGATTCGGACGCCGAAGGACTTGGTTTTACTGTCGCACAAAGAATACAAGGAAAAGTGGAACAAGTATTGCGACGAGTATTTCAGCAATAAGCAGGAATGATAGAATTTAAAACAAGGAGAATGAACAATGGACTTAGCCCTTGTCACCCTGCAACAGGTAGGGATTTTATTTGTACTGATTGTAATCGGATATGTTTGCGGAAAAACCGGGGTTGTTACCTCGGAAGGCAAAAAGATATTATCAAACTTTTTGATAAAGGCGATTGTGCCGGCTATGATTGTCAATGCATATCTGAACATGGAATTTGATACGCAGATATTGACCAATCTTTTACAGGCCTTCGGACTTAGCTTTGGCTCTATCTTTTTTGCGATGCTGGTGAGCGGTCTTCTTTTGTGGAAGAGGAAAACCAAAAACAAGAAGGTGTTATGGTTTGCCTGGAGTTATTCCAATGCTGCCTACATGGGATTTCCGTTAGTAAAAGGCTTGTTCGGAGATGAGGGCATGATTTATGCCAGCGCTTTTGCTACCGTGTTTAATATTATCATATGGTCCATCGGTTATGCGATTATGAGTGGGGAAACCGATGGAAAGAAGCTTGTCAAAACGGTGCTGAAAAGCCCGGTTACCTGCTCTGTAGTAGTGGGACTTCTGGTTTATCTGTGTCGGATTCCGGTGCCGGAAATCATTAAGGCTCCAATCCGGATGATGGGTGAGTCTACCACACCGATTTCCATGATTATCATTGGTGTTATGATTGCGGAAAGCCGGTTGAAGTCCATTATTGCAAATAAAGAAATCTGGCTGACGGTGGCAGTGCGTCTGGTGCTGATTCCGGCACTTACCTTTGGACTTTACTATTTGTTTGGCATCGGCGGAATGGTAGGCAGTGTCATTTTAATCCAGGCGGCAAGCCCTACGGCGGCAACCACTTCCGTACTTGCCACCCAGTTTAACCACGATGAGGCTATTGGTGCGGGAACAGTGGTAATAACTACCATTTGTAGTATTGTAACGTTGACGGTGTTTGCTATGCTGTTACCATTGTTGGGGTAAAAAACATGAAAAAAGGATGTCTGCAGAAAAAATCTGACAGATATCCTTTTTTATGGGCGATATTAGTTTTTCGTATACTTCATAAGTGCTGCGTATTCTAACAGCTGCTTGCGGGAGCTGACTCCCAGCTTGGAGTAAATGTTCTTATTATGATATTTTAATGTATTCTTATTGATGTTCGCAATTTCCAAAATATCCTTAGCCTGCTTACCTTCCAAATACAGATTAAAGATTTCACGCTCCTTAGGCGTTAAGGAGTGGAGACATTGCATGAATAGGTCGAAGCTTTCCGTATCTACCTCCGGCATCCGTTCGTCCGCCAGATGAGAGATGTAGGTTTGGGCCATGTCATACTGTGCCCGGACATCTTCTGTCTGTTTATTTAATTCTAAAATTGCTTCTTGGTGTGCGCGGTCCTTTTCTGCCAGAAATTCCTCGTGCCCCCTGTCTTTTTCCGCCAGGAATTCAAACAAGTCGTTGATTTCCAAATAGGAAGCAGAACGCTGTTCTTCATAGGAACGATTTTTGATGGAGTCCAAAGCGTCGTGTACCGGACGCAGATAGTGTTTACTGATAAAGATGGAAACAGCAAGGCTGATAACCAACAACAGTATGCTAATCATGATAAACAGGGTGAAGCGACCTTTGATTGCGGCATCCAGTAGCTCCTCCGGCATCAGCAAGGCTACGCACCACGCCTCGTCCTCGTACGGCGAACCGTTTGGATACAGGCGGAGGGAGGTGGTCTTTCCACCGTAGGTAATATCGCTTTTAGAGAAGCGTTCAAAACCGTTTTTACTGCCGGACAAGATTAAATCCTCATGGAAGCGGTTGCCGGTAAGGTAATAGTTACCGGCTAAAATTCCGTGGGAGGTGGTTAAGCCCTGTTCGTTTGACGGAGAAACAACGGTAAAAACATTTTCGTAGGTACCGGCGGTTGGAGAGTATATAGATTTCAGCATACGGTCGCTGACTTCAATGCCGGAAACACCGAACACGGTACCGTCAGAGCTGCGTAACGGTACACACAGCAGAAAGCCGGCTTCGCTGTTGTCTTCCAAGGTAATTCGTCCGGACCAGTAATATAGTCTGGAAAGAGAAGTGTCGGGGGTTTGACGTGCGGTTTCCATAACAGTGGTAAAAAATTCCTCACCCTCGATGTGGTATTCCATTTTCCACTGGGCAATCAGGCCGATATCATTGTCTCTTGCAATTTGGGCCGGTCCCCGCAGATAGTGTAGCTTAACACCTACTGCCTGGGTGGAAGTAGGCTGTGTCTTTTTAATAAAGATACCTGCCTTGGAGAGAGCAGCAGTTTCTGCCGATGGGTTTACCGTGGCATCCAGCAAAATGAATACACCGCCGCAGGAGCGGTTGTTGACTGTGTTTAACAGCGGACCTGCCAGCTCGGAGAGCAGGGGTTCGATAAGCTCCGGAGCGGTAGTTAAATCAGACGCTTTACTGCCGGACGCATCGAAGAAGTCATCTGCTACTCTGGCAAGGGACTCCGCCAGTTGGATACCGTCCACGGAGAGCAGACCAAAATCCTCGGAAACAGCGCCGGAAATGTTATTTAGTTCATCGGTAAAAAAGTTCTGAATGTTTTTTTCTTCGCTGCCGTTGATACCAAACAAGGTAAGCAGAAAAGTAAAAGCCAAAATCAGACAAAAGGTAACAGAGACGAAAAAGAGAATGAGCCTGCGGCGCAGGGTAGATTCCTTGTTTCGTATTTTTTTCAGCATAGTGAAGCGCTCCTTTGCGGTCAGAGTAACGGTTATTTACGAAGCTCGTTAAGAGCTGCTTCGGCAGAAACACTGCTGCCGGCAAGGAATTTACTTCGTTCCCCGGTAAGAAGAGCCTTAAAGCCGGTTTCATAAGCGGCGCTGTCTGCATCCAAATTGCTGTAATTCGGAGCGGTAAAGAAGGTATATTCTTCGTACATGGAAAGTACCGCAGTGAGCATCTTTTTAATACGTGCATCCTCTAAGGTTTCCATATGAACAGCCATGTCCTGTTCGAAGGCCTGCTTCGTTACAGGAAGATAGCCGGTTTTTTCAATGAATTTCATGTTTTGTTCGGAAGAGGTCAGCCACTTGATAAATTCGCAGGCAGCATATTCCTTCTTTTCATCGGACTTTGTAACCATGAGACCGCCACCGCGCTGCAGGGCTGTTTTTGCGCCGCCTTCAAATACCGGATACGGATAGATGTTATAGGTAACATTTTCTACGGTTCCGTCGGTATAAGTGATGGTATCCCCGTAGAACAAAATGCCCGCGGAGGAGCCGGTGGAGCAAACTAAATCCCCGGTTTTGGAAAGGTCGGAGGAATAGCCGTCGTAAATGGCAAAGCCACCTTCTACAGAAGGGGTATAAATGGTGTTGAAAATCTGCTTGTATGTATCACTGGACAGATTTAACTGCCAGGTGTTGGTAAAAAGACTGGTACCTAATTGAACCATGCCTACTTCTGCTACGTTAAACCAGGAGTCGGCAGCGTAAAACTGCTTGCCGTCGTTTGGAATGTCCGGAGTTTGTGCATCAGTCCAGGCATAGTATTTTTCAGAAAGCTCTGCCAAACCTTCAAAGGTAGTAAGCAAATCTACGGAAACACCGGTTTCCGCCGCAAAGCGGTCAAATAAGGTCTGGTTTAAATAAAGAATTTCGGTGGATTTTGCAATCGGGAAAACATAGAGTCCGCCGTCGTCAAAACGTCCTTCCTCTAAAAATGCTTCTACATATTCGTCAAGTTCTTTTTCGGAGAAATAATCCTCCAAATTTACCAGCATTTCTTTTTCCTGAAACAGAATGCCGATTTTTGGATAGCCGGTAAAAATGTCCGGCATATCCGGTGCACCCGGGTCGTCATTTGCAATCATGGTTAGACTTTTGTTTAACTCAGAACCGGAGGAGATGGCGGTAACATTGATAACGATACCCTTTTCTTTGCCTACAGTGCTGTTGAACTGGTCAATGAGGTAGTCCATGGATTCCTGCATGTCGCCGCCGTAATTGTGCCACATGGTTAAGGTAACCGGATTTTTAGGGTCCAGCGGAGAGCCTTTGCCGCAGCCGGACACACATCCCAGTGCCAGTAAAAGAGTCAGTAACAGAGTTGTGAATTTTTTCATAACAGTTCCTCCTTAGGTGGATATTTTCCCAACCTTTTTTTATTTTTTTGGATTTTTCGGCCTTTTTTTATGTTTTCCCACCCTTTTTTGACATTTGGGGTGGGGACAAAATGCGGGAAATCCGTAAAATTATGTCTGTAAGCATCACCAAGGAGGGCATAGGTAATGACTTGCGCATCAACCGATTTGGAACCCCTCTTTCTGAAATTTCAGAAAGTTCTCCGCAACCGCTACCAACGAACGGAGACCTCCAAGTCGGTTATTTTAGTATACCATAATTTGAACAAAATGGAAAGATGTATTCGGAGGAAAACAGGAGGAGGCTTATATGGAACAGAATCGTCACAAAACGGCGAGATATAAGGTGATTTCCGATGCGGGTGGCGTCCGGTTCAAATTTTACTGCGAAGCCTCCGGGGCTGCCGTATGTATCACAAAGCAGTGCTATCCGGCGGAAACAGAAGAAGAACTGCTCCAGGCATGGGAAACGGAGGGAAAGCAGCAGTTCAACCGGTGCCATAAATGCGGACGGTGGATTTGCAATGCCATGTATAACGCAGACACCTTGGAATGTGTGGATTGTTCTCCGTGGGAGGAGCATCCGCGCTACTGTCCGCACTGCGGAAGTAAGGTGAAATCTGCGGATGTATTTTGTAACCGGTGTGGTGTCCGTTTGATGTATGGAGGTGATGCGGATGACGAAGCAGTGTGACAGGATAAGGCACGAAGGAATGAAGCAATACGGCTTTGGGGTGGAAGTAATGAAGGCGATTAAGGTTTGCGGAAGCTGTGGGGCGATGTCAGACAGCGGATATCATTACTGTCAGGAATGCGGCAAGCCGCTTCCGGAAGAAAGCCTGTTTGAGAGATACCGGCATTTACATCGTTCTTGCCAGGAATGCGACACGGTAGTATCTGATAACACACTATATTGCCCGAATTGCGGGATAAAAATTAAAGGAGGATTAAAGTATGAATGCAAAACAGTTATTTAACAAGACAATGCCGTTCTGTATGGCAAAATTGGTTTTAGGTGCAATCTATGTAGGAATCTGTCTGGTACTTTTCGCTATATTAATGGGGATCGGCTGGTTGTTTGAGGGCTTCGGCCTTGTTGTATGCTTCTTAATCTGGCTGGCAGCCATTAAGGGTGTAAATCTTGTTGTTATGCGCTACGGCGGATATATGGTAAAAGCGGGGCATATCGCGGTAATTGCAGAATCCATGAAAACCGGCCAGATTCCGGAAAACCAGGTGGAATACGGCAAGAACCTTGTGAAGGAACGCTTTGTAACCTCCAATATTTATTTTGCGGTGGATGAGCTGGTAAACGGCGCCATTAAGGAAATTCAGAGAGGCATCGAAAAGGTGGGTAATTTCTTAGATTTTATTCCGGGCATGGATTCTCTGGAAGGTCTGGCAAAGTTTTTCGTACAGCTTTCCCTAGGATACGTGGACGAGTGTTGTATCGGATGGACCTTCTATAACAAGGACCAAAATGAATTTAAGAGTGCGGCAGACGGTGTAGTAATTTATGCACAGAACTGGAAGAGCGTATTAAAGACAGCAGCCAAGACCATGTTAAAGGTGGTTGTCGGCATGATTGCTTTAGTACTTGTGATTTTCGCGGTAATCGGTATCATTTTTAAGATTTTCCATTGGAACGCATTCATTGCCTTCTGTATTGCCTGCTTACTTGCATGGCTGGTGAAGTTTGCCTTTGTTGACAGCTTTATGATGTGCCAGAGCATGGGCAACTATATGGCAGTGGCGCCGACTACGGTAATTACCTTTGATCTATACGGTAAGCTTTGCGGAATGTCCAAAAAATTTAAGGAACTGTTTGATAAGGCAAAGGAAGATGTGAGCCAGGCAATGAGCGAGGAGGCTCCGGCAGCAGAAGCTGCAGCAACGCAGTCTATGGCACAGTCGGTACAGCAGATTGTAGAGCCACAGCCGGTAGTTCAGCCGGTACAGCAGGCAGAACCGCAGAGAGCGGCAGAGCCACAGGAAGCAAAGCCGGTGTTCTGCGGACAGTGCGGCACAAAAAATGATGCGGGCGCAGCTTTTTGCGGTAACTGCGGTGCAAAGCTGGTAAAGTAAGCGGTTAGAAAACAGAATATGGATACAATAAATTACATGGAATAAAGGAGACATTATCATGGCATTTTCAAGTTTATTTAATCAGATAAAAAAGGGAATCAAGGAAGCAGTAAGTGATGCAGTAGGCGATGCAGTAGGAGAAGCAGTGCGTCCGGCAGTGAATGAGGTTGTGGAGCAGACAGTTGCGCCGATGGCAAATCAGGCAGCTGACAATATCAATCAGGCAGCCCAGAGCTATCAGCAGAATCAGGAGCAGCTTGCAGACGCGGTGGAGCAGTCCGCCGGAAATCAGCAGGCAGCCCAGAGTGTGATGGGAGCCTTCGGCGGATTATTCGGAGCCTTGACCAATGCGGCAAAGACCGTGGCAAACGAAGCGGCAAAGAATATGAAGGTTTGTGAAGCCTGCGGTGAGCCGACCTCGGCAGATAAGATATTCTGCCCATCCTGCGGTGCAAAGCTTCCGGAGCTTACCGCCATGGAAAGCGCAAAGTGCCCGAACTGCGGACAGCAGAATGATGTTGGCACCAAGTTCTGCTCCGGCTGCGGCACCAAGCTTCCGGAATTGGGACCAAAGGAAGAGCCGGATCCGAATTGTCCGGGCTGCGGTGAACCATGGGCTGAGGGAGTAAAGTTCTGCCCGAACTGCGGTACCAAGCGGGATGCATAATACATATACACCAAGGAGGAGAAGGGAGGATTGCTTATGATTACTTGTAATAAGTGCGGAGCAAGTCTTGCAGACGATACCCGTTTCTGTACGGAATGCGGGAATAAGATAGAGGAAGCTCCTGTAGGAATGAAGGAAGTGGAGGCACCACAACCTGCTCCGGCCCCGGCGCCAGTACCACAACCGGTGTACCGGCAACCTGTACAGCCACAGCCGCCAAAGACCGATGCTAAGCCGGAAGGCAAATACGCACTGATTTCCACCGGTGGCTTCATTGGAATTACACTTCTCATGTGCATTCCGCTGTTGGGACAGTTACTGCTCATCATCTGGGCACTGGGCGGCTGTAAGAAGAAGCAGAAGACCTACTACGCAAGAGCCTGCCTGATACTGATGATTATTAGTATTGCACTGGGTGCACTTATTGGTTTTGCAGCAAAGAAGCTGATTAACAATTTTATTAACAACGTAAAAGAAGAACTGAATATTGACAACGGGGATGACGAAGAGGACGAAAAAGAATCCTCCGGCGGTCTCGGCGCACTGGCAGGCATCATTAGCGGTCTGGCAGGCGGTGAGGAAGATTCCTCCGCAGTCAGCAGTATTCTCGGTCTGGTAACCGGAGCGGGCGGACAGTCCTCCGGAAGCTCCGACGGCTGGCCATCTGACCTGCCGGAGCCGGATGCGGGAGAGATGAAGCAGGTGTCGGACTACCGCACCGAGTTTCACGGCACAAAGAAAAGCGATATGACGGATTACATTGAGGTGTTGCAGGACGAAGGCTTTGAATATGAGGATTTCATGGACTTTGGCTACACCGAGGACGAAATGCTTGACATGAACGGTTGGTGGGGCACCAACGGCGAATGGTACTTAAGCGTATCCTACGACGACGGAGTGATTACGGTCGATTATACGGACGAAAATCCGGGTAAATAATACCACCGGCAGAGTAAAGAAGGAGGCTTGTGATTATGAAAAAATTTCTTGCATTATTACTTTCATTGATGATGGTGTTGTCTTTGGCAGCCTGTACCACCGGCGGTAATGACGACGACCAGTTTGGCAGCAGCAACCCTGCCGCACAGGAGAAGGAAGACAAAGACGATAAAGATGATAACAACGATAACGGCGAAAGCTCCGATATTCCGGGCTTAACCCAGGAGGATATTGATGAAGCAAACGAAGCCCTTGATACATTGATGGAAATGTTCTACACCGAGGAGTGGCGCTGGGAAAGCGACGGCGATGGTTACATCAACGGCAAGTGGGACCACATGGTAATGTACGACCCGGTTCCGCAGCCATCCGGCGGATGGGTAACAGAGGAAATGCAGTTTACCTCCAAGCAAGGTGACAAGTATTACGACTACTGCAATACAGGCGAAATGAGTATTGACGGCACGGACTATGAGTATATCACCGTATTCTGGGAGAGTCCGAAGGAAGACCTGGATGCCCTTTTACAGGCCTTTGCAGACGGTGGCTGGGTGATTGAGGATGACAGCAGCGAGTGGGTTGGTCTGGAATACCATATGTACTACGGCGGCGAATATTACACCTATTTGAAGGGTAACAACTGGGGCGAGGATGATGAAAATACCTACAGCGGCACCCTGTATGTATTCCCTTATTACTACGAGCATCCGGAAAAGGTGCAGGACTTACCGCTTCCGAAATTTGGCTTCTGGCATGGCTGGGGCTATTATAACAGCTACAACGAAAATTATGACTGGAACGATACCGAGTATCCGATTGACACTCCGGTGAGCGAGCTGGATGCCTACTGGTGCTTCCGTACCGAATATTACGGCTGTACTAAGGAGGATGCACAAAGCTACATCAATTCCCTGCGGGATGCAGGCTGGAATATCAATTATGAGGATGACTCCGAGGACTGGTTCTACAGCCGGGCAGAAAAGAATGGCAAGACCATGCAGCTTTCCCTGGAAAAGGCCAGCAACCTGATTGACATCCAGTATGCCAACGACGAGCAGTTATTCTATTAAATAAGGGGAATTTAGTCCTCTGCCTGTAAAAAAGGAGGATGCGATGAAACATTACATGAAAAGGATTGCAGTGCTGCTGGTAGCGGCACTGCTGATTGGATATATGAGCCCGGCGGCAAGGGAAGCCAGGGCTGAAACCACCATGGTGGGCGACTTTGAACTGGACGGCACCACCCTGGTAAAATACCACGGCACCGATGAAAATGTTAAGGTGCCGGATGAGGTAACGGCGATTGCAAATTATGCCTTTGAAAATAATACAACCATGAAAACCCTGTATCTTGGTAAAAATGTTACCGAGATTGGGTATAGGATTGTAAGCGGCTGTACGGCCTTAACTACCATCAGTCTGCCGGAGGGCGACACGGAGGTGGAGGTGAGCTCCGGTGCATTTAACCGTGCGGAAAATCTTGTTACGGTGGAAGTGGATGCCGGTGTACGCAGCATCAACAGGGAATTTATATTCCTTGAAACCCTGCAGAACTTTGTGGTGGATGAGGACAATGTCCGCTATTACAGCGAGGACGGCGTACTGTTTTACCGGGAAAGCACGGAGAATTATACATTGCTCCGTATGCCAACAAGCAGTACCATTACAAACTATGTCATGTCCGGTGACAGCCGGGTAAAAACCATAGGCGATAATGCGTTCAGCTATTGTAAAAACCTGACAGAGATTACAATTTCCTCTTACATAGAGGAAATACAGGCGGAAGCATTTCAGGAATGTGACAGCTTAACAAGCGTAACTCTTGGAAAGAACGTGAAAACCATTTCCGGCTACGGAGCGTTTTCCTACTGTGATAACCTGACAAGCATTACCCTGTCGGAAGCCCTGACTGGGGAAGACCTCGGCTGGAGCATCGTTGCCCAGAGTAAAAAGCTTACCACGGTATACGTACCGGAAGGCTGCACCTATATCCCAAGGGAGCTGGTGGAGCACCCTTCGGTAACCAATTTTGCAGTATCGGAAGGAAACACCACCTATTTCTCGGCAGACGGCGTACTGTACGGCTATGA
>JAZSFC010000047.1:0-98712 GCA_045531955.1 Lachnospiraceae bacterium | reverse complement strand
CTTGCACCTTCGGCATCCGCGTAAAAGCGGACTTCTCCAGATTGCTATCCGTCAGCAGTCCCCGTCATAATGACACCCGAGAGTATTACCCCTTTGGAAAGGCAAACGCCTAATCTCCTGCTGATTTCATTTAGCCTTATTCAGTTTAATGGTGAGATTATACTACCATTGTTTGTCTGTGTCAAGAGGACAATTGTATGTTTCATAAAGAAAATGTACGATAGTACTATTGCTTTTTTAACGCAGTACGTAGTAAAATAGTAGAAACAAATTCATAGCTATTTATGTGGGAGAGAAAGGAGATTGTTATGAAACAGTTGAAAAAATTAACAGCAGTAGTATTTGCAGTACTGGTTCTGCTTGGTGTAACTCTTGGTTCCACTATTACCGCTTACGCTGCAGACAACCATGTTACCAACATTGACATCGAGGTTGTTATCAGAAACGATGGTAGTGCGGTTATTACCCAGTATTGGACCGGTGAGTTTGAAAAAGGAACCGAAAACTATCTGCCAATCCGCACCGGAGATATCGGTATTTCTGAGTTTAGTGTGTCCGACGAAAACGGTTCTTACACCTTTGTGGAAGATTGGGAGGTTGACTGGAACTTTAAAAAGAAAGCCGGAAAATGCGGCATTGTGGAAACCAAGGATGGCGTGGAACTTTGCTTTGGTATTACGGAGTACGGTCATAAAGAGTATACCTTTTCTTATGTGGTAACCGATTTTATTAAGGGCTACCGGGATGCCAACGGTACCAATTTTATGTTCATCAATCCGGAAATGTCCACCTTCCCGACGGCGGGCAGAATCGAAATCGTGATGGAAGATGGCACAAGGCTGAATGATTCCAACGCCGGAATCTGGGCTTTTGGCTTTGAGGGAAGAATCGAATTTCAGGACGGCAGAGTAGTTGCTTACACGGAAAAAGATTTGGAAGACGATAATTCCATGATTGTGATGCTGGAACTGGATAAGGAGCTGCTTTCCCCAAGAAAGCTTGTTACTGATGAGGCGTTTGCGGCGGTAAGGGAAGAAGCCATGGAAGACAGCGATTACGGTCACGGTAATGATGAGGATGATGCAGCAGCGATTGCTGCGGTATGCGTTATTTTCGGGGGCGCGATGGCAGCACTAATTGGTGCTGCGGTTTATTCGTCAAAGGTAGAGGAAGAAAATAAGGCATTTGCTAACAGCGTGGGCTATTTTGCGGATGTTCCGAACGGCGGCGACATCGAAATGACCCACTATCTTGCCAGAACCTTTAGTATGAGTAAAGAAGACAGCCTCATTATGGGTGCCCTGATGCTTTCCATGATGAATAAGAATTGTCTGGAACTTCGTGAAACTGCCGATACCTTCAGTACGGCGGAACCAAAGCTGGAGCTTCGTCTGCTTTCCGAGCCTGACACAGCACCGGAAAGGAAGCTATTCTACATACTGTCTTCTGCAGCGGAAGGAACCGGAGTTTTGCAGGAAAAGGCACTGGATGATTATGCTTACAAGCACTACCAGGAAATTCAGAAATTTTTGGCTGAAACTAAGAAAAATGGTGAAAATGCATTTAAGAATAAGGGAGGATTTCTGAAAGGCTCGGGCAGTCGTATCAAGCATTTGAGTGATACCGGAAAGAGCGAGTTGGCGCAGGTGGCAGGCTTGAAGCGCTATCTGGAAGAAAATGCCCGCATGGCAGAGCGTAACATCTGGGAAGCTAACCTGTGGCAGGATTATATGGTATATGCTACCCTGTTTGGTGTTGCAGAGGATGTCATTGAGCAGTTGAAGCTGTTATATCCGGAAAAGCTTCCGGTATTTGAAGAGTATCATCACCGGTATATATGGTGTTACGGCTATTATCATGGTATGCATAGTTCCGTGAATAAAGCGGTGAAGGCAGCCGGCGGTTCCTCTTCCGTAGGCGGAGGAGGCGGCTTCTCCGGCGGCGGACACGGCGGTGGTTCGAGATAATGTAGAGTTTAGGGCTCATTCAGATATGGATGAGCCCTTGAATATTTTCAGAGAAGATAATTAAATTTTTAAAAAAAGTTCCAACCTTTTCAAAAACTCGTGTCTATCTAAGTGAAAGCTTTCAAAAGAGGTAAAAACAAGTGAACAGAAAAGACGTAGAAAACATCATAACGGAATATGTAAAGCTGGTATACGGATTTGCGCTGAAACGGTGCAAAAGCATGGAGGATGCAGAAGATTTATCCCAGGAAATTATTGCAAGAGCCTTTCGTGCCCTTTTGATAAAAGAAGATATAGCAGACATGGGTAAGTTTATTTGGACTGTGGCCCACAATGCCCTCAGTAATTATTACCGGGATACGGCAAAGAGTATGTTGGGTGTTCCGCTGGATGAGGTGGCGGAGCAACTGGCAGATCCAAATGCTGAGCTGGAAAAAGAAGCGGATGAGGATAGCATCTGCAGACTTCAGGGCGAGATTGCCTATCTTTCCAAACTGCAGCGGAGAATTATCATTGCGTATTATTTTGAAAACCGGAAGCAGGCAGAAATTGCCGAGGAGCTTAATACTCCTGTTGGTACCGTCAAGTGGCACTTGTTTGAGGCAAAAAAAGAACTGAAACGAGGTATGGATACGATGAGAAAGACAAGCGAACTTAAATTTAACCCGATTAAATTTCACTCCTATGGAATTAGTGGCAGTGTAGGTAAGAAATCTCCGGAGGATATCCTGCGTTCAACACTATCCCAGAATATTTGCTATTGCGTGAGAAATCGCGCCATGTCTGTGAATGAAATTGCAGACGCCTTGGGAGTGTCCCCGGTATATGTGGAGCCGGAGGTGGAAGCATTGGAGGAATACGGTCTTTTACAGCAGCAGAAGGATAACTATATTGCAAACTTTATTATCAATGAACCCACGGCGGAATTACTTGTCATGAAGGATGAGATGTACAAGAATGCAGCGAAACTGTTTGCCAACGATTTGTATGAGGAGTTGATGTCCTGTGGAATTTTAGAGGACACAGGTATTCTTTGTTTACAGAGTGATGAACCGGTTTCTTTGGAAAAGACACCGAAGGCGGACAAAAACTTTCTTTTGTGGACCTTGCTCCCGTATATTGCGGCGTGGTCGGGGGTAAATTTACGGGAAAATCGTATTTCCTTCGAAGAGGTGGCTACCCTTCGCCCGGATGGTGGACATAATATATATCATGCTTCCGTGGTTTCGAAGGAAATGGTTCTTCCAAAGGAGTATGTGTATATGAAGCATTGGTGCGGCCCGATGTGGAACGGCAACGGAAAACATATCCTTTGGCAGATTGACAGCCAATGGAGCAACCGTGGAGAATTTCATGGCGTTATGTATGGCGAGGATGCACAACGGGTGCTTTCTTTGTACGAAAGAGAAATGGACGAGGTCCTTTCAAAGGATGAATATGCGTGGCTGGCAGAACGTGGCTATGTGAAGACCAATGGCGATTATGATGGACTGTTTAAAGCAGCATGGCAGATTGTTATCCTGGATAATGAGGACATCAGAGACAGATTGCTGGCAATTGGAGAGCGATTAAAGAAAAAGCATCTGGCGGAATTTGAAGCATGGAAGGCACCTTATGCAGAAGCAATGTTAAAGAGTGTTCCTGCACATTTAAGAAAGATAATGGAATATGAATTGCAATTTATATTCCATTCCGATGGCTGGTTTTTGCTGCATTGTATCGTGGCACTTTTGGAAAACGGAAAGCTGAAGGAGCCGACAGAAGGACAGAAGAAAGCGTTGACCGCGTTGATTGTGAAGGGATAGTTTTGGTTGACAAACGAATAAATTTGTTTTAGGATAATGGTAGAGAATTTCCTCTACCATTATTTTCTGTGACCGTATATATCAGAAACCATAAAAAGAAGGTACGGGTTCAAATTATCTTTCTGCTATAGGCAGAATTTCTTTTATTAATCCCATGTAGTAAGCATTATGAATATGCAAAGGAGGACAATAAGTTTGAGTGAATTATTGAGAACGGACGAGGAGTACAGGAATTGGATACAAGAACTGGGAAAAAGATATAGGATTAGTCAGATAAAGGCCTCTATTCGTGTAAATAATGTTATGCTGATGTATTATTGGTCGGTTGGTAAAGATATCGCAGAACGTCACGCAATTAGCAAATGGGGAAACAAATTTTTTCAAAATATGAGTATGGATTTGGCAGATATAATTCCAAATGTAAAAGGTTTTTCGCCTACAAATTTACGTTATATGATGCGGTTTTATGAACTTTATAAAGATATAACAATTGTTCCTCAAGTTGGGGAACAATTGTTGGAAAACAGTGAAAATCGAAATGTTCCCCAACTTGAGGAACAATTTGAAATGGTATATGATAAAGTCTTTATGATTCCATGGGGACATATTAAACTTTTGATTGATAAGTGTCATCATAATCCGCAAAAATTTGATTTTTATGTAGATAAAGTAATTGAAAATAATTGGTCACGAGCTGTACTGCTTAATTTTTTAGACACGGATTTATTTGAACGGCAGGGTTATGCGATAACAAATTTTAAATATACTTTACCGGAAGAAACCAGTGATTTGGCACAGGAAATAACGAAAGATCCTTATAATTTTGATTTTGTTGCAATTCGTCATGGATATAATGAAAAGGAATTAAAAGATGCATTAATGAATAATGTACAAAATTTCTTAATGGAGTTGGGAAAAGGCTTTGCATTTGTTGGGAGAGAATATCGAATACAGATAGGAAATACGGAACAGTATATTGATATGTTGTTTTATAATATAAAACGCCATTGTTATGTAGTGGTTGAAGTAAAAGTGGTGGAATTTGAACCAGGCTTTATATCCCAGACAGCTACTTATGTGTCAGCCGTGAACCATATGCTTAAAGGGAATGGAGATACACAGACAGTTGGGCTTCTTATATGCAAGAATAAAGATAATATACTGGCAAAATATGCAGTGGAGACATCTACGGAACCAATAGGAATATCAGAATATGAACTAAACGCACTAATGCCTAAGGATTTAAACGGAGTATTGCCAAACAATAGAAGAATTGGAAAAGGGATTAAAATGAGCCTCTTTTTTAAAACATTTCCTTTGTTTTTGCGTCTATCTATACAGAACAGTAAAACAATAAGGGGGTACGCGAAGTGAAAAAGGTAACAATATTGATACTTTCATTATTATGTGTTTTTTGTCTGCTTGGATGTGGAATACAGCAACCGCAGGAAGAAACACCAACGTTGACATCAACTCTGGCTCCCGGAGAAGACCAGGCACTACCAACCACCATGATAGACGGTGAAATTTATTTCATGAACGGAATGTATTCCACGGTAAAGCATTCCGAAATTGAGCGGATAAAGGAATTTATTGAACAGGCGGAATATGTGGGGACAACCATTGCTGTTTCTTATAGTGAATACCCGAAAGAAGAACTGGAATCCAATTGCTTTACAGAAGGCAGTAAGGTCTACCGCCACACGGTAGGGGAAAAGCTAAACTTTATTGTGGTAAAGCCAAACGAACTTACCTACTATTATGTATCCGGCTGGCACAAGTACAAATGGTTTGAAGGAAAGCTGACAGATACCGGAGAACAGGCTTGCAATAAAACTGGCATGCCGACTCCAACGCCTACGCCGGTTTCGTAAAATGAATAGAATGTAGAAACAGACAGTTGTCAAATTTGGCAGCTGTCTTTCTTTTTGTTCGAAACTGTTGATACACATCATTTTTACTGCCGTTTTACATAATCATGGTTTTAGTCTTTACATTTTGTGGATATCCTAATAACCGTAGACAAGAAATAATCGAAAATTTGGAAGGCAGCAAACAGCTTTCAGAAATCTAGGAGGATTGGAATGAAGAGAAGATTATTTACAGTACTTACCGCTCTCACATTAGCAGTGGGCATGATTGGCTGTGGCGGCAGCAACGGATTTAACGCAGACGAAGAAATTTCCATTATTACAAGAGAAGACGGTTCCGGTACCAGAGGCGCATTTATTGAGCTGTTCGGAATCGAAAAGAAGAATGAAGAAGGTAAGAAAATCGACCATACTACCGATGCGGCAAGCATCACCAACAGCACTTCGGTTATGATGACCACCGTGGAATCTGATTTACACGCTATTGGTTACATCTCCCTCGGCTCCCTGAACGATACAGTGAAGGCAGTACAAATCGATGGCGTAACCGCAAGTGTAGAAAATATCAAGAACGGTTCCTACAGCATTTACCGTCCGTTTAACATTGCGGTAAAGGAAGGCTTAAGCGATGTGGCACAGGATTTCATCAACTACATCTTAAGTGCAGAGGGTCAGGCAGTCATTGAAGGTGCAGGATATAATACCGTATCCGAAAATGGCGTATTTACAAGCAACGGTGCATCCGGCAAGGTTACCGTGGCTGGTTCCTCTTCCGTATCTCCGGTAATGCAGAAGTTAAAGGAAGCATATATTGCAGTGAATGCAAATGCTGAAATTGAAATTCTCACCAGTGATTCCTCCACCGGTATGAGCAATGCCATTGAGGGAATCTGTGATATCGGTATGGCATCCAGAGCAGTAAAGGACAGCGAAAAGGAAAAGGGCTTAACCGAAATTACCATTGCTAATGATGGTGTGGCAGTTATCGTAAACAAGGAAAATCCGGTGGAAAGCATGACAAAGTCCCAGGTGGAGCAGATTTATACCGGTGTTGTAACTAATTGGTCTGATATTGTGGAGTAAAAGAATATGAAACAGGCGGAGCTTGGAGCGAAAAACCAACCCATGGAAAAAGCAGTAGAGATTTTCTTTCTACTGCTTGCCTGTGTTTCCATTGTGGCAGTGGTTGTGATTTGTGTATTTCTGTTTGCCAACGGTCTTCCGGCAGTGGCCGAAATCGGTGTGGCTGATTTTCTGCTTGGAAAGCAGTGGCGTCCGGGTGAAAATAAGTTTGGCATTTTCCCGATGATTGTGGGTAGTGTTTATGCCACGGTTGGGGCAATTTTAATTGGTGTACCTATTGGCGTTTTGACAGCGGTATTCATGGCAAAAATCTGCCCGAAGAAGCTGTATAAGTTTTTAAAACCGGCAGTGGAACTGTTGGCCGGTATTCCATCTATTGTGTACGGTTTCTTTGCACTGGTAGTTATTGTGCCTATTATTAGAAACACATTCCCGGGCAACGGCCTCAGCCTGCTGTCTGCCTGCATTCTGCTTGGAATTATGATTTTGCCTACCATTATCGGTGTGGCGGAGTCTGCCATCCGGGCGGTGCCGGAAAGTTACTATGAAGGTGCTTTGGCTTTGGGAGCAACCAGAGAGCGCAGCTTGTTCCGGGTAGTGCTTCCTGCGGCAAAATCCGGTGTATCCGCTGGTGTGGTGCTGGGCATTGGCCGTGCCATCGGTGAAACCATGGCGGTAAACATGGTAGCGGGAAACAACAAGGTAATTCCTGAAAGTATTTTTAAGGGCGTTAGAACCCTGACCACCAATATTGTTATGGAGATGGGTTACGCCACCGACCTTCATCGGGAAGCACTGATTGCCAACGGTGTAGTGCTGTTTTTGTTTATTCTGCTGATTAATTCCATCTTCTTTATTTTGAAGAAGCCGGAAGGCGGCAGAAAGAAAAAGAGCAGAAAGGCGGTGGACGCATAATGGAAGAAGTGAAATTCATCAATCAAAGTACATGGAAGCAGAAACTAAATACTTATAAAAAGCATCCGGGGTCTTTTTTGATGCTGCTTTTGGTTGGTCTTTCTGCTATTGCCACCATGGGACTCTTACTGTTTTTGATTGCGTACATTTTAATTAAGGGCGTGCCGCATTTGACCGCTGACCTGTTTGCCTGGGAGTATACGTCGGAAAATGTTTCCATGCTTCCGGCAATTATCAATACTATTTTTATGACGGTGATTTCCCTCTTAATTGTGGTACCCTGCGGTATCGGTGCGGCAATTTATCTGGCAGAGTATGCAAAGCGGGGAAATACCTTTGTAAAAGTAATCCGCCTGATGGCAGAGACCCTGTCCGGCATTCCGTCCATCGTGTACGGCTTGTTTGGTATGCTGTGCTTTGTGACAACCCTTGGCTGGAACTATTCTTTGCTGGCGGGAGCATGCACCCTTTCCATCATGATTTTACCGTTGATTTTAAGAACCACGGAGGAGGCACTGCTTTCTGTACCGGATTCTTACCGGGAAGCCAGCTTCGGCCTTGGTGCCGGAAAATTCCGCACCATTTTAAAGATTGTGCTGCCTTCCGCAGTTCCGGGAATTTTAGCCGGAGTCATTCTTGCCATCGGGCGAATTGTGGGTGAAACCGCAGCACTTTTATATACCTCCGGTACAGTGGCAGAGGTGGCAGACAGTTTGTTTGCTTCTGCGGAAACCCTGGCATTGCACATGTGGGTGTTAAGCGGCGAAAGCCTGTATACGAACCAGGCCTATGCAACCGCCGTGGTGCTTTTGGTGGTAGTGGTATTGATTAATGGTCTTTCCGGCATGGTGGCAAAGAGAATTGCAAAGCAGTAGAGTTTAGGTACTGTGGAAAACAAGGAGAATAGTAAACCTATGAGCAAAATAGAAATCAAAGATGTGAATTTATTTTATAACGATTTCCAGGCATTAAAGGGAATCAACTTGGACATAGAGGCAAATGAGATTACCGCATTTATCGGACCTTCCGGCTGCGGAAAATCTACCTTGCTGAAATCCTTAAACCGTATGAATGACTTGGTGGAGGGATGTAAAATTTCCGGTAAGATGTTACTGGATGGAGAGGATATTTACGGAAACATGGATGTCAATCTGCTCAGAAAGCGGGTGGGCATGGTGTTTCAGAAACCGAATCCGTTTCCTATGAGTATTTATGACAACATCGTTTTTGGTCCCCGCACCCACGGTGTAAAAAGCAAGGCAAAGCTGGATGATATTGTGGAAAAGTCCCTGAGGGATGCGGCCATTTGGGAAGAAGTAAAGGACCGTTTGAAAAAGAGTGCCCTGGGGCTTTCCGGCGGTCAGCAGCAGAGACTTTGTATTGCCAGAGCCCTGGCAGTGTGTCCGGAGGTTTTGCTTATGGATGAACCAACCTCTGCCCTGGACCCGATTTCCACGGCAAAAATTGAGGATTTGGCACTGGAATTAAAGAAGCAGTATACCATCGTTATGGTTACCCACAATATGCAGCAGGCAACCAGAGTGTCCGATAAAACGGTGTTCTTCCTGCTTGGCGAGGTGGTGGAAGCAGCTCCGACGGAGCAGTTGTTTTCCATGCCAAAGGATAAGAGAACAGAAGATTATATTACAGGGAGGTTTGGATGATGAGAAACCGGTTCGACAGGCAGCTTGAGGAGCTGAATAACGGGCTGATTCACATGGGAAGCCTGATTGAGCAGGCCATTGAAGCAGCGGTGGATGGTCTGGTGCAGCAGGATGTGGAGAAGGCGAAACAGGCCATGGAATTTGAGGAAGAAATCAATCACGCAGAGAGGGAGATTGAGGCACTGTGCTTAAAGCTTTTACTGCAGCAACAGCCGGTGGCAAGTGACTTGCGCCAGATTTCTGCGGCATTAAAAATGATTACCGATATGGAACGTATCGGCGACCATGCTACGGACATTTCCGAGTTGACGATGTTTTTGGCAGAGCAACCGCATCAAATCAACATGGGACACATCAAGCAGATGGCAAAGGAAACCATTGTTATGGTAATCCAGAGTCTGCAGGCTTATGTAAATAAAGACATGGAGCAGGCAAAGGCTGTCATTACCAGGGACGATGTGGTAGATGATTTGTTCCTGACAGTAAAGAAAGAGATTTTGGTGATCCTGCGGGAAAATGTAGAATACGGTGAGCAGGCGGAGGATTTGCTGATGGCAGCTAAGTATTTTGAACGTATCGGCGACCACGCGGTTAATATCGCGGAATGGGTTATTTTCTCCATTACAGGCCGCCATGTAGACGACAAGTAAACCGTTTGTAAAATCCGTGTAAAAGAAAATCAAACCTTTGTAAAATCCATTGAAAAAGCTGATTTTGTAGGGTACGATGCAAAATGTAAGAAAAAGATTTGTAAATTTTGTATGTGTACAACAAAAGGAGAATTATTTCATGGACATTTTTGGCGTATTTTCATTGGTAGGTGGTCTGGCCCTGTTCCTGTTTGGTATGGATGCTATGGGAAAAGGCTTAGAAAAACTTTCCGGCGGACGTTTGGAACGCTTGCTGGAGAAATTAACTTCCAACCGTTTGAAGGCGGTGGCGCTGGGTACTTTGGTAACCGGTATCATTCAGTCGTCTTCGGCAACCACGGTTATGGTAGTAGGTTTTGTAAACTCCGGTATTATGAAGCTCACTCAGGCAGTGGGTATCATTATGGGTGCTAATATCGGTACCACGATTACCTCCTGGATTTTAAGCTTATCCAGTATTGAAGGAGATTCTTTCTTATTAAAACTGATGAAGCCAAGCTCCTTCGCACCGATTCTTGCGTTAATCGGTATCATCTTACTGATGTTCTGCAAGAGCGAAAAGAAGAAAAATATTGGTACCATATTAGTTGGTTTTGCCATTCTGATGACCGGTATGGATCAGATGAGTGCGGCAGTAAAACCGTTAAGAGATGTGCCGGAATTCACGAACATTTTACTTATGTTCTCCAACCCGATTCTTGGTATGTTGGCCGGTTTGGTGTTGACTGCCGTTATCCAGAGTTCTTCCGCTTCTGTCGGTATTTTGCAGGCACTTTGCGTGACCGGTGCGGTTCCGTTTGGTACTGCTTTGCCGATTATCATGGGTCAGAATATCGGTACTTGTGTGACTGCTATTATTTCCAGTATCGGTACCAGTAAAAATGCGAAGCGTGCGGCAGCAGTGCATTTGTTCTTTAACATTATCGGAACAGCTGTGTTCATGATTGTATTCTATACCATCAATGCGTTTATGCCGTTTGAATTTTTAAATACACCTGCGGATGCGGCAGGTATTGCTACAGTTCACAGCTTATTTAACATCGGAGCAACTTTATTACTTCTTCCTTTTGGAAACCAGTTGGTAAAGCTGGCTACCTGGGTAATCAAGGACTCCAAGGAAGACCAGGAAAAGGAAAATCTTTTCAAAGCCTTGGATGTACGTTTCTTAGATACTCCAAGCATTGCATTGGAGCAGTGTAAGAAGCTTACCGATGATATGGCAAGAATTACAAAGGATTCTTTATTTGGTGCCATTGAACTGCTGGATAATTACAGCGAAAAGCGGGAAAAGGAACTGGTAGAAATGGAAACCTTAGTGGACCGTTACGAGGATGAAGTCGGTGCTTATCTGATGAAGGTAAATTCCAGGGATTTATCAAACAAGGACAGTCATACGGTAAATACCCTGCTTCACTCCATCGGTAACTGGGAGCGTATTTCCGACCATGCTTTAAATATCTGTGATGCGGCGAGGGAAATTCATGAAAAGAAGATTTCTTTCTCCAAGGCAGCCACAGAAGAACTGGCAGTATATACAAGAGCCATCAAAGATATTTTAAATATGACAGTGGAAGCCTTCGAGTATGATGACATCAGCATGGCAAAGAAGGTTGAGCCTTTGGAAGAAGTTATTGATGATATCAATCTGATGATTAAAAACCGTCACGTACAGAGACTTCGTGCCGGAGAATGTACCATTGAACTCGGCTTTGTGTTAAATGATATTTTAACCAATTATGAGCGTGTGTCCGATCACTGTTCTAATGTGGCGGTAACAATTATCCAGACCGAGGATTATGATGTGGAGGCCCATCAGTACATTGGCCGCTTAAAGGACGAGGATGAATTTAAGCGTGCTATTGAATTAGTTCAGAGAGAATATCGTCTGCCGGAGCTTGCGGCAACAAAGTAAGGAAATAAGGGACTGTAACAGTTCAGCCGCACCATTCGCAAAGGCTGAACTTTTACTAAATTTTATTGCAAAATTTCATGCCGCATATTACAATAATCAGGAAAGGATACGATATTATGGCGATTATTTATATTGTAGAAGACGACCGGAATATCCGGGAAATCGAGACAATTGCATTAAAGAACAGCGGCTATACCGTAGAAGCCTTTGAACTGGCAAAGCCATTTTACCGCCGCCTGGACGAACGTACACCGGATTTGGTATTGCTTGATGTGATGCTTCCGGATGAAGACGGGCTGGATATTTTAAAGAAGCTGCGCAGCAGAGGCGATACCAAAAAGCTCCCGATTCTTATGGTAACCGCAAAATCCACAGAGCTTGACAAGGTCAGAGGCCTTGATATGGGAGCAGATGACTATTTATCCAAGCCGTTTGGTGTTATGGAACTGGTATCCAGGGTAAAGGCATTGCTTCGCCGGACTATGGCGGATACAGAAGAAAAGTTTTACCGCCTGGGGGATATTTTCATGGACGGAGAGCGTCGCATGGCTTATGTAAAAGATATCCCGATGGAGCTTACCTTTAAAGAGTATGAGCTGTTAAAATATTTAATTGCCAACCAGGGCATTGTGTTGACCAGAGAGCAGATTATGGGTCAGGTATGGGGCACTTATTTTGAGGGCGAAACCAGAACCGTAGACATGCACATAAAGACATTGCGCCAAAAACTTCAGGAAGAAGGTGCCAGAATACGCACCGTCAGAAATGTAGGGTATGTAATTGAATGAGAAGAAAAATTAACCGTCAGCTGATTACCATTGCCATTCTTGCCACGGTGGTTACCATGGCACTGATTACAGTGGTATTCCGTCAGCTGCTTCAGCAGCAGATAATTGAAGATTTAAAAGCCTATGCAGGTCTGCTTGATAAAGCAGACCTTTATCAGAATACGGAAATTTATGTTACCGATTTTAAGGCAGAAAATGTCCGCATCACCTGGATAGATGCCGACGGTGAGGTGTTGGGAGATACGGATGCCAATCAGGACATTATGGAAAACCACGCAAAGCGTCCGGAGATTTTAGAGGCACTGGCTACGGGGGAAGGTGTGGATATCCGTAAGTCGGAAACCCTGGAGGATAATACTTATTATTATGCCCGACGAATGGGAGACGGTACGGTATTACGCGTTGCCAAAGCGGGACAGAGCACATGGAAGATTATTTTCAGTGCACTGCCGGGAATTTTTATTGACCTGCTGTTAATGTTTGGTTTATGCGTACTTTTGGCAAGAATCTTTGCAAAAAGCATCATCCGGCCGTTAAAAGAGCTGGCATCTAATCTGGATCGGCCGGAAGCAAATATTACTTCGGAATATAAGGAACTGGAGCCATTTATGCAGACCATCCGCACCCAGCATGAAAATATTCTGCGGGCGGCAAAGGTGCGGCAGGATTTTACGGCAAATGTGTCCCATGAATTAAAAACTCCGTTGACTGCAATTTCCGGCTATTCCGAGCTGATGGAAGCCGGTATGGTGCAGGGAGAAGAAGTAAAGCACTATGCAAGGGAAATCCGGCACAATTCCAATAGACTTTTGGCACTGATTAATGATATTATTCATTTATCGGAAATGGACCGTACGGAATATGAGGTACCGATGCAGCAGGTAAATTTAGCTGAACTGGTGCAAAACAATCTGGAGAGTTTAAAAATGTCTGCGGAGCAGAGAAATGTTTCCCTGCGCTATGTGGGAGAACCTGCAGTGGTGTATGGAAATGCGGGACTGCTGGAAGAACTTCTGTGGAATCTGTGTGATAATGCCATCCGATACAATAAAGAAAACGGTATGGTAAAGGTGCAGGTAGAAAAGACAAAGGAATATGTGAATTTCATTGTCAGCGACACCGGTATCGGTATTCCCATGGAGCACCAAAACCGCATTTTTGAGCGGTTTTACCGGGTGGATAAGAGCCGTTCCAAAGAAACCGGCGGTACCGGTTTGGGCCTTGCCATTGTAAAACATATTGTGGCGCAGCATGATGCGGAGCTTAACTTAGAAAGCACACCGGGGGAAGGAACAAAAATTACGGTTAGTTTTCCGGTATATCAGGGATAATCAGAATTGAGAAAAGAGGTTAATGGAGTATGATTACATGGAAAGATATTGTCAATGATGATGCGGTGAGAACTTATATAAAGAAGGCGGACGAGTCTTTGGTTGCCCTTGGCTATACCGAGCACAGTTTTGCCCATGTGGGTAAGGTGGCGGAGCTTGCCGGAAATATTTTGGAAACACTGGGATATCCGGAGAGAGATGTGGAATTGGCTAAAATCGCAGGCTATCTGCATGATATCGGAAATGTTATCAACCGTGTGGACCACGCCCAGAGCGGTGCAGTAATGGCTTTTCGTATTTTAGACCGTCTCGGCATGGATCCGGAGGAAATTTCCACTGTAATTACTGCCATAGGTAATCACGATGAATCCACTGCGTTTCCGGTTAATCCGGTGGCAGCAGCCCTGATTCTGGCCGATAAAACCGATGTGCGATATACCAGAGTACGGAATCAGGATCCTTCTACCTTTGATATTCACGACCGGGTAAATTTTTCCGTAAAGCAGTCCGAGGTACATGTAGTTAACGGTTCCCATATTGAGCTGAACCTGGTGATTGATACTACGGTGTGTGCGGTGATGGACTACTTTGAAATTTTCATGGGCCGCATGATTCTGTGCCGCAAGGCAGCAGAAAAGCTGGCTTTGGACTTCAGATTAGTTATTAACGGACAGAGAATTTTATAAAATTTGAAAGAATCCCGAACATTCGGGATTCTTTTTAAAAAAAATACTTGCGAAATTCGGAAAAATGTGTATTATAGAGAATATACTTTAGTACAGTAAAATCAGAAACGGTGACAAACAAGGAGAATTGGAATGAGCAAAGTAGTTAAATTCGGTGGAAGCTCCCTGGCAAGTGCGGAGCAGTTTAAAAAAGTAGGCGATATCATCCGGGCAGAAGCAGACAGAAAATATGTGGTTCCATCTGCACCGGGCAAACGTGACTCCAAGGACACTAAGGTAACAGATATGTTATATGCATGCTATGCTCTGGCAGAGGCAGGCAAAAATTTTGATAAAGAGCTGAAGCAGATTAAGGCAAGATATGAAGAAATCATCAAAGGTCTTAATTTGAGAGCAGATTTGTTAGATAAGGAATTTGAAACCGTGAAGGCGCAGTTTGCGGCAAAGGCCGGCAAAGATTACGCTGCTTCCCGTGGTGAATACTTAAACGGTATTATCATGGCAGAGTATTTAGGTTATCAGTTCTTAGATGCAGCGGAAGTAATTTTCTTTGATGAAAACGGTGAGTTCTTAGCAGAAGAAACCCACAAAGTATTGAAAGCAAGAATGAAGGAATACGACAACGTGGTTCTTCCGGGCTTCTACGGCGCAAAGCTGGACGGCACCGTTAAAACCTTCTCCAGAGGCGGTTCTGATATTACCGGTTCTATTCTGGCAAGAGCCGTACATGCCAACATTTATGAAAACTGGACCGACGTTTCCGGCGTTCTCTTAGCAGACCCAAGAATCGTAGAAAATCCGGTAGGCATCAATACCATTACATATAAGGAACTCCGCGAGCTTGCTTACATGGGCTTCTCCGTACTTCACGAAGATGCACTGTTCCCGGTTCGCATCAGTGGTATTCCAATCAATATCCGTAACACAAACCGTCCGGAAGACGAAGGAACCATGATTGTAGAGAGCACCTGTAAGCAGTCCGAATACACCATTACCGGTGTTGCGGGCAAGAAGGGCTTTGTTTCCGTTAACATTGAAAAGGATAAGATGAACTCCGAAGTCGGTTTTGGCCGTAAGGTTCTTCAGGCATTTGAAGAAAACGGTATTTCCTTCGAACATATGCCATCCGGTATCGATACCTTGAGCGTATTTGTACATCAGCAGGAATTTGAAGGCAGAGAGCAGCACGTATTATCCACCCTGCACCGCCTTGCAAAGCCGGACAGCATCGAAATCGACGCTGACCTTGCTCTTATCGCAGTAGTAGGCCGTGGCATGAAGTCCAACCGTGGTGTGGCTGCAAGAGTGCTTGCTGCCCTTGCACACAACAACATTAACGTTAGAATGATTGACCAGGGCTCCAGTGAGTTAAACATCATCATCGGTGTGAAGAACTCCGACTTTGAAACTGCTATTAAGGCAATTTATGATATTTTCGTAACAACAAGACTGTAAGAATGAAGGACCGCTTTGCGCGGTCCTTTTTTGTAGCTCTTTGTTTTTTATATAATTTGTATCTATCCCTAATTTGTTCTTCGCTTCAAGCTTCGCCTGCATGAGTTTCTAAGCATTTTGCGTAAAGGTATGTATGGCGACGCAAACGGCTTAAACCCGCCGTCCGTGCCGGTTAAGCCTTCCGCCGACCTCCTGTCGTCGGATTGCTGGGTATATAGCAAAATACTTGAAACTCTATACAGGCTTCGCAAGCCGCTACGAACAAATTAGGGATGGATACAAATGCCATAAGAAAGCAAAGACCAAAAAGGACATGCACAAAGCGGTACCTTCAAAATGTGCAGTGGAAGAATACCTGTGAGTGTGCTATACTACAAATGACGCCAAAAACAAGGAGGAAGTATGGAAAATTTACGTTTGGTACAGCCAACCATGGAGCATAAAGACAGATACGAAGAAATGATGGATGAGTGGGAAGCCTTTGGCGGCAGAATCAATCCGGGAGCCATGAGACGGTATAGTAAGAAGTTAGGTAGGAATGTGTCCTATGAGCATTGGCTTGACTGGATGGAAGAAGACAGAAAAGAAACACAGAGCTTGTATTTTTTGATGCAGGGTGAAAGGATTCTTGGTGCCATTAGTTTGCGTTATCAAAGTATGGGTATCGACGGACACATCGGATTTGGAATCCGGCCGTCAGAACGTAGAAAAGGGTATGCAACTAAGATGCTGGAATTAGCACTTCCTCTTATGAGGGAATACGGGCAAAATCCTGTCATTATTTCCTGTGCAAAAGATAATGTTGGCTCTGCTAAAACCATACAGAATAACGGTGGCAAACTGATTGACGAAGTGGATGATGAGGGCGAACTGACACAGGTGTATCAGATTGTTTTGGATACAGATGCTGAGTTGCAGAAATCCTCAAAAGCAATTAAAACAATTATCACAGATTTAGACCGTACTTTGTTACATACCGACAAAAGCATTTCTGATTATACGTTACGGGTACTGAAGCAATGCCATGAGAAAGGTATCCTTATCATGGCGGCAACGGCCCGGCCGGAGAGAGCCATTCTGGATTATCATAAGCAGGTGCAGTTTGACGCCATGGTGGTGATGAATGGAGCAGGCGTAGTTGTGCCCGGCCAAGAAGCCGCAGGGTATCCGATTGCACGGGAAAGCGTTGTAACAATTTTGGAAAGGCTTTGTGAACTGACGGATATTATTCTTTCTTTGGAATGCGGAAATGAAGTGTATGCCAATATAGAAATTCCGGAGTGGGAGGCCAAGGTGTTTACAGGGTTCCCTAATCTTCCGACGGAAGGACCTATATACAAAATTTTGGTTAGCAGGGCAAATGAGAACATCGGTCCTTTGGTGGAAACGCTGCTCACAGAGGATACCTACTGCACTGTGGCAAATGGTAATCTGGTGCAGATTATGAACAGGAAAGCAACCAAGTGGAACGGCATCCGGATGATGCTGGAGAGCTTTGGCATTGCGCAGGAACAAGCGTTATATTTTGGTGACGATAATGACGACATTGAGGCATTGAAAAATTGCGAAACCGGTGTGGCGGTAGCAAACGCCATTGATGCAGTAAAAGCAGCGGCAGATGTGGTTGTGGAAAACAATGACGAAGATGGCGTGGCAAAGTGGATAGAGAGGGAATTGTTAGTATGAATGATAGCTTAACAGAGGAAATTTATGGTTTATTCCGCTGTGCACTTCCGTATGTGATTCGGGAAGAAGACGTGGTATATTCCATTTTGAAAAACCATGATAATACCATAATTGAAAAACGTAACGAAGAAAAGAAATTAATCGGTGTGTCGGTAGTACATAAGAACGCAATCATGCTTCTTTGCGTGGCACCGGAATACCGGAACCGGGGTATTGGTACTTGGCTTTTGGAAGAATCTGAGAAAGTAATCCGTAAGTCCGGTTATGAGGAAGTAAGTGTTGGCTTGGGCGAGGATTACATCACACCGGGAATTCCGACGAGCAAGCGTTATGCTCCTGCAGTAAATGAGCGATTGGATGAACGCATTGATGATACTGCCAGCCATTTTTTTGAAAAACGGGGTTACGTCCATGACTGGGGCACCGGATGCAACTGCTTTGATATGAAATTTCCGCTTAGTGAGTTTGAAAAAGAGGAGCAAAGTGTTGGCGATACCATAGACGGCATTTGCTACCGTTTTGCAACCGTAGAGGATAGAGAAAGCGTTAGTGCTTGCACCGATGCTGCTTGTGAGGAATTTACCAGATGGTATCAGGATGAGTTTTTGTATACAGAAAACGAGTCTTCCAGAGTTATGGTGGCTATGGCTGACGGTAAGGTGGTTGGTACTTTGATGGTAGACACCAATCACATAAGCGGTCTTGGCAGCGTAGGATGTACTACAGTTCATCCGGATTACCGGGGAAGGCACATTGCAGTAACTATGGTAATTTTGGGAACGAAATATCTGAAGGATGTGGGCATGAAGGAAGCATATCTAAGCTACACTTATTCCGGGTTGGACCATCTGTATGGATATGCCGGATACAAAATTTTTGTGTATTTTATGATGGCAAAGAAGAAGCTTTTAGTTTAGAATTTCGAAGGATGGGAAAAGGGAGGATGAGAGTATGATAAAAGAAATAAGGCAGGAAGACCTGGCAGAATGTGTACAGGTAATCCGCAACAGTTTTGACACTGTGGCAAAAGAATTTAATATCACAGAGGAAAACGCACCAAGATATACAGCCTTTGCTACGGACGAAAATCGTTTGAACTGGCATTTAAACGGAGAGCACCGTCCGATGTTCGGTTATACGGCAGATGGAAAAATTGTGGGATATTGTTCGTTGCTTTGGTTGGAAAACAAAGAATGTGAATTGAATAATTTAAGTGTGCTTCCGGAGTACCGCCACGATGGTATCGGTGCAAAACTGGTGGAGCATGCTTTTGAAACCGCCAAAGAACATGGCTGTACCAAAATGAAAATCGGCATTGTGGAAGAAAATCAGGTTCTTCGCAAGTGGTATGAGAAACTCGGTTTTGTTCATGTGGGAGCACAGAAGTTTGAGTTCTTTCCGTTTACCTGCGGGTATATGGAGAAGGCATTGTAACAAAGGAGACAAAGGAATGTTCAGAGAATTAACCAGAAAAAACAAGCAGTTATCTACAGAGGAATGCCTTTCGGTTTTAAAGAAGGAAACCAGAGGCGTATTGTCTGTTCTTGGAGATAATGAGTATCCTTATGGAATGCCCATGAATCATTGGTACAATGAAGAGGATGGCGCTATTTATTTTCACTGCGGAACCATGAACGGACACCGGCTGGATGCACTGAAAAAGCATGATAAGGTTTCATTTTGTGTGTTTGATCAGGGTTACCGCAATGAAGGTGAATGGGCGCTGAATGTAAAGAGTGTCATTGTGTTTGGTCGGATGGAAATAGTAGATGATATGGAAACAATCATTGATATTGCCACAAAGCTCAGTCATAAGTTTACTCAGGATGAGGAATATATCCGCAAAGAAATCGAGCAGCACAGTCACCGGACATTATTACTTAAACTGGTGCCGGAGCACATGTGCGGCAAACTGGTAAATGAGGCATAAAGTATCTGATGTTATAAAGTTTGGGAGATAGAAAGGAAGAAGAATATGAAAGCATTATTAATATTATTGTTATTACCGGTCATTTACTTTTTATTATACAACACCGGCTATATGGTAACCGGCAGCAAGACCGCCAAAGTGTTTGTGGGAAAGAACCGGGGAACCAATGCCTATTGGATGCAGTTTGTGGAATGCAGCGGAGAATTAAAGCGTATGGTCAGATTCCGCCACAGCAAGGAATATAAGTTTACACTGGATGCGAGTATTTCCATGGGAACAGTATCCATAGAGATTTTGGATAAAGAAAAGAATGTGGTTCTGCGCCTGACACCGGAGCTTCCGGAAGCAACGATGCTTGCCGACAGCGGAAAGAAATACTACACGGTATACAAGTTTGAAAATGCCAGCGGCGCCTATGAGATGAGATGGGAGTAAACAATGATAAATTTCAGAGCAATTACAGAAGAAAATTTCGATACTATTATCCGCATGAAGCGTCCGGACAATGAGCATTTTGTGGCATCCAATGCTTATTCGTTAGCTCAGGCATGGCTGTACCGTGATAATAACGATGTTTATCCCTTTGCTATTTACAACGACGAGGAACCGGTAGGTTTTATGATGTTGGATGAGGACCTGGAGGAACGCTGTCTGGTTATCTGGCGCATTATGTTTCCTACAGAGCATCAGAACAAAGGCTATGGCACTGAGGCTATCAAAAAAATTGTGGATTTGGCAAGAGAGTCCGGCAAGTACGATTTTTTGATTATTGATTATGCTCCGGAAAACAAGATTGCGGAGCATGTGTACACGAAGCTTGGTTTCAAACCAACCGGAGAAATCAGCAACGGGGAGATTGTGCTGCGGATGGATTTGTAGGAGAAAGAAAAGGGAATTTTATATGGACGAGTATATTTGTAAAATCGCCTCCCTCGAAGAAATGAATACGAAATGGGACTACGAAATTGCCCATGCCGGAGAAGATAGGGATAACTGGATTACTTGGAAAAAGAGCAGCATTGAACATATGCTGGAGGGTAAATCTATTCCGTACTACGGTATTCTGGATGGGCAGATTATCAGTGAAGCCACCGCGATATTAGATGGAAATATTGCTCAGAACAGTGATGGGCTTGTGGATGCAAAAACTGTCTATTTATCTGCTTTCCGCACCATCCCGGAATATCAGGGCAAAAGATATTTTTCCAAGTTATTTCGATATATGCTGGAAGATTTAAAGAACCGTGGTTACGAAAAGGTAACCCTTGGTGTGGAGCCGGAAGAAACAGAAAACAAAGAAATTTATTTTCATTACGGTTTTACGGAACATATCAAGAACGGAGTGGAAGTTTACCCAGATGGAACTAAAATTGATGTGGAGTACTATGGGAAGAACTTAAAGGAGGATTTATGATTATCAGACAAGCAAAACCTGAAGATGCACAGGACTTAAAAACATTATACTTTGAGTTTTTGACTCATTTTCCTCCAAAGGAAGAACAGGACATGAACCGGTGGGCAGAAGTGATATCCCGATTTGAAAAGTCCGATGACCGTTTTTTATTGGTAGTGGAGGAAGACGGTAAGGTGGTGTCCTCCGTGCAGGTGGCAATTATTGAAGGTTTAACTCATAATGTACGGCCTTTTGCGGTAATTGAAAATGTAGTAACCCATGGGGAGTACCAAAATCGTGGTTTTGCATCTGCGCTTTTAGAGAAGGCGACGGAGATTGCAAAGGAGTTTAACTGCTATAAGGTATTTTTAGAAACGGGGTCAAACAAGGAGAGTACACTGAACTTTTACCGGAAGAACGGTTTTGTGATTGATGAGAAGCATTCCTGCTTGAAGAGGCTGTAAGGCATGGATGGGAAACGAATATTACTGACTGCCTTTTGCGGAACATCCGCAGAATTATTGGTAAAAGGTATAGAATTAGATTCACAGTATCAAGTGTTGTATTTGCCGAATGACAAGATAAAGGATTCGGAATTGCTGATAGACGCACTGCAACAGGATCAGTTTGATTATGTTATCAGCTTGGGGCAGAGGCCGAATATAAAAGATAAGATACATATAGAAACAACGGCAAGAAGGGGTGGCGATGCTATTATCACTGCCTTTGAATGTGAACGGTTAAAATGTTGCTTGGAACAAAACGGGCTGCCTGTAAAGACTTCGGATAACGCCGGAACATCGTACTGCAATGAGTTGTATTGGAATGGGTTGTGTTATATTTTGGAAAAGAAATTAGACACGAAAATGGTATTTTTACACGTGCCGTTTGAAAAGAATATCTCGGATATGGATGGGTTTAGGGAAAAATTATTTGAAAAAGGAGAAGCATAGATGCCATACGACTGTGGATTTACAAGAGAAAATAACTGGTTCCGGTACCGTGCAGCTGCCATCATTGTAGAAGATGGTTGTGTACTGTTTGCCGGCAACGATGTGGACGATTACTATTATTCCGTCGGTGGCGGCGTTCACATGAATGAAACTGCGGAAGAAGCAGTACTTCGGGAAGTGTTTGAGGAAACCGGCGTACACTATGAAATTGAACGTCTGGCAGTGATTCATGAGAATTTTTTTGAGGACGCAGGAGGTACCCTTGGTGACTTAAAGTGCCACGAGGTAGCATTTTATTTTAAGATGAAGTCCAGAGGCACAAAGGAGCTTCACAGCAACAGCGTGACCTGTGGCAATGTCAAGGAACATATGCACTGGATTCCGATAGAGGAGCTTAACAAAGTCAGAGCATTTCCAAGCTTTTTGAAGGACTATTTAAAGGAAGAACACAAGGAAATTGTACATATTGTAACCAAGGAAGAGGTATAACATGATTTTACACACCGGTCTTCGAACCGATATTCCGGCCTTTTATCCGGAGTGGCTGGCAAACCGACTCAAAGAGGGCTTTGCTCTGGTGCGGAACCCGTTCAATCCGAATCAGATAACAAAATACAGAATTTCTCCTGAAGTGGTGGATGTCATTTCCTTTTGTACCAAAAATCCGGCACCGTTTTTTCCGTACATGGAGCTTTTGGATGAGTACAAACAGTGCTGGTTTGTGACGATTACGCCCTACGGAAAGGACATAGAGCCTCATGTGCCGGACAAAGAGCGCGTCATGGAAAGCTTTTGCCGGCTGTCAGAGCGTGTGGGAAAGAATGCCGTTATCTGGCGTTATGACCCGATTTTTGTGTTGGATAAGTATACGGTGGAGTTTCATCTGGAAGCATTTGGGCATATGGCAAAGACGCTGTCCGGCTACACCGATACCTGCATTATCAGCTTTATCGATTTATATCAAAAGGTAAAGCGTAACTTCCCTGAGGTTAAAGAAGTGTCGCCGGAGAACCGGATAATTTTTGCCAAGGAACTGGTGCGAATCGGGAAGAAGTATGGTATACTGATTAAGTCCTGCGCAGAAGGAACGGAGTTGGCTGCCTACGGTGTGGACACAAGCGGTTGCATGACGGCACCGGTGTATGAAAAGGCTGCAGGATTTCCGCTCAATGTGCCTAAAATAAAGGGTGCCAGAACCGAGTGCGGATGTCTGCTTACCTGTGATATCGGAGCATACCACACCTGCGGGCATTTGTGTAAGTACTGTTATGCCAACTACGACGCAGAAACAGTAAAACGGAATATGAAATTACATAACCCTAAATCACCGCTGCTTCTTGGTGAGGTGGAAGAAGGAATGAAAATTCACGAAGCGGTGCAAAAGAGCTGGCGAAACGGGCAGATTAGTTTGTGGTGATTTATTACATTGACTTGAGGAGCGAATGATAAAATTATGGAACAAAAGAAGACATTTATTACAAAACCGTTAGGAATCGGGCTGCTGGCCTGCCTTTGCTGTTTGTTGTGGGGCAGTGCTACTCCTGCCATTAAAATCGGATATGAGTGGTTTGGTATAGGAGCGGGGGATGTGGCTTCCAGAATATTATTTGCGGGAGTCCGCTTCATTTTAGCAGGCGTGCTGACTGTAATTTTTGGCAGTTTGATTGCGGGGAAGTTTTTGCTTCCGCAGAAGTCTTCCTATGGAATGATTTGTAAGCTTGGTTTGGTACAGACCGTATTTCAGTATATTTTCTTTTACATGGGACTGGCTTATACTACCGGCGTGAAATCCGCTATTATTAACGGTTCCCAGACGTTTATCGCCATTCTGATGGCATGCTTGATTTTCCGTTATGAGAAATTGACACTGCAAAAATTTTTAGGATGTCTTATCGGTTTTGCCGGAGTGGTGGTAATCAATTATGATCCAAGCGGACTGACGGGTGGATTTACCTTCCGGGGAGAGGGGGCTATTTTAATTGCGGCCATTGCTTATGCCTTATCTTCTGCGTTGGTAAAGAAATATTCTCAAAAGGAAAGTCCGGTGGTCTTAAGCGGCTATCAGTTTATTTTTGGCGGAATCATTATGACGATTTGCGGGCTGCTTATGGGCGGAAGCTTAACCGGCTGGTGTTTTAAATCGGTTCTTTTGCTCATCTATATGGCGTTGATTTCTTCCGTGGCATATTCTGTCTGGGGAATTTTATTGAAGGCCAATCCGGTGGGTAAGGTGGCAGTGTACTCTTTTACTAACCCGATTTTCAGCGTATTACTGTCCTTTGCGTTTTTAGGGGAAACTTCTTCTTTTGGATTAGAACTGGTGCTGGCGCTTGCGCTGGTGTGTGGCGGCATTTTCTTAGTAAACCGGGTAAAGGAGTAAGCGTATGGGTAATGATGAATTGACAGGATATACCATTCCCCTTGGCTCCCAGGAGCATTATAAATATGTTGTGGTGTGCTCCAATTATCAGGGGAAATGGCTGTTCAGCCGCCACAAAGAACGTACCACATGGGAGACCCAGGGTGGTCATGTGGAAGAAGGAGAAACACCGTTAGACGCTGCGAAACGGGAGCTTTACGAGGAGAGCGGAGTAACCGATGCGGATATATATGCGGTATGCGATTACAGGGGCTTTCGAGGACCTCGGAATTCCCATGGCATGGTATTTTTGGCAGTGGTTTATGAACTTGGAGAACTTCCGGAGAGTGAAATGCAGGAAGTAAAACTTTTTGAGGAGTTGCCGGAACATCTGACCTATCCGAAGATGACCCCGTTGCTGGTAAAAGAAGCAGAAAAGTTTCTGAATAACTTATAAAATGTATCTAGATAAGAAAGGGTATCTTATATGAAAACTTTTTTATGTGAATATATCCATCCGGAAGCAAGAAAAGAATTAGAGTCTTTTTCTGAAATTATCTCCGACTGGGAGCGTCTGCCGGAATGTGATGCTGCCATTAACCGTAACTTGCAGATGACAAAAGAAGTTTTAAAATCTGCAAAGAATATGAAGGTAATTGCGGTACATGGCACCGGTATGGACGGCGTGGATTTGGATGCGGCACAGGAACTGGGAATTAGAGTGTTTAACACACCGTACCGGAATGCAACTTCCGTGGCAGAGCTAAATATTGCCTTGATGTTGATGACTGCAAGAAAAGTTACGCTGGTGCGGCAAGATATAGAGGAAGGAGCTTCCTTTGCAGAGCCGGCGGTGGTGTCCGGTTTGCAGGGCACGGAGCTTGGCGGAAAAACCGTAGCGTTTTTGGGCGTAGGAGAAATTGCAAAGAAAACAATCCGGATTTGCCGGAATGGCTTTGAGATGCATTGCATCGGTTGGTCCCGCAGTCTTACTAAAGAAAAAGCTGCAGAACTGGGGATAGAGTATGCAGGAAGTATTGCAGAAGCAGTAAAGATGGCTGATTTTGTTATGCTTGGCATGGCATTAAACGAAGAAACCAGGGGAATTATCGGTGAAGCTGAATTTGCGGCTATGAAGCAGGGCGCCATCCTGATTAACACCGCAAGAGGTGCGCTGGTGGACGAAAAGGCCTTATTGGATGCCCTGACAGAAACTGATACGGATGGTAGAGCCAGATTGAGCGCAGCGGGATTAGATGTTGTGACAGAGGAGCCAATCACTAACATTCATCCTCTTTATCACCTTCCAAACGTTGTCCTTACCCCTCATATCGGAGCCAACACGGAAGAAGCGTTATATCGTGTCGGGATGGCATGTGTTGACGGTATACGAGAATTTCTGCTTTTATGTAACGTTGCCTATTGAAAAAAGAAAATGCTTTATGTTTCCAAAAAAGTGTGGTATAATAAAACGGTATATCAACTTTATTATGCTGCGCCAGGTTCGCGGCAGAATGAGAGGAAACATGAAAAAAGAAAAAAACAAAGCAAATATAAAGCTGAAAGGAGCTTTAAAGGTTTACATGCAGTGGCCGGTTTGGCTGGCAGTTTTGCTGCTTTGCATGGTACTCAGCATCTACGTGGTAGATAAAGAAGCGGCCGGCATTATGATGATTTACACTGCAGTGTATTTTGTAATTGCCCTGATTCTGTTTGTATGGAAACGTCCGTACATTATGGGTGAGCTGGTGCGTTTTGCAGCAGACCACGGTCAGGTGCAGCACAGTTTTGTAAAAGAGCTTGACATTCCATATGGTATTTTGGATTTGGAAGGCAGATTGGTTTGGGCAAACAATGAATTAAAGGATATTGTACAGTTTGAAAAAACAGCCCGCAGTTCTATTTTCGATATTTTCGAAGACCTGACTTTTGAGCAGATGCCAACAGTGGAAGAAGATGTTACTCTGCACATTGTACACGGCAGAAAAAATTACCGTGTATTGATGCGTCTTCTTGACATGTCCGATTATAGAGAGGACGTGCCATGGGCCTTAGAGGACGGAAACGGTGAGAATGTCAATACATTAATCGGCATGTATCTGTATGATGAAACAGAAATTATTGCTCTGAAAAAGGAAAATGCAGAAGAGAAAATGCTGGTTGGTCTGCTTTATATTGATAACTATGAAGAGGCTTTTGAGGGTGCGGATGAAGTGCGCCGTTCCTTGGTTACTGCCTGGGTAGAACGTGAAATCAATAAGTACATGCAAAGCATTGATGCTATCATCAAGCGTCTGGAAAAAGACAAATACATTTTTGTATTTAAGCAGAAGTATTTAAGTGTGGTTGAGGCAAACCGTTTTTCTATCTTGGAAGAAATCAGAAATTTAAATATTTATGAAATGACAGTTACTATTTCCATTGGTGTGGGCGTAGGAGCTTCCACGTATACTAAAAACTATGAGCTTGCCAGAACTGCCATTGACCTGGCATTAGGCCGTGGCGGCGACCAGGCGGTTGTAAAAGAAGGTGACAAGATTTCCTATTACGGAGGAAAGAGTGTCCAG
The DNA here is from genome assembly GCA_045531955.1 of Lachnospiraceae bacterium. Classification (GTDB taxonomy): domain Bacteria; phylum Bacillota; class Clostridia; order Lachnospirales; family Lachnospiraceae; genus SIG299. The sequence continues at coordinate 71,697 of JAZSFC010000047.1, read as the reverse complement.
TTAGAAAAAAATACCCGCGTCAAGGCCCGCGTAAAAGCCCATGCATTAAAGGAATATGTGGAAACCAAGGAACGGGTTGTTATCATGGGGCATTCCTATGGCGATATTGACTCCCTCGGTTCTGCAATCGGTGTTTACCGTATTGCAAAAACACTTGGTAAAAAAGCACAGATTGTAATCAATGATGTAACAAGTTCTATTCGTCCGATGTTGGAGCGGTTCCAGGATAATCCGGACTATGAAGAAGATATGTTTATTTCCGGCAGCAAAGCCCAGGAAATTGTAAATGACCAGACCTTACTTGTGGTAGTAGACGTAAACCGTCCGGCCATTACCGAGTGTAAGGAACTGTTAGAGTTAACAAAAACCATTGTTATTTTAGACCATCACCGTCAAACAGGAGAGGCTATTGATGCAGTGCTTTCCTACATCGAACCATATGCATCCTCTGCCTGTGAAATGGTTGCGGAAATCCTGCAGTATATCGGTGAGGGCTTAAAACTGAAACCGTTGGAAGCTGATGCTATGTATGCCGGGGTTATGATTGATACCAACAATTTCTTAATGAAGACCGGTGTACGTACCTTTGAAGCAGCAGCTTATCTTAGAAGAAACGGTGCGGATGTAACCAGAATCCGCAAGCTGTTCCGTACGGAGTTTGCCGAATATCAGGCAAAGGCACAGGCAATTTCCACAGCGGAAGTTTTCATGGACTATTATGTATTTGCTGTTTCTGAAAGCGAAGGACTTGACAGTCCGTCTATTGTAGCTGCCCAAACAGCAAATGAATTGTTAAATATTGACCACACCAAGGCCTCCTTTGTGTTCACGGAGCACAACGGCAAGGTGCATATCAGCGCCCGTTCCATCGATGAATTAAACGTTCAGGTAGTAATGGAAAAAATGGGCGGCGGCGGACATATGAGTGCGGCAGCAGTCCAGTTGTCCGAATGTACTTTGGAAGAAGCAATGGAAAAGGTCAAAGACGTATTGCGTGACATGACAGAGAAGGGAGATATTTAAAATGGAAGTAATTTTATTACAGGATGTAAAGAGCCTTGGTAAGAAGGGTGAGGTAGTTAAAGTAAATGACGGATATGCAAGAAACTTCATTCTTCCAAAGAAGCTTGGTGTAGAAAAAACAGATAAGGCAATGCACGAATTAAAGCTGCAAAAGGCTGCAGAAGAAAAAAGACAGCAGGAAATCTTAGAAGAAGCACAGGCGCTTGCAAAGAATATTGAAGCAGGCAGCATTACTTTGAAAATTAAGGCCGGTGAAGGCGGACGTACCTTCGGCTCCGTGTCCACAAAGGAAATTGCTGTTGCAATGAAGGAACAGTTAAAGCTAGAAATTGACAAGAAGAAGTTACAGATGGCGGATCCGATTAAAAATTTCGGGACATATCATGTTCCGGTTCGTTTGCATCCAAAGGTAACCGCAGAAATTACAGTAAAGGTAGAACAAGCATAATTTCGGAGAATTGCAATGGAAGAAGCTTTAATTAAAAAAGTACAACCTCATAGCAAAGAAGCAGAACAGGCGGTTATCGGTTCCATGATTATGGACCGGGATGCCCTGCTTACCGCATCCGAACTTTTACAGGGAGAAGACTTCTATATCCAGCAGTACGGGATTTTGTTTGATTGTATGGTGGAACTTCTGCATGAAGGAAAGCCGGCAGAGCTGGTTACTATTCTGAACAAGTTAAAGGAAAAGGGTGTGTCTCCGGAAATTTGCGGCATGGAATTTATCCGTGATGTCACAGATGCGGTTTCTACTTCTGCCAATATCAAATACTATGCAGATATCGTGGCAGAGAAGGCATTGTCCCGTAAGCTGATTAAAGTAACCGAAGGAATCGCCAACACTTGTTATGCCGACAAAGAGCGGATGGATACCATATTGGAAGATACAGAAAAGCAGGTATTCAATATTGTGCAAAAACGTGGTGCCGGCGACTATGAAGATATGCGCCAGGTTGTGTTGCGCACATTAAAAGGAATTGAAGCAGCAGCAAAAAGCCAGGGACGTATTACCGGTATTGCCACCGGCTTCAGGGATTTAGATTACAAACTGTCCGGATTGCAGAATCAGGCACTGATTGTCCTGGCGGCACGTCCGGCTATGGGTAAAACCGCATTTGTGTTAAATATGGCAGAGTATATTTCGGTGCATTCCAAGGTGTCAACCGTTCTTTTTTCCTTGGAAATGGGTAAGGAGTCTTTGACAAAGAGAATGCTCGCCATGAATTCTCGTGTGGATTCTCAAAGCATTGCTACCGGCGATTTAAAAGATTCCGAATGGGCGGACTTAATGGAAAGTGCCAGAAATATCGGGGAGTCTTCTTTGATTATAGATGACACACCGGGTATATCTCTTTCAGAAATGCGTTCCAAGTGCCGTAAGCTTAAACTGGAAAAAGGCCTGGGGCTTATTATCATCGACTACTTACAGTTAATGACTACCAATGGCAGAGTAGAATCCAGACAGCAGGAAATTTCGAATATTTCCCGTTCCTTAAAAGGTCTTGCCAGAGAACTGGATGTTCCGGTTATTGCGTTGTCACAGTTATCCCGTGCAGTGGAAAGCCGTCCGGATAAGCGTCCGATGATGTCTGACTTGCGTGAATCCGGTGCCATTGAGCAGGACGCAGATGTGGTTATGTTTATTTACCGTGATGAATATTATAATCCGAAAACGGAGGAACCCGGAATTACTGAAATTATTATTGGTAAACACCGTGCAGGTCCGACCGGTACAATAAAATTAAAATGGATGGGAGATATCCAGAAGTTCGGAAATCTGGAAATGCGTTCCCAGTAAAGTATGTCAGGGATTGCCGCAAGTTTTGCGGCAGTCCTTTTTATTTTCTGTGAAGAGTTTTTTGCGTATAATTTGTCGGAAAAGAAATAGAAAAGTCGAATGAAAATTGGAATAAAATGTAAATTTGTATTGCTGTTTTATATTAGACAAGCTACAATTGAATTGACAAATTTTGGAAGGAGTAAAGGCGTATGGAATGTCAGACAGCATTAGACCAGGTAAAACAATTACAACAGGAAGGATTTACGGAAGACATGATTCGTCAGCTTCTTCCGAAGTTAGAACAGGTGGCAACACTAAAAGACGCGGAGAGGTCAGAATTAAAACATAGGATGGAGCAATTACTTCCGGAACTGACAAATGCAAAAACAATGCCGATGTCAGAAGCGGAAAGCAATTTCTACCGGATGTATTCCGGTTTTGGCGGAGCGCTAATGGAGGTACTGAATCAGAATAATCAGGTACTGCTTGAAAAAATGGATGAGCGGATTTCAGGCCGTATTTTGAAGGAAATGAATTTTTTGTTCCGGGAAAGAGAAAATCTGGAGGAAGAGCGGTATCGAAAATTGGACCGTACTATACGGGAATGTCAGACGGCAAGACAAAGATTTTCTTTGGAAGAAGAACGGAAAAAGAAATTCCGTTGGAAATAAGGATGAGGAAGCAGAAAGGGATAATCTGTAAATACAAAAAAACCGGTGTAAGAAATTTCTTACACCGGTTTTTGGTTGTTTGCTTTTTTTAAGGGAAATTAGCCCTCAATAGCACCTGTTGGACAAGTACCAGCGCAAGCGCCGCACTCTAAGCATGCATCAGCATCGATTTCGTAATGAGCAGCTCCTTCTGTGATAGCGCCTACAGGGCATTCAGCTGCACAAGCACCACAGCTTACGCATGTGTCATTAATTGTATATGCCATAATAGTGTCCTCCTTTTGTATTTTTATTCTGTTATCATTCTAATATATATTTACAAAAAAAACAAGTAAAAAAATAATCATTTTTTACGGGAGTTTCAGGAAAGTGAAAAATCCTTTAAAATGTGGGAATAATATGTCTTGACGGGAAAGAAAGATGTGGATATAATCAGTGTAGTAATATGTTAAGGAGGCACAAAACATGACAACAGTAACAAAGGAAATGACAATTGGTCAAATCATCATGATAGATCAGGGTATCATCGCTATTTTATTAAACTATGGTATGCATTGTATCGGATGTCCGTCCGCACAGGGTGAATCCTTAGAGGAAGCATGTATGGTACATGGTCTGGAGGTAGATCCGCTGGTAGAAGAAATTAATGCTTACTTAAGCAGTAAGTAATTCCGGATTTCCTGCGAAAAGCTATGTTATGACATTTAAAAAGAGATATTTCCACGGCAGTTAAGCTTTGGTAATATCTCTTTTTTGTTATAATACGGTTAATGTTTGTACGGCATCCGCCTTGACAATTGGTTTGAAGTGTTCTGCAAAGTAAGAGAGGGAGGCATAACCTGTGTTTACCGGTGTGCCGTATTCGGAAATTACATTGCAGATGCGGTTGAATTCTTCCGGCGTATGGTCAGACATATGAAGCACAAGATAGTAACTGCCGGATGCTTCATCCTTGTATAACGTGTTTTCACCAAAGTAGTATGGAGAAATTAATCGTGCCAGGTCAGATGCGGCATTTAAGGATGGAAAAGAGTATACTTTGCTGAAACGGTCCGGGGCAGGAAGAGGGTCTTCCGCCGGGAGGGAATCAGCATTCGGTGTTATTTTTTCCACAGCATCTTTAGATTCTTTTCCTTTACCGAGTAATGCCCCCAATTGTCCGAAGCATTCTAAAATTTCTTCCGTGAAGGATGTAGCGGTAGAGGAAGAGTCCTCATTGTCAGAATCACGGAAAGAGGAAAAGTTGGAAAAGCGGGTGTCCAGTTCGTCCGGGTCTTCTACCTTGGTAACAACAAGAACCAGACAGTCGCCGGAAACCGGAATAGCTTCTATCATAAGCGGAATATCATCTGCTTCAAAACCACATTCGTAGGAAGCCTGAACCATCAGCTCCCGGAATAAGTCTTTGGCTTTATCGGAGCCGTAAGCAAGTTCACTGATTTTTAAATCGCGTTCAGCGAGATCCTGGCGACTTAAGGTGCAGCGAATCTGGGTGTCACTGATTTTTTCGATTTTCATAGTGCTTACCTCCTTTTATAAGTACAAAAAGTATAATTGATATTCCCTGTAAAGTCAATACATGGAGAGAAGTTTAAAGAATTTTTACTTTTAGTAAATCTTTTTAGTTAAAAAATGCGCAAGACCGCATAAACAAAGGAAATCTGTTTTTTTTGTCCGTCAAAATGCACGAAAAACAGCGCATATTTTCTACACAGCATGGAGAGAAAGAGACTTGTTTTACCTTTGATGAAAGTTTATAATAAAAGCACAAAGCTACTTGTATCCCCCGGTAAGAGAAAGGAGATTATGCAATCTAACGAATTACTGAACAAGTACCAGATATTGCAACTGTTGCATCGCGGCATTGGTGGTGACGTATGGCTCGTTGAACACAAAGCACTTGGCGGAAAGCGTGTTATTAAAGTTATAGAAAAATCCAATCCGCATCACGATGTACTTGCCCGCGAGGCAAAAATTCTACAGCAGTGTCAGCACTCTTCTATTCCTATCATATACGATATTCTTGAATTTGATACCCAAACTTATATTGTGGAAGAATTTATCCAAGGAGAAAATTTAAAACAGTATATAAAACGGCAAAGGACCATTTCTGCATCTTTGCTTCTCGACTTTTCCGTGCAATTATGTGACATCTTATCTTTTTTACATAATCCCGCAAGAAATATTTTACATCTTGATTTGAAACCCGAAAACATTTTGGTTAGGGATCATAAATTGAAGCTGATAGATTTCGGCAGTGCCATCTGCAGAAATCAGCCGAATGATACGGGGATCATTTTCGGGACACCGGCATATTGCGCGCCGGAAATGAAATCCATGGAAAGACTGACAGAACAAACAGATATTTATTGTATGGGCAAATGTATGGAGTATCTGGTACTTCATACGCCCAAGGCACCAAAAGGGTATCGGAATATTGTAGACCGCTGTTTGCGAAAAAAAGGAAAGGAATATGTGACGGCAGAACAAATTTGTGCGGATCTAAAAAAAGTAAGCCACAAAAGGATAACAGAAAAAAATCCGGAACACTGGTATGCGGTTACCGGAATTTCCTCAGAAGAAGAAAGCAGTATGGCGGCACTGCAGCTGGCAATGTATTTACGGGACCGCCACAAAAAAGCGGTGCTGTATTTGGATTGTACGCGAAGTCATCAAATGGAACAACTGGAACATTCAGAAAAAAAACAAGAAGCAGGGGAAAGCAATAGCTTTGTAATGGAGCGTAACAGTATTACGGTGGTAAAACGGGTAGTACCGCAGGAACTGGGCGGATGGCACGACAGAGGCTTTGCCATTGTTGTTGTGTGTTTTGGGAAGGATAATCCGTTGCAATATGACTGCCCTTGCCGGATTTGCATTTATGCCGGAGCAGTGACCGAATTCAATCTGGAATTATGGAATAAAACGCTTCTGCCGATGGGCAGGGCAAATGATATAGCGGTGGCACTGACAGGAGGAGATGTTTTTTTGGCAAAAAGAAAATTCGGAAAACTCTGCCGAATTAAAAAGCTGCCGGCATATTTTTGTGCGTTCGGGCAATCAAAACCGTTCAAAAGACAGATGAAAGCTCTTTTGGACAATATGTAACCAGTTGCACTCAGAGGAAGGAAAGCTCGTCACAGGTATTCTTATCCAATGGACAGCAAACGGTACAGTATGGCAGAAGGAAGAATCATTTCCGGCCGCTCACCCGGGGGTCTTTTCTTCTTTCTGCCGGATGTGAAATTAATAATGACAGTACCTAAAAAATTTGTTATACTTATAGAAGCGGTAATCGGACTTGACCGATTGCACCGTAAGAAACAGATAATGAGGTGCCGGCAACAATGGAAAAAGCTTTGAAAATTAAATTGATTATAAGTACAATTGTGATATGCGGAATTATTACCACATTGGCAATTGCATTAGTAAATAAATATACACCAAGTGAGACTATGCGGACATTGGATAATTATTATGATGTTGCTCCCGACGAAGCAGTAGTGTTGTTTGAAACAGAGATATATGGAGAACGGGCACTGCTCCGTGACGGAGGTATTTATCTTACTTTGGCCACAATTGACAGTGTTTTAAATGATGACTTTTATGTGGACGAAGCCGAGCAACTGGTAAGCTATACCCTGCCGGAAGAATTGATTCAGGCAGAGGCAGGAGAGTCTTTCTATTATAGTAACAGAAAAGAGGTTTCATTGCCGCATCCGGCATTTTTGAATATAGACGGAATTTATTATCTGTCTTTAGATTTTACGGCTATGGTGTCTGATATGAGTTATGCCTTTTATGAAAATCCAAACCGTGTTGTGATTCATCACCAGTGGATAGATTATTTGTATTATGACACGGTACAGGCAGATACTCCGATCCGTTTTGAACCGGATATTAAGAGTGATATTCTTCGTCTTGTTCCTGCCGGCGAAAAGTTGTATTATATCGGAGGTACCGGTACCGGGGGAAGAAGTTTTCTAAAAGTAATGACGGAAGACGGAATTTATGGTTATATGCAGAAAATGTTCCTTGGTGAGTCGTATTATGAGGCTCGGCAAAGTACTTATGTTGAACCGGAATTCACCCATATTACCCTGGAAGAAAAGGTAATGCTCGGTTGGCAGCAAGTAACGGTGCCAAAGGCAAATGACAATTTAGAGCAGTTGGTGGAAATTGCAAAAGAAATGAATGTAATTTCTCCTACATGGTATAGGCTGGCAGATACCCAAGGTAATTTGGTGTCCCTGGCAGATGCAGATTATGTGAAACGCGCTCACGAGATGGGGCTTCAGGTTTGGGCTCTGATAGATAATTTTGATCAGGAAGTCAGTACTTTTGATTTGTTGGTTTCATCAAAGGCAAGAACCGCATTGATTGACAATATGATGGCGGAAGCTTTGGCTTATGGATTTGACGGATGGAATATTGATTTCGAAACTTTGACAACGGCAACAGGTCCACACTATATTCAATTTTTGAAGGAACTGTCGGTGCGTTGCAGACAAAGCGGTTTAGTTCTTTCGGTAGACAATTATGTTCCTGCACCGTATAATGAATTTTATGACTTAGAAACGCAGGGGAAGATTGCAGACTATGTTATTATCATGGCATATGACGAACATTACAGCGGTTCAGCTAATGCAGGTTCGGTGGCTTCCATAGGCTTTTTAAAGAAAGCAGTGAAGGATACATTGAATAAAATGCCTAAAGAACGGGTAGTGATGGCAATACCGTTTTACACCAGATTATGGGCAGAAGGAGAAAACGGAGAACTGTCCTCGGAAGCCCTTACTATGAATGGTGCTAAGGATGTACTGGCCCGGAATAAAGTGAAGGCTGAGCCGGATGAAGCTTCCGGTCAAAATTACGCTGCATATAAGAAGGACGGGAAAACCTACAAAATCTGGATGGAAGATATGGATTCCCTTCATGAACGTTTAAAAATAATTGCCGGAGCAAATGTGGCCGGTGTGGCAGCATGGCGTCTTGGCTTTGAAACAGAAGAAGTATGGCCGGTTATAGAAACGTATATGAAGTAATGTTTCATTAAAATCAGAATATAGAACATGCCTCTCGGAATACAATGCTTGTAAGTCTGATGACGCGGAATTGTTCCGTGTAGAGGAGTAGCATGAAGGAAAAAGCGGTTGTACTTTTGCTGATGATTGGAATTTTCCTGTTTGGAGCCGGGTTTTTACGGCGGGCAGAATGGGAACAGGCGGTTAATACATCAGGAAAAAATAATTCGATTCCGGTGATAGTGGTTGATGCCGGACACGGAGGAAAAGACCCGGGGAAGGTAGGAGCAAATGACGCACTGGAAAAAGATATCAATTTATCCATTGCGTTGCGATTGAAATCTTTGCTGGAGCAAAATGATGTTATTGTAGTATTAACCAGAGCAGAAGACAAGGATTTGGCATCCGAACAGGCGCAAAACCGGAAAAATGAAGATTTGCGAGCCCGTGCAAAGCTGGTAGAGGAAACGGCACCTGCAGTTTTGGTAAGTATTCATCAAAACAGCTTTCCTGATGAATCAGTGGATGGAGCGCAGGTATTTTATTATTCTGGTTCGGAAAAAGGGAAGCTTTTAGGGAATATAGTACAGGAACGCTTGAAAAAAGAAATCGACGACGGGAATCATCGGATTGCCAAGGCGAATAAAGAGTATTATCTTTTAAAAAAGGCGGAGTGTCCGGCGATAATTGTAGAGTGCGGTTTTTTATCGAATCCTAAGGAAGCGGAATTGTTGACTACAGAAGCATACCGGGAAAAAATCGCATTTGCCATTGCACTGGGTATTATGGAATATATCAATACTGTAGATACTACAGAAGAATAGAGATGAGAAAAAAATGGAAACAAAAGTAATTAAAATCAACAGAAATCAGCCAGATAAGGAATTGTTAAAGGAAGCAGGAAATTTATTAGCACAGGGGGCTCTGGTAGCGTTTCCTACGGAGACGGTATACGGGCTTGGGGGCGATGGTCTGAAAGCTGATGCGGCAGCACGTATTTATGCAGCGAAGGGACGTCCTTCCGATAATCCTCTGATTTTGCATATTGCAGAGCTTTCCGACATGGAGAAACTGGCAGTGGACATTCCTGAACTTGCTTATCGCTTGGCGGAACGGTTTTGGCCGGGACCGCTCACTATGATATTAAAAAAAGCGGAAGTAGTGCCGCTTGCTACTACCGGAGGTCTTGATACGGTGGCAATCCGTATGCCGTCCGATGAAATAGCAAGGGAAATTATCAGCGCATCCGGCACATATATTGCAGCTCCAAGTGCAAATTTATCCGGCAGACCAAGTCCTACCAAAGCAGAACATGTAATAGAAGACTTATCCGGCCGTATTGAGATGATTGTAGATGGCGGAGATTCGGATATTGGGTTGGAATCTTCCATTATTGATTTGTCCGGTGAGGTGCCGATGATTCTCCGTCCGGGTTATATTACAAAAGAAGATTTTGAACAAATTGTTGCAGAGGTAGAGTATGACGGTGCTGTGTTGGCTACCAGTCCACAGGAGTCCGTTGTGGCAAAGGCTCCCGGAATGAAATACCGGCATTATGCGCCGAAGGGGCAAATTACGATTGTAGAGGGAGATAAGGTTGCAGTAGTAGAAAAAATCAATCATCTGGTGGCTGGGCAGGAAGCAAAGGGAGTCCGTGTTGCCGTTCTTTGTGCGGAAGAAACAAAGGCACAATATCGTTGTAATTATGTGTATTCCCTTGGCTCGCTGAAAAGTGAAAAAGAGATTGCTGCACACCTTTTTGCAGCGTTGCGCTCTTTTGATACAGAACAGTTGGAAATTATCTATTCGGAGAGCTTTGAAGATACAAAGCTTGCGAGGGCAATTATGAACCGGCTTCGAAAAGCGGCGGGATACCAGACAATGCAAGTGTAAGTAAATATAATATATTATATAAAATTTTGATAGAAAAGGAGAAAAACATATGATAGCTTTAGGATGTGATCATGGAGGCTTTGACTTAATGCAGGAGGTAATGGCTCATTTAGACCAGAGAGGCATCGAATACAAGAATTTCGGTACCTTTACCAAGGATTCCTGTGATTACCCGGAATATGCAAAGCTGGTGGCAAATGCAGTAGTAGAAGGAACTTGTGAGAAAGGTATTTTAATCTGTGGTACCGGCATTGGTATTTCTATTGCAGCAAACAAGGTGCCGGGAATCCGTTGCGCTCTTTGCCATGACTGCTTTAGTGCCAAGGCAACAAGAGAACATAACAATGCGAATGTGCTTGCTATGGGCGGCAGAATTATCGGAGCGGGACATGCTCTTGATGTGGTGGATTTATTCCTTGACACACCATTCTCTAACGATGAGAGACATATCAGAAGAATTGAAAAAATTGAAGGCTAAAAATGAAAACCGGACAGCTCTTTTTTTGGTGATGAGCTGTCCGGTTTTATTTTAGCCGCAGGTATATGGCGCAAATTCCAACCGGATGAAATATCCCTTGTCGTGGTTGCAGACCGGACATTTCTCAGGTACCTTTGTAGTTTCGATTACGTTGCCGCAGTTTAAACACATCCATTTGCAGGATACATCAGAGAGAAACAGTTTATTTTGCTCCAATAAATCTGCAAACGTGGAAAAACGCTCTGCATGTGTTTTTTCGATTTCGGCAATCTGTTTGAAATCAGCAGCTATTTTTGCAAATCCTTCCTGACCGGCAACGTCGGAGAAGTGCTTATAGACATCTCCGTATTCCTCCATTTCATTGTGTTCCGCATAGCGTAGTAATTGGATGACAGATTCGGTAATGTCTACCGGATAAGTGCCGTCGATGGAGATGGTTTCGCCGGCCATTTCTTTTAAATGGTTGTAAAAAATTTCAGCATGCTCACGCTCCTGCTTGGCAGTAAATTTGAAAATGGCGGAAATAACGTATAAATCCTCTTTTTTTGCCTGGGCAGCAGCGAAGGTGTAACGGTTTCTTGCCTGGCTTTCACCGGCAAAGGCCTTCATCAGGTTTTTCATGGTTTCACTGGATTTAAAATCAATAGACATGGTAATACCTCCTGGTTTTTATGGATATAGAAAGTATTACCATGAAAGAAAAAGAATATTCGGACTAACGGTTTATTGCGATAAAAATATTTCAGCGGTTACCTGCATCATAATAAAAACAAATCCGTCGGAGTATGTTAATAATAAAAAAAGAAACACAGGGACGACTTACCATAATCATAATTGGAGTTCCCTGTGTTTCTTTCTTATTAGTTCTTAAAAGGCTTAATCGGTGTTTCGTCTACGTGGCCAATGGTTCTAAGATATGCCTTGAAGTTTTCGATGGCATCGTAGAACTTACGGTAGCTTGCCAGTGCCATATCAAAGTGCTGAAGGGCAAGTTCACGGTTGCCGTCTTCGGCTGCCTGCCAGGAATCGCATCCATGGTGATGCAGTTCTTCGTGGTATTTTTTTACATCCTTAAACTGGGTACTGCCGGTGATGCGTGGGTCGGTTTGCTGGCCAATCCATTTACCAAGCTTACATGCATCCCAGTTATTTAACTGCTCGATCTTTAAGTGTTCAAAACCTGCAATGTTGTTGTACATTCTCCAGGTTAAGATGTGGTGATCAATCTGGAAGATGCGCACCCAGTCCTGAGTGGTTAAGTCGGAGAATCCTCTTGCCATGTCGCCGCGGGCACTGTCTACATAGCGGCTGATGGAGTGGAGATGGTCACCGGTGGCAAAACAGTCACGCTCTAAAATTTCATAGCTTTCTGCCATGGACTCGATGGAGTTGAGGAAACTCTGGGTAACTGCGGTCTGGGTATTAACGGCATCGTGGATGTTGTTAATACGGTCGTTAATTAAATCCATGTGCTGACTCATGCTGTTGATATCCTGCACGGAGTTTTGTACACGGCTGTTGCTTTCATTTAAGTGCTCAGTGGTGCTGTCTACCAAGTCTTTTAATTCTGCCAAACTGGCACGGAGTTCGTCTACGTAATCTACTACCATGTCTGCAGACTGGGCAGTGTTAGCGGAAAGATCTTTTACCTGACCGGCAACAATAGCAAACCCACGACCTGCTTCACCGGCACGGGCTGCTTCGATGGAAGCGTTTAAAGCAAGCAGATTACTTTGGTTAGCTAACTTCTTAACAACGTCAATGATATTATTGATTTGTCCGATTTTTTCTTCAAAAACAGCAACCTTTTCGTGGATACCTTGAATTTGAGTTACGGAATCAGTAACTGCTTCGATGGTTTCGTTCATGTTGCTGACGCTTGCGGTGGATACTTCAATGGCTGCATGCGCCTCATCACGGATATGCTCCACTTCCTCGGAAATGTTTTGGATGGAAGCTTCAAATTCCTTACTGGAAGCTGTCATGCTTTGAATGGAACTGGTCTGGGCCATTACCTGTTCAATCATTTCTTTTACGCAGGAGTTGTCGCCGATGTGTTCCATAGCTTCGTTCATACGCATAACATAGTTATTGTTAGACTTCTTAAGGACAGTCATCATTTGGTTAAACTTTTCAGCAACTTCTGCGTCTGCATAGACAGAAGTATCAAGGTTTGCATATTTGCCGTCGATAAACTGTTGCATTGCTTCTAAAAGAAGCTGTTTGTCATTTGTTCCGTTTGTTTTTTTCTCTTTCTTTTTAAACATGTAAAAACCCCTTTACTATGGCGTTTTGGTAAACACCGGATTTATTTTATGTATTTTGACATACATGCCGTTAATTCAGGAAATTTACCTTGGTGAATGTATGTCAGAAGTTTATTTGTGGAGCGGAGCGCCTGTGTTAACAGTTCTGCAGAGATGAGGCCCTGTTCCAGGGCATCGGCTGCTTCGTCCAAATCTACCACGCGGACGGTGCCATCAGGGAAGATGACCACGTCAATTAAAAGGTCGGAGAAAACAAGACCATCTTTAGTTACGGATTCTGCGGTAATATCACAGTACCATCTTGTAAAGGTGCCGTCTGCACCGTAGTGGCGGCTGATTTTAAAACCTTCCTTACGGTAGTAGGCGGAAATGCCGGAGGCAAAATCAGAACGCGGTTTCAGTGTGTTCCAGGAGGTAATGATTAAATCATTATCCACATATAAGATTTTGTCGTCTGACAGAAGTTTCAACTCATCCGGAATAAACCGTTTACGGTAGAGTCGGATGTCTGATTCATCCATGGTAAACCACTCCTTTATCCGATTGTAAAGACCTTTTTTCTATTATACCATAGGTTAGAAAAAAATGCACTACTTTTTCCATGTAGAAGGATAAAATAATAGAAGCATCGGAATGATTTCCAGTCTGCCCGCCAGCATGTCAAACATGAGGACAAACTTTGAAAAGTTGGAGAAAGCGGAAAAGTTACCGGTGGCTCCAACCATATTCAGACCGGGACCAATGTTGTTTAAGGTCGCAGCAATTGCTGTGAAATTGGTTGTGGTATCAAAACCATCCAGGGAAATCAGAAGGTAGGAGGCAATGAATACTACAACGTAAGTCATTAATAATACATTACAGGAATGGGCGGTAGCATGAGGAATTTCCTTGCCGTCCATTTTGAGGACATGGACGCGTCGAGGATGAATCTGTTGCATCAGTTCCTTTCCTACCTGTTTTAAGTAAATCATGATACGGGACACCTTGATTCCGCCGCCGGTGGAACCGGCACAAGCACCGATAAACATAAGGCATACCATAAGACCGCGGGAAAATTCCGGCCATAAATTGAAATCCGTTGTGGCATATCCGGTGGTGGTCATAATGGAGGCTACCTGGAAAGTGACGTGGAGCAGGCTTTCTCCAAAGGCATAACCGTGATACAGCAGGTTTGACATTAAGAGGATAACAGCTATGCCATAAATACCAAAATACCAGCGGACTTCTTCCATTTTAAATGCATCTCTTACTCTGCGGATAAGAATGTAGTAGAAGAAGGTAAAGTTTACCCCAAATAAAAACATGGATATGGTGAGCACTGTCTGCAGGTAAGGAGAGTAGCTTGCGATACTGTCGTTTTTAATACCGAAGCCACCGGTACCTGCCGCACCGAAGGCATGGCAGATAGATTCAAACAACGGCATTCCGCCAAACAGCAGAAAGATAATGGTTATAATTGTCATTACAAAATAAATGGTGTACAGAATAAATGCTGTCTGACGCATTTTCGGAACCAGCTTGCCTACGGAAGGTCCGGGAGATTCTGCTTTTAACAGATTCATGGTAGAACCGCCGGTCATAGGTAAAATGGCAAGGATAAATACCAGCACACCCATACCGCCAATCCAGTGGCTGAAGCTGCGGAAAAAGAGGTTGGCATGGGAGAGCCCTTCCACGTTGGTTAAGATACTGGAACCGGTAGTTGTGTAGCCGGAAATAATTTCAAACAAAGCGTCTACATAGGCCGGGATGTCCCCGTTTAATACAAAAGGAATGGCGCCGGTCATACTGAGGATAATCCAGCTGAGCGCTACTGCAACGAAGCCTTCCTTTGCATAGAAGGTGCTGTTTTTTGATTTCATCCGACGGAGAAAAATGCCTACAACAGTACAGCAGACGGAAATGATAACGTATACCAAAGCGTCATGATATTCTTTGTAAATCAAGCCCACCAGACAGGGAGGAAGCATAAACACACCCTGCAGGTTCAGTACCCAGCCGAGAATATATAAAATAATGGAATAATTCATAGTTGTGTCCTCTTTATTCTGCTAAGATATCGGAAATATCCTGAAGTCCTTTGTTGGTAGTAACCACAATAACTGTATCACCAAGCTCGATGGTGTCGCGGCCGGACGGGGTAATAATCTGTTTGCCGCGGACAATACAGCAGATTAAAAGATTGGATTTTAGCTGTAGTTCAAACAGTGGTGTTCCGGTAACCGGACCGGATTCCCTGACATGAAATTCCAGTGCTTCAACCTGGTTGTCCATCAGGCGGTACAAGGCTTCCACATTACTTCCGTAGCTGTTGGTTAAGGAACGGACATATTTTAAAATATATTCGGTGGTAGTGTTTCTTGCAGAAATAATACTGCCGATCGGAAGCTCTTCAATAATTTCATCCTGGGCCATTTTACTGATTTTGGTTATCTTTTTGCACTTCGGGGCAACCTTATCTGCATACAGGGACAGGAAAATATTGGTTTCATCCTGAGTGGTCAGTGCAACGAAGGCATCCATTTGCGGCAAGCCTTCTTCCAAAAGGTTTTCGTGAACCGTGGCATCGGCATTGATGATTTGAGCCTTTGGAAGTGCAAGACTTAAGAACCGGCTGCGGTCTTTGTCTTTTTCGATAAGCTTTACCGATATGCCGGATTTTGCAAGGATTTCCGCCAGATAATATGCAGTGGTGCCGCCGCCTGCAATCATAACGTCTTTGATTTCGCGGACAGCGGACATCTGCAGGGCATTACAGAAGCTGGCAATTTTTTTTCTTGGCAGGATAACAGAAATCGTGTCGCCGGCGTGCAGGATACTGCTGCCGTTTGGAATGCTGATTTCATGTTCGTGCTCCAAAATACAGATTAATACTTCACGGTTGAACTTTTTGGAAAATTCGAAGACTTTCATGTTGTCGTAAGGAGAATTTTCCGGAATGGCGATACGCAGTAAGTCTACGCGGCCTCTGGCAAAGGAGTCGATGTCGATGGCATCCGGCACCTGAATGAGGCGGGCGATTTCGTGGGCGGCCGCATACTCCGGATTAATACTGGAGGAGATGCCGATGGCAGCCTTTAAGTAGTCGATTTCGTTGAAATACTGCGGATTTCTGACTCTGGCAATGGTACGGCAGTTGTTGCCGGCTTTTTTTGCAATGAGGCAGGTGATTAAGTTGATTTCATCTTCGTTGGTAACGGCAATGAGCAGATCGGTGTTTTCGATACCGGCTTCCTGCTGTACAAGAAAGCTGGTTCCGTTGCCGGTCATTACCTGAATGTCTAAATTATCCACCACCGGCTGAAGACGGTCGGCGTTTTTGTCTATCAGGGTGATGTCGTGTCCTTCGTCGTTTAACTGCTGGCACAGGGCGTAACCTACTTTGCCGCAGCCCACAATAATTATTTTCATGATTAAAATCCTTTCGAATTTCTGTAAATATGATACCCTTTAGTATAACATGAAACCCTCGTTTTGTCACGGAAAAATCCTGGTTTTGCACGTTAAAGAATTAACGAAGAAAAAAGGCAAAAAAGGCTATCTTTTAGGGCAAAAGTGTGGTAAAATAGTAATGTTTAGTATAAGGAGAATAGATAATGGGGAAAAATGGCGCAGTTGTAAGAAGTTTAATGATGATATCCCAAATCAGCCTGTCTATGCTGGTTCCGATTTTCTTATGTCTGTTCTTCGGAATTAAGTTAAATGAGTGGTTAGACTCTAAAATTTTTGTGCCGGTTTTTCTGTTCCTCGGTATGGGAGCAGCGGTACGTAATGTTTATCATTTGACTAAAAATTTCTATGCAAAGGATAAAAAAAGAGAAGATGATGAACTGGCTTATATTGAAAACTTAAAGAAGGCCGGGGAGCGTAATAAACAACGAAGAGAACAAAGGGAGAGTACAACAGAAAAGAAAGAAGACTAATCGTTATTATGTGGAGGTTTTACTATGCAGGAAACAAAGCAGACGTTGTACGAACTGATTATTGGAGTGGTTTTATGCGGACTTCTTTTTTTAATCGGAAATATTTTTGCAGACAACCGGATAGCCTATACACTGGGACTTCTGATAGGCTGTATAGTAGCCGGAGTAATGAGTGCCCATATGCATCATTCTCTGGAGCAAGCCATGTTGTATGATACAGAAAATGCTACTAAAAAAGTACAGAAGGGTACATTTTTGCGCTTTTTGCTTATGGTAGCTGCGTTGGCGGCGGCACTGATTTTTCCGGAATGGATTTCCGTTATCGGTGTTGTCCTCGGAGTATTAAGTTTGAAGTTTTCGGCTTATTTACAGCCGTTAACCCATAAGGTTTTACAAAATTTTATAAACAAAGGAAGGTGAGAAAGTGGGACCAGGGAGTGTCTTTCGAATGGGCATACTGGCAGCTTCCGACTCGAAGATAACCTTCGGCGTGGACGGCTTGTTCAAGTATGAAGTATTCGGACAGGAACTATGGATTACCAACACGCACGTGAGTTTGCTGCTGGTGGTGCTGACGCTTACAATTTTAGCATTGTTTGCCAACCGTGCCATTAAAAAGGCAGATCCAAACGAAGTGCCGGGAACGTTCCTCAATATCATTGAGTACCTGGTAGAACTGGTGGACGGCCTGACAAGAAATAATATGGGAGAAAAGCATTATTCAAAGTTTTCCAACTATATCGGAACTTTATTTGCGTTTCTTATCGTAGCCAACTTGTCCGGTTTGTTCGGACTCAGACCGCCGACTGCAGACTATGGTGTTACTCTTGGCCTTGCCCTGATTACGTTTGTACTGATTCACTATAATGGTTTCAAGTACGAAAAAGCAGGACATGTTACCAAGTTATTCCAGCCGGTTTTGTTAACGCCGATTAACATCATCGGTGAAATCGCAACGCCAATGTCCATGTCCTTACGTTTGTTCGGTAATATTTTATCCGGAACTGTAATGATGGGTCTGTTATATGGTCTGCTTCCAAAACTGCTGCAGTTTTTCATCTGGCCGATTTTCGGCGGTTTACACGCATACTTTGACGTGTTCTCCGGCGCAATTCAGTCTTATGTGTTCTGTATGCTGACCATGGTATTTATTTCTCAATGCTTTGGAGAAGAGGAAGCCTAAATACATGTTAGGCAAAGCGATTCAAATCGCCGCAATCAAGGTCAAAGACTTTGGCTGCACAAAAAGAAGAATGCCGCAAAAATGTGGTGGAATGGAGGAAATTATATGTTAGAAGGAATTACTAGTGAAGCTTTTATTAAAGGTATGTCTGCTATTGGTGCAGGTATCGCAATGATCGCCGGTGTAGGTCCTGGTATCGGTCAGGGTATTGCAGCCGGTCACGGTGCAGCAGCAGTAGGCCGTAATCCGGGTGCAAAGGGTAACATCATGTCTACTATGTTACTTGGTCAGGCCGTTGCCGAAACAACAGGTCTTTACGGTTTCGCGGTAGCTATTATTCTGTTATTCGCAAATCCATTTATTTAAGATTTGATAAAAAATAAATTGTAGAAGGAGGCCGAATCTTGAGTAATATGGTATTAGGTTTATCAAACCGTATTTTCGGACTCGATGCACAGTTAATCGCAGATGCAGTCATTCTTGCGTTAGCAGTAGGCTTCTTATTCTTCTTACTGTCCTTTTTGTTATTCAATCCTGCAAGAGAGCTGATGAAAAAGCGTCAGGACAAAATTAAAGAAGAAATGGACACCGCTGCCCGTGATATGGCAGAGGCAAACAAGATGAAAACAGAGTACTATGCTAAGCTTGCCGCAGCCGATAAGGATGTAGATGCTATTCTTAGCGAAGGCAGAAAGAAAGCCCTTGCCCGCGAAAACGAAATCGTGGCAGAGGCAAAGGAAGAGGCTGCCAGAGTAATGCAACGTGCAGAGAGAGAAATCGAACTGGAAAAGAGTAAGGTCAAAGACGAAGTCAAGCAGGAAATGATTGGCGTGGCAAGAGAACTGGCAGGCAAATTTGTTGCGGGCTCTTTAGACGATGCTGCCCAGGCAAAGCTGATTGACGAAGCATTGAATGAAATGGGTGAGGATACATGGCAAAATTAATCGAAGGATCCTATGGAGATGCCTTGTTTGAACTTGCATTAGAGCAAAACGAACTGGACTCCGTAGCAGAGCAGGTAGAATTGCTGGCTCAGGCCTTTGCTGAAAATCCGGAGCTTTTAAAGCTCTTAAATCACCCGAAAATCAGCAAGGAAGAAAAGATTTCCGTCATCGAAAACATTTTTAAAGGACGTTTTTCCGACGATATTGTGGGTTTCCTTGTGATTATCACGCAAAAGGATCGAGGTGCCGAAATAGAGGCTATTTTAAACTATTTCCTGGCAAAGGTTCGTGAGTATAAAAAGATCGGAGTTGCCCGTGTGACTTCCGCGGTGGAATTAACTGCCGACCAGAAAAAGCGGGTAGAAGAAAAATTATTACAGCAGACGTCATATGAAAGCTTTGAAGTAGACTACAACGTGGATGCTTCTTTAATCGGTGGAATGGTAATCCGCATCGGCGACAGAGTCGTGGACTCCAGCATCCGTACCAAGCTCGACAACATGACGAAGAATTTACGGAAGGTATCTCTTTCGTAAGAAAAGTAAATTCAGAAGGAAGGTGCTTATATCTTGAATTTAAGACCTGAAGAAATCAGTTCGGTAATCAAAGAACAGATTAAAAATTACAGTACAAAGTTAGAGGTATCTGATGTTGGTACAGTAATCCAGGTTGCAGACGGTATCGCACGTATCCACGGTCTGGAAAAGGCCATGCAGGGTGAACTTCTCGAGTTCCCTGGCGAGGTATACGGCATGGTACTGAATCTGGAAGAAGATAACGTAGGTGCGGTACTTCTCGGTGACAGCAAGAGCATCAGCGAAGGCGACACCGTAAAGACCACAGGACGAGTAGTAGAGGTTCCGGTTGGCGATGCCATGCTGGGACGTGTAGTAAATGCCCTTGGCCAGCCAATCGACGGCAAGGGACCAATTGAAACAACAAAATTCCGCCAGATTGAGCGAGTAGCCTCCGGCGTAATTGCAAGAAAATCCGTTAATACACCACTTCAGACTGGTATCAAGGCTATTGACTCCATGGTGCCGATCGGACGTGGACAGCGTGAGCTTATCATCGGCGACAGACAGACCGGTAAGACAGCCATCGCGATTGACACCATCATCAACCAGAAGGGCCAGAACGTAAAGTGTATCTACGTTGCCATTGGTCAGAAGCAGTCTACCGTGGCTTCCATCGTGGGCACTTTAGAAGAGTACGGCGCTATGGATTACACCACCATCGTTGCGGCAACCGCTTCCGAGCTTGCACCATTACAGTACATTGCTCCTTATTCCGGTTGTGCCATCGGTGAAGAGTGGATGGAAAGCGGACAGGACGTTTTAATCGTATACGATGACTTAAGTAAGCACGCAGCGGCTTACCGTACCCTGTCCCTGTTATTAAAGAGACCACCGGGACGTGAAGCGTTCCCTGGTGACGTATTCTACCTGCACTCCAGATTATTGGAGCGTGCGGCAAGACTGTCTGATGCTCTTGGCGGAGGTTCTTTAACAGCGCTCCCAATCATCGAGACACAGGCAGGCGACGTATCCGCGTACATTCCTACCAACGTAATTTCCATTACAGACGGCCAAATTTATCTGGAATCCGAAATGTTCAATTCCGGTTTCCGTCCTGCGGTAAATGCGGGTCTTTCTGTATCCCGAGTTGGTGGTTCTGCGCAGATTAAGGCTATGAAGAAGATTGCCGGACCAATCCGTATCGACCTTGCCCAGTACAAAGAACTGGCAGCCTTCGCACAGTTTGGTTCCGACCTTGATGCTGATACCAAAGAAAAGCTGGCACAGGGTGAAAGAATCCGTGAGGTATTAAAGCAGCCTCAGTACAAGCCAATGCCGGTAGAATATCAGGTAATCATCATTTATGCGGCAACCAAGAAGTACTTACTCGACATCGAAGTAGACAGCATCCGTCAGTTTGAAAAGGAACTGTTTGATTTCATCGATACCAAGTACCTAGAGGTTCCAAAGGCAATCCGCGAAGAAAAGCAGATGTCCGAAGAGACAGAAGCTACTTTAATTAAGGCAATTGAGGAGTTCAAAAAAGAATTCAGAGGATAGAGAGGTGTGATGTAACATGGCTTCCATGAGAGATATCAAGAGGCGCAGAGAAAGTATACAGAGCACCGGGCAGATTACCAAGGCGATGAAGCTGGTTTCCACCGTAAAGCTGCAAAAAGCCAAGGGCAAGGCAGAAAACACCAAGCCTTACTTTGAGCACATGTACAAAGCGGTAAATTCCATGCTCCGGAAATCCGGAAATATCCTTCATCCGTATCTTCAGAGCGGCAGCTCCGAAAAGAAGGGCATCATCATGGTAACCTCCAACCGTGGACTTGCGGGCGGCTACAACTCCAACATCATCAAGATGGTAATGAACAGCGGCATCAGCAAGGAAGACGCAGTAATTTATGCTGTGGGTAAAAAAGGCAGGGACGCTTTGGCGAGACGTGGTTACACCATCGCCGAGGACTATTCCGAAGCAATGGACGAACCGGTTTTTAACGATGCAACAGCCATCGGCCGTAAGGTGTTAGAAGACTTTGCAGAAGGTAAAATCGGTGAGATTTATCTGGTTTATACCGAGTTCAAAAACACAGTGACACATATTCCTACCTGGCTGAAGCTTCTTCCGGTGGTAGTATCCGAAGAGGAAGAAGAGGACGAGGCAGACAAGCTGACACTGATGAACTATGAACCGGAGGCAGAGGAAGCTCTTGACTTAATTATTCCAAAGTATATCAACAGTTTAATTTACGGCGGGCTGATGCAGTCCTTTGCAAGTGAAAACGGTGCAAGAATGCAGGCAATGGATTCTGCGACAACCAATGCCGAAGAAATGATTTCTACCCTGGAATTAAGCTACAACCGTGCCCGTCAGGGTGCCATTACCCAGGAGCTTACCGAAATCATTGCCGGCGCCAATGCGATAAATTGATGAATCAATTTATCGCAGCAATCATAGAGATTGCATGCAAAATAAATGAAAAAGGAGTGAACGAAATTGGCTACAAACAATATCGGAAAAATCACTCAGATTATCGGTGCGGTACTTGACATTAAGTTTACAAACGGAAATCTTCCGGAAATATACGAAGCTATTAAAATCCAGAACGGTAAGACCGAGCTGGTGGTAGAGGTAGCACAGCACTTAGGTGACGACACCGTGCGCTGTATTGCCATGGGTCCTACCGACGGACTTGTCCGCGGCATGGATGCGGTAGCTACCGGTGCTCCGATTTCCGTTCCTGTAGGTGAAAACACCTTAGGACGTATGTTTAACGTACTCGGTAATCCGATTGACGAAAAACCGGCTCCGGAAGGAGTACAGTATTTACCAATTCACAGAAAGGCACCTGCTTTTGAAGAGCAGTCCACCCAGACAGAAATGTTAGAAACCGGTATTAAGGTCGTTGACCTTCTCTGCCCTTACCAGAAGGGTGGTAAAATTGGTCTGTTCGGTGGTGCCGGCGTAGGTAAAACCGTACTTATCCAGGAGTTAATTACCAACATTGCTACAGAGCATAACGGATATTCCGTATTTACCGGTGTAGGTGAGCGTACCCGTGAAGGTAACGACTTATACTACGAAATGATTGAATCCGGCGTTATCGAAAAGACCACCATGGTATTCGGTCAGATGAACGAGCCACCGGGAGCAAGAATGAGAGTTGGTCTTACAGGTCTTACCATGGCAGAATACTTCCGTGACCAGACCGGTAAGGACGTACTTCTCTTCATCGATAACATTTTCCGTTTTACCCAGGCGGGTTCCGAAGTATCCGCGCTGCTTGGCCGTATGCCATCTGCGGTAGGTTATCAGCCGACTCTGCAGACCGAAATGGGTGCCCTGCAGGAGCGTATTACTTCCACAAAGAATGGTTCCATCACTTCCGTACAGGCTGTTTACGTGCCTGCGGATGACTATACTGACCCTGCTCCGGCAAATACCTTCGCTCACCTGGACGCAACCACTGCGTTGTCCCGTTCCATCGTAGAG
Organism: Lachnospiraceae bacterium; assembly: GCA_045531955.1. GTDB lineage: Bacteria > Bacillota > Clostridia > Lachnospirales > Lachnospiraceae > SIG299. The sequence goes on along the minus strand of JAZSFC010000047.1, from coordinate 48,491 downwards.
CTTGGTATTTATCCGGCAGTTGACCCACTGGCTTCCACTTCCCGTATTCTTGACCCACGTATCGTTGGTGAAGAACACTACCAGGTTGCCCGCGGCGTACAGGAAATTCTGCAGAGATATAAGGAATTACAGGATATCATTGCCATCCTCGGTATGGATGAACTTTCCGAAGATGAAAAACTCCTCGTTGCAAGAGCTAGAAGAGTGCAGAGATTCTTATCCCAGCCATTCCACGTTGCAGAACAGTTTACCGGTCTTCCTGGTCGTTATGTACCTATTTCCGAAACCATTCAGGGCTTCAAGGAAATCTTAGAGGGTAAGCATGACGATATTCCGGAAAGTTACTTCTTAAATGCAGGTAACATCGACGATGTTTTGGCAAGAGTAAAGAAGTAAAGGTGATAAGTAGGGTGCAGTAGGCGTTTTTTGACTAGTTGCAAGATAATATTTTTGAGTGTATCGTATCTAGGTGTACGACATCTCAGCCGACAGGTGTTCGGCTACGGCGGAGAGAGCGGAACTGTATTTCGCTTTGTCCGTCGGAGACGAATAACTGTCGGAGGAGTCCAGGCGAACACAGATACGATACAGCCAAAAATATCTTTAAAATTGCAAAAAACGTTACTGCACCGATGGAGGACTTTATGGCAGATATGAGTAAGTTTTTTCGCCTTCAGGTGATTTCACCGGACCGCATTTTCTATGACGGAGATGTGGAAATGGTGGAGCTTAGAACCTCCGAAGGGGAAATGGGTGTGTTAAAAGGACACATCCCACTGACCGCGATTTTAGTTCCGGGTGTCCTCAAAATCAAAGAGGACGGCGAGCAGAAAATTGCCGCATTGCATGACGGTTTCGTGGAAATTTTCCAGGACCACATGACAATTTTGGCAGAATCCTGTGAATGGCCGGAAGAAATCGACCTGCACCGTGCTGAGGAATCCAAAGCCCGTGCAGAAAAGAGACTTTCCAGTGGTGATAGTAATATCAACATTGCCAGAGCGGAACTGTCTTTACGTAAGTCACTGATTCGAATTCAGCTGGCGAGAAAATAGCAATTAGATTCCGGGTTATCAGCTTTTGGAAAGCCAAGAGTGGTAGCCCGGTTTTTTATGCGAAAATAAATTGTATATAAAATTAAAGAATCGACTTGTAATTTTCAGAAAATAGGATTATAATAGGACTATAGAACTATGTTATGCTTTTGCATAAGGAGTTTAGGAGGATAAATCCTCTGCCCGCATAAGCGGGCGGGCATTTTCCTTCGGAAAACAGGGAGGATTGCTTATGACGTATGAAGAACTTGTTGCAAGAGTAAAAGATGCCATGAAAGTGGTGCAAGTCAGCCGGCAGGTGGGACATGTGGCATACCAGTTTAATGTAGAAGGCGAGGGCGAAGGCTACTTCTATGTGGAACTGGATGACGGCAAGGTAAATGTGGAGCCATACGAATACTATGACCGGGATTTGATTATTGTAACTACTGCAGAGGTTATCCTGCAAATGCTGGAGGGTAAAATTACGCCACGGGTAGCTTATACCAACGGTCAGTTAAAGGTGTACGGTGACAGCAGACAACTGGAGAACCTGCCGTTTGGATGCGGCTGCAGATGTTCCGGTGTGCATGAGAATAATTAGTGATTACAGACTTTGATTCGAGCGGATGCAAAGCTTCCATGCTGTAACGGCATGGAAGCTTTTTATGATAGTTTAAACTTATTTGCAACCTTTTACCTTTCTCATGCGTTCTATAATCAGAAAGGCCTTTCGAACAATACAAAAACAGGAGAAATACTTTGGATACGCAGGAATACGAACGCTTGACAGAAAAATATCTGGACTGTATATACCGTGTGGCCGTGAATGGGTGTAATACCCTTGCAGATGCAGAGGACGTAGTGCAGAATACTTTTGTTAAGCTTTGGGAAAAAACAGAAAACTTTGAGGATGAGGACCATGCTAGAAAGTGGCTGATACGGGTGGCGGTGAATGAGTGCCACAGTCTGTGGCGTTCCGGATGGAAACGCCGTACAACCTATCTGGAAGAGCTGACAGAGGAGCCGGTATTTTCCACACCGGAAAGAAGTGAGTTATATTTTGCGGTGCAGAACCTTCCTCAGAAATACCGGCAAATCGTGTATCTTTATTATTACGAAGAATACAGTATCAGGGAAATTGCACAGATGCTGAAGCTTTCCGAAACTGCGGTAAAATCAAGACTTCTCCGGGCAAGACAAAAATTGAAGGGTGACTTGAAGGAGGCATGGAATGAGTAAGGAAGATAAACTAAAGAACTATGTTCAGAACACCTATGGTGAACTGCATGCCCCGGAGGACTTGCGAAGAAAGGTGATGAACATGGACGAAAGGAATGTAAAGAAAAAAGAAATGTCTGTCGGCAGAAAACTGGCTATGGCAGCAGCAATTGCAGCGGTATTGTTTGCCGGAAGCAACGGAGTGGCTTATGCCATGACCGGAAGTACCTGGGTGGAAACGGTAGTAGCGAAAATAAATTTAAATGGGGTATGGCAGGAGGTAGAGATGGAAGGAGTGGTCCTGGAGGACGGCACTGTGCAGTATTCCACAACATTGAATGTACAAGATGAGGATAGCGTGGAATTTGTTCTTATCAGTGATGCAACGGATGCGGATTCTTTGAAGATTGCAGGTGTTGGTGCGGAAAGTTCATTCCCGGAAGTTTACATTGTTAAGGATACCAGCATCACAGTGGATAATATCGGAGTAGCAAAGGAAGACGATAAGGTTTATTTTGTAGATGGTGATATAAAAATTGATATCACGGAGGATATGACCGACGGAGCCGCATCTGTAAGCTATGAGAAGAACGGAGAAATCTATCAGTATGAAGTGAAAGAAGAACCGGGAGTTCCGGGATGTTATGAACTTCATATTTCGAGTGAAGAATAACATAATACAAAAACGTCGTAGCGTGGGGGCTACGACGTTTTTTTGCAGGACGATTTATTTTGTAAAGAAAATCTGAAGTGCGTGATATAGGTGTAATTGCCATGCCTTCATATCATGAACGCCACCCGGAATGATAAAGAAATCATAGTTTTCTCCCGGTACAAATAAATTACAGGTTTTCAAAACATTTTCCATGATTTCTACATGTTCTTCATAAGCAATATCTTGGTCGCCGTTGCAGCAGAACATGTAATCCAGCGGCAGATTGTTCTTGACCCCGTTTTCCAAAGTTTCGATAATGCGTTTAACTTCTACGGTACGGTCGCCCTTAGGACCACAGCAGCCGGAAAATGGGCCGTACCAGGAGAATAAATCATAGTTGTTATAGAATGCGGCACGGTAGGTTGTCATGGAGCCCAGGGAAAGTCCGGCAAAGGCACGGTGTTTACGGGTCTTAATGAGGTTTTCTTCGGAAACATCACCTGTTGCGTAAGTAGAGTACTTGCTTTCGATAGCCGGAATTAAATCGTTGCGCAGCTCAAACCGGAAGTGTTCTGTGATAAATTCCGCATTGCGGTCCGCTTCTGCACCACGATAGTAGGTTGGGGCAACAATAATGCATGGCTCGCAGATGCCCCGGGCCATCATATTGTCTAAAATGGTAACGGTATCCGGAAACATTTTAAACCACCAGTCTTCGTTAACACCACCGCCGTGAAGCAGGTAAAGAACATTATATTGTTTTTTATTGTCGTAACCGTAAGGTAAGTAAACCCAGGCGGCTTTTGCCATTGGCAGGGACACCCGCTCGTCATAGGTTCCGGTATTGTATAAAAAGCGTTCTACAGTTCCTTTTTTGTCGGTCTTTTGAAGCATTGCGGCCGGCATTTCATAAACATAGTTCATAAGTATTCCCCTTTCCTGCAGTATACTTTTATTGTACGGGAACAACAGTTTCGAAACTAGCAGAATACTGCTATTTTACTGGCAGAAATTGCGGTGTTTTCCGTTTTGGGTAATGAACAGGAAACGTGGATTTTTTGTTCAGAATGTGGTATCATTTGGTTTGTACCAATGTTTGGGAAGGAGAATAGGATGAATACAACGGATATCGGAGCAAATATAAATTTTCAAACGATAAAAAAATCAGCAAAATTAGGATATGCGGATTCTATGTTTCTGCTTGGATGCTGGTATGCAGACGGATACGGAACCAAGGTAAACATGAGACGTGCCGGAAAATGGTGGCGGAAAGCGGCAAAAGCGGGACATGTGCATGCGAAGTATAATACAGCACTTATGTATTTCAATGGAGAGGGCGTTAAAAAGAGCGCAGAAAAAGCCGCGGAGTGGTATTTAAAAGCCGCGGAGCAGGGACATGCCGTAGCCCAAAGTGAATTGGGATATGCATATGAAAATGGCCTGGGGGTGGATAAAAATCCGGAAAAAGCGCGGGAATGGTATCAAAAATCGGCGGAGCAAGGCTTTGCACTTGCCGAATTTAACATGGGAAGCATATATGAACGTGGCATTGGCGTAAATAAGAATTTAGAGGAGGCATTTGCCTGGTACAGGAAGTCGGCGGAGCATGGCTTTGCGCAGGCGCAGCGCCAGGTAGGCTATATGTATGAAAAAGGATTGGGTGTCGAGGAAAATGAGGAAGAATCGGTAAACTGGACGATAAGAGCGGCAAGTCAGGGCGACATTATGGGACTAAATAATTTGGCTTCTAAATTTGAGAAGGGTGATGTTTTAAAGCAGGACTATCAAAAAGCGGTAGAGATATATGCGCAGGCAGCGGAGCTGGGGTTACCAATAGCCCAGCGGAATCTTGGTGCAATGTATTATGAAGGAAAAGGAGTAGAGCAGGATTATCAAAAAGCGTTTGAATGGTGTATGAAAGCAGCGGAGCAGGGAGAACGTTTGGCACAAAGAACGATTGGATATTTATACTATAACGGTAAAGGCGTGCCACAGGATTATGAGCAGGCGCTATTCTGGTACTTAAAGGCAGCAGAACAACAGGATACCCGAAGCTGCAGACGGGTTGCTGTGATGTATTTTGAGGGACTTGGGGTACAACCGAATGAAAAAAAAGGAGAAGAGTGGCTCAAAAGGGCTGCAGAATTAGGTGATGAGAAAGCAATAAAATTTTTGAAAGAAAAAGCGGCAGAAGAAGCGGAATCATCGAAGGATTCATTGACACAGGAACAGTAAAACGCTATTATTAAAGATGGGAAAATGTACATAATAGTAGGAGAGAAAACAAAAATATATTTTATATATCGTTGACGTGAAAGGAGAAACAACTATGAAAATTAAGTTTTGCGGAGCAGTAAATGAGGTAACCGGTTCCTGTCACTTGGTGACGACAGATAAACATCAGATTTTACTGGATTGCGGTATGTTTCAGGGAGGAAAAAAAGAGGAGGCGCAGAATTTAGAGCCTTTTCCGTTTAACCCTGCAGAAATAGAATGTGTGATTTTGAGCCACGCCCATGTGGACCACTGCGGCAGACTTCCGCTGCTTGTAAAACAGGGCTTTGCCGGACCGATTTATTGCACGGATGCTACTGCGGATTTACTTAAGGTTATGCTTCCGGACTGTGCACATATTCAGCAAAAGGAAGCGGAATGGCAGACTAAAAAGGCGCTCAGAAAAGGACTTTCGCCGGTGGAACCGATGTATACTATGGAGGATGCCAATGCAGCGCTAAAACAGGTAAGTCCGATTTTGTATGATCAGCTGTTTACGGTAAACGACCAGATGAAGGCAGTATTTAATGATGCCGGTCACATTCTTGGTTCTGCTATTACAGAGCTTTGGATTACAGAAAATGAAAAGACAGTAAAATTGGTATATACCGGAGATATCGGTGTGGATGACAGACCGATTCTTCGTGACCCGAAAAAGATAAAAAAAGCAGACTTTGTGGTAATGGAATCCACCTATGGCGATCGTTTACATGAAAGCAATGAGTCCAGTATCCAAGCACTCATTGATATTATTGCAGATACCGTAAAGCGAGGCGGCAACGTGATTATTCCTGCCTTTGCGGTAGGCCGTACCCAGGAGCTGATTTATGAATTAAACCGTTTTTATGAGTCCGATGAATACTATCATGATCTGCTTTCGAAAGTGCAGGTGTATATCGACAGCCCGATGGCCGTTACTACTACCCAGGTGTTTAGAAGAAATGCCCAGGTGTTTGATGCGGAAACCAAAGACTATATATTAAACGGTGATAATCCGCTGGATTTCCCGAATTTGAATTTCACCAGAACCAGTGATGAATCTAAGGCACTGAATGAGGATAATCGTCCGAAGATTATTATTTCTGCCAGTGGCATGTGCGATGCGGGACGTATCCGTCATCATTTAAAACACAACCTTTGGAATCCGAAGAGCAGTATTGTTTTTGTCGGTTATCAGGCAAACGGAACTCTGGGCCGTCGCATTGTGGATGGTGAAAAGGAGCTTTCCGTACTTGGTGAAAAGATAGTCGTTCAGGCAAAGATTTACAACCTGGAGGGCTTCTCCGGTCATGCGGATTACGAAGGGCTGCTTGACTGGGTAAAGGGTCTGCAGAAAGCGCCGCAGCATATTTTCCTGGTTCATGGTGAAACAGAAGCCAAGGAAGCACTGGAGCAGAAGATTCGTGAAGCAACCGGATATCCGTGTGATGCAATTCATGGCATGACAGAAGTGGATTTGGCAGATGCCGCCGGTATGACCTTTGAGGAAGCTACGGAAGAGCTGGTGGATGTAGAGCAGGTACTTGCTCTGCAGGATAAGCTGGCAGACCTTCGGGAAACCGTAAATGAATTTTTGAAAAATGCAAATTCTGCGGTGGAAGGAAAACTGACACCGGAACAGTTAATTGAAATTAAAAATGCAGTCATTCAGTTGGAAAAGGAAACCATCCAGCTTGGCATGACTGTAACAAAAGAGGGACGCTAGAAGTTTGCAGATGCGGATGGACTACGGAGGAAACTACAATGAATGATGATTTTATTACAATGACTATAGGAAAACAAAAAAACATTGCCCTGATTGCCCACGACGGCAAGAAGGCAGAGATGGTAGGCTGGTGTGAAGCGAATAAAGAAATTTTAAAGGGCCATTTTTTGTCCGGTACCGGTACCACCGCCCGCATGATTACGGAAGCAACCGGCCTTCCGGTGCGTGGTTACAACTCCGGTCCGCTGGGCGGTGACCAGCAGATTGGTGCAAAAATTGTGGAAGGAAAAATTGACTTTGTAGTATTCTTTTCCGACCCGTTTGCAGCCCAGCCTCACGACCCGGATGTAAAGGCGCTGCTTCGTATTGCTCAGGTGTATGATATTCCGATGGCAAATAATAAGGCGACTGCGGATTTTCTGTTGCACTCCAGCCTGATGGAGGAGGAGTATGACCACAATATCATTAATTTCAATAAAAAGATTAAAGAGAGAGCAGCAAGTTTAAAGTAAGTTGATTTTTTGAAAGAGGAAACTATGTTTAAAGTAATTTTATGGGACGTGGACGCCACTTTGCTGAATTTTGAAAAGGCAGAGGAAGCGGGCATCCGCGGATGTTTTGAAAAATATAACTTGGGTGAGTGCACCGATGAAATGCTGGAGAACTACAAGGTGATTAACCGTGGCTACTGGCAGGCGATGGAGCGGGGCGAAATTGAAAAGCCGGTGCTTTTGGTAAAGCGCTTTGAAGATTTCTTAAATGCGTATGGTCTGGATGCATCCGTGGCAGCAGGCTTTAATGAATTGTACCAGATTTTGCTTGGGGAAACTGTTGTTTTTTACGAGAACGCTTTGGAAACGGTACAGGCGCTAAAGGGCAAGGTGCTTCAGTGTGCTGTAACTAACGGTACCAAGGTTGCCCAGGACGGAAAGCTGAAAAATTCCGGCCTCGATAAGGAGTTTGACCATGTTTTCATTTCCGAGGTAGTGGGTGTTGAGAAGCCAAATAAGGGATTCTTTGATGCGGTATTTGCGGAGATTGGCGAGTATAATAAAGAGGAAGTACTGATTGTGGGCGATTCCCTAACCAGCGATATCCAGGGTGGTGTCAATGCCGGTATCAAGACCTGTTGGTTCAACCCTAAGGGTGCGGAAAATACCAGTGCACTTAAGCCGGATTACGAGATAAGAGATATTGGGGAAGTGTCGGAGATTGTGAAATGAACAAAGGCAGAATCATATTTTTAAACGGAGTTACCAGCTCCGGCAAAACCTCCATTGTGGAGGCACTTCAGGAGCGGGACGACGTATTCTTTTATGTGGTGGCAAATGATTTGTTCCAGGAGATGGTGGGAGAAAAATTCTTGCAGGAAAATTATTGGAAGTATTTGAGTGAAGTCATTATTATGATGTACCACACCGCAAAACTGTATTCCGATATGGGAAAGAACGTGCTGATTGACGGAATTTTGGTGGAGCGGGAGGAAATCAAACCACACTATGAGCAGTTAAAAACAATTTTAAAGGATAATCCGCTGGATATCGTGGAAGTGTATTGTCCGTTGGAAATTTGCAGAGAGAGAAACATTGCAAGAGGCGACCGGTTCGAGAACCAGTCACAGGAGCAGTTTGAACTGATGGCGGAGAATATTGCGTACAGCATGCGGGTGGATACGAGTGTGATGAGTTCTGCGGAGTGTGCGGAAGTGATTGCGCTGGGGTTGTTTTAACAAAATTGAACTTGAAATAGGTCGATAAACTTGAATTTGACGGGGGAAACTATGTTAAAAGATTATGAAATAGACAAGCCAATTCTTGAAACAGACAGATTGATTATTCGTGTGCTTAACGAAAACGATAGGGATGATTTAAAAGAGTGGTTGGGAAGAGATGAAATTTATACATATTGGGGAAGAAAGGCAAGCAAGAGCGAGAAAAATCCCGAACTCATGTTTATTGACCCTCGCCCTTGGGTAAAAAGAAAACCTTCTCCTGATTTTGATTGGGGAATTGTATTGAAAGAATTCAATAAAGTGGTAGGTATGATTGCAGTATTTGATATCCAAAATGCCAGAATGGGTGATATAGCATACAGAGTTAATCCGAAGTACTGGAATATGGGGATTACTACAGAAGCTTTAAAGGAAGTGGTACGGTTTATATTTGATAACACAGAAATAGACCGATTGAATGGACGTGTGGATGTAAGAAATGTTGCTTCAAATAAAGTTATGGAAAAATGTGGTTTTATAAAAGAAGGAACTGTTCGCCAAGGAAAAATGGTTTCTGTTTATTGCGACTATAATATCTACGGTATGCTTAGAGATGATTATATGAGCATGCAAGGTATAAATAGTTAGGTAAATTCCAATATGTAGAGCAATTAGATAAACTTGAATTGGTCGAAACGTTAAAAGCTAGGAGGAAAAGAGAAAATGACAAAAGTAGAGATTTTTCAAGACATAGTAAAGATTATGAAAGAAGATTCAGCTTCTTGCAAGGATAAATTGGGAGCGGATTCATATATATACATGGAAAAAATCAAAGAAGATATGTTGGATATGGATTTTTTGTATTTAGTTAATTCGTATCTGAATACATTTGGGCTGACCGGACATTTAGGCTTTAGTTTGAAAGGAGTCGGACACATTGCATTTGGAGTACAAAGATACCAAGATGCATTATATATAACATCTGTGTCAAAAGATATAGAGTTAAAAGTAGGCGATAGAATCATTCGTGTGGATGGATTAGAAATAAATGAGTTTGCAAAAAAACATGAATTGTTTTTGTTTGGAGAGACTGAAGAACGCCAAGCACCTCATTGGGAATATTTGCTTAGATTTGCAAAAACTATCACTTATATTTCAGTAGAATCAAAGAAAGAAGAAACATATAATATAGAACTTGGCTCATTTGAAAGTGCTGAAGTAAAATACAGTTGTAAGGACATGGGAAATGGAATTAGCTATGTTCGCCTGGCTGATTTCAGCGATGAGGAGCAGATTCAGCAGATGTATGCGGAGAATGCTGAACTTCTAAAGAATTCGAAGGCACTAATTGTTGATGTAAGAAATAATGGAGGCGGTTCGGATACTTGCTTTTTGCCGCTTTTACAATACTCATTGCCAAATGGAAAGAGACTTGATGAATTAGAACTGATTGACGAGAGCGCAAACAAGGACGGTTCAGAAATAAATTATTCTCTGCGAAATTGTGACACACGCTTGAAAGCAGTGGATGAATATCTAAATATGGAAATTCCAGAAGAAACGAAAGCAATTTTACAGATGATGAAAGATGAGTTGCTGGAAAATAGGGGAAAGGGTTTTATCAAACGCGAAGATGAAGAAATGGATATTCCTATTATTGGAGATTCCAATGTAGAAAAGATGTATATTATTACAGACAGTGGATGCGCTTCTTCAGGTGACAATTTTGTCGCTGTATTTAGTATGTTCCCAAAAGTGAGTGTGGTTGGCAGATCAACGATGGGGATTTTAGATTATTCAAATGTAGCGTTTGTCCAGTATGATGACTTTAGTTTGATGTATCCTACCAGTCGCTTGCTTTCGGTAGATAGTGGAAACGGCATGATGAAAAAAGGAGTAAAAGTGGATTACTATATTCCATGGACACCAGAACATTTAAATAGAGATGTAGACCTTGAATTTGTTATGAAACTGATTGAACAAAAAGAAAAGACTAACGACTAGAGCAGAATTTTACATTTTAAAATACTTATACAAGTAGTGCGACAAATTCCAATTTGTCGAACAGTTAAATGCTGTGAGTTCGAGGTGACCTATGGCAAAAAATGAGAGCAAACATATTACCAGTTGTACGATTTCCTGGGAAAATACAGAAGATATTGTAAGCGTTGTAACAAAAGTGCTTCAAACAGAAATTCAGGTAAGACTTTATCATAGCGGCAATTTAATCAGTGGCAGAATATGGCCGATGTCTGAGCAACAGAAAAAAGAGTTGTATAACATTTTATATCATTGTATGGAAGATTGGGATTGTGACGATTATACCGCCAGTGAGTCCGATACTAACCACTGGAAGTTTAAGATATGCACGCAAAGAAGTTGTCTCAGAACAGTTTGCGGTACAATCGAGCCACCGCCACATGGCGTGGAAATTAAGAAGATGCTCGCTGGAATTATTGGTGAAGAGAATTGCTATTTCTTTTAACCGGAAAGATATTCGGGTGAAAGCGGGAGGATGACAGGATGGACAGAAGCATACAATTAAGAAAAATGACAGAGGAAGAATTTGAGTCATATTCTTTTTATAATATTGAGCATCATGCAGCCGGTTTAGCAAAGGATAAGGGAATAAGCATGGAAGAGGCTTGTTTAGAGGTAAAAGCGAGACTTCCTCAAATGCTTCCGGATGGCAAGGATACGCAGGATAATTACTTGATGGTAATTGAAAGAAAAGCGGACTCAGCCATAGTCGGATATATGTGGTATATATACGATCGTAGAAGGGATACGTATCTGTTTTTATGCGATTTCCATGTTTTTGAGAGAGAGAGACGAAAGGGTTATGGTGAAGCGGCACTGTATGAAATGGATGAGGCAGCCCGTCAGCTTTTGTGTAAGAAATGCGTTTTATTTGTGGCGGATGCGAATGTGAATGCAAGAAAGTTATATGAAAAATGTGGCTACATATATAGAAATGAGCGGGAAAATGGCAGATATATGGACAAGGATGTGTAGAAAATAAACCTATTTAGCCATATGCTGTTATTAAGAGGGGAGAGTTATATGGACTGGCTCAACATATTCGGACTGATATTCATAGTCCTTATCATGATACCCAACATCATCTATGCCATCAAATGCAAAGATGGTTTTGCAAACAGGTGGCAGAATAAAACAGTAGAACTCTTAGAGCAAATTGGGCGGTTTGGTTGTTTTGGTTTTATGATAATTAACATACCGGGTACCTGGTTTGGCTGGTGGTCAGACGAAGCGTTTGCAGTGTATTTGCTGACGAACGTGGCATTGATACTGGCATACTGCATCATTTGGATAATTTGCTTTAAGAAAAATACGGTATTTCGGGCGCTGGCATTGTCCATTCTGCCGTCGGTGATATTTTTGTTTAGTGGTATTATGAGCAGGTCAGTATTACTGATAATATCAGCGGTGATATTTGCACCATGCCACATTTTAATTTCGTACAAGAATGCAGAATAGGAAATATGAATTTAAGGAGAGATTTTTGTGAGAAATTTTTACCATGGTTCCATCATTCCCGGAATTACACAGTTGGATGCCCGTTCAAAGCTTCATAATTCTGAAGAGAAGGTTGTGTATTTAACTGACAATATCCCATATGCGCTTTACTATATTTGGGATGCCGAGAGGAATGAATATGACGGCAAGTATGTGACCGGCTGGATGAAAAACGGGATTGCCTATTATGAGGAGCAGTTTCCAGATCAATTAAGAACTTTTTATCAAGGTGTTTCGGGATATTTATACCGGATTGAGGATAGGGAAGATATTAAACCGGTAGAAAATAGGGAAAACATGTTTTATTCCACAGAGGATGTAATAATTGCTGAAACAATAAAAATTGCTGATGTATATGAAGAGTTTTTGAAATATGAATCAGAAGGGAAATTGGTTGTTCTCCGCTACAATGAGCAATCGGTAGAGAGACAAAACGAATTAGTCGATTTTATTGCACAGGGACTTAGCCGGTCCGGATTTTTTGAAGGAAATGAGCAAAAACAGGAATTTATGAAAAAGCACTTTCCAAAATCCTGGGAAAAAGCAAAAAACGCAGAATAGAAAGGTTACCCCATGAAGATTTTACTGGCAGCAGTCAATGCAAAGTACATACATTCTAATTTAGCGGTCTACTGCCTGAAGTCTTATGCGGTATCCAAAGGGCAGGAAGCAGAGAATGCAGAGTATACCATCAACCAGCAGCCCGGTGAGGTTTTGCGGGACTTGTATGAAAGAAACGCTGATGTGGTGGCGTTCTCTTGTTATATTTGGAATATTGAATTTATTAAAACAGTAATCAAAGATTATAAAAAAATCCGCCCGCAGTGTGAAATCTGGCTGGGCGGACCGGAGGTGTCCTACCGGGCAGAAGAACTGCTCACAGAGCTTCCTGAGGTGCGGGGCGTCATGGTTGGTGAAGGGGAAGAAATCTTTGCGAGACTGGTAGCAGCATATAAGGAAGCAGAGCAAAACGGGATGATGCATTTTTACGGAGATAGGCCATGGGATGAAATTCCCGGCATTGTGGTACGTGAAAACAATGGTGAAATCCTTACGACAGAACCTGCATTACCGCTAGATTTTTCCGCCCTTCCGTTTCCTTACGGAGATGAAAATTTAAGCTTTTTTGATAACCGTATCATCTACTATGAATCCAGCAGGGGATGTCCGTTTTCCTGTGCGTACTGTTTGTCTTCCTTGGACAAGCGGGTGAGGTTCAGAAACCTGGATTTAGTGAAAAAAGAACTGGGCTTCTTTTTGGAGAGACGGGTTCCTCAGGTGAAATTTATCGACCGTACCTTTAATATCAACGAACCGCGGACAGTGGAACTTTTACAGTATATCAAAGAGAACGATAACGGAATTACTAACTTCCATTTTGAGGTGGCGGCAGATTTGCTGACCAAGGAACAAATAGAGTTGTTAAACTCCCTGCGGCCGGGACTGGTGCAGTTGGAAATCGGGGTGCAGTCGACAAACAACGAGACACTAACCGCAGTAAACCGTAAAACAGAGTTTTCGGTGCTTAAGAAAACCGTGGCAGCAGTACGGGAAAAGAACAACGTACATATCCATTTGGATTTGATTGCTGGACTTCCGAAGGAGGATTTGATATCCTTCAAAAACTCCTTTAACGAAGTATACCGGATGAATCCCCATCAGTTGCAGCTTGGCTTTTTAAAGGTGCTCTCCGGAGCACCAATGGAGGGCATGGCAGATGAGAATGAGATAATTTATCAGAGTGCACCGCCGTATGAGGTATTGTCTACAAAATGGTTATCCTACGATGACATCATCCTTCTGAAAAAAGTGGAAGAACTGGTAGAAGTTTATTATAACAGTGGGCAGTTTGTGTATAGTATGATGTATTTGCAGAAGTATGCAACTTCATCTTTTGAGTTATATGAGCAGTTGGCAGTATATTACGAAGAAAAGAACTATGCAGGTTTGAAGCTTTCCAGAAACAAACGGTATGAAATATTGTGGGAGTTTGCGAAGGAAATGTTATTTGAGGAAGACAAATGTAAAGATTCCGCAACAGAACCGACAGTAGGCCAAATTTTTAGCGAAATCCTTTTCTTTGACTACTGTCTGAGAGAAAAACCAAAGTCCCGTCCGGTGTTCGGTTCGCAAAGCAGGCTAGACAAGCAGGAACTAAAAGAAGCCTATCTTTCCTTTGAAGTAAAACGGGAAGAAGAGGGCATGCATGATATCGAGAAGTTTTCCTTTGACCCTGTAAAAACCGCGGAATGCGGCCTGATGACGGGTGAATCCTGTTTGGTGTTGTTTTCCTATGAACGAAGAGAAGCAATGTATGGAGGTGCCTTATGGCAAAGCGCAGAATATCAATAAAAGAAAAAGAACGGATAGCAGAGGTGTTAAAGCGTCTGGATACCCAATATGGAACAGAGTACAGATGCTATCTTGACCATAAGAACCCGTGGCAGCTGTTGGTGGCAACCATACTCAGCGCCCAGTGTACTGACGCCAGGGTAAATATTGTTACCAAGGATTTATTTGTAAAATACCCGGATGTGGAAGCCTTTGCAAATGCCGATTTGAAGGAACTGGAGCAGGACATCCACGCTACCGGTTTTTATCATAACAAGGCGAAGAATATTATTGCCTGCGCACGAAGAGTCTTAACGGAGTTTGGCGGAGAAGTACCAAGTTCTCTGGAGGACTTAACATCCCTGGCGGGTGTAGGCAGAAAAACTGCCAACGTAATCCGGGGCAACATTTACAATGAACCGAGCATTGTGGTAGATACCCATGTAAAGAGAATTTCCAATAAGCTGGGATTTACCAAGGAGCAGGACCCGGAGAAAATCGAATTTGATTTGATGGAGGTTCTTCCAAAGGACCACTGGATTTTATACAATATTCACATTATTACGCTGGGAAGAACTATTTGCACCGCAAGAAGCCCAAAGTGCACGGAGTGCTTTTTGGCAGATGTGTGCAAGGCGGGTATGGCTTCGGCGGACAGATAGTGGCAGCGTTGCATAAGCAGCCTGCCAAGTAACGGAAAGAGAGATAGTTTATGCAGGGAATTATAGCCATCGACGTAGAAACAACGGGCATCAGTCCGGAAAAAGAACGAATTATAGAAATTGGTGCTTTCCGGCGGTCAACGGGAGAGGTGTTCCGGACGCTGATTAATCCGGGGCGTCCGTTACCGGAGCGGATAACAGAGCTTACGGGAATTACCGATGAGATGCTTGCGGATGCACCGGAAGAAGCAGAAGCGGTGAAAGCATGGCTTGAGTTTATGGAGGGTGATACGGTACTGCTTGGCCACAATATCAGCTTTGACCACAGCTTTCTGGTACAGGCCATCAGACGGTGCGGATATGAAGAACCGCAATTCTATGGCATTGATACGTTAAAGCTTTCCAGAGCGTTATGCCCGGAGCTTCCGAATAAAAAGCTGGAAACTATGGTGCATCATTTCGGATTAACCAACGAGCGTGCCCACAGAGCCTTTGAAGATGCTAAGGTGACGGTGGAACTGTATCAATGTTTGAAAGCTATGAACAAAGAGCCGGAGTTATTTGAACCGGTACCGATGTTTTTTAAGGCAAAGAAAACAGAACCGATGACGCAAAAACAGCGTTCATTTCTGAACGCTATTTTGAAATATCACAAATTGGAAGATAAGTACCATACGGAAGACCTCTCCAAAAGCGAGGCTTCCCGGCTGATAGATAAGCTGTTACTGAACTACGGAAGAGTCCCGTATAGCCACTAAATTGGCAAGAAGAGCCTTTTTGGTCATGGAAGTAAGCTCTTCTGCGGCAGAAATTACGGAATTAATGCCTTCTATATTATTTTTTTCTTTATAAATTGTGGCAAGTAAGGTATAATTAGCACTGATATCGGTTTTAATGGACAGGGCATAGTTTAAAACAGTTGCAGCTTCGTCTGCCAGACCTTGTTCATATAAGAGTTTACCGTAGCGGTATAAGCTGCGGACCAGCTCCAGATAGTTTTTATCATACTCCATCAGAAGATTGATATTCGGTGCTCCGTATTGCAACTTTAAGTCGGTATTGCTCATGCCGGTGAAGTTAACAATCTTGCCGGCAGAAAGGTTGATAAGGTGCCTTTGGATATCGGATATTTCTTCGGAATCGGTTTCCGGAAACGGCAACGCGTTTAACGGAACATGAATAAAGTCCAAATGGGAGATATCCTTTTTTCTGGTCAGGTTTGCCTGACGTTCCCGTTCCCAGAAGGCTTCGCTGCTTTTGGAGGAAATGCGGTCGGTTCGGCGTTTTTGGTAATGGATCCAAACAACCAGCAAAAGGGTTATTATAAAAAATACAGGTATCATAAACAGAACCTCACTTTAGGGTTAATTTCGAAAGGAGACTATATAAAATGAACAGAAAGAAAAGACAAATTTTTGCAAGTGTAATTGTAATTATTTTAGTATTTGCCATGATTCTTCCTATGCTCGCTTATATTCTTTAGTATAAGTGCGTCGGTGAAAAAAGTCAACAACAGAGGAGACAGGACATGAAAGCAGGAAAAGTATCAGAGGCTGTATTAAAGCGGTCTGTAATTAAAACAGTGAATAAACAGGAGGGTGTGGTTTCTAAAGCGGCAATCGGCAGCGATGCGGGATTGTTTGCACCAAAAGAAAACACAGGTGTCATGGCTGCGTCCTGTACAACCCTTTCCGGTGCCGAGGAAGGGCTGGCAGCAGTTGCAGTAAAACGGGCATGTAATTCCCTGGCTGCATCCGGTGCAACTACAGATGCGGTAACGGTACAGCTGATGCTTCCGGAAACTGCGGAAGAAACCGTATTAAAAGATTTGGTGAAGGAAGTAGTGTCTGCGTGTGAAGAATCCGAGGTTGTATTGGCAAACGGTCATACCCAGGTAAGTGCTTTTGTTACGGAACCGGTAATTTCCGTAACTGCCATGGGAAGCACCTCTGCAGTTATGACATTAGAGGAAAACGTATACGGCAGTGACCTTGTGATGACAAAGTCTGCCGGTCTTGCCGGGGCAGCACTTCTTGCAAAGTATTATAGAGAAAATCTTCATGAACGTTATACGTATACTTTTATTGACAAAGCGGTAGCAAGAGATACGGAAATTTCTGTGCTTCCGGAAATAAAAGTATTAAAGAAGCTTGGCATCCGTCATATGCATGACGTGGCAGAGGGCGGCGTGTTCGGCGCTGTCTGGGAGCTTTGCGAGCGTCTTAGTGCCGGCGTGGAGCTTGACTTAAAGAAGATTCCGATTTATCAGGAAACGGTGGAAATTTGTGAGTATTTCGACGTGAATCCGTATCAGCTGAAGGGAGACGGCGCACTGTTATTCTTAACCCATGACAGTGCGGCGGCAATTAAGGCTCTGAAAGAAGCAGGTATTTCTGCAGCAGTTATCGGAAGAATGAACGATGGTAATGACAGGGTTCTTATTAACGAAGACGAGACCAGATTTTTAGAGCCGAACCGTGTGGATGAATATGAAAAGGCAAGAACGTTTGAGAGGAAATAAGGAAGACTATGAATATAGTTTTATTGGAGCCGGAAATTCCGGCAAATACAGGAAATATCGGCCGCACCTGTGTGGCAACAGGAACAAAACTGCATCTGATTGAGCCTTTGGGCTTTGATATCAGTGACAAAGCGGTTCGCCGTGCCGGTATGGATTACTGGAAAGATTTAGATCTGGCAGTATATAAGAACTTTGAGGAGTTTCTGGAGAAAAATCCGGGAGCAAAGATTTATATGGCAACAACGAAGGCAGAAAAGGCCTATACCCATGTGGAATACGGCCCGGATGATTATATTATGTTCGGCAAGGAAAGTGCAGGTATTCCGGAGGAAATTCTGTTACAGTATCCGGAAACTTCGGTGCGTATTCCGATGATTGGTGACATCCGTTCCTTAAACCTTGGAAATTCTGTGGCAATTATGCTGTACGAGGCACTTCGTCAGAATAATTTCGAGGGCATGAACATGAAGGGACAGCTGCACCGCCATACCTGGGATGAGGCAAAAGCCTAGGGATTTGTAGTGTGATGCAGGCAAGCAGCCTGCTTAGAAAAGAGTATAGTATGAATGAAAGAGCATTAAAAACACTGGAATATGACAAAATCATTGAACAGTTAAAGAAATATGCCGGTTCCGAAATGGGACGGGCGCTTTGCGGAAAATTGGTTCCGCAAACCGATTTGGAAACAATTAAAGTAATGCAGCAGGAAACCAGAGACGCCCTGCTCCGCATTTACCAGAAGGGAAGCCTTTCCTTTAACGGTGTGCCGGATATCCGCGGTGCATTGAAGCTGTTGGAGGTTGGGTCTTCTTTGCTTGCCGGTGAATTACTGAAGCTGAGCTCGGTGCTTACGGCAACACTACGGGTAAAAAACTACGGCGGTAAGGTTACTGAGGAGCAGCCGGAGGATTCCCTTTCGGAGCGGTTCTCCATGTTGGAACCGTTATCTGTATTAAACAACGAGATTATGCGTTGTATTTTGTCTGAGGAAGAAATTGCAGATGATGCCAGTCCGGGACTGAAGAGTGTACGTCGTTCCATGAAGATTACGGCGGATAAAATCCGCGACCAGTTAAGCAGCATCGTCAGCTCCCAGGAAACGAAGGGGATGTTGCAGGACAGCCTGGTTACCATGCGAAACGGCCGTTATTGTCTGCCGGTGAAGCAGGAATACAAGGGGCAGTTTAACGGTCTGATTCATGACCAGTCTGCCAAGGGTTCTACCGTGTTTATGGAGCCTGCTGCGGTTGTTAAGTTAAACAACGAACTCAGTGAACTGATGCTGAAGGAAGCAAAGGAAATCGAAAAGATTTTAGCAGATTTAAGTGCCCAGGCGGCGGTTCATACGGAAGATTTAAAGTATAACATTGATACCCTGATTGAGTTAGACTTCATCTTTGCCAGAGCGTCTCTTGCCAAGGCAATGAAAGCCAGTGAACCTGTGTTTAACGACAGGGGTTATATCAATATCAAGAAGGGACGTCATCCGCTGATTGACAGCAAGGTGGTTGTTCCGATTGATATTTATCTTGGAGATGAATTTGATTTATTGGTGATTACCGGTCCGAATACCGGTGGTAAAACCGTTACCTTAAAGACCGTAGGCCTCTTTACCCTGATGGGGCAGGCAGGTCTGCATATTCCGGCCTTTGACGGCTCGGAATTATCCGTGTTTAAGGAAGTATTTGCGGACATCGGAGATGAGCAGAGCATTGAGCAGAGTCTCTCCACCTTCTCCTCCCATATGACCAATACGGTTCGTATTTTGCAGCAGGCAGATGAGAACTCTTTATGCCTGTTTGACGAGCTTGGTGCAGGAACAGACCCTACCGAGGGTGCGGCTCTTGCCATGGCGATTTTATCGAATTTACACCGTCGCGGCACCAGAACCGTGGCGACAACACATTATAGTGAGCTTAAGATTTATGCACTGTCCACGCCGGGTGTTTCCAATGCCTGTTGTGAGTTCAGTGTGGAAACCCTGCGTCCGACCTATCGTCTGTTGATCGGTATTCCGGGAAAGAGTAATGCGTTTGCTATTTCTTCCAAGCTGGGACTTTCCGATGATATTATCGAGGAGGCACGGGAATACATCGGCAGTAATGACCAAAGCTTCGAGGATGTAATTTCGGGCCTGGAGGAAAAGCGTCTTGCCATGGAGGCAGAAAAGCGCCAGATTGACGAATATAAGGCGGAAATCGAAACCCTGAAGAAGCGCTTGGCGGAAAAGTATGACCGTCTGGATAATGCTAAGGAGAGAATTCTTCGTGAGGCGAACGAGGAGGCAAGGGACATTCTTCAAAAGGCAAAGGATTATGCCGACGAAACTATCAAGAAGTTTAACAAGTGGGGCATGTCCGGCAATAACCGCGAAATGGAGCTGGAGCGTTCTGCCCTTCGGGAACAGCTTGGGGAAAAGGATAAGAAACTGGCAGTCCGCAAGAAGATGAACCAGAATCCGGTGGACAGCAAAGAACTGCAGGTAGGTGACACCGTTATGGTGCTCAGCTTTAACTTAGAAGGTAAAGTGGTGACCCTTCCGAATGCCAAGGGTGATTTAACCGTACAGATGGGTGTGATGCAGACCCAGGTGAATAAAAAAGACATCCAGTGGATTGGCAGGGAGAAAAAGGAAGAGCCGGATAAGAAGAATACCCAGAGCGGTAAAATCAAGATGAGCAAGGCCATGACCATCCGCACGGATTTAAATCTTATCGGTATGCGCGTGGATGAAGCGTTGCCGGAACTGGATAAGTATCTGGATGATGCGTATTTGTCGCATTTAAGCCAGGTGACGATTATTCACGGACGCGGTACCGGCGCATTGAAGGATGCGGTGCATGCACATCTTAAGAGAACCAAATATGTTAAGAGCTACCGCCTTGGCGCTTTCGGAGAAGGCGATCAGGGGGTAACTATAGTAGAATTTAAGTAATCGGACTATTCTGCTTGTGTCAGGAATCTGTCCTTGTTACTTTATACAGTTTCAACATCCACAATGAAAAATTTTAATTTGCAAGGACCGTTGGGAGACGTCAGTACTTAGTGAGGTGATGCAACGGTCAGTTTCACGAACTTAGTACTGTTACGTCTCACATTGAGCGGGAGCGTGTCCGGAAAATTAAAATTTTTTATGGGGATATTAAAGAGTAGAAAATAGGAGGACATATCATGGCAACCAAGCAGAAAATTCTTATTGTGGATGATGATACCAATATTGCAGAACTGATTTCCCTCTACCTTACCAAGGAGTGTTTTGAAACCCGTATGGTGGAGGATGGAGAAGAGGCCTTGAAAGCTTTTGAAGAGTTTCAGCCAAATCTGATTCTACTGGATTTGATGTT
Source organism: Lachnospiraceae bacterium (assembly GCA_045531955.1). Classification (GTDB taxonomy): domain Bacteria; phylum Bacillota; class Clostridia; order Lachnospirales; family Lachnospiraceae; genus SIG299. The sequence continues at coordinate 27,496 of JAZSFC010000047.1, read as the reverse complement.
GCCGGGCATTGACGGTTATGAGGTTTGCCGTACGGTGAGAAAAACTTCCTCCGTGCCAATTATTATGTTATCTGCCAAGGGAGAAATCTTCGACAAGGTACTGGGACTTGAACTGGGGGCGGATGACTATATGATTAAGCCGTTTGACTCTAAAGAACTGGTGGCAAGGGTAAAAGCAGTACTCCGCCGGTTCCAGCCGGTGAAGGAAGAACCGGTTGCTACAGGCAATATCCAGGCTAACATGGCACCGAATGCCCAAAGTGGTGAGTATGTGGAATATCCGGATTTGCTGGTAAATCAGACCAACTATTCCGTAACCTATTTGGGACATACGGTGGAGATGCCTCCGAAGGAATTGGAGCTTTTATATTTCTTAGCATCCCATCCGAATCAGGTGTTTACAAGGGAACAGTTACTGGATCATATTTGGGGCTATGAGTATGTGGGTGATACCAGAACCGTGGATGTTCACGTAAAGCGTCTCCGTGAAAAAATAAAAGACCGTGAAAACTGGAGTATCGCCACCGTGTGGGGTATTGGTTATAAGTTTGAGGTAAAGAGCCGATGAAGCATTTTTCCCTTCTGTGGAAGCTGTTGATTCTGTTTGTGGCCGTATCGGTATCCTTGTTTGTTATCTTGAATACCGTTGGACTTGATCTTATGCAGGATAAGATGCTTTCCGAAACAAAAGAGGAACTGTATCAGGATGGTACAGCGTATGTATCCGACTATTTGTTGGAGTACTATAAACAAAATATTGATTATAATGACTTATCAATGCAGCTGGAATTATATGGAGCCATGACGGATACCAGAGTATGGCTGGTCAGCAAAAACGGTCTGGTAGTGATGGACTCTGAACATACTGCGAACGGTTTTTCTCTCATGGAAGCGGATGCATCCTTCATGGAAACAACATTTCAGGAAAATGTATACTTTAGAGGAATCATGTCAGAGCCGATGCTATGTGTTTTGGTGCCGATTATCAGCGATTATGTCAATAGAGGGCAACTGGTATTATCTGTGCCGATGAGCCGGGTGGAAACGGAAAGTGTTTTTTATCTGGATTTTGCCAACATTGCATATTTGGTTTTCCAACCTGTTTTATTAGCTGTATTTTTGTTGTTTTACCGTATGACTGCCGTGCCGGTGAAACGGATGGCAGAAGCTGCAAAGAAGTTTTCGCGGGGGAATTTTAAAGAGCCTTTGGAACTTTCTGCATCGGAGGAATACCGGGAACTTGGAAATACCATTCAGTATATGGGAGATAAACTGAAAAATGCGGATGATGCGCAACGTAAGTTTGTGTCCAATGTGTCTCATGATTTCCGTTCCCCGTTAACTTCTATCAAAGGATACATTGAAGCAATTAAAGACGGCACTATTCCGCCGGAGCTTCAGGAAAAGTATTTAGATATTGTTATATTTGAAACAGAACGTTTGACAAAGCTGACATCTAATTTACTGGAACTAAACAGTTTTGACGATAACGGAATTATTCTCCATAAGACGGAGTTTGATATTAATCAGATGATTAAGCAGATTGCGTTGTCTTTTGAAGGAACCTTTAAGAAAAAGAAACTGGTGCTGAATCTGGTATTTTCCGAAAAAGAGCAGTTTGTCAGGGCTGATATGGATAAGATTCAGCAGGTTTTATACAATTTAATTGATAATGCGGGAAAATTCAGTAATCCGGAATCTTCCATCCGTATTACTACGGAAGAAAAAGGAAACAAAGTAGTAATTGCGGTAAAAGACTACGGAATTGGTATTCCGAAAGAGAGTCTTGGCCGTATTTGGGATCGTTTTTATAAAACGGATATCTCCAGAGGTAAGGATAAAAAAGGTACCGGTTTGGGATTGTCTATCGTAAAGGAAATTATTACGGCACATGAAGAAAATATCTCCGTAGTAAGTACAGAAGGTGTTGGAACAGAATTCATTTTTTCCCTGCCACAGGCGTAATAAACGGCAAGGCAGGACAATGGAGAGGTGTATATGACAGAAGAACTGAAAGAAAAACGAACGGAAGATTATCAGTTTATCAATGAAAAAATTGTTCCGAAGAGGAAGAAAAAGTGGTTAAAACGTCTGGGAATGTTAGCGTTTGTTGTTTGTATGGCAGTGATATTCGGTGTGGTAGCTCATGCAGCATATTTATTGTCCGGAGATTATCTGAAGGATTTGCTTGGTATTGAAGATAAGAGGCAGGAAGTAGTGCTTCCAAAGCCTACGGAACCTACCCGGATTCCTATTACTCCGACACTAAAGCCGGTGAAGCCAACAGAAACTCCGACTCCGGAGCCTACGGCAGAACCGACAAAACCGATTAGTTCAACTGTGGCACCGACAGAAATACCGACGCAGGGAGCGGAAGAAACACCGGAGCCTACCAATGTACCGGAAGTAACACCGGAACCAACCAAGGATGCGGAACCGACACCGGAAGTAACGCCGGATGCCGAACTGACTCCGGAGCCAACGCCGATAGACACATATTTACAGATTTATGATGCAATCCGTAAAGTGGCAGAGGAAGTGTCGGATGCTTTTGTGACGGTGGAAGCTATTGAACAGGGCGTGGACTGGTTCCAGGAGGTATATGAAAAACGTACCAGAACTACCGGCATTGTGCTGGGAAATGATGGTGTGGATTTACTGATTCTGGTGGGTACAGAGCAATTTACCGGTGCGAATGCCATTGATGTCTTTTTTGGAGAAGCAGTGATACCCGGAAGAATTTATTCTATGGACCGGGACTACGGACTGGCCGTGATTGCGGTTTCGCTGAATAATATTCCGACGGAATTAATGGAACAGATTACTATGGGACTTTTTGCGGAAGCCGGAGAGATTGTGACAGGTACGCCGGTCATTGCATTGGGCGCGCCGAACGGCTATGAAGGTTCCATGGAATTTGGAATGATTACAAGTCTTGGAGGAACGGTTCCTGTAACGGATGGTGAAGTATCTTATTTTACAACTAACATTACAGAGTATCCACAGGGCTATGGCTTTGTGGTTAACCTGGAAGGAAAGATTTTAGGGTTGATTACCCATAACCATAAGGCGAATCCATCCGATGGTATTTTTACGGCAATATCGTTGGATTCTATCCGTGGAGTCATTGTAAAACTTCTAAATAATGCAGAACGTGCGTATTTTGGTATTAAAGGACAGGATATTCCGAAAAATTTGAAACAGGAGTACAGCCTGGAAAACGGTGTGTATGTCAGAGAGGTGGACAATGCATCTCCTGCATTGGCAGCCGGAATTAAAGCAGGCGATATTTTGGTATCTGTCGGAGGAGAAGCCGTGGATGGAATCCGTGGATTTTCAGATTTGATACTGGAACGGAGTATCAGAGAAATCGTGCAGGTAAAACTGTTGCGTAAGGCAGAAGACGGTTTGCGGGAAATGATGATAGAGGTTTCTTTGACCGGAAAAAAGTAAATTAAATCTTGTTTTAACTTGAAAGGAGCAACATGAGATATTTAAAAGATTTAAGAGAAGGCGATATGCTTTCAGAAACATATTTGTGTAAAAGTAAGCAGGTGTTGCAGACAAAAGCGGGAAAAAGTTACTATTCCTTAATTCTGCAGGATAAGAGTGGCACGGTAGACGGAAAAATCTGGGATTTGGGACCGGGAATTGATCATTTTGATTCTATGGATTATATCAGGGTAGATGCTCAGGTAGTCAGCTTCCAAAATTCGTTGCAAATGAATATCCGCAGGGTACACAAATGCCATGAGGGGGAATATGACCCGAGAGAATACATGCCTTGTACAGATAAGGATGTAAAGGAAATGTACCAGGAATTGACCTGCTTTATTAAGAGCATGAAGAATGAATATCTCAGAACTTTGGCAAGTAATTACTTTATTGAGAATAAAGATGCAGCGAAAGCATTCGTAAATCATTCTGCTGCAAAGGCGGTGCATCATGGATTTATCGGAGGTTTGCTGGAGCATACCGTAGGTGTAACCAGACTGTGCGATTATATTGCGAAAAATTATCCGGTGGTAAACCGGGATTTGCTTTTGACTGCTGCTATGTTTCATGATGTGGGAAAGATCCAGGAACTTTCTACGTTTCCGGAAAACGATTATACTGATGCAGGTCAGTTGCTCGGACATATTTATATTGGCGCAGAGTTAGTAAGTTCATTGGCAGCAGAGATACCGGGATTTCCTGAAAAGTTAAAACACGAATTAATGCACTGCATTCTGGCACATCACGGAGAATTGGAGTTTGGCTCCCCGAAAAAGCCTGCTTTGGTAGAAGCATTGGCTCTCAGTATGGCAGATAATTTGGATGCTAAATTGGAAACTATGACAGAACTATTTAATGGAACGGAAGAAAAAGGCTGGTTGGGATTCCAAAAGCTGTTCGAGTCTAACGTGAGAAAAACAAGTGAAAATTAAATCTACATTTAATATAAATGAAGTGTCTGTGGCAAAGGGCACCAGCTGAAAGGTTGGAGGAAGTATGGTTAAGAATCAAATTGTAACAGTAACAATAGAAGACATTGGTAATGATGGAGAGGGTATCGGCAAATATGAGGGCTATACCCTCTTTGTCAAGGGTGCATTACCACAGGATGTGGTAAAGGTTAAAGTGTTAAAAGCAAAAAAGACCTTCGGATATGCAAAAGTGGAAGAACTGATTTCTCCTTCTCCTGACCGTGTCACACCGAAATGTCCGGTAGCCGGACGGTGCGGAGGATGTCAGCTTCAGCATTATTCTTATGCAAGACAGCTTCAGTATAAGGCTGATAAAGTGAGAAACTGTCTGCTCCGTATCGGAGGTATCGAAGCAGAACGCCTTGATGCAGTTACGGAACAGGTGATTGGTATGGAGATACCGTTTTATTACAGAAACAAAGCCCAGTATCCTGTGGGAACAGACAAAGAGGGTAATCCGGTAATGGGATTTTACGCGGGACATAGTCACAACATTATTGACTGTACCGACTGTGCTATCCAGGAGCCGGTAAATGCAGTGATTCTTCCGATAATCAAGGAGTTTATGAAGGAAAAGAATATTTCTGCTTACAATGAAGAAAATGGAAAAGGTCTGCTGCGCCATGTGCTGACAAGAGTAGGATTCCATACAAAAGAAGTAATGGTATGTCTGATTATTAACGGAAGAAAGTTTCCGGGAGCAGAAGAGCTGGCGGCCCGTGTGGCAAAGGCAGTAGAAGAATTTAGAAAGGAACCCACAGCAGAGGCAGATACTTATAGATTAAAAAGCTTTTGCCTTAATGTAAATACCGAAAAAACAAATGTCATTCTCGGACAAGAAATTCTGCCGGTATATGGTGATAACTATATTACGGATTATATCGGGGACATTAGGTATCAGATATCACCGCTGTCCTTTTATCAGGTAAATCCAAAACAGACTGTGAAGCTTTATGAAAAAGCGTTGGAATATGCGGAGCTATCCGGAAATGAAACGGTTTGGGATTTATATTGCGGTATCGGAACTATTTCCCTGTTCCTTGCCCAAAAAGCAAAGAAGGTGTATGGTGTGGAAATTGTTCCACAGGCTATAGAAGATGCAAAAGTTAATTCTAAAATTAACAATATTAACAATGCGGAGTTCTTTGTCGGAGCGGCAGAAGATGTAATGCCTGTAAAGTACCAAGAAAGCAACGGCACGATGAAGGCGGATGTGATTTGTGTGGATCCGCCACGAAAGGGTTGTGAAGAAAGCTTGTTGGATACTGTAGTTGCAATGGAACCAAAACGTATTGTTTATGTTTCCTGTGATCCGGCAACCTTGGCGAGAGACGTAAAATATTTAGAAGAAAAGGGATATGAGCTGATAAAGGTATGTCCGGTAGACCAGTTTGGACACACCGGGCATGTGGAAACAGTAGCAAAACTTTGTAAGACTGATTTTTAAACATTTTCGACACGCAGAGAGGAGACAATACATGAAACAAAAACCTCGCATGGAAATTAATGAAAATACCTCGATGTTTTTGCTGGCAGGTCCGATTTTTATGGAACTGCTGTTGAATATTTTACTCAGCAATGTCGATACGGTAATGCTCAGTAACTATTCCCAAAACGCGGTAGGTGCAGTGGGAAATGCAAACCAAATGATGACCATGTTTGTCATTCTGTTTAATGTAATTGCGGGAGCTACCGGTGTTGTGGTTGCACAATATTTGGGAGCAAGAAAAACAGAGAATATGAATCAGATTTATTCCCTGGCTGTGATTTTTAATCTTTTGCTTGGCATTTTACTGAGCGTCATTGTTTATTTCACTGCCGGCGGTCTGATGAAGATCTTAAAGGTAGATATCAGTCAGGTAGGCGACGCAGTCATTTACATGAAAATTGTGGGCGGCTTCCTGTTTTTACAGGCAGGCTACAATGTGATGGTGCAGATTCTCAGATGCCACGGTTACACCAGAATAGGAATGTATATTTCCCTGGCAGTGAATGGGCTGAATATTGTTGGAAACTGGCTGTTTTTATATGGTCCGTTAAAGCATTTAAATTTGGGTGTGGCAGGTGTTGCCATCTCCACCGTAACTGCAAGAGTAGTGGCTCTCGCTGTAGCACTTATTATTTTCTACCGGTTAAAAATCGGAACGATTTCCGTACGGATATTAAGACCGTTTCCGACAAAAATTTTGGTAAAAATGCTGCGTATCGGTGTTCCGTCTGCCGGTGAAAACCTGGCATATTCCTTCTACCAGTTAATGCTGATGTCCTTTATTAATCCGATGGGCGCCAGCTCAGCAAATGCAAAGGTATTTGCAAGTACATTAATGTCCTTTTCTGTTGTGTTTTCCAATGCTCTTGCCCAGGCGACTCAAATTGTAACCGGTCACCTGGTGGGTGCCGGACGGGAAGAAGCGGCAGATAAGCGGGTTATGAAGACTTTACGCACGGCTCTTCCGGTAGCGATTTGTATTGCAACCATCAACTGCCTGATTTGTCCGGTTACATTAAAGATATTTAACTGTGACGCGGAAACTATGGTGTTGGTACGGCAAATTTTGATGGTAGCTATTCTGATCGAAATCGGACGGACTACCAATCTTGTCATTATCGGCAGTATGAAAGCGGCGGGAGATGTTTTGTTCCCGGTATTTATCGGAATGGCGGTAATGTGGGGTGTCGGAATCACGGTAGGTTACAGCTGTGGCGTGCTTTTCTCGCTGGGGGTAGCCGGAGTCTTTATGGGTACTGCTGCAGATGAATGTACCCGCGGCGTTATTGCCTTGCTACGCTGGAGACAGGGAAAATGGAAAGGAAAAGCAGTAGTAAAGAAATAATGGGAAAAGGGAGGAAATAGTTATGAAATTATCCAACGAACAATTGAAAGAAATTTATCATGGTGTATTATGGTATCAGGAGACAGAGGATGGATACCTGCAGGCATTCCAGTATACGAAGGAGCAGAATGAATACTTTGAAAAAGTATCCGATTTCTGGTTTGAAAGATGTACGGCATCCACTGCAAAAACTTTGGAATTTACTACAACAGCAACTTCCTGCTCTTTTGAATATAAGTTAATTTGGACCGGCTCTGAAGATTCGGTGGAGCTTTGGATTGACAATCAGGCAGTTGCTATCCGTTATGTCAAGGAGATGGAAAAAGAGGGAACTCTTTCCTTTGAACTTCCGGAGAGCCCGGAAGCAAAGCAGGTAATCATTTATCTTCCTGCGGATGCGACCATGGTGTTACGTAACTTCGAAATCAACGGAGAGTATGAAGTTGTTACAAAGAAGGAAAAAGTGCTTTGGATGGGAGATTCCATTACCCAGGGTTTCGGACCGTTACGTTCTGCCCATACTTATGTCAGCGTGGCAAACCGTCTCTTAAATTATGAGGTGTTAAACCAGGGAATCGGCGGCTATGTATACGATAAAAACGTATTGATGCAGATGTATGATTATAAGCCGGACAAAATTATCATTTCCATGGGTACCAACCAATTTGGCACCGAAAGCATGGATGGTATAGAAGAGTATTACAAGTTATTAAAGGAAATTTATGGAGATACTCCGGTGCTTTGTATTCTTCCGCTTTGGCGGGATGATGTTCCGAATGGTTTACCAACGTTAATGAAATTCTGCAGCAATTTAAAGAAGATTGCAGAACAGTATAAAAATATTACGATTGTGGATGGATTTAAGCTGGTTCCGCACCTTCCGGAATATTTCCTGGATAAACTGCATCCGAATTGTCTCGGCTCTGAGGTTTACGGAAGAAATTTGGTGCTTGAAATCGAAAAGACAGGATTTTAATACGAACAGAATTGGTAAAATAACCGGAAGGAAGAAAACTATGAAGTTTAGTAAAAAAACAGCAATTCTGATTCTGGCAACTGTGGTGGTGCTTTTGGGTGCAGCATGCAAAACATCCGGAGCCGACAGCGGAACAAAGGAAGGATCGGTTCAAAATGCTTCTGTCTGCAATATCGATACAGACAGGCTGCCTTACAATGAAGAATCCATTTACCAGCAGTTGTTTGACATTAACAACAAAATAGAGGTAGAACTGGATGTTTCGGAGGAAACCTTCCGGCAGCTGCAAAAGGATTATGAAGCCTATGAAAAGAAGGGTTCTAAGTCTCCTATTTACCGGGAAGCGGATTTGAAGATTACCATTACAACAGAAAAAGACAGCATTACTTATGCCATCGACCGGGTGGGTATCCGCATGAAAGGAAATACCTCCCGGACACATTTTTACAGTAACAATGACGGCCAGTATAATCTGATTCACTTTAAGGTGGATTTTGGTGAAAGAACCTTTGCCACTTTAGAAAAGCTGGAACTCCGGTGGAACAAAAATGATGACAGTACTTATATCAGGGAATATTATGCCTACGAAATGTACCGAGATTTTGGTGTGTTGGCACCACATATTAATCTGGCAACCATGAAGGTGGCAGGAGAACATCAGGGTGTGTTTACCATCTGTGAGCCGGTGGATAATGTGTTCCTTGATAAATATGTGGCAAAGGAAGACAGAAACGGAAATCTGTATAAGTGTAATTGGGCCAAAATCGGCGCAAATCTGACTTCCAAATGTACCATTGGCGTGGAAAATGAAGAGACCGGATTGTTTTACAATTATGATTTAAAGACGAATAAGACAGAAGCAGATCATACAAAAATAAAGAACCTGATTGCGGTATTAAACCGGAAAGGGGTTACCAAAGAGGAGATTGCTAAAGTAGTAGATATAGATAATTTTCTTGCTTTTGAAGCAGTTACCTATTTTACCGGTAATCCGGATGACATCCGTAATGATTATAATAACTATTATATTTATTTCTTACAGAGTTCCGGTAAGGCAGTTTTTATTCCATATGATGTGGACAGGGTATTCGGCCTTACCAAAGACTGGAATCCGACCGGAGATGCCATGACAACGGTGAACCCGTTCAGTACCATGGCGGAAAGTATGGGAATTGCCCAGGAAAACCCGTTGTACATTCATACAGTGGACAAAGGCGGTTTTTACACGGAAGAATTTAAAACGGTGTTGCAAACGGTAGCGGACAGCAAGTGGCTGAATACAGATCATTTTAACGGTATTTACGAAACCGCTTTTACACATTATGTGGGCGATACCGTTCCGGCAAAAAAATATGACAATGCAAAAAAGCATAATTTCTATATGAATATTAAGGAATCAGAAGGACTGGGTAGTACAAACGGAAATGCTTCTTTTGAAGAGTATGTGGAAGCAAAACGGAAAGCATACCGAGAGTATGTGCAATAGTCAGTCAGAATTCCAATGGGTCCGGAAGAACAGTTCCCGGTAAACTTTTGGGGTATAGCCGGTGTGCTGTTTAAACGTATGGATAAAGTGGCTTTCCGAGCTGAAGCAAAGATAGTTGGATATTTCCACGAAGGAATATTCTGAGTATTTCAGCAGGTTTTCAGCAGACTCGATACGCTTTTGGATAATATATTTGGACAGACTTGTTCCAACCTCTTTATGAAACAGGCGGGACAGATAAGAGGGACTTAGGCCTGCTATTGCTGCCAGATCATCCAATGTGATTTTATTATGCAGATTATCATAAATGTAATCAAGACAAGCAGTGACGGGCTTGGAATACAGTGTTTGCTTATGAAGAGAATGCATACGGTTTACAAATTCATCCACCACCTCTCGATGGAGGCGGTGGATTTCTTGTTCGGACCGGCATTCATCCGCATTTTGGATGTAAATGTCACTGAGATTGTAGGCGGTTTCCATTTCCATGCCGCCTTCAATGCAATAGCGGGTGAGGAAGGCAATGGTAATAATCAGATGGTATTTTAAGTTGCGAAGAGAATCTTTGCTGAGGATTCCCATTTCTTTGCTGTTAAAGGGTTTAAGTAAACGTGCGGCTTCTGCAGCATTTCCCTGTTTAATGCTTTCGAAAAATAGCATTTCCCTATCGTATGGGAGATGGAATCTGTTAGATTCCCGATTGGAAAATTCTATGTAGGAAAGATTCTTATCAACATTCATAACCGGTGCCTCCCTAAGTTTACGATAGAAACAGTATAACACAAAAAAGTTGAAATTCCATCACAAAATGACAATAAAATGATATTTGCGACAAAAATATGATATTAGAAAAAAGAAAAAAGTGATACATTAATCCGGTAAGTTGGTTATAAACACTTTTAGAGAGGTGGAAGAAAAAAGTATGTTACGGGAAAAAGGCTTTTACAGAGGAGTCAATTTAGGGGGCTGGTTGTCCCAGTGCGATTACAGCGAGGACAGACTGAACAATTTTATTAAGGAAGAGGATATTGCAAAAATTTCTTCCTGGGATTTGGACCACGTAAGAATTCCGGTAGATTATAACGTACTGGAAGAGGAAACAGGCGTGTATAAGGCGGATGGCTTTGCCCATATAGACAGAGCAGTAGAATGGTGTCGGAAGTATAACCTGAATATCGTGTTGGATTTACATAAAACGGCGGGATTTTCCTTCGACTTTGGAGAAAAAGAAACCGGATTCTTTGAAAACGAAAAATTGCAGGAGCGCTTTTATCTTTTGTGGGAGGAAATTGCCCGTCACTACGGACAGTACTCCGACCATATTGCGTTTGAACTGTTAAACGAAGTAACAGATGCAGCCTTTATTGATGCATGGAACCGGATTTCGAATGAATGCATCCGTCGTATCCGTGCCATCGCACCGGAGACCATTATTTTGGTGGGCAGCTATTATAACAACAGTGTGGTTGCGGTAAAAGATTTGGCAGCTCCGTATGATGATAAGGTGGTTTATAACTTCCACTGCTATGACCCGTTAAAGTTTACTCATCAAGGGGCTTATTGGACCGATGCGATTAATCGCGAGGACCGTTTTGCGTTTGAAGAAAGCGGAGTGGATTGTGCTTACTTTGTAGAACTTTTTGAATCTGCCATTGAAGCAGCAAGAAAGAATAATACGGAATTATATTGCGGAGAGTACGGTGTGATTAATATTGTATCTCCGGAAGATACGGTAAAATGGTATCGTGCGATTCACCGTGTTCTGGATAACTACGGTATTGCCAGAAGCGCGTGGAGTTATAAAGAAATGGATTTCGGTTTATCTGATGCAAGATTGGACGAGGTAAGAAACGAATTGCTTTGGTATTTATAATTAGCCTGTTTTTCCAAAAGGGTACTGGCGATAAGCTTGTCAGTACTCTTTTTTTTATGTTATAATAGGGGAAAATATGCTTTGAGGAGATAAACTGTATGAAAAAAATTGTGTTGAATTTGATTCTGGTTGTTCTGCTTGGTTCTATGGTCTGTTGCGGAACAACCGATAAACAGGAAGAAACTGGCGCTCCTGCGGCAACTGAAACACCGGTGGCTACTCCTACCCCGACACCGGAAACCACACCGAGTGATAAAGCATTCCCTCCGACGGAAGAATTTGTCCGTCCGATCGGAAGAACTATGCAGGCGAAGGATACGCTGTGGCTGGTACATTCCGGTACCGGCATGGAGTTTACCTTTACCGGAACTTCTGCCACTATTAAGCTGAAGCCGGACAGTAGTTTTATGACCAGAAATAATCAGGCAAGAGTCGCCATCTACGTCAACGGGGAACGGGTTGTGGACGATATGGTGGATAAAATGGAAAAGGTGTATACCGTATGTGAAAGTGATACACCAAAAGAATATACCGTACGCGTGGTAAAGCTTTCCGAGGCACCGTATTCCACCTTTGGTATCAGCTCCGTGGATGCTACCTGTATCGGTGACATTAAACCAACCGAACACAAGGATACGCTGATAGAATTCGTGGGAGATTCCATTACCTGCGGCTATGGAGTGGATGATTTGGATTCCAGTCATCATTTTTCCACAACAACGGAAGATGCTACAAAGACATATGCCTATAAAACAGCGGAAAAGCTGGGAACAGATTACAGCCTGGTTTCCTTTAGCGGATACGGTATTATTTCCGGCTATTCCGGTGACGGAAAGAAGCAGACGGAACAGTTAGTGCCTGACTTTTATAGCAAAATGGGTAATTCCGGAGGAACCTATCTGGGTGATTTTACAGCACAGGAAACAGAGTGGGATTTTACAAAACGGCAGCCGGATGTGGTGGTAGTGAATCTCGGTACCAATGATGCCAGTTACGTAAAAAATGATGCTGCGAAAAAACAGGAATTTAAGGCGGAATATGTGAACTTCTTAAAGCAGATAAGAGAAAAGAACCCGGATGCGGTTATTTTTGCTACCCTTGGCATCATGGGTGCAGACTTGTATTCCTGCGTGGAAGACGCGGTGGAGCAATATGTAAAGGAGACTGCCGACAGTAAAGTGCATGCGATGAAGTTTGATGCCCAAAGCATGGCGGACGGTATTGCAGCAGACTGGCATCCATCGGAAAAGACTCATGAAAAAGCAGCGGAAAAGCTGGCAAAGAAGATAAAAGAAGTTATGGGCTGGTAACCGGCGGGGTGAGTCCAAAGACCTATGGAAAAACTTGGGTGGCGGCGATATAATCAAACTACATAGGGCAAAGCAGTTGAAAAGCTGTGACGCAAAGCTAAAGGGCCTGTAAAATGGCAGCCAGTTGCACGAATTACAAGAGCAAAGCACTGTCCTATGACGGATGGTGCTTTTTTATTTCCCCAAACAATTCTCATAAGCTTTTGTTATTGTGTTATTACAAGGAAGAAGGTTAGATATCATGATGAAAAAGGAACGTGATGATTCTTCCGCAAAAAGAAAAGCAAGGATGCGTGCGGTAGAATGGATCCCGGAGGGGGAACCAAAGGCAGTTCTTCATATTTTCCAAAGTAGGGAAACGGCGGAAAGCTGTCAGGAAGAACTGGCAGAATATTTTAAGGAACATGGATTTGCGGTAATCGACAGTTGTTGCCCGGATATTATGGAGGTCAGTCAGATGGAAGAGGCAATCGGTACCTGCTTCCATAACGTAAAAAGAAAATATCCGGACGTACCGTATTTACTACTGGGTCTTTCCAAAGGCGCAGCTCCTGTGCATGCTTTTGTAACAGCATACCCGGAGGCAGTGGAAGGCATCGTGTATGCGGATACACGACACAATACTCAAATTAGTGTAGATAATATTCCGACATTAAACGTAACAGGTTTAAAGGATAAAAAGAAAGAAACTTTTCAACGTATTTACCACTGGACGGAAGAGCGTCTGGATGAAATGCTGTATCATGCGGCAATGAAGCAGTAAAACCCCAATCCTATTTAAATCATAAAAGCACGGCAATAGGCTGTTGTGACTTTTACTCAAAGGTCACAGCGGCCTATTGTGGTTTTTTCGAAAAATGTAAGGAATAATTTCCTTTTTTGAAGGAAGTGTGTTATAATGAACATTGTGCGAAAATTGTAACCGGAAGGAAGGTACTTTATGGATAGATTATATTTATATGAAACACATCTGCATACCAAGGAAGCCAGTGCATGTTCCCAAAACACCGCAGAAGAACTGGTACGGGCGTACAAAGAAGCAGGATATACCGGCGTTATGGTAACGGACCATTTCTTCCGGGGGAATTGTGCGATTCCGCGGGAACTTCCGTGGGAAGAGTGGGTAGATGCCTTTTGTAAGGGATATGAAAATGCCAAAGCAGCCGGAGATAATATCGGTTTGCAGGTGTTTTTTGGCTGGGAAGAGTCCTATCAGGGGTCTGATTTTCTGATTTACGGATTAGATAAAGAATGGATGAAGCAGCATCCGGAGCTTCGGGAAATTTCGGTAGAGGAGCAGTATGAGCTGGTACATGCGGCCGGAGGCATGGTGATTCAGGCTCATCCGTACCGTGAAGCCTGGTATATCCCGGAAGTCCGTTTGTACCCGGACTATGTGGACGGCGTGGAAATCTTTAATGCCTCTCACTATGGCAAAAAAGTACGGGAAGAAGACGGCCGCACCATGTATGATGTACAGGCTGCAGAATATGCGGAAAAATATAATCTGCCTTGTACCGGCGGTTCCGACATTCACAGCGTGAACTTGTTGTATGGCGGTATGGCATTTGAACGTCCGCTGACCGATGTGAAAGATTACATGAAGGCGGTTCTTCACAGAGAAGGAACACCGATTGACTACTTTGAAATTCGAAAGAAAAAGGAGCAGGAAAATGAAACTGAGTAAAATAAAAAAAGGTTGTTGTGGGTTGCTTTTAGGTGCTCTGCTTCTTGGGCTGACGGCACCTTGCTGTGCTTTTGCAGATGAGGTAACAGGCGGAGAAGAGGAACGGAAAATCACCCACGGCACCGCTGTGGAGTGGATTACGGAAGATATGGTAAACAATACTCCGCCGGCGGATTATCAGGTGAATGATGCCACTCAGGGTAAAGCGGAAAAGGGAGATTACTCTGCCTATTTTTTGGCTGATGAGATTCAGGAAGTACGTATCACAATAGAAGAAAACAATCTGAATTACTTATTACAAAATGCAGCGGATGAACCGTATGTTATGACAACCAGTGTTACCATCGGCGATGCAACCTTGGGCTACTGCGGCCTGCGTACCAAGGGAAGCTATACCCTGGAGCACTCCGTTACGGAAAATCCGGGCAGTGACCGTTTTTCTTTTACCATCAATTTCGGTAAGTATATCAAGAAAAAGGATTACGGCAAGAAGCAGAACTTCTTTGGCTGCGACAAAATCAGCTTTAACAATTTCTTCTTTGATAAAACCATGATGAAGGAATTTTTTGCTTTAAAGCTGATGGATGAAATGGGACTTCCAACCCCGGAATACGGTTTGGCAAAGCTTTATATCAATGATAATTACTATGGTGTGTATGCTATGGTAGAGGCCATGGACCACTCCATTTTGGAACGTTACTATGGTGTGGACAAGGATGAGCTTTCCAGCTATCTTTGCAAACCGGAAGGAACCAGATTTTTATATGAGGAAATTGAAGCAGACCCTTCCCTTCTTTGGGAGCAGGATGAGGATACCTTAAAGGATGTGGAGGATATGATTCCTACCGTAACCGAGTGGGTGCGCCGTATCAATTTTCTGAGTAATGGTCTGGATTTTAACGGTCAGGCGGTAGATGTGAACAGCAGCGAGTATCTGGAACTGGTAAATCAGGTATTGGATACCGAGGAAGTAGTAAAATATTTTGCGGTACACAGCTGGCTGTGCCAGATGGATAATATGTTTGACGGACAGAAAAACTTTGGCTTGTATGTGGACAAAAACGGTAAAGCAGTCCTGGTTCCGTGGGATTATGATTTAAGCTTTGGTTGTTTTTATCCGAGCAGTGCGGAAAACACCGCAAACTTTCCGTTAGATGTTATGTACCGTATCGATTACGGGCGGATCGATGAAGAAAAGCAGGTGTCTGCAGAAGTTTATGCAGATTTTCCGTTGTTTAACATTATTTATCAGAATCCTTCTTTGATGAAGAAGTATCATGAGTATATGCTGGAATGTTCTAAGGTGGTTACCCTCGGAGGAACGGTAGTGGCCACGGGAAAAACCTATGATCCGGGATATTTTAATTCCTTTGTGGAAAAAATGCAGGCAGATGTAATTACGGCGGCCTCGGAAGAACTGGCAGAAAACGTATACTACATGAATAATATCCGCCAGCCAAGCGGTGTTAAAAAAGGAATTCCGAATCTGGCAAAAATTCTTGCCATGCGTTCGGTTGGTGTGGCAAATCAGGTGAACGGAATTGCTTCTACGGTTTGCACCTACGGTTGTGATTTATCTACCTTGGGAAACGCTATTAAGGGCAACTACAAAAAGAGCGGTATTTTAACTTCCATTGATACTGCTACCGGAATTTATGTAACTGCGGATTATGCCGGCGGAAAAAATGCATCTGCACCGGTCTTAACCGTAACGGTACTGACGGAAGCAGATGTGATTTATGACATGTTTAAAACCGAAATCGGAGCCGGTGGTGATGATTTGGTGGCAGTATACAAAATTAATAATAAAGGTACCGCTACCGCTACCTTCCTGTTGACTGTCCCAGTGACACAGGAATTTATGCAGGCTGACGGAGAATTTAAATTCTTTACCCATGTCAACGGTGCCCTGCAGGAATTTGAAATGTCCGGCAACGACAATTTATTCACCGGTGAAGTGGAAGTGATGGATTATATTGTGGTAGCCAAAGGTACAAATCTTGGTGTGAAGGAAAGCATCGGAACAGAAGAACAGGATTCGGATGTGGATAACGATAGTACAGAAGTTACACAGGATGATGGTTCTGCCGTGCAAAACCTCATCTTCGGATTGGATATGAAGTTAGCAATTCCTATTTTCCTTGGTGCGGCAGTGATTGCGCTTGCGGCAGCGGTAGGAATTATTGTAGTAAAAAAGAAGAAAGAGAAGAAATAAAAGAGGATTGACATCATGAAAAAAGCAAATGGGAAAGCACTGTTGCCGATCGGCGTATTTTTGGTGCTGTACTTAGGTCTTGGTATTTTATTTGAGTATGTTTTAAAAATCGGTATGGGCTTTTACAATATTCCTATCGTGGTTATTTTTGTGATTGCCCTGTTGGTGGCATGTTTGCAAAACCGCAGTGTGAAGTTCGAGGAAAAATTAGAAATAATGGGCCGCGGTGTGGGAGATAAAAATATCATTACCATGGTGCTGATTTTCCTGCTGGCAGGCATGTTTGTAGGAGTAGTAGGCAGAAGCAGTGCGGAAAGTGTGGCATATTTTGTACTTTCCTTTATTCCTGCACAGTTTTCCGTGTTGGTATTGTTTGTGGTAAGTGCCTTTGTTTCCCTTGCTATGGGTACGTCTGTCGGCACCATTACCTTGCTTACTCCGATTGCGGTAGCTATTGCGGGAAGCTCCGGCTTTGGAACTCCGATTTGCCTTGGCTCTGTGGTGGGTGGTGCTATGTTTGGTGATAATCTTTCCTTTATTTCCGATACCACCATTGCGGCATGCAACGGTCAGGGCTGCGCCATGAAAGACAAATTTAAAGAAAACTTCGGCATTGCCCTTCCGGCAGCTTTGGCTAGTCTGGCAGTAATTGCACTGTTGACTCTTGGTGCCGATGTGGGTGAACCGGTCATCGGAGAATACAATCTGGTACAGATTATTCCTTACATTTTGGTTTTACTTGGCGGTATTGTGGGTATTAATGTATTTATCGTGCTGATTATCGGTATTGTCAGCGGTTCTGTCATTATGCTGGCAACCGGAGCTACGGCAGCAGCCGATTTGCTTTCCGGCATGGGTGACGGCGTGGACGGTATGTTTGAAACCTCCATGGTAGCAATTTTAGTGTCTGCCATCTGCGCCCTGATTAGCGAGTACGGCGGTTTTGAAGCTCTGCTTCAGTTGATTAAGCGTGTGTTTAAAGGCAAAAAGGGCGGTATGCTCGGCATGGGACTTTTGGTAGGAGCCATGGACATTGCCACGGCTAATAACACGGTTGCCATTGTTATGGCAAATCCGATTGCAAAAGAAATGGGACAATCCTATGGAATCTCTCCAAGAAAGGCAGCGTCCATTCTGGATACTTTCTCTTGTATCTTCCAGGGAATTATTCCGTACGGTGCCCAGATGCTGGTGGCAGTTTCCGTTGCGGCAAATCTTGGTTGTACCGTCAGTGCGTTCGATGTGATTCCGAACCTGATTTATCCGTATATGCTGTTACTCAGTTCCATGGTTTTCATTTTTATTATTCCGGAGAAGTAATTCACACCCCATAGTTCTAACAAACCCGCCTTCGCTAACAGTTTGTAAAGAACTATGGGGTGTTTGTGTGCATAAATTCATCGGTAAGGTGGAATACTTTAGAAAAAAGAAAGAAGGTAATTTATTATGGCACATCCGGATACAATTAAACTGTTGCAAGAATGTGATGCAGGTACTAAAATGGGAGTAAGCTCTATTGATGAAGTGTTAGAGAAGGTGAAGGATGAGAAGCTTAGAAAGCTTCTTTCCGAAAGTAAGTCCCATCACGAAAAGCTGGAGGAGGACATTGAGCACCTGTTAGAGCAGATGGGAGCGGAAGAAAAGGATCCGAATCCGATGGCAAAGGGCATGTCCTGGATTAAGACCAACATGAAAATGGGTTGGGACGAAAGTGATGCTACGGTGGCAGATTTGCTGACCGATGGCTGCGACATGGGTATCAAATCCCTATACCGGTATTTAAACCAGTATGAGAATGCGGAGCAGGAGGCAACTTCCATTGCAAAGCGCCTCATCGATATTGAAGCAAAGCTTGAGGCAGAACTTAGAAAATATCTTTAGAACAATAGGATAACGGAAAACAAAGGAGGAACTTATGAAACTGAGAGATAAAGCCATCAATTTTGTTATGCGAACCTTTGGTGTGTTGGCACAGGAGGCAGGCCATCACAGTGAGGATAAGAAAATTACACCGGGAATGCCGGAACTTATCCGCGAGGTGGCTTCGGAGGGAGCCGTTATGTTGGAAAATCGAATTCTTCCTCTTGCAGAAGGGACAAAGGTTTCCGTGTTTGGCAGAGTGCAGATAGACTATTTTTGTACCGGCTACGGTTCCGGCGGTGATGTAAATGCGCCGTATAAAGTAAATTTACTGGAAGGACTCCGCAACTGTCCTGACCTTATTGTAAATGAAACCCTTGCCAAGGTATATGAGGAGTGGGTAACGGCTAATCCGGTGGACCACGGTGCCTGGGGAACCTGGCCAAGTCATTATCCGGAAATGCCGCTTTCTTCGGAGGTGGCGGCAAAGGCAGCGAAAGAGTCGGATGTGGCGGTACTGGTGATTGGACGTGCGTCCGGCGAGGATAGAGAAACCGAACGGAAGCCGGGCAGCTTTTATCTGACTGAGGAAGAAACAAAGCTGCTGGATACTGTTACTTCCGCATTTGAAAATACTATTTTACTGTTTAACATCGGTAATATCATAGACTTTTCCTTCTTGGATAAGTATAAGGAAAAGCTTGGTGCAGCACTTATTGTATGGCAGGGCGGCATGGAAGCCGGCAACGGCGTGGCAGACCTGCTTTGCGGTGCCGTAACTCCGTCCGGCAGACTCACCGACACCATTGCATGGAAGTATGAGGACTATCCTTCCGCATCCAATTTTGGAGGTAAAGAATTTAACGAATATAAAGAAGATATCTATGTTGGTTACCGCTATTTTGAAACCTTTGCAAAGGATGCGGTACAGTATCCCTTCGGTTTTGGACGCTCCTATACGGAGTTTTCCACGGAGGTGGCAGAAATCACCCCGTTCTTAAATATTCTGGTGAGGGTAACCAATATCGGAGAGCAGCATGCAGGCAGAGAAACCCTCATGCTGTACATAGAAAAGCCACAGGGAAAACTAGGGAAGCCTGCCAGAGAACTGGTTTGCTTTGCCAAGACCCATCTGCTTGACCCGGGAGAAAAGGAAGTACGTATTCTTAATATTACAAAGTACCAGATGGCATCTTATGATGCAGAGGGAGTTACCGGCCATAAGTCCTGTTATGTGCTGGAGCCGGGTACCTATAACTTCTACCTGGGCGGTGACGTGCGCAGTGCCAAGCTGATTTATTCCTATGAGCAGGAAGAATGTGAAGTGATTGAGCAGTGCTCTGAGTGGGCAGCGCCGGCAGAAGAATTTGAGCTGTTGTATGGGGATAAGGCCGGTATGGCACCTGCCAGACAGCGTGATATCAGACAAACCATGTTAGACAGTCTTCCGGAAGCAGTTGAACTGACCGGTGATAAGGGCTACAAGTTGCAGGATGTAAAGAATGGTAAAGTGAGCCTGGATGAATTTGTGGCGCAGCTTACGTTAGAAGAGTTAGAGGCGATTTCCCGGGGCGCTTATCAGATGAATCATCCGTTGGGACCAAAGGGAAATACCGGTATTTTCGGCGGCGTTACCGACTCTTTACGGGAAAAGGGCGTGGCACCGGTAGTTACCACCGACGGTCCGTCCGGTATCCGTCTGTATGAGTCCTGTTCCCTGCTCCCAATGGGAACCTTGCTGGCCTGCACCTTCAACCAGCGTCTCATGAACCGCCTGTTTATGGGTGTTGCGGAAGAAATGAAGGAACGGGGCACCGATGTGCTTTTGGCACCGGGTATGAATATACACAGAAACCCGCTGTGCGGACGTAATTTTGAATATTTTTCCGAAGACCCGTTTGTGTCCGGTAAAATTGCAGCTGCTATTGTAAAGGGATTACAGAGTGTGACGGGAATTTCTGCCTGCCCGAAGCATTTTGCCTGCAATAATCAGGAGTTTAAGCGGAACCGCAACGATTCCCGTGTGTCGGAACGTGCTCTTCGCGAAATTTATTTAAAGGGTTTTGAAATTTGCGTGAAAGAAGCAAAACCGGTCAACCTCATGACCTCTTATAATAAGATTAACGGGGTTTGGGGCCATTATCATTATGAACTGGTGCAGGGAATCTTGCGCGGTGAGTGGAAGTATGAGGGAAACGTGATGACCGACTGGTGGATGCGTTCTTCCAAGAGTCCGGAGTTCCCTGAACTAAAGGACAATGCCTACCGTGTCCGTGCCGGTGTAGATGTGTTGATGCCGGGCGGAAAACTGATTACCTTCTTTAGCCAAAAGCCGGACGGAACCTTGCTTGCTACTTACGGTAAAAAGGATGGTATTACCTTAGGTGAATTACAGCGTACGGCAAAGAATGTGCTGCGTTGTGTGATGGAGTTGAAGATGTAAAAATTTTAATATGTTTTCTGCTAAATCCGGGAGGAGAGACCTCCCGGATTTTTCTTGAGTAAAAACTGAAATATATGAGTCCTTTAAGACTTGATTTAAGTGAACAAAGGGGGTATAATACCTTTTGTGAACATGTTCACAAAAATTAGGGGAAAAGGAAGTGCAGTCTATGCCAAAGATTATTGAAGGAGCCAGAGAAAAGATTCTGGTAAATGCGAAGAAGCGATTGTTTGAAAACGGATATCAGCATCTGTCACTTCGCGAGGTTGCAAAGGAAAGCGGAATTGCAACAGGAACAATTTATAACTATTTTGCGAACAAGGACTATCTGATTGCAAACATCATGCTGGAGGATTGGGAAAAAGCGGTAGAAAAAATGGATAGTAAGGTGACATCCGCCGCTACGGTAAAAGAGGGTGTTTTAGGAATTTGTCAGGCTATTGATGAATTCTGTGATATCTATGCCTGCATTTGGCAGCAACCATCTGTGGCAGCAGCTGCAACTCCGGACTTGCAGCATCGGCATGCATTTTTAGCAGGTCAGATTGGAGAAAGAGTAGACCTCCTGTTAGACGAAAAAGGATATGGTAATCAAAAGAACTTAACAGCACTTATTGTGGAACTGATTCTTGCCTCCAACGGAAAAGAAAAAGTAAAAGAACAACTTGGTACCTTATTGGAACAGTTGTATCCATCCAAATAAATTTTTAGAAAGGGAATAAGTATGAGCAGCTTTAAAAACTTAAGAATTGTGGACAATTTTTACCAGACATCCTCCTTCTTTCCGATGCCAACCGTGTTAATCGGAACATTGACGGAAGATGGAAAAACCAATCTGGGACCATATTCTCTGGTGCAGCCGTATTATATTGCGGGTAAGGACTATTATGCGATGCTTTTGTGCTGCAGAAATTCCTCCAACACCGCCCAGAACATTTTAAGAAACAAAAAATGTACCTTAAACTTTATTCCGGACGACCGCAAGCTTTTTAAAGAGGCAGTGCGTCTGGGCTTCCCGGGTGATACCACGGAAGAAAAAATGAAGAACTGTATCTATACTTTGGAAGAGGGTTTACGTGCGGCAGAGGACCCACAGGGCAAGTATCCGCAGGTGGTGGCAGAAAGCTTCCAGGTAATGGAATGTACCTGGGTAGACACTTTAGACAATGCCCAGGACGATAAGCCGGGCATGTTAAACGGTTATCCTGCACCATACCACGATTTCAACGGTATTACTTCGGAGTTTGGTGCCCATTTTATCTTAAAGGTAGATAAGATTCTCATGAAGGAGAAGTACTATAATGCCATTGTCAACGGTGTAAAGGCAAAGGACTTCCCGAGAGTGCCGGTAGACTACGGTTATCGTGACTCCAAAAACTTCTGGTTCACCAAGTTTAAGAAGCCGATTCCGGAGCTGCTTCCGGTACGTGAAACCACCGTGGCATCCGTAAAGTATGCGGCAGACCGTATTGATGACAAGATTAAATTTACGGACGAAGCTTGTGCAAAGCTGGTAAAGGTACCTCGTATTTTCCTGCCAACCGC
The DNA here is from genome assembly GCA_045531955.1 of Lachnospiraceae bacterium. Taxonomy (GTDB): domain Bacteria; phylum Bacillota; class Clostridia; order Lachnospirales; family Lachnospiraceae; genus SIG299. The sequence continues at coordinate 4,801 of JAZSFC010000047.1, read as the reverse complement.
GTTAAAAGGCTGCGTTGCCTGGGCAAGAGAAAACAACGTTACCTTAATTACCGCAGAGCATATGGATATTATTAACGACAAGCGTGCAAAGGAGAAGAACAAATAATGAAAGTTGTACTTGCCGGAGCTTTTGGTAAGCTCGGAACCGACATTTTAATTGAGTTGTGTAAGCAGGGCCATGAAGTTGTAGCATTAGACCTGGTTACCAAGGAAATGGAAGGCTATACATACACCGCAAAGAAGATTGACGTAACCAAGCCGGAAACCTTAGCCGGCACCATGGATGGTGCAGAAACCGTTATCAGCACCGTTGGTCTTACCGGTACCAGTGCTACCATTACCAACTATGATATTGACTTGAACGGAAACATCAATCTCCTTACTGAGGCAAAAAAGGCCGGCGTAAAGAATTTTGTTTACATTTCCGTTATCAAGGCGGAAAGTGCACCGGATGTTCCGATGCTTCACGCAAAGTACTTATTCGAAGAAGAATTAAAGAAGAGCGGTTTGAACTATGTGATTCATCGTCCGACCGGTTATTTCTACGACATTGCAAAGGTATTTATGCCGATGATTGAAAAGGGTGAAGTAACCTTACTTGGTAAGAAGGCAGTATCTGCCAATGTGATCGACACTCCTGATTTTGCTGAGTTTATCGTGGCTCACATGACCGATGAAAAGAAGATGTACAACATCGGCGGTAAAGAAACTTATACTTATGAAGAACTGGCAAACCTCTTCTTTAAGGCAGCAGGTAAGGAGCCTGTAATCAAGCGTGCACCGGAATTTTTATTTAGCGTGCTGGCATTTGTGAACAAGCTGAAAAAGAACGGTAAGGAAGCTATTCTTAAGTTCTCCAAGTGGACATTGACCAACGACCTGGTAGGAGATACCGTGGTTGGTGAGGCAAGCTTCAAGGAATACATTGAAAGCCGTTATAACGAAGGGAAGTAGGTAAAATGACATGACATTAGGACTCGGATTATTGATTTTATTCCTGGTTTCCCTGGTATGCGCAGCTATGGGATTCTGGAAGTTTGTATACTTTTTATCCGTAGGTTACGGTTTTTCCGTAGCCGGCTGCGGTATTGCCATTTTGGCGATGGGCGGTTACAATAATATACTGAATGTTTTGCTTTCCTTGTGTTTGGTGGCTTACGGCATCCGTCTTGGCGGCTTCCTTTTGTACCGCGAATTAAAGGCAGCTTCCTTTAAAAAGCTGTTCAAGGAAATTTCCGGCAATGACAAACCAATGCCTATCTTTGTAAAGGCGACCATCTGGATTTGTGTGGCAGCTATGTACATGACCCAGGTTTCTCCTGTGTTCTTCCGTATGTTGAACGGTGCGGATGCTGCAGTGACCGGTTATGTTGGTCTGGCTATTATGATTGTAGCCCTCATCATCGAAAGCGTATCCGACAGCCAGAAGTCTGCAGCAAAGGCAAAGAATCCGAAGCGTTTCTGCGACAGCGGTCTTTTCAAAATTGTGCGTTGCCCGAACTATTTTGGCGAGATGCTGTTTTGGACCGGCGTTCTTATTTCCGGTATCGGTGCCATGAGCGGCTGGTTACAGTGGACCATTGCAATTATCGGTTACATACTGATTATTTATGTTATGCTTTCCGGCGCAAAGCGTCTGGAAAAGCGCCAAAACAAGAATTATGGCGAAGTTCCGGAATATCAGACCTATGTGGCCAAGACACCGATTGTATTTCCGCTGATTCCGTTAAAGCATTTGGAAAATGTGAAGTGGATTGTATAATTTAGAGAGTATGGGCTGCTGCTTTTGCGGCAGCCTGTTTACAAATGAGGGGGTATAAGTTATGAACGGAATTTCCGTATTTATGGCACTGGTGGATTTTATTCCGGTTTTGTTATTTTTTGCGGCAGCAGTGCTGTTACTAAAGGATTTGTATAATAAAATGGTTAAGGGAGCGTATGCTTTACTTGCAGCGGGTTCCATTATGGTGCTGATCGGCGGAATTTATAAAGCTTTATGGAAAATTTTATATGCACTGGCGGTCTGTGATTATCCCGCGTTGGATACCAGTCTGTTTACCTTCCAGGGACCGGGATTTTTACTGGTGTTCGCAGCGTTACTTGGCATGTTTACAAAGAAAAACAAAAAGCATGTAACACTGCATTCTGCCGCTGTTCCTGTGATAGTCAGCAATATGCCGTTTATTATCCTGCAGATTATCGGTTGTACCGGTGTACAGGGCTGTCTGATTGCGGTTTCCGTAAAAATGAAGAAGAAATTGCCGGTTCTTTGCTTTGTCCTGGCCTTCATTTTTATGATGGGTATGGGATATCTCGGAGCAAAGTTTGATGATAGCTCTTCCATGCATTGGCTTGCCCAGTGTACCAACATCATTTCCCAAGGTGCTTTGTTTGCAGGAGTGTGGTTACTTCACAAAGCAGGTCTTAGCAAGGAAGACTGCTTATGGAGTGCAATGTAATAAAGAGATTAGGTGCGGATGGTAATTCATCCGCACTTTTTTGACTGAAAAAAATGGTTTACTTTCTGAACAATTAGTCCTATTTTGTTCAGAAAATTCTTGTAAACTCTTTCATATAGTGCTAAAATATATCTCGTATAGGGTTTTTAGTATACTAAATTACTAAAGGAGAAAACGAGGTATAAGTTATGGAAAAGAAAAAGGCAAAACTTCCTGCATCACCGGAGCGAATATTAAAGGTTATGATGATTATGACCTTCAGCGTGGCTTCGGTATTCTTTCTTAAGAATTTGCTGGGAGCAAACGTAAAGGGCGCAATTGTGATTGGAATTTGTCTTGCGGTATTCGGCGGTTTTATTTACTTATCGAATAAATTGAAAATGCCGGCAACGACCAGACAGCTGGCTATCAGTGTTGGTCTGATGTTGGTAGTATTTATGATTTCCTGTAACAGCGGTGACTTTTTAAGTGATGACTTTATTTTACTGTTAGCAGTTGTCGGATTAGGCGGTCTGTATCTGGAACCGTTATATCCGATTGTGCAGGGTGCAGTTGGACTTATCCTGTTAATTCTGCTTCGTATTTTATTCCCGCATAAGGCAGATCCGAACGGTCAGTTCATTATGTGTCTGGCTATTTATGCGGTGGCTTCTTTCGTTATGTACATGTTGGTAAAACGTGGTAGAGCTTACATTGAACTTGGTAACGAACGTGCGGAACAGGCGGAGCACTTACTGGCATCCATCCAGCAGGTTGGTGCCGAACTGGAAGCAAACTGTGAGCAGTCTTCCGTCCGTGTTGCCGGTATTTCCGAAATTAATGATAACTTAAAGGCAAACGTGGCAGAACTCAAAAAGGGTTCCGAATCCGTAACCGAAGGAACCAGAGAAGTCGGTGAGGCTTGTATCGAGGCTATGACCCAGATTACCGTAACCGGCGGACATATCGCTTCCATGAACGAAGCAATTCAAAAAGTAGAAAACGCATTAGCGGAAAACAGTGAAAATATGCGTGCCATGTCCGCACAGATGCAGAATGTAAGAAAAGAAATTGCAGAAGAAAACGAAGTGTTTGCTATTCTGCAGAATCAGATTAATGATATCGCAGCAGTGGCAGACCAGATTACCAGCATTGCGGCCAGCACAAAGATGCTTGCATTAAACGCTTCCATCGAGGCGGCAAGAGCAGGTGCTTCCGGCGCAGGCTTTGCGGTAGTTGCCTCCAAGGTACAGGATTTGGCAGTAGACAGTAACCGCTGCTCCGATCAGGTAGTTGCCATCGTAGAACAAATGAAAGATCAGATTGCAAGAACTGCCCAGAAATTACAGGACAGTGTGCAGGCAATTGAAGAGTCCGTGGGCACACTGGCAGGTCTGGAAGAAGCAAATGCAGGACTTACCACCCAGTTCATCGGCCTTTACGAGAACATCGAAGAGCAGAATTGCAACATTCAGGGTATTGATACCATCTTCGGAAATCTTCGTGACCGCGTTCTGGAAATGGGTGCTTATGCAGAGGAAAACCAGGCCATGGTTGATTCCATCGCAACAGCAACCAAGTCCTATCGTCACTATGTAAACGACATCGTAGAAGATACCAAGCATATCCACAACTTATCTGCGGCTATGTTGGAAACTTCTGCGGAAATCAGATAACAGCGTTATATTTTCATAAGCGAAGTTTTGGCCCGGCGCCCGCTTGATTTCATCAAGCGGTGCCGGGCTTTGTGCGTGTTTCCACACTGATTTTCCCTGCCGGCTCCGCTGCTTTCCACGGGGGCTTGCTGGTCCGGTTTTCGGAACGAGGACTATGTCTGCTTACGGCCGTTTTGCCAAAACTCGCGAACGGAGTGGCGGGGGGGTATGTAGATTTGGCTTGTTCAAAACATCCTGCGGATGTACTCTCAAAGGAAGGCACAAGGGTACTCTTAGACAACAAGTTGTCCAGAGGTACCCCGTGTACCTTCCTTAAAAGTGCTTGCGCACTTTTTGAACAATCCAAATCGCCGGGGTATCCTCGCTCCGTCCGCTCAAACAGTTGGCCAAAATGGCCGGCGCATCCATATCATTCCGAAACGCCAACCGGAGCCGCCGGGAAAGCACGGAACGCCGGTGCGGGAAAATAGTGCGGAAACGTACGGAAATCGCTGGCCGAAGCATAGACATGGGTTCGGTAAACATGGTATAATGAGTTCGACAAACTTGAATAGGTCGAATAGGTGGGAAATTGAATTTTACGGAGGTATTCGCTATATGAAAAAATTTCTTATAAAATATAATCTGGAAATATTGAGCACATTGATGTTTTTATTCGTTACAGCCAGTGCAATTTTTAATGTGACC
>JAZSFC010000046.1:0-40533 GCA_045531955.1 Lachnospiraceae bacterium | reverse complement strand
TTTATGTTAAATCATATATCCCGATAAATAAAACGTTTGCGGGATGAAAAAAACAAATTGTCGGAGTTTTTAATAAAACTCTGGCGTTGTTTTATGTATGGAAATGTGCTATAATGTACACAAAGCATAATTCTGAACGATTTGGCGGATGCCATTCTAAAAATCTTAGTATCATTCTGAAAATTCATGCTTTTATCCCAAACGATAGAGCAGGAGTTTTCAAGCCTCCTGCAAGTGTACGCAAAAAGGAGGAAGGGAATGGGAAAACCAAACGTAGTAACCAAGCAGTATATGAGGGACAATGCCCGCTTTGCGGATGCCTGCAATTTTTTTCTGTTTCATGGAAAGCAGGTGATTAAGCCGGAGGACTTGGTGGAAAAGGATGTAACGGAGCTAGCCCTGCCCAAGGGCTTACAAGGTGCGGTGGCAGTGGAAAAAGTAAGGGATGTATTAAAGGGCTGTTGCGTCAAAACGGCAGGCGGTGTCACCTACCTGATTGTGGGTATTGAAAATCAGACCGATGTCCACTATGCCATGGTGGTCCGCAATATGCTTTACGACGCACTGAATTATGCTTCCCAGGTGGGAGAGTGTGCAAAAGAAAACTGCAGGAACAAAGAAGTATCCGATGCAGAATTCTTGTCCGGTTTTGCAAAGACAGATGTCCTGCATCCGGTGGTCACTTTAACCATGTATTGGAACTACGGCACCTGGGACGGAGCTAGAAGCCTGCATGAAATGTTTGATGTGCAGGACAAAGCAATTTTAGATTATGTGTCAGATTACAAGTTAAATCTGATTGTCCCGGAAGAAATTAAAGATTTTGATAAGTTTAAAACCGAACTTGGTCCGGTGCTGGAGTTCATCAGTAATGCCGGCAGCGGGAGCAGGCTAAAAAAGGCATTGCAGGAAAAGGAAGAACGTTGGTCCGTCCTTGGCAATGAAGAAGTAAATTTACTAAATATTTGTCTGAAAGCAAATTTAAAAATAACAAGCGGTTCAGGGGAAGGAGTCGGAAATAAAGTGTGTAAGGGAATTATTGAATTACAGGAAATGAGCAGAGCAGAAGGAAAAGCAGAAGGAAAAGCAGAAGGAGAGGAATGCCTTAGCAGACTTATGCACATTCTTGCTGATAAAGGATATCAGATGGCAGAAATTTTTTCTATGACTTCAGATGCAGGTAAACGAACAAAGCTGTATGAGGAATACAATATACAGTAAAAATAAAACCACCGGGCATATGCGGTTTGCATATGCCCGGTTCTTAATTAAAAACTCAATATTTCCGGTGGATTCTGTGTATCAATTTTATCAAAGCACTGTTCCCTGAAAAATCCGGAACGGGAATAGGGTTCCCCGCCTACATACAGGTGAGCACAATCTCCCAGGGTTCTTAAGCGGAAATACGCATCTCCTTTTACACGTTCTTCAGTGGTCAGTACCGTAACAGAGGTTGGTGCCACAAAGGCGCCCTGCCAAAGAAGCGGTGCCGGAATTCCGAGCAGGTGGGAGAGAATGACAAACTGCACGCCCAGGTGACAGAAGAACACCAGGGTATCCGAATTGCCCTTTACCACTTTATAATAGTTGCCGCTGCGTTCATAGCCGTGCTCTGCCAAAACAGCGTCAATTCCCTGTTTTACTTCTTCAAACTTGCTTGCTACTTCGCCGGTCTGCATGACAGGAGCCTGTAGCCAGGTGTCTTTATGATAAAGCTCCGGAACATTGGTCCAGTAATTTGGCATAAAGTCCCATGGGATGCGGTTGTTTCCGGTTTCCGGGTCCTTGACGTCCACATAAAATTCTTTTAACCATTCGTGAATGGTGGCGGTGCGGCCAAGTTTATTTAAGGTCAGGGATGCGGTATCTTTGGCGCGGCCCAGGGGAGAGCAGTAAAATTCCTTTACGTCCCATTTGGTGGTGCGGGCAGAGAGAAGCTCGGCCTCCCGCCAGCCTTTTTCGGTAAGGGAGTCAATACTGTAGTCCGGATCGCCGTGGCGGATAAAAATTAAATTCATGGTAGTCTCCTTTGGAAAGATGTTATTTTGAGGTTCCTGTTTGGAAAACTTTGTCCATAGTATAACCGATTTTTCCTGTTCTTGCAATGCTTGCGGTTTCGGCGTGGTTAGTGTATAATCGGATGTGATGAAAATTTGCCTTTGGGCAAAAGGAGAAACGCATGAGTAAACCAATGAACGCCTACACGGGCTTTGCAAAAGTATATGAAACCTTTATGGACAACATTCCGTATGATGACTGGACAACCTATCTGACCGGATTACTGAAAGAATACGGGGTGGCACCTGGCAGTCTTTTATGTGAGCTTGGCTGCGGTACCGGAAGCATGACCAGACGCCTTGCCGAAGCAGGCTACGATATGATTGGTATTGATTTGTCCGAAGAAATGTTAGACATTGCCAGATACGAGCATCCGGAGTGCGAGCAGGATATTTTATATCTGAATCAGGACATGCGGGAGTTTGAATTATACGGCACCGTGGCAGCTGTGGTCAGCCTTTGCGATTCCATGAACTACCTGACCTCTGCGGAGGATTTGCTTCAGGTGTTTAAGTTGGTAAATAATTATCTGGACCCGGGCGGATACTTTATTTTTGACATGAAAACGGAGTATCACTATGAGGTGATGATGGGCAACCGTACCATTGTGGACAACCGGGAAGAGTGCAGCCTTATCTGGGAGAACTTTTACGATAAGGAAAAGCAGCTGAATCAGTATGACATCACCATTTATGCCAAGGCGGAATTTGAAGAAGAGGACGAGGAAGACATGCCGCCGCTTTTTGAGCGCATGGAAGAATCCCATGTGCAGAGGGCTTATACGGTGGAACAAATCAAGGCCTTGTTAGAACAGGCGGGACTTGAATTTGTGGCAGTGTACGATTCCTGTTCCAAAGATGCGCCAAAGGCCGATTCGGACCGTGTTTATTTTGTTGCAAAAGAAACCTATCAGGAGAATAAATATTATGAGTAAAGCAAGCAAAGCGGAGCAGAAAAAGGTGCTTCGGACTAAATATCTGGAAAAGCGGAATCAGATGGAGCCGGAAAAGAGAAAAGCGGCTTCGAAAAAAATCAGGGAGTGGGTCTTTGCCAACAAACGTTTTAAGGCGGCAGAAACCGTGTTTGTATATGCTTCCTACAAGAGCGAAGTAGAAACAAAGGAAATCATCCAGGGAGCTCTGCGCCAGGGCAAGCGTGTGGCGGTACCAAAGGTACACGGCACCGAAATGTTTTTCTATACCATCAACTCCTGGGAAGAACTGTTTCCGGGCTATCAGGGCATCTTAGAGCCGCAGATTGCCGGCAGGGAACCGGTGGTTCCGGCAAAGAGCGATGTGATGCTGGTTCCGGGTGCGGTATTTGACCATAAGGGCAGCCGTATCGGTTATGGCGGCGGCTACTATGACAAGTATCTGGACAAAATCTTTAGCGCCTATGGCTATTGTCCGTATGTAATGGGTCTTGCTTTTGCATGTCAAATCAATCCGAAAAAAATTCCGGCGGAAGAATATGATAAAAAAATGGATTGCATTCTGACGGAGCGTCGGGTTATAATGCCTAAGGAAGAAAGTCAGGGCAAGCTGGGAGCAATTGCAGATGTGGTGGAATTGGTCATTGAAATTGCTATCGAACTGATTGCCGAATTGGTTGATTAAACATTGGAAACAGAGAGAAAATGCCCTCTGCCCGCGTGAGGGCGGGCATTTTGCTTCGCAAAACATGGAGGACAAAAATGGAATATCAGGATTATATTGTGCGAGGAACCGCAGCAGACGGCCAGGTACGTGCCTTTGCTGCAACTACAAGAAATTTAGTGGAAGAAGCCAGAAAAATGCATAACACCAGTCCGGTGGCATCTGCAGCTCTGGGCCGTCTGCTCACAGCCGGTGCCATGATGGGCAGCATGATGAAGGGCGAAAAGGATTTAATCACACTGCAAATCCGTGGGGACGGTCCTATCGGCGGTCTGGTGGTAACCGCAGACTCCAAGGCAAGAGTAAAAGGCTATGTGCACAATCCGGATGTAATGTTACCGCCAAGTGCGGAAGGCAAGCTGGATGTAGGTGGCGCTGTCGGACATGGTGTGCTGCAGGTCATCCGTGATGTTGGTTTAAAGGAGCCGTATGTTGGCCAGGTAGATTTAATTTCCGGTGAAATTGCAGAGGATATTACCTGTTATTTTGCCGTATCCGAGCAGGTTCCTTCTGCGGTGGCGCTGGGCGTTCTTATGAACAAGGACAATACCGTGCGCCAGGCCGGCGGGTTTATTATCCAGCTGATGCCGTTTGCGGAAGAAGCGGTAATTTCCCGCTTAGAGCAGAAGTTGACGGAAGTAACCCACATTTCTTCCCTGCTTGACGAGGGTATGACACCGGAAGAACTGATTGAGTATGTGCTGGCAGATTTTGAACCAAAGATTTTAGAAAAGGTACCGGCGGAGTATTACTGCAACTGCTCCAAGGAGCGCGTGGAAAAAGCAGTAGCCAGTGTCGGCAAAAAGGATTTACAGGAAATGATCGAAGAGGGCAAGCCGATTGAGGTAAACTGCCACTTCTGTGATAAAAAGTACGAATTCACCGTGGAAGATTTGAAAAATCTTATGAAGTATTCGAAGTAAACAAAACTGTAACATTTTTGACTGGTATATGACATAAAAGAAGAGTATGTTGGTAACGACATACTCTTTTTTAGGAGGGGATTTTATGGAGAATAAACAAAAGCAAGGCTATTTATACGCTCTTATCATCGGTCTCTTAACTGTTCTTGTGTGCATGGTAATTGCAGACGGTTTTGTGGGTATCGCCGGCACCATACATGATTACAAAGAGCTGGAGGACGGAACCCATGAATTTATGCTAAAGGTAAGTGACCCTACCGGACGGATTATTTTCCGGGTTGGCTTGATTGCTATCCCGTTGTTGTTTTCATTAAAAACCAAAGTAAGGTATACTTGGGTGAATCTGCCGTTGTATTTCGGGGCATGGTATATTTGCTTTCTGATATTTGGAGAAAGTGTAAAGCACAGGTATCTGGCACATCCGGCCCAGGGCTTTATCTCCTTTGGAAATGAATTTACTTCCGTAACAATAACGCTTTTATTTTGGATAGTACAGGCACTGGTACTTTTAGCAGCTCGTTCTTTATGGCTTATCATAAAAAAATTGTCGGAAGACAAGGAGGGGAATAAATGAAGAAAACGATAACATTATTTGGCTTATTATTTGCGATGCTGGCAGTGGCGGCTTGCGGAAAAGACACTCCGGCAGCGTCACCAACTCCGGCAGCAACAGCTACCGCAATTCCGGTAGAAGCTACAGAAACACCGGCACCAAAGGAGGAACTGCCGTCTCTTGCTAAATTGGCAGTGGAAAGTAAAATGTGGGGTGACGAAGTCACAAAATCACTTTTGGGAGTTTCCAAGGAGAAAATTGTGGCAACCTGGGGTGAGCCTGTGGGTACCTGGGTTGGTTTTTCCGAATGCGACTGGGATTTGGATGGCGAGCGGAAAATTTCTCTGTCCTTTGATGCAGAGGGGATTGTGTACAATGTAAGAATTGCACCATGGATAGAGCAGGTAACTCCGGAACCTACTGCTGCGCCGACGGATACACCAACACCGGTGGCAGAACCAACAGCAACACCAACGCCGGCGGATGCTCCGTTTGCTATGGTTTCTCCGGTTCCGCAAAGTGAAGTGGCAGATATTTTAGGAACTATGACGATTGACACTTACCCAAGAGTAGACGGTTCCACTGCAACCCTGCCGCTTTCCGAGGCAGTATTTATGGCAGCAACCGGTGAAAGTGCCGAGGTGGCAGCAAATGCAGTTGTACATACCAAAACAACCAATTCTTACAACCGTTTATATAACGGGGAAGTAGACCTGCTTATTGTATATGAGCCGGCAGAATCCATTGTGGAGCGCATGAAAACGGAACCGCTCTGCATCAAGCCAATCGGCCTGGATGCCCTGGTATTTTTGGCTAATACGGCAAATCCGTTAGAATCTCTTACCATGGAGCAGCTGGTGGATATTTATTCCGGCAAGATTACCAACTGGACAGAGGTGGGCGGACTTGACCGTGAATTGCTGGCGTTTCAGCGTCCGGTAGGTTCCGGCAGCCAGACTCTCATGCAGAAGCTGGTAATGAAGGATGTGGCTATGACAGATGGTGATAATGTGTTCCGTTACAGCACCATGTCCGATATTCTGGAAGGTATGTTGTCTTATAATAACGAGGACAATACCCTTGGTTATTCCGTATTTTACTATGCAAACAATATGTACTTTGAGAAGGATTTAAAGCTCATGGGTGTGGACGGTGTACTTCCGTCTACTCAGACCATTTATGACGGTTCCTATAAGCTGACCAATTCTTTCTACGCAGTAGTCCGTCCGGATGAACCGGAAGACTCCAACGCCCGCAAAATTTTTGACTGGCTTACCGGCGAGGCAGGTCAGCAGTTAGTGCTTGATTTGGGCTATGTTCCGGTGCAGATGCCTGCGGGAGCAGACATTTCCGATGCAAAAATAGAAAAGCAGGAAAAGGTAGAGCTTACGGCAACAGAACCATTGGAAGAAAACCAGTACTTTATATTTATTAATCCGCAGAATATGGTTTCCGATTACTATTACGGCGACATGACCGTGTACAACCATAACTGGGAAGAGGTTGCAAACTTCTATAACGTGACCTTAAATCACGGAGTACAGGGCGTGTACAGTAACCGTTATCTTCCGGTGGGACAAATCCGTCTGAGTACCGACGGCACACAAAAGGTGCTGTATGGCGTGTTTGACCTGGAACAGGGTGTGTATTCCATTGCCCCATCCCATGACGGAATGGAAATGGTTGATGTGGAGCGTGGCTACTATGCGGTTCCGCCAAAAAACTGGCAGGAGGATGATTACTCCTGGATGAAGTGGAGCATTATTGATGGTACCGGCAAGGTACTGCTTTCGCCGGTAGAAATGGCTGACTGGCTGTCTATCTACAAGTTTGGCAACGGTTACATGGAAATGACCTATGATTATAACAACTGGGACAGCGGCATGACATACCGGTATTACGATCAGAATCTCAAATTGAAAAAGGTATTCTGTCAGAAGATGGATACAATGCCGGATGATGCGGACATGTTAGAAGGTGTGGATTATATTCTCATGGATGATCAGGGCTGCCTGGTGGATGCCGACGGCGAAGTAATCTTAAACTGGGCAGTCTTCTTAGACCGGTATGGAGACGGTGAACACATGGAGCTGCAAACCTCTTTCTATAACGTAACCCAGGCAGAAGAAAACAGGTGCTACGCAATAAAATATAAAATGGGGGTATATTTGTTTGACGGTAATGGAGAGATGTTACGTGTCATTGATACTCCGCAAATAGTATCTGCCTTTGACAGTGCAGACTTTTATGAACGCTTCTGCTATTATCGGGATGATATTTCCGGAGAATGGTCCTATGGCGCTTATGAGGACGAAACCCTTAATATGTCAAACGGTATGACTCCGGAACAAATCGTAACAATGTGGGGCAATAACGGCCATGTAATGTACCGCACCTACAATGGCCGGCTGTTCATCGAAGAATATACGGAGGACGGAGACCTGATTCCGTTTCAGACAGAACTTTTAGAGTCCATGAAGAGTCTGGATGTTTCTTATACCGAGGCGGGTTATGTCATGGTAAACCAGGACTGCGGAGAAGAAATCCAAAGCCCGTATACCAACATGCCGCAGATGATTCCGGTTTATGAGAAATCCTTGTATTACCGCGGAGAACTGCTTGCCACGGGAAAGGGCATGAATCTGGACTACATGTATGATTTGTCCGATGGATATGCTCTTTGGATTGTTCAGACCGGTGATGTCTGGAAGGCGGAAAGCGAAAGCCTTTACGAAGATTATGAAAATGTCTATACCCTTGCGGACTATGCCATCGTAAAAGAAGGCAAGGTATTGTATGAAATTGACAATGCTTACCTGGTAAGCTGGTGTAACGACACCATATTCCTGTTAAAGGGAAATTATGTGTATGCCGTAGGCACTGACGGAACGGAGTACGTGCGGGCACTGCATACATTCTTAAATAATGACTAGCGGATTACACTGTAATTAAAAGCCATATCTCTATACGAATCGTCAGCGTCAGCGGATTCGAAAGAGATATGGCTTTTATTTGTGCGGTTCTGCAGTGGGTATGGATTTTTATATTTTTTTTATGTACGAATTAGGTCTAAAGTGCTATAATAGGAGGAAAAGAGTCGAAAAACAGGGAATAAGCAAAAAAGGAAAGGAAAACTAGGTGAATTGGCATGGCATATATAGAATTGCAGGATGTAACGAAAGTATATAAAACCGGAGAAATCGAAATTCATGCAGCTGACGGAATTACCTTTGAAATGGAAAAAGGGGAATTTGTGGTTATTGTAGGTCCGTCCGGAGCAGGAAAAACTACGGTGCTGAATATTCTCGGCGGCATGGACAGTGCTACTTCCGGTTCCGTTATGGTAGATGACGAGGATGTGGCAAAATACAACCAAAAGCGTCTTACCAGATACCGCAGGGAGGATGTTGGCTTTGTATTCCAGTTTTACAATCTGGTGCAGAACTTAACTGCTTTGGAAAATGTGGAACTGGCACAGCAGATTATTAAGAATCCGAAAAATGCGGCAGAAGCCCTGGAAGAAGTTGGGTTACAGGAACGTATGAAAAATTTCCCGGCACAGCTTTCCGGTGGTGAACAGCAAAGAGTATCCATCGCAAGAGCCCTGGCGAAAAATCCGAAACTGCTTCTGTGTGATGAACCGACCGGAGCCCTGGATTACCAGACAGGAAAAGCTATTTTAAAATTATTACAGGACACTTGCCGAAAAACGGAAACTACGGTAGTGGTTATTACACATAACAAGGCAATTGCTCCGATGGCAGACCGTGTCATCGAAATTAAAAACGGTAAGGTCAGTGCCATGCGGCTGAATGATGCCCCGGTAGATGTAAGTGAGATTGAATGGTAGGTATTGTATGAAACGTGCGCAAAGAAAAGATTTATTACGCGAGATGAAAAAGAGCTTTAACCGCTATATTTCCATTATGGCCATTATGGCTCTGGGAGTAGCCTTTTATGCCGGTGTGCGTTCTGCGGAACCCGACATGCAGTTAAGTGCAAAAAAGTACTTTGATGAAACAAATTATATGGACATCCGCGTGCTGGGCACCTTTGGTATGACCGAAGATGATGTGGACGAAATTAAGGGCATGTATGGTGTAAAACAGGCGGAAGGCGGATATCAGACGGAATTGTTTTTGGAAGCCGGTCAGAGGGATTACCAAATGTCCGTATATTCGTTGGGAGACTCCATCAACCGGGTTTATGTGACAGAAGGACGGATTCCCCTGCAAAAAAATGAGTGTTTCATGGACCGGGATTTTATGTCGGAACACGGCTATAAAATCGGTGATGTGATTACGCTCAGAACGGACGAGGATACGGAGCTTTCCGATGTGTTGGCGGCAGACACGTTTACTGTTACGGGTGCTGGCATATTCCCGAATTATTTGTCCTGGCAGCGGGGTGCGGTAAGTATCGGCACCGGTGTGGAGGACGGTTTTTTGTTCCTTCCGGAGGATGCGTTTTCCATGGAGGTTTATACGGTAGTATACGCCACGGTAGAAAATGCGGAAGAGTTAAACCCTTACGGAAAGCAATATGAGAATTATGTAGATGAAATTGTAAACCGGATAGAGAATATTGCAGATGCCCGTTGTAAAATCCGTCATGAGGAGATCCTGGAACCATACTGGGAAGACATTTATGAAGCGGAGGCCGATATTGAAAGCGGTGAGCTGGAACTGGCGGACGGTGAACAGGAACTGGCAGATGCAGAACAGGAATTAAGAGACGCTGAGGCGGAAATTTCGGACGCGGAAAAGAAAATAGCGGATGGCGAAAAAGAAATCGCAGACGGTGAAAAAGAGCTGGCAGACGCAAAAGAAAAAATTGCAGACGGTGAAAAAGAGCTGGCGGACGCTGAGCAGGAATTAGAGGATGCGCTGGCGGAATTAGAAGACAGCGAAAGAAAAATTTCCGAAGCGGAAGCGGAGCTGGAAGAAGGCGAAGCAGAGCTGATTATGGCAGAACTGGATATGGAGGAGGGCGAAGCGGAACTGGCAGAAGCGGAGCAGGAAATCCTAACCGGAGAAAAAGAACTGGCGGAAGCGGAGAAAGACCTGCTTGAAGCGGAAGAAGAGATAATGGCTGCAGAAAAAGAGATTTCCGACAAAGAAAAAGAACTGGCGGACGGTATGCAGCAGCTTACTTTGGCAAAAGAACAGCTGGCAGAAGGAAAAACTGCGTTTGAAGCAGCCAGTGACGAATTTATCCGGCAGGAAACAGAATTTCTGATGGCAAAAGCGCAGCTGGAGGCACTTGGTATACCTTTGACTCCGGAACTTATAGCAGCAGAAAAACAGCTGGAAGCAGCAAGACAACTGTTGGAAGAAAATGCCTATGAACTGGAACAGGCTGAAGTGCAGCTGATTACTTCAGAAGATGAAATTTTAACCGGAAAGGAACAGCTGGCTGATGCAAAAGCCCAGTTGGCAGGAGCAAAGGAAGAACTGGAAGCCGGCAGAAAAGAAATAGAAGAAAGCAAAGCGGAACTTGCCGCCGGAAGAACCGAATGGGAGAACGGAAAGAAAACACTTGCCGAGGGGCGTAAAGAATTAGAGGATGCCCGTAAAGAGCTGGAAAATGGCCGTAAAGAGCTGGAAGATGCAAAAGCAGAACTGGAAGACGGGTGGGTGAAATATGACGAAGGTTTAGCTGAGTTTGCACAGGCACAGAAGGATTTTGAAGACGGATACGTGGAATATGAAGAAGGTCTGGCAGAATTAGAGCAGGCAAAAGCAGAACTGGAAGACGGCCGTGCAGAACTGGAAGATGCCAAACAAAAGGTAGCAGATGCAAAATTAGAAATTGCAGATGCCAAGAAAGAAATAGAAGACGGAAAAAAGGAGCTGGAAGACGGCAAAAAGGAACTGGAGGATGCTAAGAAGGAGCTGAATGATATTGAAGTTCCGGAGTGGTATGTACTGGACCGGAAAACTGTACAACAGCTGGTGGAATACGGCTCCAATACAGAACGTATCGGCAACCTGGGAGATGTATTCCCGGCGGTATTTTATCTGGTGGCAGCTTTGGTAAGCTTAACTACCATGACCAGAATGATAGAGGAAGAGCGTATCCAGATTGGTACCATGAAAGCACTGGGATACGGCAAGGGTGCCATTGTATCCAAATATTTATGGTATTCTTTGTCTGCAACCATGCTTGGCGGCGTGTTTGGTGTACTGGTGGGCAGTTATTTGTTCCCTTGGGTAATTATGAAAGCATACGGAATACTGTATTCTAACATTCCGTATATTCTGACGCCGATTCAGTGGAAGATGTCCCTGATTTCCGTGTTAATTGCGGTAGTATGCACAATCATTGCCACAATGTCTTCCTGCTATAAAGAAATGATGGCGGCGCCGGCTGTTTTAATGCGTCCGGTGGCTCCACCTGCCGGCAGAAGAGTGTTTTTGGAATACATTAAACCGTTATGGAATTCTCTCAGCTTTTCCTGGAAGGCTACCTGTCGGAATCTGTTCCGCTACAAAAAGAGATTCTTTATGACAATTTTCGGTATCGGCGGATGTATGGCACTGCTTTTGGTAGGATTTGGTCTCAGGGATTCTATCATGGAGATTGTAAGCAAACAGTATAAAGAAATATGGACGTATGATGCGTATTTATCCATTAATGATGAGGATATTTCTTTAGAAGAAAAAGAGCATGGCACGTTGATACAGGAGCAGATGCTGATACAGACCAAAAATATGGACGTGGAGTCAGAGGAATCTCTGGTGTCTGCATCGATATTTGTACCAAAGCAGTTGGAGGGATTAAATCACTTTGTTCAGCTACAGGACAGAATTACGAAGGAAGCGTATGCCCTGACTGACGAGGATGTTATCATTACAGAGAAACTGGCAAAGCTATTAGATGTTTCCGTCGGTGATACTATAGAACTCTATTATGATGACGTTACCAAATACTCTGCAGAAGTTACGGCAATTGCAGAAAATTACATGTTCCATTATGTTTATATGAGTGCAGATTTTTACGAAAAACTGTTTGGAGAAGTACCGGAATATAATCAGCTTTATTTAAAAACAGAGACCATGTCAGATGAAGAAAAAGAAGCTTTTTCCGGTGAAATGCTTTCCGATGATGCGGTGGATTCCGTAACCTATGTGGAAGAACTTCAGGAATCTGTGGCGGTAATGATGAAGTCTTTGGAAATGGTAGTTGTGGTGCTTATCATTGCAGCCGGTATGCTTGCCTTTATTGTTCTTTATAATCTGAATAATATTAACATTATTGAACGTCGCAGAGAACTTGCTACATTAAAGGTACTGGGATTTTATGACATAGAAGTAGCTAATTACGTCTATCGTGAAAATGTATTACTGACCGTCATCGGAATTTTTGCGGGAGCGGTAATGGGCTTCTTCCTGCACCGGTTTGTTATTTTGACGGTGGAAGTGGATATGATGATGTTCGGCCGTGAAATAGAGGCACCGAGCTATTTATTCAGTATATTGCTGACCTGCGCGTTTGCCGTGTTAATAAATCTTGGTATGTTTTATAAATTGAGAAAAATTGACATGGCAACGTCACTAAAAAGTGCAGAATAATCTTGTTTTTCGACAAAAAGAAGAGTATACTGAATATATCAATGTGTTTGAAGGAGAGTATTTACATTATGGCTACCAAAAAGGCAAAAGACAGTAAGGAGAAAGCTCCTGAAAAGAAAAATGCATGGCTTTCTTACTCCGAAAAAGTAAAAAAGGATGTATTCAAGTTAAACGAAGGATATAAGAAATTTATTTCCGAGTGTAAAACCGAAAGAGAATGTGTCACCGAGACTGTCCGCATGGCAGAAGCACAGGGTTATGTAGACTTAAACCAGGTGATTGCTGAAAACAAGACATTAAAGGCCGGCGATAAAGTGTATTTCAACAATATGGGTAAAGCGTTGGCGTTGTTTCTCATTGGTTCCGAACCTTTAGAAAAGGGTATGAAGATTTTAGGTGCCCATGTGGATTCCCCTAGAATCGACTTAAAGCAGGTTCCTTTGTATGAAGACACCGATATGGCATTACTTGACACCCATTATTACGGTGGCATTAAAAAGTACCAGTGGGTAACCCTGCCTTTGGCGCTGCATGGTGTTGTGGTTAAAAAGGACGGTACTGTAGTGGATGTATGTATCGGTGAAAAGGCCGATGATCCGGTAGTCGGTATTACCGACCTGTTAATTCACTTATCCGCAAAGCAGATGGGCAAAAAGGCTTCTGAAGTAATCGAGGGTGAAGATTTAAATATCCTTATCGGCAGTATGCCGTTAGAGGGTGAAGAAAAGGATGCAGTTAAGGCAAACGTACTCAAAATGTTAAAGGACACTTACGGTATCGAGGAGGATGATTTCCTTTCCGCAGAAATCGAAGCAGTTCCTGCAGGTGCAGCAAGAGACTTCGGTCTTGACAGAAGCATGGTTATGGGCTACGGTCACGACGACAGAGTATGTGCATATACTTCCGCAGTGGCATTATTTGAGTTAAAGAAAACAGACCGTACCGCAGTTTGCCTGCTGGTGGATAAAGAAGAAATCGGCAGTGTAGGTGCTACCGGTATGCAGTCTGTATTCTTTGAGAATGCAGTGGCTGAAGTTATGGACCGCATGGGCGACTATTCCGAATTAAAGGTAAGACGTGCCCTTGCAAATTCCCATATGCTTTCTTCTGATGTTAGTGCGGCATTTGATCCGAACTATCCGGGCGTTAACGAAAGAAAGAATACCGCTTACTTTGGTAAAGGTCTTGTATTTAACAAGTATACCGGTAGCCGTGGTAAGTCCGGTTCCAATGATGCAAATCCGGAATATATTGCAAAGCTTCGTGCGGCACTGGAGGCACATAAGGTTCCTTTCCAGACAGCAGAGCTTGGCCGTGTAGATGAAGGCGGCGGCGGTACAATCGCTTATATTATGGCAAAATATAATATGCAGGTTATCGACAGTGGTGTACCTGTGTTAAATATGCATGCTCCGTGGGAAATTGTCAGCAAGTCCGACGTTTATGAAGCAAAACAGGGTTATGTGGCATTCTTAAAGGAATTATAAAAACAAACAGGGCAGTTGCAAGTTGCATAAGAGCGCACTTGCAACTTGCCCTTGTGCTGCTTAAAGGAGAAATGCAGCATAAGAGAGAATGGGGGAATTATATGGAGAGAGTGGCAAAGTTTGAAAGGGTAAGCCGGGAACGCTTTGTAGCAGACTGGCTGGACACCTTTGGGGGAGAAGAAGCGGAAGCGGCTTTGGTATACGAAAACATAAAGCTTCCGAAGCGGGCAACCAAGGGCTCTGCCGGGTATGATTTTTACAGTCCGCTGAATTTTACATTAAAGCCGGGGGAAACCATTAAAATTCCGACGGGAATCCGGGCATTCATGAGAGAGGACTACGTGCTGATGGTGTTTCCGCGCAGTGGACTTGGCTTTAAGTTCCGCCTGCAGCTAAATAACACCGTAGGCATAATTGACAGTGACTATTATTATTCCGATAATGAAGGACATATTTTTATAAAATTAACCAATGATTCCAATGAAGGAAAAGAACTTATACTTCCGATGGGACAGGGATTTGCCCAGGGAATTTTCCTACAGTTTGGAATTACAGAAGATGATGCTGTGACGGAACTGCGCAACGGCGGTCAGGGAAGCACAACGAAATAAAGGGGGATAAAAAAATGAAAGTGAGAAAGCAACTCAGAAAAAGAAAAGTAAGATTTTTAAGTATCCGGCAAAAGTTTATGCTGATTGCGGCTGCATGTATTTTGTTGGTTTCCTTTACCATTGGAGGAATTTCTTACTACACCATGCAGGAAGAAATGTTAGAGATGGCAGCTGATAAGGCACAGGCTATCGGCGTTCTGGCGGCAAAACAGGTAGATAAAAAGGTGGTTTCCGGTTTTCAGCCGGGAGATGAAGGAGAGGTTCAGTATACCAGAATCCGGGAACTGTTATATGATTTAAAGGAATCCAGTAATGTAAAATATATGTACACATTATATACCGATGGAAACAAGGTGTACTATGGCGTTGACGGTGATTTATCAGAAGACTTCTGCCCAATCGGAGAAGAATTCCCGGAGGATTATGAGTATTTAAAACCGGTATTTGAAAATGGTGAAATTCTTGCAGTTCCGGAGCTTGATGAAACAGATGGAGAATGCCTGGTTACTTCCTATGTGCCTCTGATAGACTTTTTTGGAAATATTGTTGGCGCACTTGGTGTTGACTATGATGCAACAGGTTTCAAAGCGGAGCTTACCAGCCTGCAGTTGCAGATTATCTCTATCGTATTGGTGGGCTGTGTGATTTCTATTGCATTACTTTATTTTGCAACCGGCCGTATTGTAAAGAGTATCAAGCAGGTAAATGATAAGTTGGACGAACTCATTCACAGTGATGGTGATTTAACCCAGACATTAACTGTCCGTACCGGTGATGAAATGGAGGTTATGGGCGGATTAATTAATGGTTTATTAGCATATATCCGCGATATTATGGTCAATGTATCCGATAACTCTGCGGTTCTTACAGACGCTTCCGTAACCATGCTCCATGGTATGGTGGATGCAAAAGAAGGCATTGTAGATGTATCCGCTACTATGGAAGAAATGAATGCAGCCATTGAAGAAACTTCCGCTTCTGTTGACCACGTAACGGAATCCGTGGGTGTAATGAATACCGCTATTCAGGATATGGCATCCAATGCAAAATGGGGTGCTGACTATACAACGAAGATTAATGCAAAGGCACAGGAAATTAAAACAGATGCATCCAATGAGCAGATGAGTGCCAAAACAAAATCCAAGGAAATGGCAGACCGTGCAGAAGAAGCAATGGAACGTTCCAAGGCTGCGGCTGAAATTGAAGTACTTACCGGAAATATTCTGGAAATTGCGGAGGAAACAAATCTTCTTGCTTTAAATGCCAGCATCGAAGCAGCGCGCGCCGGTGAAGCAGGACGCGGCTTTGCAGTAGTTGCGGGAGAAATCGGTAAGCTTGCCCAGAATTCTGCAAATGCGGCTGCAAAGATTCAGGAAGTCAGTAAAACTGTTATGGAAGCAGTGGACGCGTTGGCTGCTGAAACCGGAAACATGGTAGAATTTATTGAAACAGTGGCTATGGGTGGTTATGACAAGTTAATGGACACCTGTGAAACCTACAGTCAGGACGCATACAATCTGCAGAGAACCATGGTTCATTTTGAAGAGCAGTCCATGGAGCTTCAGAAGACCATTTCTGAAGTGGATGATGCCATCAAAGCAGTGGATTTTGCAATGGAAGAAAATGCAAAGGGGGTATCCGGTGTAACGGAAACCGTATCCGGTTTAACTCAGAATATGATGACTCTGGAAGAGCAGGCAAACAAGAACCAGAAAGTATCCGAAGAACTGGATAACGAGGTTCATAAGTTCAAGTTGCAGTAAATTGTTGTAAAAATTATAAATATCAACAAAGCCATGACATAAGTGCATGGCTTTTGTTGAGTCTGACAGTAAGAAATCAGAAACGGAAAAAGAAACTAAGAGAGGATGAAACTGAACTATGAAATCAAGAACGGAACAGGCAGTAGCTTTGTTTATGGAGGGATTCAACTGTAGCCAGTCGGTGTTTGCCGCTTATGCGGATTTATTTGGTTTGGACAGGGAAACCGCACTTCGTGTGTCCGCATCCTTTGGCGGCGGAATCGGCAGGATGAGAGAGGTTTGCGGCGCAGCCAGCGGCATGTTTCTGGTGGCGGGAATGCTGACCGGATCTATAGAGGGAAAAGACCAAACCGCAAAGAAAAATAATTATGAAGTGGTGCAGCGTTTGGCAGCAGAATTTAAGAAGGAAAACGGAGGTTCCTATATTTGCCGGGAACTGTTGGGCTTAAATAAAGACGGAAGCAAAGTTGCTTTGGGTGACACGACTCCGGAAGCAAGAACGGAAGAGTATTATAAAAAACGCCCCTGCTTAAAAACAATTCAGGGAGCAGCGGTTATTGTAGAGAGAATGTTGTTGGAAGGCTTAGTGGAAACGGACGAAGATGGCAAGGAGTTCCTGCGGAAGGATGTGGATTATACCGCATATATTTTGGAAAGAACAAAACCGCTTGAAACAGCAGGACAGGAGAAATAACTATGTCGGAAATGAAATTCTATTTTGCACCAATGGAAGGAGTAACGGGGTATACCTTACGGAATGTGCATCATACCTGTTATCCGGGAGTAGATGCATACTTCACGCCGTTTATTGCTCCGAATCAGCACCATGCAGTAAATCCCAAGGAACATCGTGATGTGGTACAAACCAATAATGAGGGTGTGCCGATTGTTCCTCAAGTGCTGACCAATAAACCGGAGTTGTTTTTGTGGGCGGCCAGGGAATTGAAAGAAAAGTATGGATACAATGAGGTGAATTTAAATCTGGGCTGTCCATCTAAAACGGTAGTATCCAAACATAAAGGCTCCGGATTTTTAGAAGATACGGAAAAATTGAACCGTTTTTTTGATGAAGTGTTTTCTTCTGTGGAAGCGGCTTCCTCGCAAAGCGAACCGGGAAGTTTGGAGAACATATACCCGAAAATTTCAGTAAAAACAAGACTGGGGTTAGATTCGGTGGATGAATTTGCGGATATTCTACAGGTGTATAATCAATATTCTCTTTCTGAATTAATCATACATGCCAGAGTACAAAAAGAATTTTATAAAGGAGAGCCACACCTGGATGCGTTTGGTGATGCGGTGAAGGAAACGAAGCATTCTCTTTGCTATAACGGCGACATTTGGACACTGGAGGACTATATCAGGGTACGCAGGTTATTTCCTACGGTAAAGAAATTTATGATTGGGCGTCCGCTCATGGCAAATCCGGAATTGGTGAGGGAATTACAGGCATATGAATCATGTGCGGCTACCGGCAAGGAATGGAAGGCTTACGAAAATTCCATGGAGCAGTTGAAGGTATTTCACGACAGGCTGTTACAAGGCTATCTTGTGCAGATGAATGGTGACGGAAATAATGTGCTGTTTAAGATGAAGGAATTGTGGGGATTTATGAGCCGGCAGTTCCCGAAAGAAGAACGACTAATAAAAAAGATGGTAAAGTCCAAAAACATGGAAGAATATGAAAAATACTCCGAGAAATTGTTTGACAATTTCGGGTGGGATAAAAAGTGAGTTTATGTTGGAGTCCGGTCTTTTTAAGACCGGACTCTTTTTAAATCTTATAGCTTTGCTTTTTCCTATCCTAACATCACATCCAACAGCATCATTATGGCAAAGCCCAAAACAATACCGGTGGTTGCCAGATACGGCTGAGCTTCTTTATTCCGCTGGCACTCCGGAATTAATTCATGTACCGCAACTAAAATCATGGCACCGGCAGCGAAGGCAAGAGCATAGGGAAGAATCGGTTCCACGTAAACTACCAGCAGGGCACCAAGCACACCGGCAATTGGTTCCACCATACCGGAGGACTGACCAAGAAAAAAGCTTTTCTTTCGGGAATAGCCTTCCCGCCGAAGCGGCAGGGAAACGGCGGCACCTTCCGGAAAGTTTTGCAGCCCGATACCAATGGCAACGGAAACAGCACCAAGCAACGCTTCAGTGGAATAACCTACTCCCGTCAAGGCACCAAAGGCAACACCAACAGCAAGACCTTCCGGAATATTGTGGAGGGTAATGGAAAGTACCAGCATAATGATGCGGTTTAATTTTTCGTTTTGTTTTCCGACGGTATTATTTGCCCGGGTAGTTGCCCTGGTTACTATCTTATCCGATGCCCACATAAAGCCGGCACCCAATAGGAAGCCGGTGGTAGCAACAAGGTAGGCAGGAAGGCCATCCATAGCCTCTGCCCGTTCGATGGCTGGCTGCAACAGTGACCAAAAGCTGGCAGCAATCATGACGCCGGAGGCAAAACCCAGTGTCAGGTTAAGCAGCTTGAGATTGGGTGATTTAAAAAAGACAACCGTTGCTGCACCGAGGGCGGTGACAAACCAGGTCCCTACAGTGGCAAGCAGTGCCAGTAAGACATAATTATCCATATACGAATTTCTCCGTTTATTTTTTTTCTTCTGATGACAGTATATGGATGGGAAAAGTTTTAGGTGCAATAAAAAATAATTTGCAGCAAAACATCTCACTAGTTGACAAACGCGGCTTTCCGGTGCTATACTAATCTACAGTTTCATAACCAAACGCGTAGAAGAGAAGAGTACGCTGTGAACCGTTTCAGAGAGGAATGCATTTGCTGGAAGCATTCTAACACGAAGCAGCCGAAGACCACCTCCGAGTGGGCGTGATATAAGCGCCCCGGTGATTCCGTTATCATCATAATGAAGCCGGAAGGAATATTCCTTTAACTAGGGTGGAACCGCGGGTAAAAGAATTGTACGCTCGTCCCTTTTAGTACCAACAGGTATTAGAAGTGACGAGTTTTTTATTTGCGGAATAAGCAAAGTGCTTATCACGCAAGTCAGAGAAGAAAGGAGACAAAAAGTATGAAAATCACATTAAAACACGGCTCTTTTAAAGAGTATGCAAGTGCAATGTCCATTATTGACATCGCAAAGGAAATCAGCGAAGGTCTTGCCAGAATGGCATGTGCCGCTGAACTTAACGGTCAGGTAGTAGACTTAAGAACCGTAGTTGACGCAGACGCAGAATTAAACATTTTAACATTCAACGACGAAGCAGGTAAGGCTGCATACCGTCATACCGCTTCCCACGTTCTGGCAGAAGCAGTAAAGAGACTGTATCCGGAAGCAAAGTTAGCTATCGGTCCATCCATCGATACCGGTTTCTACTATGACTTCGACCTGCCATCTTTAGACCGTGCGGCTTTAGATGCTATCGAAGCAGAAATGAAGAAGATTATCAAGGAAGGTGCAGAAATCACACGTTTTGAACTTCCTCGTTCCGAAGCTATCAAGTACATGGAAGGCAAGGGCGAACCATATAAGGTAGAGTTAATCAACGACCTTCCGGAAGATGCAGTAATTTCTTTCTACAGCCAGGGTGAATTTACCGACCTTTGTGCAGGCCCTCACCTGATGAGCACAAAGCCTTTAAAGGCAATCAAGCTCATTTCCTCCTCCGGCGCTTACTGGAGAGGCAGCGAAAAGAACAAGATGTTAACCAGAGTTTACGGTACTGCATTTACAAAGAGTGCAGACTTGGATGCATATCTGAAGCACTTAGAAGATATCAAGCTTCGTGACCACAACAAGCTTGGCCGTGAAATGGAACTCTTCACCACAGTTGACGTTATTGGCCAGGGTCTGCCACTCTTAATGCCAAAGGGCGCTAAGATGATTCAGACCATGCAGCGTTGGATTGAAGACTTAGAAGATAATGAGTGGGGTTACGTTCGTACCAAGACTCCTTTAATGGCAAAGAGCGTCCTGTACAAGATTTCCGGTCACTGGGATCATTACAAAGACGGCATGTTCGTAATGGGTGAAGAAGAAAAGGACAAGGAAGTATTTGCGCTTCGTCCGATGACCTGCCCATTCCAGTACTATGTATATAAGGCAAGCCAGAAGTCCTATAAGGATTTACCAATCCGCTACGGTGAAACATCCACCTTATTCCGTAACGAGGATTCCGGCGAAATGCACGGTTTAACACGTGTACGTCAGTTTACTATCTCCGAGGGTCACTTAATTGTGCGTCCGGACCAGATGGTAGAAGAATTTAAGAACTGTCTTGCTCTTGCAAAGCACTGCTTACAGACTCTTGGCGTAGAAGAAGATGTAACCTACCGTCTCTCCAAGTGGGACCCAGACAATTCCGAAAAGTATATCGGTTCCGCAGAAGTTTGGGAAGAAACACAGCAGCACATCCGTGACGTATTAACCGAGTTAGACATTAAGTTCGTAGAAGGTGTTGGTGAAGCCGCATTCTACGGACCAAAGGTAGATATCCAGGCAAAGAATGTTTACGGTAAGGAAGATACCATGATTACCATCCAGTGGGATGCTTTACTTGCGGAGCAGTTTGATATGTACTATATCGACCAGAACGGTGATAAGGTTCGTCCATACATCATCCACAGAACCTCTATGGGTTGCTATGAAAGAACTTTGGCTTGGTTAACCGAAAAGTACGCAGGTTTATTCCCAACCTGGCTGTGTCCGGAGCAGGTTCGTGTGCTTCCAATCTCCGAAAAGTACAATGACTATGCTGAAAAGGTACAGAAGGAATTAAAGAAGAACGGCGTGCTTGCAACGGTAGATAACCGTTCCGAAAAGATTGGTTACAGAATCCGTGCTTCCAGATTAGACCGTGTACCATACATGCTGGTAGTTGGTCAGAAGGAAGAAGAGGAAGGCGTTGTTTCCGTAAGAAGCCGCTTCCTTGGTGACGAAGGACAGAAGCCTCTGCAGACATTCATTGATGACATCTGCAAGGAAATCCGAACCAGAGAAATCCGCAAGATTGAAGTAACAGAAGAAAACAATAATAAGTAATAAAAGAGGCCGGCAGGAGGAATACTACTTCTGCCGGTTTTAATATATTTAAGAAGAAAAGAAGTGACGAGATGAAAACAATAAACATGACCGAAGGAAATCCGTTTAAGATTATTTTTTTCTTTGCAGTACCAATGATTATTTCTAATCTGTTTCAGCAATTTTATAATGTAATTGACACCTTAATTGTGGGAAACCGTCTGGGACAGGATGCACTGGCAGCAGTGGGCAGTGCCGGAAGTATTACGGCTGTGTTTGTACAGCTGGCAACCGGGCTTGCCTTGGGTGGCAGTATTGTTATTTCTCAATATTTCGGTGCGGGAAAGACTGATAAGATAAGGCTGTGCGCTACAACCTCTGCCTGTTTTTCTGCAATGATAGGTTTGGTGAGCACTGTACTGATGTGGATTTATGCCGAACCGCTCTTAGTTTATGTAAAAACCCCGATGGAAATTGTTCCCCTTGGGGTGGATTACTTACGGTTTTACTTTTTAGGCAGTGTTCCGATTTTTTTGTATAATGCATTAAGCAGTGTATATACAGCACTTGGAAATTCAAAGGCACCATTAAAATTTTTAATTATTTCTTCGGCGGTTAATGTAATTTTAGATTTCGTGTTTATTATAAACCTGCATTGGGGTGTGGCCGGAGCGGCAGCAGCCACTACCATTTCCCAACTGCTTGCTGTGGGGCTTGCTCTGGCAGACATGCCGAGACTTTTGAAAGAATTTCCGGTGCAAAAAACGGAAGGCGGGAAAACGGTATTCTTTGATGGAAAACTGCTGCTGATTATGTTACGGTTTGCCTTGCCGTCTGCCATTCAGCAATCCATTGTATCGGTGGGCTCAGTGGTAGTGCAGGCAACGATTAATAGTTTCGGCGCAGCGGTTATGGCAGGAACTGCGGCAGCTTCCAAGGTAATTAATCTTGCCATTGCCATTCCGATTAACTATGCTAACGCATATTCCGGCTATGTAGGCCAAAATATGGGGGCAGGAAAATTAGAGCGTATCTGGCCGGGACTTCGGTCTTCTTTGCTTTGCTGCGGAATAATTTCTCTTGGTATGACTGTGTTGCTGGAAGCTTTTGCCGAACCGATTATCCGAATGTTTTTATCTGATGCGGATGCGGATATCGTCAGGGCACTTTCGGTTGGCTCGGAATACATCCGGGTAGTAGGAGCCTGTCTGATTGTATTTACTGCTTATATGCTGATTAAGGCTACATTTAAAGGAAGCGGCGATATGAGCTGGTTTATTTTGACTACATTGCTCAGTTTTGCCATCCGTCTGGTGGTGACGGTTGGTTTTGCCGGCCGCTTTGGTGTGGACGTTATCTGGTGGGGATTTAATCTCGGATGGATAATCTCGCTATTGGTAGCAGTGGGACGTTATGCACAGGGAGGCTGGAAAAAGAAAGCCCTGGTCCGGCAGAAAGTATAGACAAGTGGTTTTGATTTTGATAAACTTATACTGATATGCAGAAGACTATTTCTGCAGAAGAAAGGAAGAAGGTTATGTACGACAAATGGTCATTGGAGGTTTTATACTCCGGATTTGAAGATGAAAAATTTTTAGCAGACTTTGCTGCAGTAGACGGAAAAATTGCAGCATATCAGCAGTTTGCGGATAGTCTTGGCAGCGAAGGCGAAAGAGAAACCGTAAAAAAAGCACTGCTTAAGGATGAGGAATTTGAGGAGCTGGTAGGCAATCTGTTCAGCTTCTGCTCCCTGCGTCAGTCGGTAGATACTTCCGATACGGAAAGCGTTTCTTATATGGGCCGCCTGATGCAGAAAATGGGTGATGTAACAAAGGCATCTACCCTGATTGAAAAATATATTGAGAAAATAGCAGATATTGATGCAGTTATCGGAGATGATGAACTGTTACTTGCTTACAGTGACCGCCTCCACAGAATTCAGGAAAGTGCCAAATACACACTTTCTGAGGATGTGGAAGAAGCACTGGCAAGAATGGATGTTTCTGGTGGTTCCGCTTGGAGCGACTTGCAGAGCTTTTTGACTTCCTCCGTGGAAGTGGAGTACAACGGAGAAAAGACTACGTTGTCTGCCATCCGTAACAAAGCCTATGACGCCGATGCAACCGTACGTAAGGAAGCCTATGAGGCAGAACTTAAGGCGTATGACAAGATTAAGGATGCCATCGCTTATTCTCTAAACAGCATTAAACTGCAGGACATTACCGAATCTAAAATGAGAGGTTATGCATCTCCTTTGGATAAGGTATTGTACCGCTCCAGAATGGAGAGGGCAACGCTGGATGCACTTTTAGAGGCAATGAAGGAATATATGCCGAACTTCCACGGCTATCTTAGGGCAAAGGCAGAGGCTCTCGGTCACAAAAATGGTCTTCCATGGTATGATTTGTTTGCGCCAATGGGCAGCAACACCAAGAAGTTTACGGTAGAGGAATCCAAGGAATATTTAATGAATGTATTTCAATCCTTCAATCCGCATATGGCGGAGATTATTGACCGTGCTTACGAAGAAAACTGGATTGATTTCTTCCCGAGAAACGGCAAAGTGGGCGGTGCATTCTGCGCATCCTTAGACGCTAAGAAGCAGTTCCGTGTGCTGACTAACTTTGACGGTTCTTTCAGCGACGTATCTACCTTGGCCCATGAGCTTGGCCATGGTTATCATGACTTTATGATTTTTGATAACCGTCCGTTAAATACGGGATATTCCATGCCGGTGGCTGAAACCGCATCTACCTTTAACGAAAATGTGGTAATGAGTCATGCCATTGACCATGCGTCTTCTGACGATGAGAAGCTTTCCCTGTTGGAAGGTCAGCTTAGCGATGTAACCCAGATTATCTGCGATATTTACTCCAGATTTTTATTTGAGTCCCGTGTGGTGGAAAACAGAAGTGAGAACTTTATGTTTGCGGACGAGCTTTGCAAGATTATGTTAGAAGCCCAGAAGGAAGCTTACGGCGATGGTTTGGACCATGAGGTTCTTCATCCATATATGTGGGCATGCAAGGGCCACTATTACAGCGCAGGCCTTGGATTCTACAACTTCCCATATGCGTTCGGCGGTTTGTTTGCAAGAGGCTTATATGAAAAGTATAAGCAGGAAGGTCCGGCATTCCTTGAAAAATACAATTATATGCTAAAGGAAACTCCGGTAAGAAGCGTAGAGGATGTAGCGAAGATTTGTGATATCGATTTGACGAAGAAGGAATTTTGGCTGATGAGCCTGCATTCTTATGATGAAGCCATTGCGGAGTATAAGAGACTGGCGAAGAAATAGGTTGTGAAACGTCCCGCCGGGGAGTGCTTTTGCAGTTTTTCTTCTGACTCAGCCACTTTCCACGGGGACTTGCTGCAGGCGGCGGACTTTTCCGTAATTAATGGTTGCCCTGCACGAAGTGCTAAAACTCGGTGGTGGTGTATTGGTAGTTTGAATTGGTGATTTGGCAGGGGCAAAGCATCCTGCGGATGTATATAAAAAGGCACATAGGAACTCTTAGACAAAACGAGTTTCCTGTGTGCCTTTTTTCTTACTTCCCAATAAATTTCTTAATTGCTTCAAAGCTTTCC
Organism: Lachnospiraceae bacterium; assembly: GCA_045531955.1. GTDB lineage: Bacteria > Bacillota > Clostridia > Lachnospirales > Lachnospiraceae > SIG299. Next base: position 15,312 of record JAZSFC010000046.1, on the reverse strand, counting down.
TGACTGATAACATGCTCCATTTTACATGCATCTTCCAGTGCGGTTTCTTCGCTGACACCAATGGTAATTAACCAGTTGGAGATGAGCTCATGGCGTTCAAAAATCATTTCTGCGATTTGCTTGCCGGATTCGGTTAAGGTAATAAAGCCGGCATTGGAAACCGCGATATGATTGTTTTCACGTAAGTTTTTCATGGCAATGCTGACGCTGGATTTTTTAAAGCCAAGCTCGTTAGCGATGTCAACGGAGCGCACTACCGGTAGCTTTTTGCTGAGCATCAATATGGTTTCCAAATAGTTTTCTGCAGATTCGTTAATTGCCATTTTGCTTCTCCTGATTATTATATATACTTGACAAAGGATGTCAGATGATAGTTATTTTTGTAATAATAACAGTATACCATATTTTTTCGAAAATATCAAACCCTTATAGCAAAGTTTTCCGGCCGTTTCATGTCGCGTAGAAAAATTGCACAAAATGTTCCGGAATATTTTTAGAAAAATTTACATAAAAATAGGTTGACAAAAGAAGGATTTTATATTAAACTCTAGTCGAAAGTTAGAAAAGCCTAACTTCAGTAAGGGAGATGATACCATGACTTTAGTTGAAGCAAATATTGGTGAAGAATATATCATTAAAAACATTGCTACCGACGATGAAGAGTTAAATTCCTTTTTATTCTCTCTGGGCTGCTATAGCGGTGAACCAATTACCGTAGTGTCCAGAAAGAAAAGAAATTGTACGGTTTCCATTAAGGATGGCCGCTACAACATTGATAATGAATTAGCTGCGGCTATTTTGGTATAGCATAAGCAGAAAATGGTGATGGTAATCACTATTTTTTATAAGTATCGGTTAGTCTTGACTAACAAACGCCGCAGTCAGCAAGAGGAATAGAGTTTAAACAAGAAAATAACAGGAGGATTTATGAGAATAGCATTAACAGGTAATCCAAACAGCGGTAAAACCACTATGTACAATGCACTGACCGGACGGAATGAGCATGTAGGCAACTGGGCAGGTGTTACCGTAGAAAAAAAAGAAAGCCCGATTAAAAAGAGTTTCTATGAGGGGAATGAAGAACTGGTTGCAGTAGATTTACCGGGGGCATATTCCATGTCTCCGTTCACTTCGGAAGAAAGCGTCACCAGAGATTATGTAAAGAACGAGAAGCCGGATGTAATTATTAACATTGTAGATGCTACCAATTTGAGCAGAAGCTTATTTTTTACCACCCAGCTTATGGAACTTGGAATTCCGATGGTGATTGCGCTTAATAAGAGTGATATTAACGAAAAGAAAGACACACAGATTGATGAAGCAAAACTTTCCCAAAAGCTTGGCTGCCCGGTTATTGAAACCGTGTCCATCTCCGGTGGAGACAACGGCTTAAAGGCTGTAGTGCAGGCTGCGGTGGCGCAAGCAGGAAAAACTCAGAAGGCGCCATACATACAGGCAGACATTGACCTGACGGACAAGGCAGCAGTAGAAGCAGAAGACAGAAAGCGTTTTACCTTTGTAAATAAAATTGTGAATGAGGTCGAGGAACGAAAGGTTCTGACTAAGGACACCAACATCGGAGATAAAATCGATGCGGTAATTACCCATCCTGTGCTTGGTATCGGTATATTTGCCGTAGTAATGTGGGCAGTGTTTTATATCTCCCAGACTACGGTAGGTACCTGGATTGCTGACTGGTTAACCGGAATTTTAGAAGGTTTCCAGGGATATGTGGCAGGTCTGGTAGAGAATGCGAATCCGTTCCTGCAGTCCCTGCTGGTAGACGGTGTTATCGGTGGTTTAATTGCTGTAGTCGGTTTCCTTCCGCTGGTAATGGTTATGTATTTCCTCATCGCTTTGTTGGAAGACTGTGGTTATATGGCCCGTGCTACAGTAGTGCTGGACCCAATCTTTAAAAAGGTTGGTCTTTCCGGTAAGTCCGTAATTCCTATGGTAGTCGGTATCGGCTGTGCCATTCCAGGGGTTATGGCATCCCGTACCATTCGTAATGAAAGAGAACGCCGTGCAACGGCAATGCTGGCTCCGTTTATGCCGTGTGGTGCCAAGATTCCGGTAATTACCCTGTTTGCAGCTTCCTTTTTCGGGAATTCGGTGTGGGTAGCTCCGGTGATGTACTTTACGGGTATTGTTGTAATCCTGCTTGGCGCATTGCTGGTGAAAGCAGTTACCGGATATAAATACAAAAAATCCTATTTTATTATTGAACTTCCGGAATACAAGCTTCCAAGCCTGAAAAGAGCCTGCGTTTCTATGTTAGACAGGGGTAAGGCTTACATTATTAAGGCAGGTACCATTATTTTGGTATGTAATACGGTAGTTCAGATTATGCAGAGTTTTAACTGGAAGCTTCAGGTTGTGGAAGAGGGTATGGCACATACCTCGATTCTTGCCTCTATTGCTTCTCCGATTGCGGTGCTTTTAGTACCGGTGGTAGGTGTAGCTGCATGGCAGCTGGCAGCGGCAGCAGTAACCGGTTTTATTGCAAAGGAAAACGTAGTAGGTACTTTGGCAGTTTGTTATGGACTGTCCGCAATTATTGATATGGATGAATTGGCATTGGTAGGTGACGGTAATGTAGTGGCAACTACCATTGGCTTAACAAAGGTAGCTGCACTGGCATATCTGATGTTTAATTTATTTACGCCGCCATGCTTTGCTGCAATCGGTGCTATGAATGCGGAAATGCAAAGCAAAAAATGGCTGTTTGGCGGTATCTGTCTGCAGCTGTTTACCGGCTTTACCTTGGCATTTTTGGTATATCAGATTGGTACTTTGATTACAACAGGAGCTTTGGGAGCAGGTTTTCTTCCGGGATTGATTGCAGTGCTTGTGATGGTGCTTATTATCGTGCTGGTAAGCAATGCAAACAGTAAGGATGCCAAACCGGAGTATAAGCTGAGTGAATAAGAATCAGAAAGCAGGTATAGTATGACATTGGCAGATAGTATCATTATTGTGTTAGTGCTGGTTCTTGTAGGTGCTGCGGCGGTTTATATCCGCAGGGAAAAGAAACAGGGAAAATGTGTAGGCTGTCCTTATGCCAAGGAATGTGCGGCAAAGAAAAAGAGCGGTTGCGCTGGTCATACAAATCAGTAACCCTAAAATTTGTTCAATCCTTTTTGTTATAGATAATAGTGTGCTTCTTGAAAAAAGACCGTGTTATACGGTCTTTTTTCTTTATAAAAATTTTCTAGATTAATTTAGCATTTTCATGTACAATAAAAGAGAGGTAACAAAGGATAGTTGGAGGAATTTAAATGGCTTCTGAAAAGAAAACAATTTTAATAGTAGATGATGACGAAGTGATTTTGACTATTGCAGAGCTTGGATTAAAGCGGGCAGATTTCAATGTGGTAAAATGTTCCTCAGGAATGGCCTGCCTGGAAAGTTTAATGTATTACACTCCCGACATGATATTGTTGGATGTGGAAATGCCGATTATGTCCGGAATCCAGACATTGGATGTCATCAGAAGTAATGACGAGTTTAAGAATATTCCGGTTATGTTTTTAACCGGTACCACAGATTCCGAAACGGTAGTGGCAGCAAAAAGCCTCGGAGCGGTAGGATATGTGGTAAAACCATTTGTTCCGTTGGAATTGGTGGATAAGGTAAAGAAAATTCTAGGGTTATAATTTTTCTTGGTGCGGAATAAAAAATAGTATCAAAAAGGAAACTGTTTTTTTATGGCACAGGTGGAATTGATTTTACTGACAGACGAACAATTTGTAAAAACAACAGAGGTTCCGGAAATAGAAATAACCCGGTTGCTGGGAGGATATGTAATTGCGGTTCTCCCGGAGGAACAGGTGGAAAATTTTCTTAAGACTCCGGGAATTATATATGCGGAACTTCCTACAAGAGTATATACTACGGTAGAATTTGGCAGGGCTTCCTCCTGCGTAAGTAACCGCCCGTCGGCAGAACGGGCACCGGGAAATTTAAATGGTACAGGGGTGCTGGTAGGCATTATCGATTCAGGTATTGACTACAGGCACCCCGATTTTTGTAATGCGGACGGAACTACACGGATTGTAGCATTATGGGACCAGGACTTAACCGAAGGCAATCCGCCGGAAGGGTACTCGATAGGTACGTTGTTTACAAAAGAGCAAATCAATGGGATTTTGAGAGAAAACACATCGGGCAGCAACCGGCAGGCAGTGCCGGGCACGGACTTATCCGGACATGGTACCCATGTGGCGGGAATTGCGGCAGGAAACGGAAGAGCTTCCGGAGGAAAATATCGGGGAGTGGCTTTTGAAAGTAAACTGTTAATCGTAAAACTGGCAGAAATCCGGAGCGGGCGGGCAGCGGTATCCGGCACGGCAAGACTGATGGAAGCAGTGGACTTTTGCGCGCGGTTTGCCATAGAACGAAATCAGCCGTTAGCATTGAACATCAGCTACGGAACAAGAGAAGGAGCCCATAACGGCAGGAGCTTGTTGGAAACCTATCTGGATAGGGTTACATCCATGGCAAAATGTGTGATTTGTGTCGGTACCGGAAATGACGGTATCGGACGTACCCATGCCGGAGGAAAACTGGAGGAACGTGAACCGGAAGAGTTAGAACTGGCGGTAGAAGGACAGGAAAAAACGTTGGAACTGGAGCTTTGGAGCAATTATGCCGACCGTTTTTCGGCGGAACTGGTAGCTCCGGGAGGAGAATCCGTAACCTTCCGGTTTGGAGAAGGTGAACCGGTGACAGCGTTTGGGTCAGCTTTTTTATATTCTGCTACAGGAACGGCGGTCCGGCTTGGAGATGCAGAGGCGGAAGGATTTTGGAGCGCTCCCACTATATATCAGAATTTGTCGGAGCTGCGGATTTCTGTAACAGCAACCGGAGACAGGCTTGGGGCAGGTGTGTGGAAGCTTCGGCTGATTCCGGAACGTATTGTGGAAGGAACTTATGATGTATGGGTATTACAAGGCCTTGAGAGTAACAATACCGGTTTTACGGAACCGGATTCTTACCGGACTCTGACGATTCCGTCCACGGCAGAAGGAGTGATTTCTGTGGGAGCATATGATTTCGGAACTCTGCAGGTGGCATCCTTTTCGGGACGGGGAACGGCTAGAAATACCGGTCGAATGAAGCCGGATTTGGTGGCACCGGGGGTGGATGTGATATCCTGTGCTCCGGGAGGGGGATATACCGCCCGTTCCGGTACTTCTATGGCAACCCCTTTTGCTACGGGCGGGGCAGCACTGCTGCTTCAATGGGGAATTGTCGAAGGTAATGACCCGTTTCTGCATGGGGAGAAACTGCGGGAATATTTGATTGCAGGAGCTCAAAGACTGCCGGGAGAGGAATATCCAAACCCTATATCCGGGTGGGGACGATTATGTGTTAACGGAAGTCTTCCGGATTAAAGTAGAAAGAATACAGCACTTTTTGAAGAAAAGTATGGCAGGGAATGACTTGTATTTCTGTATGTTTTTGTTATACTGTTTACTAAGAGGGCGGTGGATATACTGCCATAGGGAAAAAAGAATAAAATACTTAGGAGGATAAAATTATGCCAAATCCATATTTACCATTTTGGGAGTATATTCCGGACGGAGAACCAAGAGTATTCGGAGACCGTGTGTATGTGTACGGTTCCCATGATGAAGCTGGTTCTGACCACTTTTGTGATTATGTCTTAAAATGTTGGAGTGCCCCTGTGAATAATTTAAATGACTGGACCTGCCACGGCGATATTTTCCACACCAGAGCAGACCGCGACCATGCATCCGATACGGATTGGACCGATGAACGCTGTCATTTATATGCGCCGGATGTGGTGGAAAAGGACGGCAAGTATTATTTGTTTGCTTATATTGTGAATGCGAAAGGTTGTGTGGCAGTCAGTGATCGTCCGGAGGGACCTTTTAAGCTGATTGCCCCATATAAGTATACCATTTCTGATGAAATCTGCTGTAACGGCTGGTTTATCGATCCGGGTGTATTAGTGGACGATGACGGCAGAGTCTATATTTACTGCGGATTTGAGCGTTCCTTCCTTGCTGAAATCAACGGTGACAACATGTACGAAGTATTGGATGGCACCTGTATTGAGCATTTTATTCCGATTGAAAAGAGAGAAGAAGACGGTTTCGTGGAAGAAAACAGCTTTTTCTTTGAAGCAGCATCTCCTCGTAAGGTGGGAGATACCTACTATATGATTTATTCTCCGAAGAGAGGCAGCCGACTGGCATATGCTACTTCCAAGTCTCCGACAGGCCCGTTCAAGTACCGTGGTTACATTATTGATAACGGTGTGGATTATCCGGGCGGAAACGACCATGGCTCCATTTGCTGCATTAACGGTCAATGGTACATTTTCTATCACCGTATGACCAATAACAGCATTATGTCCAGACGAGGATGTGTGGAAAAAATTGAGATTTTACCGGACGGTACCATTCCTACGGTGGAAATGACTTCCCTTGGCTTTGAAGATTCCCTGCTTCCGTACCGCATTACTCCGGCGGAAATTGCCTGTGTGTTAAAGAACGGTCCGTATGTAACAGAAAAGAATGTGTTTGAACGTGTATTAACCAACATCAAGGATGGCAGTATTATTGGATATAAGTACTTTGATTTCGGTGATGATGATTCCAGCAAGACCATGGAATTTGCAGCAGAAATCAACGGTATGGGCTGTGATGCCACCCTGCATATTTTAATTGACGGAGAAGACGGAGAAGAAATCGGAACCTGTACCATCGGCAAAGATAACGGCGTGGTAAAAACTGTGGTAAAGAATGTAACAGGCCGTCATTCCCTGTTCTTTAAGGTAACTACCGGTTATAAGGAGCTGGGCTGGATGTCCGGTTATTTTGAAGGAAGAACCTTGTTTGAACTGAAGAATTTTGTGTTTATGAAGTAGACGGGACAGCTTTGGGAGAACTGATATGACATTTTTGATTATTGCAATTACTGTTCTGATTTTGTTCCTTGTAAGCGTATATGTAATATACCGTATTTGCTTTGGGGAATACCGTGAAACTTATCCGGAGGATGATGTGCAGCGGCATATGCCAAAGGGCCCTGCATATGAAGCGTTTTCTGAAGTAATTGAACGGGGCATCCGTACGGTTATTGATGCTAAGGAATATGAAACGGTGGAAATTACTTCCATAGACGGCTTAAAACTCCGCGGACGGTATTATCACCGCCAGGATGGAGAGCCGGTGGTTATTTTCTTTCATGGCTATCACGGTAGCTTTTACCGGGACGGTAACGGCATTTATTCCTACTCTAAAAAGAACGGAATCAATCTGTTACTAGCCAGTCAGCGTTCCCAGGGCATTAGTGAAGGTAAATCCATCACGTTTGGTATTATGGAGCGCCACGACTGCAAATCCTGGGTGGAATATGCAATAAACCGGTTCGGAGCGGATGTGAAAATTGACCTGTTCGGGCTTTCCATGGGAGCTGCCACGGTTATGATGGCAGCAGATGTAGGATTGCCGGATAATGTGAAAGGAATTTTGACTGACTGCGGTTTTTCATCTCCGAAAGAAATTTTATGTGCGGTAATGGATAGTATGAATTTACCGTCAAAGCTTATGTATCCTTTAGCAAAGCTGGGAGCAAAGTGGTTTGGACATTTTAACTTGGAAGAAGCCTCCGCTTATGAAAGCATGAAAAATTGTAAGCTACCGGTGCTGTTTGTCCATAACGACGGCGATGATTTCGTTCCGTTTTGGATGAGTGAAAAATGCTACGAGGCATGTGCTTCCGAGGATAAAACCTTTGTACGGGTGAAGGGTGTCGGCCACGGACTGAGCTGGTGCCTGGAGCCGCAGAAATACCAAGGGGCTATGGTAGAGTTTTTTGAGAAGACGCTTGGAGAAAAGCCGACGCCAAAAAGAAAACGAAGTTAAAGTTAGATAATATAACAAAAAGAAAATATCCGCATATTCCGTCGCATCGACTCTTCCATAAATGGAGATGCAAGGAATATGCGGATATTTTCTTTTTTATATTGCTTATGAAGATAACTTCGTTTTCTTTTTGATTAAATTACTGCTTACTTGTTTTTCTCTGAATAAACTTCACAATTTCCACGATTGGAATTACCAGTACGCCAAGGCCGATAGCAACCAGGTATTCTTCTAAGCTTACGCTGGTAAACTGGAATGCGTTTGCAAGTACCTCAACTTCGCAAACCAGAGTAGTAGCGATTAAAGTACCAGCTGCAGCAATAAGAAGAATCATGTTCTGGCCTTTTAGCTTGAAGATGCTGCCTCTTTGGGAGCGCATGTTAAAGCTGTGGAAGATTTCTGCCATGGACATGGTAAGGAATGCCATGGTGGTGCCGTGGGCACTGTTGGTGATGGCAAAGTTTCCGGTTTCCATGTAGTGGCCAAGGAAGAAGGATGCAAGTACTAAAACGGCAACCATAAGACCCTGATAAGCTACGTCAAAGCCCATGCCGCCGGCAAATACGCCTGCCTTGGCATCACGAGGCTTACGCTGCATGATGTCAGGCTCAGCCTTTTCCATACCAAGGGCTAACGCAGGGAAACAGTCGGTAACCAGGTTAATCCATAACAGATGAACCGGTTTTAAAATCGTGAAGCCCATTAAAGTTGCTACGAAGATACTGATAACTTCACTCATGTTGGAACCAAGCAGGAACTGGATTGCTTTACGGATGTTGTCGTATATTCGACGGCCTTCTTCCACCGCACCAACAATGGTAGCAAAGTTGTCATCAGTAAGAACCATATCTGCAACGTTCTTGGTTACGTCGGTACCGGTGATACCCATACCAACACCGATATCGGCGGATTTGATAGATGGTGCATCGTTAACACCGTCGCCGGTCATGGCGGTTACATAACCTGCTGCGCGCCATGCATTTACGATACGTGTCTTGTGTTCCGGCTGAACTCTTGCGTATACGGAGATGTTTTCTAATTCCTTGGCAAACTCATCATCACTCATGTCATTTAACATGGAGCCTGTAATTGCCTTCTTTTCCTCGGTTAAGATACCGAGCTCTCTTGCGATTGCCATCGCGGTATCGATGTGGTCACCGGTAATCATGATGGCGCGGATGCCGGCACTCTTACATTCGGTAATAGCAGCCTGAACCTCCGGACGAACCGGGTCAATCATGCCGGAAAGACCGGTAAAGCAAAGGTCTTTTTCCAGGTCGTCGGCTTCGTAGGAAGCAGGTTCTGTCGTATGTTCACGTTCTGCACAGGCAAGAACACGGAGTGCTCTGTCTGCCATTGCTTTGTTTGCCTTTAAGATTTCCTCCCGGTATTCCTTGGTCATAGGAACCGGCTTGCCGTCCTTGAGATAGTGGGTACAACGGTCTAATACAACGTCAGGAGCACCCTTGGTGTACTGAACGAAGTCGTTGCCAACGCGGTGAACGGTGGACATCATCTTTCTGCCGGAGTCGAAAGGAGCTTCGCCGCTTCTTGGGAACTCTGCTTTTAAATCATACTTTGGAAGCTCTAACTTGTGTGCCCAAACAACCAGGGCAGCTTCGGTAGGTTCACCGGTAACGGTGCCGTCCTTGTCAAGTTCTGCGTCACAGCAAAGTGCCATGGCAGTAGCCAGATGTTTTTCGTCTTCACAGAAGCAGTCAACTACGGTCATCTTATTCTGTGTGAGAGTACCGGTCTTGTCGGAGCAGATAATCTGTGCACAGCCGAGAGTTTCTACTGCGGTGAGACGGCGGATGATGGCGTTACGCTTGGACATATTGGTAACACCGATGGAAAGAACTACGGTAACTACCGCAGCCAGACCTTCCGGAATCGCAGCAACCGCTAAGGAAACGGCAACCATGAAAGAATTGATGATGGTTTCAAAACCAAAACCGCCGGCGCGGATAATCTGAACCGCAAAAATGATAACGCAGATACCAAGTACCAACCAGGTGAGGATTTTGGATAACTGGGACAGCTTTAACTGAAGAGGAGTTTGTCCTTCTTCTGCATTTGCCAACGCATCGGCAATCTTACCCATTTCGGTATCCATACCGGTGGCGGTGATTACTGCAGTACCACGGCCGTATACCACGGTGGAGCCCATGTAAACCATGTTCTTACGGTCACCGAGAGGAATGTCTTTTGCGGAATCAGTAAGGTTAATTAAGTCAATAAATTTTGTAACAGGAACGGATTCTCCGGTAAGGGCAGCTTCTTCAATTTTTAAGCTGGCGTTTTCGATGAGACGTCCGTCGGCCGGAACAGCATCGCCGGCTTCTAATAAAACAACGTCACCAATTACTAAATCTTCACTTCTTACGGAAGCGATTTTGCCGTCGCGCAATACCTTAGAGGTAGCAGCAGACATTTCCTGCAGGGCCTCAATGGCCTTTTCTGCTTTGCTTTCCTGGTAAACACCAAGAACGGCATTGATAATTACAACGGCGAGAATGATGATTACGTCGGCAAAGCTTTCGCCTTCAGCTACGGCAAGTACACCACTGATGGCAGCGGCAACCAGGAGGATGATAATCATCGGGTCGGTCATCTGGTTAAAGAAGCGCTTAAGTAAGGAATCCTTCTTTGCTTCGGCAAGCTTGTTTTTGCCGTTTTCCTCTAAGCGCTTTGCGGCTTCAGAGGAGGTAAGACCTTTTTTTGAACTTTTGGTCTCACTAAGTACCTTTTCAATTTCTTCACAATAGAACTTCAAAGTGATAGTCCCCTTTCATTATATTTTTATATATTATTTGCACCATTCCAGTATAACATGCGCGGGTTGGAAAAATGGTAAAGCCTTGGTAAAGAATGTAATAAAAATAATGAAAAATTATAAACTGTTTTGTCGAAAATGTACTCGTAATTCTATGGAGGCTATGGTATACTGAATGTATCTATGGGACCGGGGTTCACAAAAGCCCCTTTGATGTGTAGCGAAAGGATGGAAAAAACATGAGAGAAGTAGTCAGCTTAAATAGTAAGTGGGTGTTTTCCAAGAAAGCAACTGAGGCTCCAAAGCGCATGCCGCTGTTTTGGGAAAAGGTAAATCTGCCTCACTGTTGGAACGCCAAAGACGGACAGGACGGTGGCAATGATTATCACCGCGGAACCTGTTTTTATGTAAAAGATATAGCTAAGAAGGATTTGCCTGCGGCTGCCCAGTACTATCTGGAAATTAACGGTGCCAATTCCTCTGCAGATGTATATGTAAACGGCGAAAAGTTAGCGCACCACGATGGCGGATATTCCACCTGGCGTGTGAATATTACCAATGCCTTAAAAGAAAAGAATGTCCTTGCAATTGCAGTGGATAACAGTGAAAACGAAATGGTATATCCACAGATGGCAGACTTTACTTTTTACGGTGGTTTGTACCGTAATGTGAATTTAATTGCCGTAGCGAATTCCCATTTTGAATTGGAAAATTTCGGTGGTCCGGGTATTAAGGTGACTCCTGCAATTGAGGGCACAACCGCTAAGGTAACTATTGAGGCTCCGGTGGTAAATCCGGGCTATGATATGGAACTGGAATATGTAATTACCGATGCCGAGGGCAAGGAAGTAGTAAAGTCCTCTGGTGTTCCGGGTGTTTTCAAGGATGAACTGGTTATTGAGAACGTACATTTGTGGCATGGACGTAAGGACCCATATCTGTACACCGCAACCGTAAAATTATTAGATAAAGATCTGATAATCGACGAAGTTAGCACACGCTTTGGCTGCCGGACCTTTAAGGTGGACCCGGAAGAAGGTTTCATTTTAAACGGTGAGTCTTATCCGCTTCGCGGTGTATCCCGCCATCAGGACAGATGGGGCTATGGTAACGCACTGCTTCCGGAGCATCACAGGGAAGATATGGATTATATCTGCGAGATGGGTGCAACCACCATTCGCCTGGCCCACTATCAGCATGACCAGTATTTTTATGACTTATGTGATGAGCGCGGTTTGGTAATCTGGGCAGAAATTCCATACATCTCCAAGCATATGCCAACCGGCCGTGAAAACACCATCTCCCAGATGAAGGAACTGATTACCCAGAACTACAACCATCCAAGTATTGTGGTATGGGGTCTTTCCAACGAGATTACCATCAGCGGAATTACTGTAAACTTATTAGAGAATCACCATATCTTAAACGACCTTGCCCACGAAATGGACCCAACCCGTCTTACTACCATGGCGGTGGTTTCCATGTGCGACATGAACGAAGCTTACGTGCAGATTCCGGATACGGTTTCCTACAACCATTACTTCGGTTGGTACGGTGGCGACACTACCATGAACGGTCCTTGGTTTGATGAATTCCATAAGACCCATCCGGATAAACCTATCGGATGTTCCGAGTATGGTTGTGAGGCGCTTAACTGGCATACTTCCGACCCAAGACAGGGCGACTATACCGAGGAATATCAGGCATATTACCACGAAGAACTCATCAAGCAGCTTTTCACCAGAAAGTATATGTGGGCAACCCACGTATGGAACATGTTTGATTTTGGTGCCGACGGACGTAACGAAGGCGGCGAAAACGGCCAGAACCACAAGGGTCTTATGACCTTCGACAGAAAGTATAAAAAGGATGCCTTCTATGCATATAAGGCTTGGCTTGTGGACCCTGCGGATGATCCGTTTGTGCACATTTGCGGCAAACGTTATGTAGACCGTGTAGAAGATGTGACCAAGGTAACCGTATATTCCAACCTGCCGTCCGTAGAGTTATTTGCCAATGGTGAAAGCTTGGGCGTTCAGGAAAGTGCAGAGCATTTCTTCTATTTTGACGTACCAAATAAGGGAACAACCACTCTTACTGCCAAGGCGGGCAATTGCACCGATGAAAGCACCATCAACAAGGTGGACAAGTTCAATGAAAAGTACCGCTTAAAGGAAGAGGGAGCTGTCCTTAACTGGTTCGATGTTACCGCGCCGGAAGGTTATTTCTCCTTAAACGATAAGATTGGCGATATTATGGCAAATCCGGAGGGGATGAAGCTGTTCGGCGACTTGATGAAGCAGTTCATGGGCGGTGCTGACGGCAAAAAGAAGAAGGTTATGGGCTTCGAAATGACTCCTGCCATGATGAAGATGATGGGTGGCTTTACGGTACTTCGTGCCATGAATATGGCGGGTAGTGCCAACATTACCGTAACCAAGGAACAACTGCTTGCGTTAAATGAACAGTTGAACAAAATTAAGAAATAGGCGATTTATTGCAATAAAGTGATAAATAAAAAGAGAGCTTGTATACAAGCTCTCTTTTTTTGCGAAGTTAATAAAAAAGCCGGTTTTTTGTGAAAAATAAATAAAAATAGTAAAAAAAATGTCGATTTCCCGTGAAAAATAACAAAAAAGTACTAGCTTTTTTATAAAACATGGAGTATAATGTATACAAGCTCTTACGAAATGTGTATGAGAAGGTACATATTAAATTACATTTATGGAGGATTTTACAATGGCAAAAGAAGTAAAGAGAGATGCCAAAGGTTTCCGTAAGTTTGGTATGCGTGACTGTCTTGCATACGCAGCAGGTGACTTTGGTTGTAACATGAGTTTTGCCCTCAAGGGTACCATGATGATTTTCTGGACACAGTTCATGGGATTATCCGCATGGTATTCCCTGTTACTTATTGTAGTTCAGATTTGGGATGCGATTAACGACCCTGTTATCGGTTCCATGATTGACGCAGATAAGCGTAAGTATAAGAGAAACAAGTTCTTACAGTATATCAGCTTTGGTTCCATCGGTCTTGTAGTTGCCGGTGCACTGGTATTCTTACCATTCCCGAATGCACCTGTTTGGGCTAAGATTATTATCTTTATTTGTGGTTATGTAATTTGGGATGCGTTCTACACCGTAGCAAACGTACCTTACGGCTCCCTGTTATCCTTAATCTCCAGCGAACCTGCTGACCGTGCTTCCCTTTCCGCATGGCGTTCTATCGGTTCCATGGTTGGTAACATGGTTCCTATGGCAATTCTTCCAATGATTATCTACGATGCAAACGATAACCTCATTGGTGAAAGAGTATTTATTGCAGCTCTTATCATGGGTGTATTAGGTTTCATTACCTTCCAGTTAATGATTAAGAACACTGAAATCCGTGAAGATGTAGAATTAAGAGTAAACGACGACCAGCCTAAGTTCAATGTAATCGCAGCAATGAAGAACTTCTGCAAGAACCGTCCTGCAGTTGGTGCTACTTTAGCAGCAGTTGGCATGTTTATTGGTATGCAGGGCGGTGCAGCAGCAGTTACCGTTTTATTCCAGTCCTACTTTAATAACGTACAGATTTCCGGTATCGTTTCCATGTTTGCTATGATTCCTATTGTTCTTTTCACACCACTTGCGCGTAAGATGGTTGTAAAGTACGGTAAAAAGGAATTAGCTACAATCGGTGCTATTGTTCAGATGATTGCATGTGGCTTAATGCTTGTAACCGCACTTACCGGTCTTATGAGTCCTGACGGCAAGGGTATTTTAATTTATATCGTATGTCAGTTAATCAACAGCCTTGGTATGGGTATCTACTCCACAGTATCCTGGGCTATGATGGGTGACGCTATCGACTACAACGAGTGGAAGATGGGCACCAGAGAAGAAGGTACTGTATATGCACTTCATTCCTTCTTCCGTAAGCTGGCACAGGGTGTTGGTCCTGCAGTAGCATTACAGATTCTCTTAGCTATCGGTTATGTTGATGCAAATGGTGGTAACCAGGCTTGGGAAGTTGCTTCCAAGATGCCTATGATGGTTGCTATTCTTTATCTTATTTCTGCAGTAGCAGGTTTTATCGGTCTTGGTCTTATTTACAACCTCGACAAGAAGACACTCAACAAGATGAACGCAGAGCTTGCAGAACGCAGAGAAGCAGCTGCTGACGTTGAAGCGCCTGTAGAGATTCAGGAATAATTTTTACATAAACTTAACGGTATAACCCGTCCATTTAGACGGGTTATACCAGGAAAGGATTAAAATGAGAAAAATCATTAATATTAACGCGGGTTGGCAGTTCGCTAAGAACACACCCGATTTTCCAACAGTCAGACCTGAAAGCTTCGAGGCGGTTAATCTTCCTCACTCCTGGAACGCAATAGACGGTCAGGACGGCGGAAACGACTACTTCCGCGGCACTTGTGTATATACAAGAACAATCAGCGCTGACGAGCTTGTAGAGGGCAACAGACACTACCTCGAAATACAGGGCGCAAACTCATCTGCAGCTGTTTATCTCAATGGCGAGAAGCTCGCTGAACACCACGGCGGTTACTCTACATGGAGAGTTGACCTCACAGGCGCACTCAAGGGTAACGACGAGCTTGCAATTACAGTTGACAACGCCGCTAACGAAAC
>JAZSFC010000038.1:0-18465 GCA_045531955.1 Lachnospiraceae bacterium | reverse complement strand
TTTTTCGTGGTCCGAAAAATGGAATGACAAAAACAAATAAACCACCTGCTATGCGGGTGGTTGAAGTCGCTTCAGCTTACAGTAAAAAACCTCCCATGTTATAATAATGCTGGTTCGCCAACCGCATTAAAACAAAGGAGGTTATCCAAAGTGGATGTAAATAGTTTATCACATACGAAGTGGAATTGTAAGTACCATATTGTATTTGCGCCGAAATTTAGAAGAAAGGTCGCATATGGTCAGATTAAACAGGATATTGCAAACATCTTGAGTACATTGTGCAAAAGGAAAAATGTAAATATAGTAGAAGCAGAAGTCTGTCCAGACCATGTGCATATGTTGGTGGAGATACCGCCAAGTTTGAGTGTTTCGGCTTTTGTAGGATATTTGAAAGGAAAAAGTACGTTGATGATATTCGAAAGACATGCAAATCTGAAATACAAATATGGCAACAGACATTTCTGGTGCCGTGGATACTATGTGGACACGGTCGGAAAAAATGCAAAAAAAATACAGGAGTATATCCAAAATCAGTTGAGAGAAGATTTGGAATACGACCAAATGACACTGAAGGAGTATGTTGACCCGTTCACGGGTGAGCCGGTAAAGTAAAGCAACAAAAACAGAGCCCCAAAGGGCTCTGCAAGTAAATGATGTTGCGGCTGGCGAATCATTTCGATGGGTCTTTAGACTCTAGTGCCGGTAACAAGCCCTTATAGGGCTAGAGCAAACCACCGGCTAAGCCGGTGGTTCTGATTCTGTTCTGGTCGGAATTGTTTCTAGGAATCCGTCGGAAAAATGTAAAGTGCCATCGGAAGTAATAAAAACAGCATAAACATCGGGAAGGGAATGGATAAGCGCCATTCCTTTTTCTAATCCCAAAGCAAAACATGCGGTGCTTAATGCGTCACCGGTGGCAGAGTCTTTACTGATAATGGTTACCTGAAGCAGGTCGGTATCACAAGGATATCCGGTAGAGGCATCTAAGATGTGATGATAGAATTTACCGTTCGCATCGTAAAAATACCGTTCATAAATACCGGAGGAAACCATGGAGCAGTCTTTTAATTCGGAGATGGCAACGACAACCGCATCCCGGTCTTCAAACGGTTTCTGGATACCTACATTAAATGCAGAACCGTCCGGTTTTTCTCCTAATAAAAGAATATTACCGCCTAAGTTTATGAGGGCACTGGTTACACCTTTGGACAACAGAAAATCTTTTACACGGTCTGCAATATAACCTTTGGCTACAGCACCAAGTTCTATCTGCATGCCGGCTTTTGCGAAGGTTAGGGTATTGCCGCTTAAGGAGAGATTGTTGAAATTCACAAGTTCTTTAGCAGTATTAATTGCATTTGCCGATGGGGCTGTTGTTTTGTGCTCCAAATCGGAAAAATTCCAAAGGGAAGAGAGAGGTGCGATACTGACATCCAGGGCTCCCTCGGAAAGTGCACCATAGGATAAGGAGAATTCCAGGATATCCTTTAACTCCTCTGAAACAGTAAATGTAGTTTGTGGCTGTTTGCTATTGTCAGAGGTGTGGTTTATGCGATATACCTCAGAATTTTCCAAGGTTCTGCTGAAAATTTTTTCATAATAATCAATAACGGCAAAGCATTCGTTTAAAACAGTATAATCGGTAGAATCGTAAATCTGAATGGTACATACGGTGTGTAGCAGGTCATAGCTGCAGGCAGAGATAGGAGAAACCTCACCGGTGGTTATGGGAATTACCAAATAATCGGTGCCGGAAACAACGATATTACTTTTATTCTCGTCGTTTGCGGGAGAATCAGGGATGTTATTTTCCGGGAAATTACATCCGGAAAACAGTGTAATAACAAATAGAAGGATTATCAAAAATGCAGAATAAAATCTGCCGGGATTTCTTGATTTCAAAACAGCCTCTTTCTGCGCTGCGTGCGCGATGTCCTGCTTTGGATTTTACTGGTTTTGTTTGAAACTGTCAATGGAAAATAATATCTTTGTTAAGTGAACAAAAACTGCTTTACAGAGTTGGGATAATAAGTTATAATGAACAAGCTACGGTGCATGGTGTTTGGGACTTATGCACTAGATATCGGAACGAATAAGAAAGTGAGTTTGTTTATGAAAAAGAAAAAAGACAATGGTTTAAAAGCAGTGATTATACTGGCAGTGGCAACCATCCTGGTGGGAGGAGCGTCTATTGCAATTTCCAAAATGGAACATGCGGGAAGTGTTACGTTAGATGTGACAGGTGCAAATTCCAAAATCAAAGAAGCTAGACAGAATGCAGACGGTACGTATACCGTGGTAATTTCCGAGAACGGTTATGTTGGTGAAATGATAATAGAAGCAACATATTCTGCGGATGGTCAGACTTTGGTTTCTTATGATGTTACCAGCAGCATGGAAACCGAAAATATCGGTACTAAGGTAGATGAAGAGGCTTATAAAGCTGTCCTTGCCGGTGTAAAACTTCCGGTAACCGCAAGCGGACTTGATATTTCTGCTATTCTCGGTATCGAATCAGAAAAAGCTTCTGTCGCAGGTGCATTAACAGACGGTGTATATAAAGCACAGGCAGAGCCGGATGAAAAAGGTAATTACGGTTTTGTAACCGTAACCGTAGCAGACGGTAAGGTTACAAGTGTTATATGGGATGAAATGTACGGCGGTGCTTCCAAGGCAGAACTGGCAGCAACCGGTCAGTATGTCATGGTAGAAGGTAACCCAACCTGGAAGGACCAGTCCGAAGCTCTCGGTGCATATGTGGTAGCAAACCAGACCACCGACGGCATTTTAAATGAAACAGGTTATACCGATGCGGTATCCGGAGTCAGCATTTATGTTGGCGGCTTTGTGGATTTAACCAATCAGGCAATGGCTCAGGCTTCCGGTGTTGCCGTATTAAAGGATGGTGTATATACTGCACAGGGCGAACCGGACGACAAGGGTAACTATGGATTTGTGACTGTAACTGTGGAAAATGGCAAGATTGTATCTGCAGTATGGGATGAGATGTATGGCGGTGAATCCAAGGCACAGCTTTCCATAGACGGTAAGTATGTTATGAAGCCGGTATGGAAAACCCAATCCGAATCTCTTGGCGCTTATGTGGTAGAAAATCAGACTACCGCAGGTATTATGAATGAAACCGGTTATACGGATGCAGTATCCGGTGTCAGTATTTATGTTGGTGGTTTTGTTGGACTTGTAGATAAGGCAATTGCCCAGGCCAACGGCCAGGATGGTGTTTATACCGTAGAAGGTGAAAAGGATGACAAGGGCAATTACGGTTTTGTAAACGTAACTATTGAGAACGGTAAGGTAACAAATGTCGTATGGGATGAAATGTATGGCGGCGTTTCAAAAGCACAGCTTTCTGCGGAAGGCAAGTATGTCATGAAACCGGTATGGAAGACCCAGTCGGAATCCCTTGGTGCATATGTAGTAGAAAACCAGACAACAGACGGTATCTTAAATGAAAAGGGCTATACCGATGCGGTATCCGGTGTCAGCATTTATGTCGGTGGCTTTGTAGATCTTACGAATCAGGCAATTGCGCAGGCATCCGAAAACGGCAAAGTACCGGGTGTAATAGCGGCTCCGGCCATTGATGCAACAAATGTTGATGTGGTATCCGGTGCGACCTTCTCTTCCAAAGCTGTTATCCGTGCAATTAATGAAGGATTTGTATATTTACGCGACTGCGTGTTAAATTAATAAAATTTGAGTAGTTATTCTGCTCTGAGATATTTGATTAAGCCTGCGGGAGGCGTTTTATTCGGACAGAACCCTGGAGAAACGTCGGTACTTAACGAGGTAATGCAACCAAAGGTTGCACGAGTTTAGTACCGTTACGTTTCGATGGTAGCGCGAGCGTGTTCTGGTAGAATAAAACGCCTCCCGCAAGCTATATAAAAAAGAAGAAAGCAGATTAAAGGTCAAATTTTATTTTTTTCTTGCTTTTTCACTTGACATTATTAAAGTGTAGGGTTACAATGATAGAAATTGAATTAACGCTATAACGAATTAAAGTAACAAATTCAGAAAGAGAGAGGATTCTATGAGAAAGATGGTTTTATCTATTCTGGTAGATAACACTTTCGGTGTATTAAGCCGTGTGGCAGGTTTGTTTAGCCGCAGGGGATATAATATCGACAGCTTAACCGTAGGTGTGACAGAAAACAGCAACTTCTCCCGAATGACTGTAGTGGTTACCGGAGATGAACAGATTCTGGACCAGATTAAAAAGCAGCTGGCAAAGCTGGAAGATGTAAGAGAAATTAAGGAGCTTCCGCCGGGACAGTCTGTTTCCAGAGAGCTTATTTTAGTGAAAGTAGCGGTAACGCCGGCTGAACGCCAGTCCGTTATTTCTATTGCGGATATTTTCCGTGCCAAAATTGTTGACGTAGCTCCGGATTCCTTAATGATTGAGCTTACCGGAAACGAAGCAAAATTAGCAGCATTTATTGAATTACTGCAGGGTTACACAATTAAAGAAATTGCCCGCACCGGTATCACCGGCCTTTCCAGAGGCGTTGGCGATATGGGCGAGTACATAGAAGATTAAAGAGAGTGAGGATAAAAAAATGGCAAAGATTTATTATGAGCAGGATTGTAACATTTCCATGTTAGAAGGTAAGACCGTAGCGGTTATCGGTTACGGCAGCCAGGGTCACGCACATGCATTAAACATGAAGGAGTCCGGCGTTAACGTTATTATCGGTCTTTACGAGGGCAGTAAGTCCTGGGCAAAGGCTGAAAAGCAGGGTCTTACCGTATATACAGCAGCAGAAGCTGCAAAGAGAGCAGATATCATCATGATTCTTATCAATGATGAATTACAGGCAGATATGTACAAGAAGGACATCGAGCCAAACCTTGAAGCAGGCAATATGTTAATGTTTGCTCACGGCTTCAACATTCACTTCGGTTGTATTAAGCCACCTGCAGACGTAGATGTTACCATGATCGCTCCTAAGGGACCTGGTCATACCGTACGTTCCGAGTACCAGGCTGGTAAGGGTGTTCCTTGCTTAGTAGCAGTAGAGCAGGATGCAACAGGTAAGGCACTTGATATGGCATTAGCTTATGCTGCAGCAATCGGTGGTGCAAGAGCAGGCGTTCTTGAAACTACCTTCAGAACAGAAACAGAAACCGACCTCTTCGGTGAGCAGGCAGTTCTTTGCGGTGGTGTTTGTGCCCTGATGCAGGCAGGTTTCGAAACTTTAGTAGAAGCAGGCTATGATGAAAGAAATGCTTACTTTGAGTGTATCCATGAGATGAAGCTCATCGTAGACTTAATTTACCAGTCCGGTTTCGCAGGCATGAGATACTCTATCTCCAACACTGCAGAATACGGTGACTACATCACAGGTCCAAAGATTATCACAGAGGAAACTAAGAAGGCTATGAAGAAGATTCTGTCCGACATTCAGGATGGTACCTTCGCTAAGGAATTCTTACTTGACATGTCCCCAGCAGGCCGTCAGGTTCACTTCAAGGCAATGAGAAAGCTTGCAGCTGAGCATCCATCCGAAAAGGTTGGCGAAGAAATCCGTGCTCTTTACAGCTGGAATAACGAAGAAGACAAGTTCATCAATAACTAATTGTATAACAGTATATAATTTAAATTCCCGGAATAATTTTCCGGGAATTTTTTTGTGTAAAACTAAAAAAAGAGATTGCTTTTTTCTATATTTCGTGGTATGAAATGATGTTGGTAATGATAGAAATAGAAAGGTTCATAAAAAATTAAGGAGAATTATGAAAGAGAGAAGAGAAAGAGTAAAAGGAAGAGTACAAGGCGGAAAGGATATGACCCAGGGAGAACCGTTTAAGCTGATTTTGTGGTTTTCTATACCGCTTTTGTTGGGTAATATATTTCAACAATTTTACAGTATGGTGGATACGATTATCGTAGGTAAAATTTTGGGAACTCAAGCTTTGGCAGCAGTAGGAACTACGGGACCGCTTAATTTCCTTGTGTTGGGTTTTGCCTCCGGTATCACCAGCGGTTTTGCAGTTTTAGTGGCCCAGAGGTTCGGCGCAGGAGATAACAGTGGTATGAAAAAAGCAGTGACATCAGCGGTGGAATTGGCAATGGGGTTCACTATTGTACTTACATTGGCGGCAACGCTGGGCGCTAAGGGATTACTGCATTTGATTAACACGCCGGAAGATATCTTTTGGCAGGCGTACGAGTATATTGTCGTTATTTTCGGTGGCATGTTTACTATGATGTTGTATAATCTTCTGGCATGTTTTTTACGTGCCATCGGAGACAGTAAAACTCCGCTATATTTCCTGATTATTTCTTCTGTATTAAATGTTGTGTTGGACTTGGTGTTTATCATTAACTTTGATATGGGTGTGGCCGGTGCTGCATGGGCAACTGTAGTATCCCAGGGCGTTTCCGGTGTACTTTGTTTTATCTATATGATGAAAAAATATCCGATGATGCATTTATCTAAGGATGATTTTAAGGCAGATAAATGGATGTACGGACGGCATTTATTTATCGGTCTTCCGATGGCATTTCAATTTTCCATCACAGCAATTGGTACCGTAATTTTGCAGGGTGCGCTGAATCTGTTTGGATCTACAGCGATTGCAGCATATACAGCAGCATGTAAGGTGGAACAGTTGGTAACCCAGCCGGCGCTGAGTTTTGGTGTTACTATGGCTAATTATTCCGGACAAAACCTGGGTGCTGACAGAATTGACCGTATCAAAGAAGGTGTTACAAAGTGCAGCATTCTGACCCTGATATTTGCTGTGTTTGCCAGCCTGATATTAATTTTCTTCGGGGAACCGTTAACGAAGCTGTTTATTGACGGAAACCAGCCGGAGGTTATTGAAACATCTATGATATACTTACGGATTTGTGCCATGTTCTTCCCGTTCCTGAACTTGATTTTTGTATACCGGAATATGTTACAAGGTGTAGGCAAGAGTTTTATGCCGTTGATGGCAGGTGTTTTTGAATTGATTGCAAGAGCCGTGGTTTCCTTTACTTTACCGGGGCTACTTGGATTTACCGGAATTTGTCTGGCAGGACCGATTGCTTGGATGGCAGCAGCCATACCGCTTGGAATTACGTACTTTATTGAGATTAAGAAAATGATGAAAGACTGGAAACTTCGTTTTGTACCTTGAGTTTTCTTGCAAAAAGTAGTATACTATTCTTTGCGCAAATTATCAGGTATTATGCTTGTAAAATAGAAAGGCAGGTAAAAAAGTATGAGTGAAGAATTAAAGTATGAACAGGAGGGTTCCTGTTCCGGAAATTGCGGCAGCTGTGGTTCCGATTGCAGCTCCAGAAAGCCGGATAAGAGTTCCTTTTTAGAGCCAATGAATGAGTACAGCAAAGTAAAGCGCGTGATTGGTGTTGTCAGCGGTAAGGGTGGCGTAGGTAAGTCCTTCGTAACCTCTTATCTTTCCGTGTTAATGAACCGTAAGGGTTACAATACCGCTATTTTAGATGCGGACGTTACCGGTCCTTCCATTCCGAAGGCATTCGGCATGAAGGAAATGGTGCAGGCAAACGAACTGGGTATTATTCCTGCTGTTACTAAGAACGGCATTGAAATGATTTCCGTTAATCTGTTATTGGATGCAGAGGATACTCCGGTTATCTGGAGAGGCCCTGTGATTGCAGGCACAGTTAAGCAGTTCTGGAGCCAGGTGCTTTGGGGCGATGTGGATTACATGTTTGTAGATATGCCTCCTGGAACAGGAGACGTGCCTCTTACCGTATTCCAGTCCTTGCCTCTTGATGGCATCATCATCGTAACCAGCCCACAGGAACTGGTTTCCATGATTGTGTCCAAAGCAGTAAACATGGCAAAGATGATGGATATTCCGGTACTTGGTTTGGTAGAAAACTACAGCTACATCCAGTGCGGCAATTGCGGCGAAAAGATTTCCGTATTCGGCAAGAGCCATATTGATGAAATTTCCGCAAAGTTTAATCTGCCGGTACTTGCAAAGCTTCCGTTGGATTCCAAGATTGCAGAGGCAATTGATGCCGGTGCAGTGGAGGAACTGTATGGTGACTGGATGGAAGAAGCGGCAGCTATTTTAGAAAATGTTCTTTCTTTAGATGATGTGGCTGCACCTACGGCAAAGAACGTGAAAATTGCAGTAACAACCGATGAGAATAAGAATGTATACGGTCACTTCGGCAGTGCTACCTTATTTACCGTTTACACATTAGAAGACGGCAAACTGGTAGAAAAGAAGGAGCTTGCCAATGCAGGTGACGGTCATACCAACACCGTGGAAAATCTGGTAAAAGAAGGTGTATCCGTAGTAATCTGTGGCGGTATCGGCGGTCCGGCTATGCAGGGCTTATTGAACAAGGGCATTCTGGTTATTCCTGGTGCATCCGGTGATATTGATGTAGCCGTGGCAAGTTATTTAGACGGTTCTTTAACAGCAAACAATGCGCCAACCTGTAATCATCATGACCATGAGGATGGCGATTGCACCTGTGCAGAACATCACGAACACGAAGAAGGCGGCTGCCATTGCGGTGGCGGATGCTGTCACTAATTCGAAAAGTAGATAAAGACGGAATGGTAAACCCGCCCGGAGTGCAGTTGCATGCGGGCGGGTAACTTTTAATATAGGATTGCACTTCAAGAAAGTGAGGAGAATATAATGGCAAGGGTATTGGAAAACGAAAGAATATTAATGGAAGTAGAAGAGCGTGGCAGTCAGCTGGTACGTATCTATGATAAGAAAAACAGCAGGGAAGTATTATGGAATGCAGATCCGGCATTTTGGCCAAAGCATTCTCCGCTGTTGTTCCCGATGATTGGTGCATCTTATGAGAAGAAATACCGGGTAAACGGCAAGGAATACGATATGCCAAACCACGGTTTTGCCTGGACCTCCGATTTTTCTTTTGTGGATTGTAAGGAAGGATTGGCAGCAGAGCTGGCTTCCTCTGCAGAATCCAAAGAAAAGTATCCTTATGATTTTAAGGTAACCGTAGGGCATAAGTTAGACGGTAACAAGATTATTGTTTCCTGGAAGGTGGAAAATACCGGAGCAGATGAAATGCTTTACAGCATCGGTGCTCATCCGGCGTTTATGATGCCATCCGGTAAGAAAACAAGTGACATGTATTTGGCATTTCCGGGAAAGACTGATTTACCGTTTTACCGTATTGCCAAGAGCGGATGTGCATTAAAGGACAATGTAAAAGTGCTTCCTTTAGATGCGAACTCCTGCGTAAAAATCACAGAAGATTTCTGGAACGAAGATGTTTATATTTTTGACCATCAGGAACTTGACGCGGTCGCATTATATCATGAAGATAAAACACCGTATGTCATCATTCGCAGTGAAGGTTTTCCGTACTTTGGTGTGTGGACCAAGCCGGATGCACCGTTTGTATGTTTAGAGCCTTGGCAGGGCCGCTGTGATGTAGATGGATATACCGGTGAGTTAAAGGACAAGGATGGAATCCGTAAGCTGAAGGTAGGAAAAGCAGAAGAATTTTCTTATATCATTGAGATTGCGTAATAACCGAAAGTTTTCACTTAATATGCTTGACAAACCCACAGAAAACAGCTAGAATAAGCCTTAGTTTTATATTCTAAAGCAATGACCTGAACCAGTAAGTTTATGGCGCTTTTCAGAGAGTCTGCGGTTGGTGTGAGCAGACAGGCAAAGTTTACCGAACTCATCAGGTGGCACTGGAGCAGAAGGAGATTCGTTCTTTGTGTAGGTTCCGGCGGGAATTCCCGTTATAGAAGTTTAGAGAGCCCGGGTAACCGGGAATCAGAGTGGTACCGCGGTATATACAGTCGTCTCTGGTTGATGAAAGTCAGCCGGGGGCGGCTTTCTTGTTGTATCAAGGAAATTTAGTAGAGGAGAAAATCCTCTGCCCGCATAAGCGGGCGGGCATTTTGCTCCGCAAAACAAGGAGGATTAATTATCATGGCAAAAACGTACAATCCAAGCGAAATTGAAAAGAAGTGGCAGGAGTACTGGGCTAAGAACGAAACCTTCAAGACTGATGTGTGGGATTTTTCTAAGCCAAAGTATTATGCGCTTGACATGTTCCCATACCCATCCGGCGTTGGCTTACATGCAGGTCATCCGGAGGGCTACACTGCAACCGATATCATGTCCAGAATGAAGAGAATGCAGGGCTACAATGTGCTGCATCCAATGGGCTACGACTCCTTCGGTCTGCCGGCAGAGCAGTATGCGGTAAGCACCGGTAATCATCCGGATGGTTTTACCCAGGAGAATATCGCAACCTTCTCCAAGCAGTTAACAGAGCTGGGCTTCGATTATGACTGGTCCAAGCAATTGGCAACTTCCGACCCTGGCTTCTATAAGTGGACCCAGTGGATTTTCAAACAGTTATATCTGGACGGTTATGCAAAGTATGTAGATATGCCGGTAAACTGGTGTGAAGAGCTGGGTACCGTATTATCCAACGACGAAGTTATCGACGGTAAGTCTGAGCGCGGTGGTTATCCTGTTATCCGTAAGAACATGAAGCAGTGGGTAATTAATCAGCCTGCTTTTGCAGAAAAGCTTTTAGAAGGCTTAAATGAAATTGACTGGCCGGAATCCACCAAGGACATCCAGAGAAACTGGATTGGTAAGTCCGAAGGTGTTGAAGTTGATTTTGATATTGTTGGCGGCGGTAAGTTCTCCATCTACACCACATGTATCGAAACCATCTACGGTATTACCTTCATGGTACTTGCTCCGGACGGACAAATTGTTAAGGATTTAATGCCAAGAATTGAAAATAAAGAAGAAGTACAGGCATATATCGATGAAACCTTAAAGAAGAACGATATGGATCGTACCGAGTTAAATAAGGGTAAGACCGGCTGCATCTTAAAGGGTGTATACTGCGTGAACCCGGTAAACGGCAGAGAAGTGCCTCTCTTCATCGGTGACTTTGTTCTTGCAAGCTACGGTACCGGTGCGGTTATGGCGGTTCCGTCACACGACCAGAGAGACTTTGAATATGCCATCGCACACAACATCCCAATGATTCAGGTTATTGACGGTGCAGACGTTAGCGAAAAGGCATTTGAGAAAAAGGAATACCTTGGTAAGGGCTGCAAGCTTATGAACTCCGAAGAATTCACCGGCATGGTAGTAGAGGATGCCAAGGAAGCAATCACCGTTAAGTTAGAAAAGCAGGGTGTTGCCCGCAGAACTGTAAATTACCACTTCCGTGACTGGATTTTCGCAAGACAGCGTTACTGGGGTGAGCCTGTGCCGGTAGTTCACGGTGAAGATGGTCAGATTTATGTTCTTCCGGATGAAGAATTGCCATTAGTTCTTCCAAAGCTTGACGATTACAAGGGTAAGAACGGCAAGGCTCCTTTGGAAAATGCAACAGAGTGGAAACAGTACGACGCAAACGGCATTAAGGGTGTAAGAGAAACCTCCACCATGCCGGGTAGTGCCGGTTCCAGCTGGTATTACATGAGATATATCGATCCACAGAACGATAAGGAATTTGCAGATCAGAAGCTCTTAAAGCATTGGCTGCCGGTTGACTTATATATCGGCGGTCCGGAGCATGCGGTAGGTCACTTAATGTACTCCCGTATCTGGAACCGTTACCTGTATGACAAGGGCTTATCTCCTGTGAAGGAGCCATTCAAGAAGCTGGTTCACCAGGGTATGATTCTTGGTGCTAATGGCATCAAGATGGGTAAGAGATTCCCTGAGTTCGTTGTAAATCCAAGTGACGTAGTTCGTGACTTTGGTGCAGATACATTAAGACTTTATGAAATGTTCATGGGACCTCTGGAAGTTTCCAAGCCATGGAGCGACAGCGGCGTAGAAGGCGCAAGAAAGTTCATCAACCGTGTATGGAACTTTATCACAACAGAAGGTAACATCGTGGAAGAAAATGACGGTGCACTGGATAAGGTTTACCACCAGACTGTAAAGAAGGTTACTTCTGACTTCGAACAGCTTGGTTTCAATACCGCCATCAGCCAGATGATGATTTTCATGAATGCGGCTTACAAGGCAGGTAAGTGTCCTTTAGACTATGCAGAGGGCTTTGTTAAGATGTTCTCCTGTATCTGTCCTCACGTTGGTGAAGAACTGTGGCAGGAATTAGGCCACGATAACACTATCGCTTACGAGGCATGGCCAACCTACGATGAAGCAATGCTCGTAGAAAACACTGTAGAAATCGGTGTTCAGGTTAACGGTAAGGTAAGAGGCGTTGTAGAAATCGGCGTGGACGAAGAAAGCGATTCCGCTCTTGCAAAGGCAAAGGAAGTTCCCGGCGTAAAGGCAGCAGTAGAAGGAAAGACCGTTGTGAAGGAAATTTACGTAAAGGGTAAGATTATTAACATTGTAGTAAAATAAGTGGGTTATCACTATATAGTTTTTAGAAAAAATAGTATTCATGTTCGCCTGACTCCTCTGACAGCTGTTTGTTCAGCACGGAACAAATAAAAATATTTATTTGTCCGTTCTGCTCAAACACCTGTCAGCTGAGATGTCGGACATTGAATACTATTCTTTTAAAAACTTATGCTTAGTGATAGCCCAATTTATTTTTAAAATGTTAATAACCTTGTTACGTTTTTCGTGACTATCCTTTAGTAAGAAAAAATTGCACATTTGATTTTAAGCAGACAATAGCAAGAAATCGCAATACTTTTACCGGACAATATTGTATAATCAACATATGTAGTATTTTATCAAAAAGGGAGAAACACGATGGGGAAAGAAACAAAAGTAAAAAAGAAAAAGAGGGGAGCAACTGTTCTTCTCGGGGAGCGGGATGAAGACGGCAAGCTGTTAACGCCGCATACCAAACACGGTTTGTTCAGCAACATGGTTTACATACTGAAAAAACTGTGGCAGTACAAGAAAATCTTAGTACTGCTTATGGTGCTTGGAACAATTACTCAGTCGGTGATGCGGTACTTGTGGAGTTACATTGCCAAGTATGTGATTGAAATTGTGCAGGCACAGGAAGGTCTTGTGAATAAGGACATTGCGCCATTGATAAAGCTTTTGATAGCGGTTGTTGTTATCGAAGTGGTGTGCGTTGGCGGTGATACTATTATTAACAACCGCATGTGGTTCAATTTTATCAAGGTACGCATGCATATGGTGACGGAGCGTATTGATAAGGTGCTTTCCATGGACTATCAGACATTGGAACAGCCGCACATGCTGGATATGTTCCAAAAGGCAAACCAAGCCACGGGAGGCAATAATAACGGTGTGGAGGGCATGATGCATAACATGTTCCGTCTGGGAGCCCATGTGGTAACTATGGCGGTGAGTGCCACGGCAATCATCGGACTGGACTGGCGTTTGATTATTGCGTTGACGGTAGCAATGCTGACTAATTTCGGTTCTTATTTGTGGTCCATTAAAGATGATAAAAAGGCATATTATGATGCCATGGCGCCAAACTGGCGCAAAATGAATTACATGGAACGCTGCACCCAGGATTTTGATTTTGCCAAGGATATCCGCCTGTTTTCCATGAAAAACTGGTTGCTTAGGCGTCAGCGGGAGATTTTTGACGACCATGAAAAGAAATGGGGAAGAAGCCGGAATTTCTGGCTTCGTCATTCGGTGATTTATACCTGCACCAGTCTGTTTTCCGGCGCGGTAATGTACGGTATTTTAGTAACGCAAGTTCTGCATGAGGGATTATCCATTGCAGACTTCACCCTGTTTTTAGGTCTCTGCGGTGCCTTTTCTGCCGCATTGTCCGATTTTTATGCCGGTGTGGGCGACATCCAGCGTTGTTCCTTGCAGACCGATGATTTCCGAACCTTTATGGAGTGGCCGGTGGTGGAAGACGGAGAATTTGTAGATTTGTCTGAGGTAGTAAAATCAGGCAAATTAAACTTTGAATTTAGCAACGTAGGATTTAAGTACGATGGCGCAGAAAACTATGCTTTAAAGAATTTGAACCTTAGTTTCCCAGCAGGACAGCGTTTGGCGGTAGTTGGCTTAAACGGTGCAGGAAAAACTACGTTCATCAAGCTGCTGTTGCGTCTTTATGACGTTACAGAGGGTGAGATTTTATTAAACGGCGTGAACATCAAGCAGTTCCGCAGAAATGAATATTATAAACTGTTTGCTCCGGTATTCCAGAACGTGGAATTGTTTGCATTTCCGATGGCAGAAAATGTTTCCATGCAGAGGCCTGAAAACACCGATAAGGTTCTGGCAAGAACCTGCGTGGATATGGCAGGTATGAAGGAAAAGGTAGACGGACTGGAACATGGTATTGATACAGAATTACTAAAGGTAGTTCATGAGGACGGTGTGGATTTATCCGGCGGCGAAAAGCAGAAGCTGGCATTGGCGAGGGCACTTTACAAAAATGCCCCGGTTATTGTGTTGGATGAACCGACAGCGGCTCTGGATGCTTTGGCAGAGTACGAACTGTATCAGAATTTTGACCGGATGATTCAGGAAAAATCTGCGGTTTATATTTCCCACCGCTTATCCTCCACCAGATTCTGTGATGTGATTGCCATGTTTGTGGCAGGAGAAATGGTGGAATACGGAACCCATGAGGAACTTTTGGCAAAAGGTGGTGCCTATGCGGAAATTTTTGAGGTACAGGCCCAATATTACGAAAGCGGAGAGGAGGAAGAGGTATGAAACGACAAGAAAATGTGATTTTGAAAATTTACAAGTACTTTCTTCCTACGGCATGGAAACGGTATAAAATATATTTCATCGTCCGGTTCCTTAAGCTTGTAGTAATGACGGTAATGCCATTTATTAATATCATGGTTATGCCTCTGATTGTAGATGAGATGCTGACCACAAGAAGTGCGGAGAAAATTTTTAAATATGTGGTATTTATTCTCGCTTCCGAGTTTGTTTTAAACCTGTTAAACGGAATCTTAGGTAATGTGTTGGAGCGTTATACGGTTAAGTTTGAAAACTACTATAAAACTTTGCTGAGTGCACGGATTATGGAACTGGACTTCCAGCTTACCGAAGACAAAAAAGCCCTGGACCAGATGGAGCTTGCCAAAAATGGCATGACCTGGTATTCCGGTGGGTTAAACGGTATTGTGGAACCGTTATTTAATATGGCATCCGCGTTATTTACCGTGGTTGGTGTAGTGATTATTGTTGCTACCCAGGCACCGATATTGATTTTGATTACCACCGCAATATTAGTGCTTTCCGGTCTGATTAACAACAAACTGAATCAGATTGAGCAGAAGCAGTATGCGGAGCTTTCCAAGACAAACCGGGTATTTGGTTATCTTGGCTGGGAGCTGACCGATTTCCGTTACGGTAAGGATATCCGCTTGTACGGTGCAAAGGACATGATGGTGGATAAATGGAACCACTTTACCGATATCATGGTCGGCAACTGGAAAACCCTTGCCGATAAGCAGCTGCCGTTAAATCTGCTGATGACTGCAACGGATATTATAAGGGATTTCGGCACTTATTTTTATCTGGGTGTTTTGGCCATTACCGGAAAAATTACCATTGGTGTTGCTACCCAGATGTTTACGGCGGCGGGAACGTTTTACGGTTCCATGAGAAATCTGGTATGGAATTTTCAGGAGCTTACCAAGCGTGCCAACTATGCCAATGAATATGTAAAGTTTATGGACTACCCTGCGGCCATTCAGAAGGGTGATAAGCATGTAGCACCGGGACCTCACACCTTTGAATTTAAAGATGTTTCCTTCTCGTATCCGGGTGCAGATGTAGAGGTTCTACGCAACATCAATCTGACCCTGACTCCGGGAGAGCACCTTTCTGTGGTTGGTTTAAACGGTGCGGGAAAAACCACCTTGGTAAAACTGCTTTGCCGTTTATACGACCCGACAAAGGGAACCATTCTTATGGATGGTGTGGACATTAAAGAGTATGATTATGAAGAATACATGACCGTGTTTGCACCGGTGTTCCAGGACTTCAAACTGTTTGCTTTTACCATGAAGGAAAATATTTTGATGGAGAAGTCCGGGGATGAAGCACAGGATGTAACTAATGTTTTGGAGCGTGTTGGTTTGGCAGAAAAACTGTCTACCTTAAGTAAAGGTGCAGATACCGTTGTGTATAAGCATTTTGACAAGGACGGTATTGAGCCTTCCGGCGGCGAGCAGCAGAAGCTTGCCATTGCAAGAGCGCTTTATAAAAACGCGCCGGTGGTTATTTTGGACGAACCGACAGCGGCCCTTGACCCAATGGCAGAGTACGATATTTACCGCCAGTTTGATACCCTGGTGCATGAAAAGACTGCTATTTATATTTCCCACAGACTGTCCAGCTGTCAGTTTTGCGATAAAATTGCGGTGTTCTCCGAGAAGGAGTTGAAAGAATACGGCACCCACGCAGAGCTGGTAAATAAGCCGGATGGCGTGTATGCAAAAATGTTTGCGGCGCAAGCCCAGTACTATGTAGTGTGAGAAAAAGCACCTCCGGAAACCGTTAGCGATGAGCGGGTTTTAGGAGGTGCTTTTTGGAACCGGTCTAACGGTTCCGGAGACTCATATTTTTAATAGCATGGTACCTAACCTATACTTATTTACTCCGACTACATCTATGAAAGCATTGTACAAAGCATTCGAAAGGCCCTGCGAAAGCGGGAGAATGGAACCATGAAAAAATCAGAACTGTTGAAAATAATGAATCAGGAACTGCTGGATAAACTCTTTGGCTTTTGTTATGCCAGAACAGCGGACAGCCACGAGGCGGAGGAACTTTGCTCGGACATCATCTTTGCTTTGGTGAAATCGGCACAGAAGGAGGGGGAGATTGAAGAAATCTATCCTTTTATCTGGCGGGTGGCAAGAAACGTGTATGCAGATTTTTCCGAGAAAAAGAGACAAAGAGCAGAACGTTCCTATGCGGGCAACCCGGAGGAAGAACTTCTTTTGATGGAAGCGTCGGAGAGCGTAGAAAGCGTAATAGAAGCAACACTCTCGGAAGAAGAGGATATTTATCAGCTAAAGCGCATCTACCGTCAAATATCCTTTCTTACAAAGGCCTATCGGGATGTAATGGTTGCTTTTTATCTGGACGGATTATCCATAAAAGATATTGCGGCAATTTACGGTGTAAAGGAAACCACCATCAAGCAACGGTTATTTTCGGCAAGGAATCTGATTCGTCAGGAACTGGATGAGAAAGGAACAGGTACGGTTGAAATGAGCGATAAAGAAAAGAAACCGGTAGCATTTCAGAAAATTGACTATGAAATATGGGGAACGGGTATGCCGACCACAGGAGATCCGCGTGAGGTATGCACCAGACAATTATCCAAACAGGTGGTATGGCTTTGTAAAAACAAGCCACGTACAGCAAAAGAAATTTCTGAAGAATTAAATCTTCCGATGATGTATGCAGAAGAGGAATTGGATATTCAGGTTTATGGAGAAAAGGGCAACTACGGTTTGTTAAAGAAATTGCCGGATGGTCGATACATTAACAATTTTGTACTGCTTGATGCAAAGGAACTGGAGGAAATGGAAAAGGTTTATTACAAGTGGATTCCGAGCATTTGTGAGAAGGTAATTGCTTATGTGGAGCAGAACAAGGAAATATACCTTAGTTTTCCATATTGGAACAAAAAGGTGGATTTAAATCTGGTGCTTTGGCAGCATGTTCATACCATGGCTTATATCTTCAACGGACTGGTGGAAAATCTGCTGGAGAAAGAATATTTTGCAGACGTGGAGCTTAGCAACCGCCCGTTTACCTGTTTCGGTTATCGGAATGAGCCGGACAGAAGAAACTTTGGAGTTGGTTTTGACCAATCCTACGGAGAAAATATTTGCGGATATTCTAAAGTGATTGCGGAAAATCTTTATTTTTCTAAGATAAATGCACATTTCCATTGCGGAGGAGAGGCAATGCTGGATGCCAAGCTTCAGCTTGCTATCCGTGCGGTGAAGGGTCTGGAAATATCCTCACTTTCCGAAGCAGAGCAGGAGCAGGCAGCAAAAGCTATTGCGGAAGGATATCTGTATCGGGAAGGGGATATATTGCATACTAAGATTTTAGTGTGTGATATGGATGACTGGATGAATTTAACCAAGCTGAATGATGGTTTAATTCAGGAATATAAACCTGAAGTGAAAGAGGTAGCAGCAGAGATTGCGGCGCTGATTAAAAAGTATGTGCCGGAGCATGTGCTTGGTGATTACAAGCGGGCCAATGGTTTGGCGGCAATGCCTGTTCTGGATACGTTGATTGATACTCTCATTGATAAAGGCTTCATGACTGCACCGGAAAATGGTGTAGGTGCGGAAGGGTGTTGGCTGGCGTTGAAGAAGTAATACAAATAAAAAGAAGTTCTGAAACCCGCTCGTCGCTGACGGTTTCAGAACTTCTTTTATTGTTAGGGCAAGGCCCTGTTTTTGGAATGGAGTTTTTCGTGGTCCGAAAAATGGAATGACAAAAACAAATAAACCACCTGCTATGCGGGTGGTTGAAGTCGCTTCAGCTTAC
>JAZSFC010000036.1:0-31580 GCA_045531955.1 Lachnospiraceae bacterium | reverse complement strand
GCATAATAAATGGATTCCACGTCATCCCGAAGCTCCGCAAAATAATTACTGATATCCGCGCTGACTACATTGTAGGAACTTTTCCCTTCATACAAAACAAATTCCCCAAAGGAAAAGGGCTGGCTACAGCCCAGCAACGGACTGGTCGGCTTTCTGGAACCCTTTGCAAATGCGGAAATTTTTCCTCGTTCTTTTGTTAAAATTGTCAGTCGGCGATCATAGTCGCCAACCGGCATGGAAATAAGTACCATGCCGGTTAGTTTAATCTGTCCTGTCATAACGATCCTTTAATACTCTCTATGGTCCTGTCTGGACTCCCCCCGGGAGTGAGCCGTATAATTCAAATAATCGGAAACACTTCCGGTTTTGGCAAAACGCTGCCAATAATCATTTGCCGTTGCCTCACTGATTCTCTGACCAGGCAAAAATTCTTCTCCAAATTCCACATCTGAATTAAAGTTGTTCCACGTTTTCATAGCTCTTCTCCCTTCGCATATACAAATGTTTCTTTTTGATATACTTAGGATTTCCTGCAGAAAACACAATTACCCTATGGAAGATTTGGAAATAAAATTACCATGGTTTTACATGCATTAAAATTCGTCCGGATTGTCCCGATAACCGTAATTTTTCATCAGAATATCGGAGTCTCTCCAGTCTTTCTTTACTTTTACCCAAAGCTTTAAGTTAACCTTATACTCAAACAGGCGCTCAATTTCCTCTCTTGCTTTGGTTCCGATTTTCTTTAGCATTGCACCCTGCTTACCAATGATGATTCCTTTATGGGAATCTCTTTCGCAGACAATGGTTGCTTCGATGTCCACCATGGAACCGTCAGCACGCTCGCGCATCTTCTCAATGGTAACCGCAATACCGTGAGGTACTTCTTCACCGAGCAAGCGCAGTGCTTTTTCACGGATTAGCTCCGCGGCAATCTGACGTTCCGGCTGATCGGTTACCGTATCTTCGTCGTAATACATCGGTCCATACGGCAGATATTTATATACCAGCTCCATCAGACGGTCTGTATTTTCCTTCTTCTTTGCAGAAACCGGAACGATTTCCGCAAACGGATACTTGCTCTGATAGGTTTCAATGGCTGCCATAATTTCTTCTTTTTTTACGGTATCAATCTTGTTGATAACAAGAATCACCGGTGTTTTTACTCTTTCCAACTGCTCAATAATGTGTTGTTCACCGGCGCCGATATAAGTAGTCGGCTCCACCAGCCAAAGTACTACATCCACTTCATTTAAGGTATCCTTAGCCACCTTAACCATATATTCGCCCAGCTTGTTTTTCGCCTTGTGGATACCCGGAGTATCCAGAAAAATCACCTGGCCACGGTCATCGGTATATACCGTTTGGATGCGGTTTCTGGTGGTTTGCGGCTTGTCGGAGGTGATGGCAATCTTTTGTCCGATGAGGTGATTCATCAGTGTAGATTTCCCCACATTCGGACGTCCGATTAAGGTGACAAAGCCGGATTTAAATTGATTGTTCATATGTTTTCTCCATAACTGCGGACTATGCCAAAGCATAGCCCGCATCTTTTGCTATTTACATTAATGTCTTAACTACATCAAACAGTTCTTTGCACTCTTCTACTTTTGCTGCAGAACCCACAGTGCAGATGCAATCTGCGGCAAGCAATGCTTCTAACATCGGCTTGGTATTGCGGATGTCTTCTACGGAAGTTGCCAAAATTTCATCACGTACCTTCTGCACATCGTCAAATGTCTTATCTGTCATATAGGCAGCGAAGGAACGTGCACCCTCTGTTCTAGGAGTCATCGGTGCATCCACATTACTCATAGTACCGAGAATGTTCTTTGTCATTTCGCGTTCATCAGCTTCGAAGCTTCCGACATAAGCCGGCATACCCTCGTAAATACGGTTGGTTTCTGCCAGATTCGGGTCACGGTAGGAATAGGTAAATGCATTACCTGTAAGACCGTTAATGGAAATACCGCCGCCGTAAGCACCGCCCTTTACGCGGATTTCATTCCAAAGATATCCGTAGCCCAGAAGGGTCATCAATACTTCATAAGAACCGTGATAAGGTACACCTGCATCCAGGAAGTTACCGCTACGGATAACATACTGTACCTGACCAGGAGTCTTAAAACCTTCATTCTTCTTAGTACATGGCATGCGAAGGTCTTCACCCTCTGCTGCCGGATACATCATGTCTAACATGCCGTCGATTTCTGCTTCCAAGGCAGCTTTACCGTCTTCTGCTGCTGTCAGGTCAACAATCAGGTTTTCTTTCGTAAACAACTGTGCTGCCACTCTGGCAAGGCCTGCTGCAACCTCATCCATTTTATCATCTAAGTTTGCCGCAACGTCTTTGATAAACTCATAGTATTCAATGCCCTTGGTTGCTTCATCAAAGGCAGCATTTTCACTATAATAAGATGCAGCTCTGCCGATAGCTACCGCATGTCCTGCGCCCATAAACTTCATTTCCTGCCTGGACTTTAACTCTAACAAAATTTCCTTTAAGCGCTTCTTATCAGAGAAATCCGACTCAAACATGATTTCCTGTAACAATGCCAGTGCCTTTCCTGTGTTTGCAGTAAGCGCCTTGGTAGATACGCTGAAAGTCGGAAGGAAACGCTTGTAATCCTTTATGCTTGGGTAAGTAGTAATTCCGGTTTCAAAACCACCGGTATAAGTATTTACTTCATCTACCAGTTCCTGATAGGTATGAAGACCGGTATTTACCATGGAAAGCACGTCGGAAAGCAAGCCAATATACGGAACATCCGCAAGTGCCACCTTTCTTGCATCAAAAATCAAACTGATATAGCTGATACCGCTGGTAAAAATATTATGCCATACGGCCTCTGTCTTGCCCTCTAAGAATTTTTCATTCTTGAAATCCTTTGCTTTCTTTTCGATATCAGAAATAGAAAGCATCGGGATGGACTCTAACTGTTCCTTGGTGGATGGCTCGTCCTGATAATCTTTCAACGCCTTAGTATCTGCTACCAGTTGTAATACCTCTGCCTTACTTAATCCTGCCTTAAAGGAAGCCAGCTTATTCTTTAATGCAGCATCCTTTTCTGCATTTAAACCTGCCTTTGGCACAAGTTCTAACAGCACACCATGCTTACTGTCCAAGAAATACTTCTGAATCAACTGTTCAAAGTAATCGGTCTGTGCTTTTTCCTTTAGCTCTGCATAAACCTTGTTAGCATGCATGTAAATAAATGGCTCATTATCATCATACAACCAGGTGCTCATTAAATTGATGCCGTGCATAAGTCCCTTAGGGAAACGTCCGAAATCCGCCTCTCTATAGCGGAATTCCTGCGCATTAATGGTAGCCAGCAATGTAGTTTTCTTGATGCCCTCCTTTACACACTTTTCCAGTGCTTCACGAAGTACACTCATAAAGCGGTCTCTGTCTCCCGGCTTTGCATTCTTCGCCGCAATGGAAAAATGAGGCTGCAGTAAATTGGTCATGCCGGACATAAAGTCTTCACCAAGTCCTGCATCCATTAATGCCTGCTTTACAGGAGCTCCCGGATTGGAAAACAGTACCTGATCAAGAATTTCAAAAGCAATTGCTTCCGTTAAATCGGCCCAGTCGCCGAGTAACACATTATAAGAATAGTATACGCCGTCTTCTTTTTCTTCTTCCACGGAGTAATACTCTGTCTCTGTACGAATTTCACCAAATTCTTTCTGTCTGGCAAGTTCGGAATCCAGTTCGATTTTTTCGAATTTAGAAAGATATTCCTCATCCATCCACGCCAAGCGTTCTTCAATATCCATATCACCGTACAGATAAATATAGCTATTTACCGGATGATAATATCTTCTGTGGAAATCCAAATAGTCTGCATAGGTTAAATCAGGGATAAAATCAGGGTCACCGCCGGATTCCACACCATATGCGGTATCCGGATAAAGAGCATGCATACTTACACGACCAAGCACCTGTTCCGGCGAGGAGAAAGCACCCTTCATTTCACTGTATACGATACCGTTATAAATCAGGTCTGCATCTTCACTTTCCAGCTCATAATGCCAACCTTCCTGCTTAAAAATTTCTTCTCTCTTATAAATGTTCGGATAGAATACTGCATCCAAATATACGTGCATCAGGTTCTTAAAATCCTGCATGTTGCAGCTGGCTACCGGATACATTGTCTTGTCCGGAAATGTCATTGCATTTAAAAACGTATTTAAAGAACCTTTCGCCAGTTCAATGAACGGATCCTTAGCCGGAAAACGCTCGGAACCGCAAAGCACCGTATGTTCAATAATATGCGCCACACCGGTGGAATCGGTTGGCGGTGTACGGAAAGCAATGGAAAATACTTTGTTATCATCCTCATTTTCCACCCACACTACTCTTGCGCCGGATTTATTATGGCGAAGATAGTAACCGGTACCGTTCAAATCCGGAAGTTCTTCGCTCTTAATTAACGTATACCCATTTACTTTGGTTAAATCTTTCATGTTGTTTACCCCATTTCTCTCTTTTTCTGGCGGGTATTGTGAAGGCAAGCACCTTTACACCCATTATGAATATTGTACCACATTTTCACCGCTTGTACAACATCCGAATCATGATGTTGCCAACATAATGAACAAAAAAAGTTGCCATACTATGTTCTCACATAATATGGCAACATAATTACTTTTTATTCTTCTGTCAGAGACTTTTCGTACTCATCAAAAATAGATCCCAAAACCGGCGCAAGACCGACGAACTCACAACCATAGGAGATAGCGCCGTCTTCCTTTTGCATCTTTCTGATGATCTTTACCACACAGTAAAGAGAATTTTCCGGACTGCCAAGCTCCAGCTTTGCATTAAAATAATAATTTAACGGTAAATCATTCGCTGATATAAAACCAATGCCCAGTTTGGATACATCCACTACATGGATTGGTTCATTAATTTCTACCGCAGCGGCAGCTTCCTGTTTAAATAATTTGGAAACAACCAGTTCTAACTGAATTGGCATTCTTTTGCTTCTTCTCTTCTCCTGCATCATAGGTGAATCCTCACTTTCCCCATAAACCTGACATTATATGTAATATTTTATGCATCTACACTGTAGTTTGGTGCTTCCTTGGTGATATGAATATCATGTGGATGACTTTCCTTTAAGGAAGCTGCGGAAATTTTAACAAATCTGCCGGTTTCCTTTAATGTTTCGATATTCTGTGCACCACAGTAGCCCATACCGGAGCGGAGTCCGCCGAGTAACTGGAATACAGTATCTTCTACAAGACCCTTGTATGCCACACGGCCTTCTACACCTTCCGGAACAAGCTTCTTTGCATCTGCCTGGAAGTATCTGTCCTTACTGCCGTCTTCCATAGCAGCAATAGAGCCCATGCCGCGGCAAACCTTATACTTTCTACCCTGGAACAGTTCGAATGTTCCCGGGCTTTCGTCACAACCTGCAAACAGACTACCCATCATACATACGTTAGCACCGGCTGCAATTGCCTTTGTAATATCTCCGGAGAACTTGATACCGCCGTCTGCAATAATAGGAACATTGTACTTTTTAGCTGCAGAATACGCATCCATAATTGCAGTAATCTGAGGAACACCAATACCTGCAACCACACGGGTGGTACAAATGGAACCAGGTCCGATACCAACCTTAACGCAATGTGCACCAGCCTTAATTAAAGCTTCTGTAGCTTCTGCAGTTGCTACGTTACCTGCAATAATCTGTAATTCAGGGAATGCATCATGCACCATCTGTACGCAACGAATAACGTTTGCAGAATGACCATGTGCAGAGTCAATAACAATGGCATCTACCTTTGCATTTACCAGTGCTTCCACTCTGTCTAAGATATTAGCGGTTACGCCAACACCTGCTGCACAGAGGAGTCTGCCCTGCTCGTCCTTTGCGGAGAGCGGATACTTAATCTGCTTTTCAATATCCTTAATGGTGATGAGACCCTTTAAGTTGCCTGCATCGTCAACAATAGGAAGCTTTTCCTTTCTTGCCTTTGCAAGAATCTTCTTTGCTTCTTCTAAAGTAACACCTTCCTTTGCTGTTACCAAATTTTCGGAAGTCATACAATCAGAAATCTTCTGGGAGAAATCTGTTTCGAATTTTAAATCACGGTTTGTGATAATACCAACTAACTTTTTACCTTCTGTAACAGGAACACCGGAAATACGGAACTTTGCCATAAGCTCGTCCGCATCCTTTAATGTGTGGTTCGGA
Organism: Lachnospiraceae bacterium; assembly: GCA_045531955.1. Lineage (GTDB taxonomy): Bacteria > Bacillota > Clostridia > Lachnospirales > Lachnospiraceae > SIG299. The sequence continues at coordinate 25,365 of JAZSFC010000036.1, read as the reverse complement.
CTTAAAGAAAACGGATCTGTAATAACGCCGTTTTCGGAACGTTTTACTTTATCTACTTCGTCTGCCTGAGCCTCAATGGACATGTTCTTGTGGATAACACCAATACCACCCTGTCTTGCCATAGCAATTGCCATGCGGTGTTCGGTAACTGTGTCCATACCCGCACTCATAAGCGGAATGTTCAGCTGAATTTTCTGTGTAAGATGTGTTCTTAAGTCTACCTGATTTGGGATCACCTCAGAATAGGACGGTACAAGTAAGACGTCATCAAAGGTAATGCCTTCGCCAATAATAGTTCCCATTACTTACTCCTCTCTTTTGCCAGTGGTTTATAGTTGAATTTTTAAAAAGATTTTAAAAAGTATACTGTGTTTTCTGAAAAAAGTCAAGACTTTCAAACTTCTTATTTTTATAAGTATTACTAATACTCCATAATTTTACGAGGTGCCTTCTGTTTCATCGCTGCCAACATCTTTTCACTAGGCTCGAAATAAATCATGGTATTTTGGTCACCGCCAGTAATTACCATACCGTATACTTTGGCATTAGCATCCATGCTTGAAAAGTCTTTTACCGCAACACCATTATGACGGTAGCCGTCTAAAGCATGGGAATTCTTTGGTGCAATTACTACCAGCTTTTCAAAATCCACACGAAGCATGGTCTTTCTTTTTGCACCTCCGCTGATTTTGTCAAAATCAACCTGACCGTCACAAAATACATATTCATATTCTACTGCCAGCTTTGGAAGAAAGAAATAGCAGAGTGCCATAAATACAAAACCAACAATAACCAGTAACATATTAAAGGTCAATAGACCCAGTACAAAAAAGGCAATCATGCCGCCTACTAATAAACACTTAAGCATGTTATCCTTCATTGTTACTTTCTTTTTTGCACGTGCTTCTGCGTATAAGCCATCCATTACGTAATCCTCCTTATTTCCTCCTTGCTTACCTTACAAGGATACCTATTTTACAGTATATAAGAAAACATAATTTTTTTCAATCGGGGAGTGTATTAATTTTTCAGAAATTTTATCTTTATCGGATTTTTCATTTTCAAAAAATCGTAATTATGCTATACTGCTAATACAAACTTATAGGAGAACTCAACCATGAAAATTGAAAACAATATTTTAAAATATTACTTACGCAACGTATACTTCATTACCGGAACCGCCTACGCCGGTAAATCCACTATGGTAAAAATGCTTTCCGAAAAATATGATATGGTATTTTGCGGCGAAAACTATTTTACCGAAGTTACCGATAGGGTGGCAGATCCGGTTATCCAGCCGGATTTGTGCTACATAAAAAGCCTGACTGATTTCAAGGACTTCGTTACCCGTTCCCCGGAAGAATACGAACGGTGGATTTATGGCGTCGGAAGAGAGGCTGCCGGATTTGAAATTGCGGAACTTATTTCCCTCTCCCGTGATAAAAAAGTCATTGTAGATACCAATATTCCGTTAGACATTTTAAAAGAAATTTCTGACTATCATCATGTGGCCATAATGCTCTCCCCACAATCCATGAGTGTGGAACGCTTTTTTGACCGCAGTGACCCGGAAAAGCAGTTTATTCTTAGTGTCATTGACAGCTGCGAGAATTCTGAAAAAGTGATGGAGAATTACCGAAAAGGATTGGCGCTGATTAACAGCAAGGAGCATTATGAGGAGATGGCAAACAGCGGGTTCTTTACACTGGTAAGAGAAAACACTGATAAAGATACCAGGGAAGAGGTTTGCGAGAAATTGGCGGTGCATTTTGGGTTGAAGTAAATTTTGTAGGAGGGAATTATAGAATGACTATTAAAGAAATATGCGATATATTGCGTGCAGAATTACTTAACACTAGCTATGAATACGGCTTTGTTATAGATGGTCAAAAGTATAAACCAAATATGGAAAACGGTTTTGATAAGGAATACTACCATCTGTCAACAACTATTTACCGTGTGCAAGACCCGGTTACCACCATGAAAGAAAAAATCGGAACCTGTGTAGATGCTGTCTTAGTAATGCGGTGGCTTCTTAATAAACACAATATTCCAAGCAAAATATGGTTGCTTTATAACAAGCAGAAAAACAAAGTACATACCATACTGACCTTTGAAGCAGAAAACAAAACCGTTTATTTAGAACTAACACCACAATCTTCTAAAGCATGGTATGGTAAGGAAATCATATATTCCAATGAGCAGGAGTTTTTGCCGGGATATAAAAATAACGGTTACGATATTTCCGACGTGACGGATTCCATCGTAATCGGACAGCAACCGGAATTTTTGTTAGCTAAGCTAAATTGAAAGGAGATTCATAATATGAAAGACTATGCAGTAACATTGGAATTTGACAAAGAAACCGAAAATAAGATTCAGGAGATGATTGATGAAGTTGCAAGAGTAACCGGTTGTGATTATATGAAACAGTCCAAAATCCCACCCCATGTAACTGTTTCTGCTCTGGTTAGTGATAACGAAGAAGCACTTCTTTCAGAAATGGAAAGCATTGCGGAAATAATGGCGAAAGACTTTATTTGGTTTGCAAATATCGGAATTTTTAATCCGTTTGTTATTTATCTCGGTCCGGTAATGAATGAATTTTTACAAAACACCTGTAAGACAGTCAATGAAAGATTATTAAAGTACGCCGATGTAGGAAACAGAGGCCGTTATCTTCCAAACCAATGGGTTCCTCATGCGGCAATTGTAGTAAAATTGACTCCGGAGACTTTAAAAGAAGCTTTTGCCATTGTCCAGGAAAAGTTTAGTGCTTTTGGTGCAACGGCTGAAAAGATTGTGCTTGCAAGAGCCGAGCCGTACGAAGAACTGAAGGCGTGGAAGTTAAAGGAGCAGGTATAATAAACAACGATTGATAAAAGGGAGATACTTAACTATGCGCGCAAATTCTATGTGTATATCGTGCATGCTATCAAAGCAGGAAAAACTAATTAGAGAATTTCGGGACGAGGATAAAAAAACAGGATATATGCATGAAGTATTAGGAATCCTGCATCAGTATGGATGTACGGAATCCGCGCCCTGGCTGGCCGAAAAAATCAATCAATTGTATGAAACGTATTGGAGTACCGGTGAGGATTATGCATCACTAAAGCACCAATACAATACCTTACTACTGGAAAAAGAGCAAACTATTATACAGAAAATTAAGTCTTCAACAAATTGTTTATTAGACTGTATAAAATATGCCAGTGTGGGTAATTATATTGATTTTTCTGCAGTTGAAAATGTTAATGAGGATACTTTTACCACTTTATTGGAACGGGTAAACACAGAACATATATCAGAAAAAGAGTTTGCCTGCTTTCAACGTGACTTAGAACAAGCAGAAACATTGGTTTATCTGACTGACAATTGCGGTGAAATTGTGTTAGATAAAATCTTGATTCAGCTTATACAGGAACTTTATCCGCAAATCAAAATTACAGTGATTGTCAGAGGAAAAAGCATTCTAAACGATGCTACAATGGAAGACGCCAAAGAGATTGGGCTGACAAAGCTTGTCCGATGTATTGGAAATGGCACTGGTGCCCCCGGCACTGTTTTTAAAGATTTGAGTGATGACGCCAAACAGGCTTTAACAGATGCAGATGTTATTATTTCCAAGGGACAGGGTAATTTTGAAAGTATGGTTGGTGAAGGTTTTAATCCATATTACATTTTCTTGTGCAAATGCGAGCTGTTTGTCCGCAGATTTGGCTTGAAACAATATGAAGCAGTATTCATCAAGGAAGAGCGATTGAATATAGTTAATTCGTAATATCAAATTATCAATTCTGGCAATTTACCCGACTAAAATACAAGTTTCAATTTAGTCGGGTAAAATTCAGAAAAATACTTCCAATTATAAAGCCTTGCACATCATTATACATAACAATGCCATAAATGAACTTAATAATGTACCTATTAAATATTTTTCTGCAAACGCCGGTTCATTAAGCTGACTATGTCTTGCCAAACTTTTCGCTGCTATAACAAAGCCAATTGCTCCATATTGACCTAATAATCCCAGCATTAAGATTATCTCTCTCTCTAAAATACCAATCCAGGAACCAATTCTAACATTTTCTTTATTGCTACCTCCTATTATCTTCACGCTCTCATAATCAGCCTTTTCTATTGTCTTAGGAATTAATCCAAACACCAGTGATACAATTATCGCCGCTGGTTTTCCGCATAATAAAAACGCACAAATGATTACTGGCGCTTTTTGCATACTGCTCAAAATCTCCTCTGAAATACCTGGAATCCAATTCACATTATATTTTATTGTCCAAAAACAACTTACTGCAAGCAATACACAAATATGAATTATCTGATCAATCATAAATATAGACAATTCATATTTATTTGATTTTACACATTTCAGCACACCACATTTAACCCCGTCCACCAGTAGGTGCATTACACCTATGAGTAATGTAGGAAAAATAATTTCAATTATTTTTCCGGTTGTTATCACTAGCACTGCAAACATTACCAAACTATAAATAAAACAGTGTAGTAGCGTATATACAAATGATGTTCTCTTTTTCTCTGCTAACTTATTTGTCTGAAAGTAAAAATCCCCCAGCAAATGTCCAATCATTAGTAACTTCATACTTCTACTCCTTATACATTCTTTCTATATACTGTAATGCCATATAATCCAGCTCTCTTATTTTATATGAATCTCCTCTTCTTAGAATATTATTTACATTTTGCCTTGAACAGCTCAATATTTCAGCAATTGTAGTAGTAATATTTTTTACTACAATACGTTCCTCTGCTTCCTCAAAGATGCCATCGATACAAATAGGTTTCAACACACACTCTTCTGAAAAAAACAATTTTTCATTTTCCATAAACTTCTCATTTCGTAAATATGACATTCTTGTTCTACCTATTCGATATTCAAATTTAATTTCTATCAGTTCTCTTACGATTTGGTACTTGTCTACATTCATATCCCATTTTACAAATGGACATAATAATTCTAAAATTACTAATACTATATTCTGCATATATATTTGCTGATTTTTTAATGTCCGAGATGAATTTATCAAATGATTTGCCATAACATCATCTCTATCTGAACATATTCTTACGTTATGCAACGTACTACTATATACTTCTTCTATGGCTCTTCTTGCCTTATGATATGCAGGACCATCTTGTTGTGTAGAAGAACCATTATCAATTTTTATTGTCCATTCACCCACGCCAATACCAGCTCTTATTTTTACAGGTTTTAACAACATTTCAAACAATCTAAAATACATCACTGCAACAGTAGTATCATTGAATAGTCCTTGCAGTTCATCACCTGCACTAAATATCACATCATGCTCAATGTTTTCTCTAAATAATTCATTCAGCATATCTATGCAATACGACACATATTTTTGCAATTCAATTCTGTCTTCCGTCATGTAAGTTCTTGATTTCTCTATATCCATTATTAATGACACATAATTTCTCATTTTCTCACCTCTGGTATAAATTATATATCATAAACATTCTTTTTGCAACTGTTTTTGATTGCATTTTCTTTTTGCAACTGTTTTTGATTGCATTTTATTTTTGCAACTGTTTTTAATTGCATTTTGCCAGTCGCAGTACACTTAAAAAAGCGTGTCAAAGGAGTTCTTCTTGTGCAAGCACAAAGAGCGTCCTACGACACGCTTTTATAAGTGTACTGTAATTTTGTCTTTAACTACATGCCCATTCCCATACCGCCGGCCGGCATTGCAGGAGCATCTTCCTTAATGTTTGCCACAGCAGATTCTGTAGTAAGGAAGGTGGAAGCAACGCTGGTAGCGTTCTGGAGAGCGCTTCTTGTAACCTTTGCAGGGTCAAGGATGCCGTCAGCAACCATGTCTACATACTGCTCGGTAAGAGCGTTGAAACCGGTACCAACTGCAGACTCACGAATCTTGTTTACGATTACGGAACCTTCTAATCCTGCGTTTGCAGCGATGCAACGAAGCGGAGCTTCAAGTGCTGCAAGGATAATATTTGCACCTGTTCTCTCATCGCCTTCTAAGGAAGCTGCTAAAGCTGCAACCTTCTTGGATGCGTGGATATATGCGGAGCCGCCGCCTGCGATGATGCCCTCTTCTACTGCAGCCTTTGTAGCAGCAAGAGCATCTTCCATACGGAGCTTGTTTTCCTTCATTTCAGTTTCTGTAGCCGCACCAACACGGATAACAGCAACACCGCCTGCTAACTTAGCAAGTCTTTCCTGAAGCTTTTCTCTGTCGAATTCGGAAGTGGTTTCTTCAATCTGTGCACGGATCTGAGCTACTCTTGCAGCGATTTCTGCAGGGTCGCCTGCACCGTCAACGATGATGGTGTTTTCCTTCTGAACCTTTACGGACTTAGCACGGCCAAGCTGGTCGAGAGTTACATCTTTAAGGTCAAGACCAAGTTCATCAGAGATTACGGTACCGCCTGTTAAAATAGCGATATCCTGAAGCATTGCCTTTCTTCTGTCGCCGTAGCCAGGAGCCTTAACGCCAACTACAGTGAAAGTACCACGTAACTTGTTGATAACAAGAGTAGTAAGAGCTTCGCCTTCGATATCCTCAGCGATAATTAAAAGTCTCTGACCAGACTGTACAATCTGCTCTAATACAGGGAGAATTTCCTGGATGTTGGAAATCTTCTTATCGGTAATTAAGATGAATGGGCTGTCAAGGTTAGCTTCCATCTTATCCATATCAGTTGCCATGTATGCGGAGATGTAACCGCGGTCAAACTGCATACCTTCTACTAAGTCAAGCTCCGTCTTCATGGTCTTGGATTCTTCGATAGTGATAACACCATCCTTGGAAACCTTATCCATAGCGTCTGCTACCATTTCACCAACTGCTTCGTCGCCTGCGGAAATTGCAGCAACCTTTGCAATCTGCTCCTTACCTGTAACTACGGAGCTCATTTCGGAAATTGCTTCTACTGCACAGTCAGTTGCCTTCTTCATACCCTTTCTTAAGATGATTGGGTTTGCACCAGCTGCCAGGTTCTTCATGCCTTCGTTAATCATTGCCTGAGCAAGAACAGTAGCGGTTGTAGTACCGTCACCTGCTACGTCGTTTGTCTTGGTAGCAACTTCCTTAACAATCTGAGCACCCATGTTTTCGAATGCATCTTCTAACTCGATTTCCTTTGCGATGGTAACACCGTCGTTTGTAATGAGCGGAGCACCGAAGGACTTATCTAAAACTACGTTTCTGCCCTTTGGTCCGAGTGTAACCTTTACGGTATTTGCAAGCTTGTTTACACCGGCCTCTAACGCTACTCTTGCGTCTGCGCCGTACTTAATTTCCTTTGCCATAATAAAAACCTCCTAAAACTATAATAACTCAACTGCCGGATAGCAGATTTTTTCTTTAGTCCTCAACGATAGCTACGATATCGTTCTGCTTTACTACGATGTACTCATCATCACCAAGCTTAACGTCTGTGCCGGCATACTTGGAATAAATTACCTTGTCGCCAACCTTAACCTGCATGGTAACTTCCTTGCCGTCTACCACACCGCCGGGACCTACTGCAATAACCTCTGCCTGCTGTGGCTTTTCCTTTGCCTGACCCGGTAATACAATGCCGGACTTTGTGGTTTCTTCTGCTAATAACTGCTTTAATACAACCTTATCTCCTAATGGTACTAATTTCATAATGAATCCTCCTTATCTCAGTACTATTTCTTTTATATGTTTGTTAGCACTCTCTTGTTTCGAGTGCTAAATTCGATATACTTATCTTATCACAACTTCCGCAATATAAAATAGGACTTTTGACCTATTTTTGATGATTTTATTCTTTTTTTATTTTTTACCCTCGTCAGGGAAATACTCCAGGCTGTTCTGCTTCATCATCATGCGCTGCAAGGAGTCCTTGGAGTTCTTCCACGGCTCGTTGGTATAACGGTAATCAAATTTGTCAATAAACCAGGATAAATCATCCCTTACCCGTTCCATGCCCCTAATATAAGATTTATGCAGGGCGTTTGTAAAATCTTCCATATATTTTCCGGACAGCTGCTTTGGCGCCTCCTTAAGCAACAACGCATAGTGCTCGGAACAAAAGCCCTTACAATTGTCCACCGTATTTCTGAAATCTGATTCCTTTTCATATAAGAAAAAGATGGTGGCAATATAACGGTCGAATACATTATTTATTTTATTGCAGACAAAGCAGCTGTGCTGCACTTCTTCCAGATACGTAAGCAATGGATTTGTCTCTGTATCCTTTTTGAAGAGGCTTGGTTTGGCCGGCTTATAATTTTTTACCAGCTTAGATGTATCACGGATGGTTTTATCCGCGTGGGTTTTTAACATTAACGCAAGGCCCAATCGGTTTTGCTTGTTATACAATTGCTGCACATGCTCTCTGCAAAATCCTACTTTGTCGGTTATCATTCGGATGTCATCTTCCATATAACTTGGACCCAACGTGAAATCCAATGCATCCTCCTTTAATTTGTGATGCATGGCACATACCGGACATTCGCAATCCAGCGCAAAAGCTTCATTTACCGGAATGGTATATAACTGCTCTTTCATGATTTTCTCCTCCATTGTCACAGAATAAGGTGACGTTGCGACACGCACCGCCACCTTTGTTGTATCTGATAAATTATTCTTCTGCCTTACCGCTTTCTGCACGGATTAAGTCTTTTAAATCTCTTGCTTTGGATTTAATTCTTTCATCTGCTTCTCTGGATGTGATAACTCTGGCAACCATACGAAGCGCTTCGTCATACTTACCGATTTGTCTTGCTAAATCAGCAACCATATAGGTTAACGGAATTTCCTTCATACCGCAGATTGGAAACGGTTCCTTGGAGAAGGCTTCCATGAATCCTTCATAAGCATTTGCCATATAGTCCTTTTCCTGCGCTGCCAGCTGTTTTTTTACCTCTTCCTTGTTCGGAGTATCTTCCGGAAGGGTTTCTGCCTTTCCTCTGCACAACCAACCGAGTTTTAAACAGGTATATGCCTTTTCACTTGCCTTAGCATGTTTTACCACCGCATTTACCAGCGCCAGTTTGTGTCTGGTAATAGCTTCGTCATAGGTTAAAATATCCTCCCCTTCCTTTATACCACGGAAGTTTGCGGAGATATTGTTTCTAATCAGACGAATCTGCGTGTCAGACAGATGGTCAAAATAACGATGCAGGGCAGCATAGCCGCAAAACGGACAAACAATTGCGTCATACTTTAAGGAATCCACATGCTGATACTTTGGACGTAAGTCGGTATCCTGACTGAGCAACTTCACCTTACCGGCACGCACCATTTTGGATTTGAATTCCTTATCACATGCCTTACAAATAAAGGTTTTATTAAACAGCAAATCTTCTTCTTTGATTTCTACCGGCTGTGCTGCTTTTTTTGCTTCTTCCTTATCTTTTTCTTTATGTTCAAATAATTGCATTTCGGACAGATTGCCAAGCCCTAAAGACTCAAGCCCTGAAAATATATTTGCCATATTAATCCTCCAAAATTTTATCTCTTTTGCCTTTTACTGAGGCTTGTAAGAGCTCTTCATGGAAACGATACGGTTAAATACCAGATGCTCCGGTGTGGAGTCCTTACAGTCTACACAGAAATAACCGTTACGTAAGAACTGGAAGCTGTCATAAGCCTTAGCATCAGCTACGCTTGGCTCTACAAAACAGTTTGTTAAGATGGTTCTGGAGTTAGGATTTAAATTAACACTGCCATCTTCGTTGTAAACAGCACCCTTGGATTCATCTACCAGGTTTTCGTATAAACGCACCTCACACGGAACCGCTGTTTTTGCAGCCACCCAGTGAATGGTACCCTTTACCTTTCTGCCTTCGAAACCGGAACCGCTCTTGGTTTCAGGGTCATAAGTACAGTGAACTACGGTTACCTTGCCCTCTTCGTCTGTTTCATAACCGGTACAGGTTACAAAGTAAGCGTTCATTAAACGAACCTCGTTGCCCGGGAACAGGCGGAAATACTTCTTTGGAGGTTCAATCATGAAATCATCACGGTCGATATAAAGTTCTCTGCCGAAAGGAAGTTTTCTATCACCGAGTTCTTCGTTTTCCAGATTGTTCGGAGCATCCAGATATTCGATCTGGTCTTCCGGATAATTATCGATAATTAACTTCACCGGATCAAGTACTGCCATTACACGGTTCTTCTTAAGCTTTAAATCTTCGCGGATGCAGTACTCAAGCATTGCGTAGTCTACAGAGCTGTTTGCCTTGGAAACACCGCAAAGTTCCATAAACAACTGCAGGGATTCCGGGGTGAAACCACGGCGGCGAAGCGCTGCAATGGAAACAAGACGTGGGTCGTCCCAACCGTCTACAGTACCGTTTTCTACTAAACGCTTGATATATCGCTTACCGGTAATAACGTTGGTTAAATACATCTTTGCAAACTCAATCTGCTGTGGTGGGTTTGGATATTCTAATTCTCTTACTACCCAGTCGTACAACGGACGATGGTCCTCAAATTCCAGTGTACAGATGGAATGGGTTACCCCTTCGATCGCATCTTCGATTGGATGTGCAAAGTCATACATTGGATAAATGCACCACTTGTCACCGGTGTTGTGGTGGGTCATTCTTGCCACACGGTAAATAACCGGGTCTCTCATGTTAATATTAGGGGATGCCATATCGATTTTTGCACGGAGTACCTTAGTACCGTCTTCGAATTCACCGTTTTTCATAGCCTCGAACAGAGCCAGATTTTCTTCTACGGTTCTGTCGCGGTATGGGCTGTTTTTACCAGGGTTTTCGAAGTCACCGCGGTATGCGCGGATTTCTTCTGCGGTTAAGTCACAAACGTATGCCTTACCCTTCTTGATTAATTTAATAGCACCCTCATACATCTGGTCAAAATAGTCAGATGCAAAGAACAGTCTGTCTTCAAAATCACCGCCAACCCATTTAACATCGGCCTTGATGGACTCTACAAATTCCGTTTTTTCTTTGGTTGGATTGGTATCATCAAAACGGAGGTTAAACTTACCACCGTACTTCTTTGCCAAGCCATAGTTTAATAAAATGGATTTCGCATGTCCGATATGGAGGTAACCGTTTGGTTCCGGCGGGAAACGGGTGACAATGTTGGTATGCTTACCCTCAGCCAAATCCTTTTCAATAATCATTTCAATAAAATTTTTGGATACTACTTCTTTTACTTCGTCTTTTACTTCTTCAGCCATGTTTCTTTCCATGCCTTTCTACTTGTTCAGCTCATATTTTTGCCTACAGAATATACGCAGGCTATCATAAAGTATATCATAACATAATTTTCATAAAAATAAAAGAGGAATCTTTCGATTCCCCTTATTTTATCCAACTCTTCCGTTGTTTATATTCTGCCAACAATAAATCTACTACTCTTCCGTAGCTTTTTGTGCCGTCCGTCTGGTCGTTGGCTTTCAGATAAGCATCATTTACCTTGTCTGCGATTTCACCCACCGTGGTATCGCCTACCACCGGCTTTTCAAACTGATCCCAATATTCATTATTGGCTATCAGGTCACCGCTGACTTTGGCACTGATATGAGCCTGATACAATTCAAAATATTTATCCGCATCCTGGCGGTATAAAGCATTTCCTGTATGAATCAGAGCGAGCATGGTCCCGCTGTATTGTAAATCCAAAGAATCGGATGACATGCAGGCGCGGTAGGAAATGTAATTTGCCTCATCCTCCCGCATAAATCCCCTTAAATGTGCCAGTTCGTGGCACATAGTAGAGCCGATGGAATATGGTGAAATATCGATGTTTACATTCGCTTCCATCGTCCACGGGGTAAATACACCGGTAATTTCCGTCCAAGACATCAGCCTTGAAAAAAACACTGTTTTTGGCAACGGATAAAGACCGCCAAACACCGGATATTCTTTTGCAAGCTCTTGATATGCTTTCTTTGCCTCTTTTCCCAGCCGTTGCTCGGAATATGGCAACACATAAATACCTTTTTCATCCTCCGTGGTAAGCTGTGCCCGAAGTTCTGTTGCTTTATCCGCCAATTCGGTATATAAGCCTGCCAGCTCATCCACCGTGGATTTTTCCACAGTAAGGCCCAAATGATATGCCACCGGGTAACGGTGATAGTTGACACCGCAAAGTAACACATATCCAAAGTAAATAACTGCTGCCAGGCAAAGCAGATTTTGCAGCATCGTTATCAGTAAGTTGATGCGCTGCGCGGCTACACTTTGCACTTCCATAATGTCCCGATGTTTTTCTGACATAGCATAGGTCGGCTTCTTTACTTTACACACCCTCACTATCTGCCGTATGATTAATACCAGCACCGCAACCGGTCCCACAATAATGATAAGCTCCATCAAAGAAAACGGAATCCATCCGGTAAGCATACTCATTCCCTGGGACAATACCTTATAAATTCCGGCAGCAAAAACTTCTTCCGCCACGCGGGCGTTTGCCTTTGCCCAGCCGGTAAGCAGTATTCCCAGTGGGATTAGCAATAAAAGCATATTCCTTTTTCGTAAAAGCAGTTGTTTCATAATCAAGTCCTTTATTCTTTTGGTCCTTTTTCCCTTATCAGATAAAACCGGTCTCCCTTGCGTACAAAACCCGGATGACAGTAGTCAACTTCTGTCATAATATAATCCGAACACCTGCTCAAGGTTTCATCAATGTAATATGCCCCCGTACCGTCACATACCAAGGTTTTTCCGTCCACAAACGGATACGCCACGTCTGTATATTCAGCCAGAACATTACCATCATAGTCCAAAATATGTGAAAAGCTGTTATTACCGGCGATAATATACGTTTCATCAAAGCGTATCCACTGATACAATTCCGGAGTCAGCACTTCATTTCCTCGACATATCGCATAGTACAAATACTCCGTTTCTCCCTTTGCTTTATCATAGCTGCTCTCTCCGGAAATTCCGTAATATACTCCGGCAGAATGCTGGTAAAACTCACCCCGCCATTCCTGATAATCATCCGGAAGAATCAAACGTTCCTTGGTGTGGACATTATACAAAATATCCATCCATTCCACCGTGTAATCCAGCAAATCTCCCCGTTCTTCACAAATAGTGGTAATCAGCCATCCGTCGTATAAATTGGTACGGTTCCATACGTTGTGGTCACTGAAGTAAAAGAAACGGCGTTCCAAAAACTCTTCCCTATAGGTTTCTTCCGTGTAACCGTCTTTTGTAATCTGATACATGGTATTGTAAAATCCGCTGCCGCCGATTACCACCGCTGTTCCGGTAGCATCCGGCATGGTGGCAATTTGGAAATCCGGTTTCGGATTTTCTTCTGCCTGGCACATTTCATCCGTCAGTTCAAAAATCAGTGCTCCCGTTTCAGCGTTATAGTAATGTATTCCGTAATAGAAATCCGGTTCGTTACTGTCAAATTCAATTCGCATACCCTGACGGTAAAAAACCGTGCGGTCAAACTGCTGTCCCGACTCCGTAGTCATGGTACCGGCATAATAGTTATAAGTATATAATTCCTTACCGGTACTACGGTCAAACACATGGGTAACCGCACCGGAATCTTCAAAGCTGACCCAGTCCCGGTCCTCGTATACCCATTGCTCATAGCCCGGTTCCACGAGAATATTTCCCTGTGTATCAGCCATACCAAAATATTTCCCATTCCGGATGATATACACATCTCCCAGATAGCGGTACACTTCATACTTAAATCCCGTAATCTCATACTCGGTTTTTGCAAGCTTTACCGGAACTTCGGTAGGCACCGGTACTTCGGTAGACTGCGGTGGCTCTGTTACACCGGTTTTTGGCAGCTCCTCCATGGCAATCTCCGGTAAGAAATAATACTTTCCGTCTACATACACGCCACGCGCCAGACAGCTGTCCACCTCTATTCCCGGCAGAAGAAATTCAGAGCACTGCTCAAAGTTTTCATCTACAAAGTACAGGCCGGCTTCATCCAGTACTAAAAGTCTGCCGTTGAAAAAGGTTCCGTTACTGTCCGAGTAACTTGCCACAACATTTCCTTCATAATCCAGGACATCTACTCCGGTTGATTTATAGTATGCAAAAATATACCGTTCATCAAACCTTACTCCGGTATACAGCTCCTCTGTCAGTTTCCGGTTGCCTTTACAAAGGGCATACAGTTCCTTTGAGTCATCTTCCGTATTTACACGTATAGCCATGGTATCCCCGTAGCCCTTGTTATATACCGTAAAGTAATCCTGGTATTCTTCCGGAAACGGTACCAGCTCCAGGGTATTCACATTCAAAAATGCGTAATAGTTCTGTTGCCTCTGCGTCAAAAAGCTTTGCTTCACATCGGCTACAAATACTTTTACCCACCCCCGGCTTAAAGAGATATCTGCCCAGGTATAGTTTCCCACAAAGTCAAATCTGCGGGCAAGAATTCCTTCCGGAAGCTCCATTGTCCGGCTCTCACAGCCCTCTGCCGTAATGGAATAGATCGTATTGGTGCTTCCGTCGCCGCGGATAGCAATAGCCCGTCCGGTTTCATCCGGGTAGGTGAACATACCCACTTCGTCGTATCCGCCGACCGCCCGGTACAAAAGCTCTCCGGTTTCCCTGCTGCGGTATTCCACGCCGTAGTAATCTTCATCCTTAATTTCCGGTATAGTAAGCGTAATTTCCATACCACTCATATAAGACTTTGCAGTGCGGAACAAATGACCATCCTCGCTCTGCATGCGATAAGCTGTTTTATCCGAATACAGACGAATCAGCTTTCCCTGCTCATCATAAACATAAAAGTACCCGTTCTGCTCAAACTCTGCCCAGCCGGTATTATCCTTAAAGCTGTAACGCTCATATTTTAACGGCACAAGCACTTCTCCCGTCACGGAAACCATACCCCATTTTCCGTCCTTTTCCACAATACAGGACATGCTTTTCCCGGTTAACGTTCCCATATCGTCATAGGCGGTTCCAAGAAGCGCTCCGATATTTTCTTTCTCTGCCACTTCTTGCAGCCGTGCAGCCAAATACGGATCCATGCCCGGATATTTTGCTTCCGGTACCGGTGTTGCCGTCGGCTCCGGCGTCGGTGTTGGCGTTGGACTTAATGTCGGTGTTGGTGTAACTGTTGGCATCGGTGTTTCTGTCGGCACCGGTGTTTCTGTTGCCGGCGGAGGCTCCGGTGTTCTCTGCTCTTCTTTCCATGCAGATGAATATTTTCCTGCAAGGGAGACCACCGCTATCACCAGTACCACCACAAGCAAGGACATTACCGTAATCACAAGTGCTATCAGTTTTTTCTCGTTACTCTTCTTCATAAATCATGTACCCCCGGTTTCCATCCCAGATATATCCCGGTCCGAGATTAAAACAGTTTCTCATAAGACTCTTCTTGTCAATATTCCGTTCTTCATCCATTACATAAACGCCCACGCCACTGTATACCAGAAGCTTTCCGTCCACAAAAGCATTGGACATATTGATAAACTCATTTAATACAGTTCCTTCATAATCCAAAACGTGGGACAATGTTTCATTTCCGGCTAAAATATAATTCTCTTCGAAGGTAATCCAGGTATAGATTTCCTCTGTCAGCGCCTTGTCCCCATGGCAAACCGCATAGTGTATCGTCTCCGGCAGTTTTCCGTAGTACTCCTGCTCCGTCAATGTGGAAATGCCGTAATACAGCCCTTTGGATTTCGTATAGTACAGGGCGTAAGTATTTTGATATTGTTCCGGCAGGCTTACCGTTTCACCGGTCAACACATTGAATAGAATTTCTTCCGGCGTTTCTACTCCCATGCTGCATTTCAACCACCCCTCGGACATCAGATTCCATGTGCGGCTTAAATAGCCGGTATAATAAAATCTTTGGGAATCTGTTTTTGGAAAGCTTTCCGTTTTATAACCATCCTTGGTAATCCGGTGTACCGTAAGTACACTCCCGTTATTGATTACTACCACCGCCATGCCGTTTTCATCCGGTAAGGATGCAGATGCCAAAGCAACTTTATGGTTGTGGGCTTCAAAAATCAGCTCCCCGGTCTGTGCATTGTAATAGCGGATTCCGTTATAATCTGCGGGCTGCCTACCGGTAAGCAGTTCTGTCTTTATTCCTTTCTGATAGCTGGTCCAAACCGTATAAATAATCCCATCCTCAGATATTTGTGAATCTGAACTGTTAAAGGTAAATAATTCGTTTCCTTTGGTGTCATACACATAACCCATATTGTACTCATCCTGAAAGCTAATCCACTCACCATCAAAATAGTTCATATAGGTAAACCGCGGTTGAACCACATATTCGCCCTGACGGTTTGCCACACCCAGCAATTCATTCTCAATTACCAGAAAAGCGTCTTCACTAAGCTTCTCATATACAAAAAACGGTACGGTCTTTAAGGTGTAGCCTGCCACCTTTTTCGTCTGTTCACCGTTATTCTTTTGTTGTGTAAAATCTCCCATATTTGCAGATATTTTTACCGCTGCAATCACAATTAAAACCAGTATGACCGCTGCTGCCACAATGGTCAGCACGTTCTGCAACATTCTCCTGCGCATCTTTATCTCCTTCGTTCTTCCCGATAATTATTTCATCTCAATCTGTATCTCGTTTCCGTTCACTGTAATGGTTGCAAGGCTTCCACATATAAGCGGCATCATTGGTGCAAAATGTCCTACATCCGCATCCAGGATGATTGGCACGTTATACTTACCAAGGATACCGGTAACTGCTGTATAATGGTCAAGTCCCATCATTTCCTGACCCAGGCAAAGAGGACGTCCGATTAAAAAGCCTTTGGTATACTGAAACCAGCCGCTGTGCTCCAGCTGCCAGATAGCCCGGCGGATGGACATAACATTTAAGTCGCAGGCTTCCAGAAACCAAACAATGCCTTCTTCCTTGTACTTTTCGGCAAACTCCGGCACCTTATCAAATTTGGTGCCGACTAAAATATCCAGACAGTCCAGACATCCGCCAATCAGTCTGCCGGAAATGTTTGCACTGCCGTTTTCACTGATACTGCCCGTTGTAGGATCATATACCTTTAATACTCTTTTTTCTGTAATATTGTATGGTTCCAACGGATGCTCCTCGTCCTTTAACGACTCCTTTTCCCAACCGTCATAACCACATACCGTATTCTTTTTTCCTGTCATCAAATCGAATGCGTCCTGCAGGGCCAGATGCCATGGTTCCATACCGTAAGCAGCGGCACACGGACCGTAAAGAGATGCCACATCACAAAGAGTGGTAAGCAAAAAGGTAAAATTTGTATTATCGGAATAACCGGTGTACCACTTTGGCTCTGCTGACCGGATTTTATCAAAATCTACGTGGTCTAAAATTTCACACATCAATTCTCCGCCGCCGCAGGAAATAATGGCCTGATTTTCCTTACTGCAATAGCTTTCTGTCAATTCTTCGCCGCAGGCTTTTGGGGTATTACTGATGCCAATGCCCCTGCCCTCATAACAGTTGGGACCGAGTTGCAGGCCGTATCCCAGTTCTGCAAATTTCTTTTGGGCATTGTTAAACGCAGATTTATAAGGCTCAATGGAGCATCCGAAGGACGGCGCCACAAAGCCGATGGTTTCATTTTTTTGTAAAGGTTTTGGGTATCTCATGACATGTTCTCCTCTTTCCCATAATAGTTTCAAAGCCAAACCGCTTTTATTTTAACACACTTTTTCGAAAAAATCATCCCTTCTTCCAAAAATGCATAAGATGTGGTACAATTATTCCGATAAGTACTATGGGAGGAGAATAAGAATGAAGCTTTTATTTAAACAACGATTTTTTTCATGGTTAGACAGTTATGATATTTTTGACGAGAGCGGCAACACCGTATATTCTGTAGAGGGTCAGCTTTCCTGGGGGCATTGTCTGCACATCCATGATGCACATGGCACCCATGTAGCAACCCTGAAAGAAAAGGTACTGACCTTTCTTCCGAAGTTCGAACTGTACCTTGGCGATGAAAGGGAATATCTCGGCTGCATCCAAAAGGAATTCACTCTCTTTAAGCCGGCCTTTGATATAGATTTTAACGGCTGGCACGTAGACGGTGATTTTTGGGAATGGGACTATCAGATTATCGACGGCAGCGGCAATCTCATTGCCACCGTTACCAAGGAATTATTCAACTGGACCGACACCTACTCCATCGATGTGGAGAACCCGCAGGATGCCTTATACGCCCTGATGCTTGTATTAGCTATTGATGCAGAAAAATGCTCCAGAAATAATTAGAAACGAGGAGAATTACCATGGGACTCATCAGCCAGATGATGACAAATTTATATAAACCGGCAAAGCAGGAAAAAGCACCGGTTACCCTGCCCAAAAACCTGACGCCCGCCAAGGCTGCACAGCTGTTAAACCAGACGAACGTGACACAGGGACAGTTTTTAAAGGGCCAGGTGTTAGACCTACGTGCCAACCAGATCCAGGTACTTTTAGAAAACGGTTTTACGGTTTCTGCCCGCACGGAAGGAACACTGAATTTGTCCATCGGCGAAAATGCCCGTTTTTTCGTGGCACAAACCACGGAAGAACAGATTCTACTGAAACTGGCAAAGGAAGATACGCCGGGCGAAAACCCAATGATTGACAAAGCCTTAAGCGCTGCCAACATCCAGAAAACCGAACGTAGCGTTTCCATCGTCACCGAACTGTTGAACCATCAGCAGCCCGCAAACGAAGCATCCATCCGCCATTATCTGTCCTTATCCGCCAAATATCCGGAGCTTCCGGTCAAGGATTTGATTTTAATGGAACTGCACCAGATTCCGGTAACCAAGGAAAATGTAGAGCAGTTTGTAAATTATCATGACAGAAACGCCAAGCTGTTGACCCTGGCTCAGGATATGTTACAAGACCTGGCAAAATCCATAGAACAAATGCGGTCGGGTCCGGCAAAGCAGGAAATACTGCAGCAGCTTAATCAAATGGTAGGAAGTGATACTGCAACAACTTCTGCAACAACTTCTGCAACCAATGTAATCTCCGGGCAAGAACCTGCTCCTATGCAAAGTGCAGAATCAGCTCCGGCACAGGAAACCTCATCGGGACAACTTTCTTCCACTGCCGGAAATACGGACATCGCCGCAAGTACAGATACTCCATCTGTCCCAAGCGATACAAACAGTGAATCAGGTGCTCCTGTTGCTCCACCGCATCCTGACACACAAGCCGCTCCGGACACCACTGCAACTGCCACAGCAGAAACCGTTGTAAAAATGCCGGATGTCCGTGAAGAAGCAGAACCCCTAATCAGGGATTTTCTTGATTCCTTCCTGCTGAAGCCGGAGGACATAGCAGACCCGGAAAAGGTGCAACACTATTACGATGAGCTAAACGAAAAGTTAGAACAGCTGGAGCAGCTGACCCAAAAGGTTGCCGAGCAAACCGGAGAGAACAACACTGCTGCCGCACCAAAACAGATGAAACAGAACCTGTCCTTTATGGAGGCGGTAAACAATGTGTTCCCGTACATCCAGCTGCCGCTGAAATTTAAGGAAACTCCTGCCCACGGCGAGCTTTACGTCTACGAAAAAAAGAAGGCCCTGAAGCCTTCCGATACCTTAAGTGCCCTGTTGCATTTGGAATTAGACGCCCTCGGCACTACCGATATTTTTGTAACGCTTTCCGGTAACCATGTTACTACCCGATTTTCCATGACGGACAAAGAATCCGGCAATCTGATAAAAGCCGAAATGCCAAAGCTTACAGAAGCACTGGCCGCCAAAGGCTATACCCTTCAGTCAGAAGTTGCGGTCCGGGAACCTGAGGATGAAACTACCCCGACCCTGCTGGAGCAGTTTTTGGAGGAACATGCTCCGGGCGGGTTGAACCGGTATACGTTTGATATAAGGGCATAAAGACAGTTTAAGCGGGTGCCTAAGCACCCGCTTGTGTTTATTAAAGATAGTATACAATAAATCCTAGTAACATCCAAAATAATAAAATTGAAGCGCCAGAAAAAGATAAAGTCATTCCCTTTTTTTGATTGCTAAATTTTTCATTACATATAGTAGAAGCAACATATATTTGATTCAATAAGTCAGAAGAGATTCCCTCACTCTCACAAGTATTAACCGCTTGCAAATAATCATCAAAAGACGGATATGCTGCAACATTACCAAAGAACATTACTGATTTATTCTTTATATTTATTGTTGGTACTAAGACTTTTACTAATTTATACATTCCTGCAATAACCAATCCCATGCCAATTCCCATGATACATAGATAGATTATGTTACAAACCGTTACATTAACTAAACTTAGCTTTATTGTATTTGCCATGAAACTTCCCACATCAGTGGAAAAAATAATCGTAAAAAAAGCAACCAGCGTAGCTAAAATAATAGAAACCTTTGTATCGCAATTAAAAATCCATTGGTTCACAGTATCTAAAATCTTATATTTATTAAAATCATTTGGCAGCTCTGTCATTTTCTTCTCTCCCATAGTCTATCGCATCTAAAACTGTTATAACAAAATTGTGCGTACATTGCTTTGAGTTTCTTTCCATGTCTTTATTATGATTATTCCAGGTATTAGAATCACTTAACATTTCTTCATATGTCATTTCAGTAATTCTTGTACCATCAATTACAATCGATGAATCATTTGATTTAGGTACAAAGTTTACTTCGCCCTTATGTATAAATTTCACATCAGAATAAAGCGGATAATCATAATTAGATTTTACTTTTCCCAAATTTGTTTTGATTCGATCAATAATCTCATTTTCTGAAAGATTCTGTTCTTCATCAACATATGCAAAACACAAAATCCCTGTATGAATTTTTCCTCGCCGATAAATTGGATGAATATCCATAGGAACTACAGAATTTCTATTTTCATCACATACGACCTTGACCTTTATTCCATAATTTTTATAAAATCTGTCTTCTATTTGTGTTACAGTAAACTCACTATCTAAAGTATGTGCATTTTTTTGCTGTTCAAAATCCCAGACACTAGGTAAATGCCCTCTTTGCGGACTTCGTAAGAAAGCTAATACGCCACCTGTTTTTCTGTTTATACATACAATTGTATAATATAGATATGTAAGTGCATAATACTGTTTATCCATTCCATCTTTTGCGTATAGTCGAAAATCACATTCTAGCAAAATTTTTCTTATCACATGACTATATACACTTACATTTTCATATATTTTTTTTAGTATTTTTAACGTATCTAAATAGGCCTGTTCATATTCATGATAATATGTATTTATCAAGGTTTTTGAAACAATTTTGTCATTATATATTTCATCATATTTTACGGCTTCAATAGACTTGTCCCAATTATCAGAATACCAAATTATTGGATACGGACGTTCCTCCCATACACCTTTGCATCTCTCATATCCAACAAGCCTAAAATTATTAGCTACAACTTTAAAAAGGTCTTTTTCACGCTCGAATAGTTCATTCGAAGGTTTCACGATATTTTCATTCGAACTTTTTACCATCCCCAACCAGAATTTTGTAAAAACATCTTCAACTGTTTTTAACGCAGCATTATTACGTTCAGACTGAGTATTTGGATCAAGCTTACTTATTTTTTCTGTATAAAGCTCATCGGCCACTAAACAAATCAGAAGTGCAATTTTAGGGTCAACAACAATTTTATTCTGAATAGCACATTTACTCATTCTAAAGCCTTCATCCATATTAATTCCGGCAAAATCTATATAATCAATATCAAGTTTGGTATTAATTGCATCTTTCTCATCAGAAACATACGCCATCCACACTGCCGTTTTTATTCCTACTAAATCAGAAGAAAACCCTAATGATTCGTCGCTAGATAATACTCGTAACAGTTTTTCTTTAAGATTATTAGATTTCTGATAAATTTGATGTAAAATTCTTGCCAGCTGATTTATGGCTGTTATCTCTGCATAATAAAGTAATTCGTCTCCATTAAATTTCCAAAACTTAAGTCCAAACCACTCAGAACCAGAACGATCAATTAATTCATTTATTAGTCTCAACCAGTTTGATTCTCTATACTTGATTTTTGTAGAGTTTACTAAATCAAAAGAAGCAAAAACATATATTCCTTTAAACGGTTTCTGTGAAATAGCCTCTTTCTTTTTCTCTAAACATCTGACTTTTTGTTTCAATAGAGAGTGTGTATTTTCCAAGCATTCATCACTTTCTTCGCACATTTAAAATCTCCTCAGTTCCATATCATTAAGTCGCGTCCTCTTTCAATAATAAGACTTTCTTGTACTCTAAAATAAATTGCCATCTCTTTTATATCTACACTTCCATCATTACGAGAATATATGGTTAATGCTTTCAGAAAATAAGGACGAGGAATCAGAAAAGCCCTTGATAAACAATTCGCTTCTTTTTCTTGTACGGGTGAGCCTTTATATTTTCCCAACGGTGTTGCTGGTTTCAAGTTATCTGCATGAAGAACGTAATGAGCCATCTCGTGCATTAGGGAATCCACTCGGTCTTCAGCTGACATTTCTGTCCCTATATGAATCTCAAATTCTATATCACGGTCATCTACTTTAACCGTATCCTTCAATTTTACCATATAGGAATAATCTGACGATATGTCATCCACAATATTAAGGTCTTGAAATTCATCCATAATCTTTTTTGACAAATCATCATATTCTACCGGTTGAAACTTATCAAATTCAATTAATTCCGTTGGCAATCTTAAAATTTTTCGTAATTCAATAGATATATCATCTATCTGTCTTATAAGTTCTATATTTAACATATTCACCCCTCAATTATTAGTGTAATCATTTACACTCGGCTCACACTTCATCGTACTATCATTACAATAAAGCATTTTTCATTGACAGAATCACTTTTCTGACAAGCCGACCAAACTAAATCCCAGTCTTTTCACTCAGAACAGCAATTCATAAACCATATATCCTCCCTCTTCTCAATCTCAAAATAGTACATAGATTTATTTTATCACCGAAAAAATAAAATGTCAACACGGCAACATCCTGCTGGTTATCCGCCATCTCGTCCCTGTAGCATGATACTCTTACTCAACAAATTAAACTCATATACTATATTATTTATAAACCTCTAATACTGTACCTTGTCCTTATGTTTTACTTTTGGGGAAGCTTCAACACTACTTACATAGCAGACCTCTATCTATTTATCATTCATAAGCTATATAATTCCATTGAATCAATCTCATTATGCATCAGTCCATATTTTCACGCACCAGATGCAAAAAGTAGGAACCATTTTCCCTCAGAGATCATAGTTATCGTACACTCTGTTACCAATAGCATCATAAACAAACCTTGTTACGCCGCCATCTGCCGCGGTAATGCTTGTAATCTGAGCCTTACTGTTATATTCGTAAACCGTTTTGCCAAGGTCTGTTTCTATGGCGATTCTTCTGCCGATTTCGTCATAGGTATAGTTGACGGTTCCGCCAAGGGCATTGGTTGCACTTACCGGCCGGATGCCGCTTTCATAGGTAAACGTATATAGCTACTCTTCCTTTCTTAACCATACATGATACAAGTCAAACAACCTATCTTTCTTCTGTTCCTTTAAAGAACGCCGCATACATACTTCAATTATCCTACGGGGATTTAAATTCATATCTTTCCAAAACCCAAGAAGAACCGGTTCATTTACATCCATTCGATTTTTGGGCTTATCAAAATAACCCCAATATATCTTACCGTCCGTATTTCTAATCACGACCTCAGCAAAATAAATAGATATATCCATTGCATATTCCAACGTTTGTAATGAAAATTCCTCTCTCCCCACATATGGTTCCATCCAAGCCGGGCGATGTGCAATTTCCGCCTGAATATCTTCTTCTTTTCTAGGCACCATCCTTATTTGCTTTTCTAACCATTCCCATACCGGAATAAGGGATTCCACCGAGAAATCCATTAATATTCCCGTGCCGGATAATATTCTTTCCAGTTCTTCTAATTGGACATCAATTTGGTCCATATACCATTGAAAGTATTCCTTTGCCTGAGCTTTTGCTAATTTATCAAATTTGCCATCACTAAATAAATCTAATAATTTTTGTTCCATTTTCTGCTCCGCTCTTTTCAAAAATCAGCGTTCTTCCGGTGGCATAAGTTATCTTTACATCTCCGCCGGATATCACGTTTAATTTATCTTCAACGACCAGTATCGGCTCTGAGGTTAGTTGCATAGTTCTTTTAACATATGTAACTTTTATCCGTTAATACTTCTTCAAATGTTAAATAATATCAGCTTTTATACAATAAATACAAGAATCTACTGACATATTTTCCTCTATTTGACAAAGCATGTCCTGTTTTAACTCCTCAATACCACACACTTTCTTATGAAAAACATTGTCATATCCCTCCACTACAAACAATTCCAATTCCTTAATGTGTAACGAATAAATTATCTTTTTTAAGCAGTCGATTAATAGCTCTAAATTTTCTCTACAACATTGTTTATAAAATGCTCTTGATTCATCTGCAAACAACATATCACTATCATATTTATCAAACGGAAAAAGCAAGTCACTACTGTTACATGGTTGATTTTCCGATGTGAGCGCAAATCTAATATTCCCCTCTGAAGTCTGCTCTTCAAACATTCGCTGTATCTCTTTGTAAAAAGTAATCTCCTCATTTAACCAGAGATATATCTTCTTCTCCATTAAGCGTAACTTCATCTGTTGTAACAACATTTTATCATGTTCTAACTCAAAAGAGCCAAATATAAAATAACTCATTCTTTTATTCTCCTAATTGTGTAGGTAAATTATTATATCCCGAAGGAAGAGGCCCCGACCATATTCCATCTCTATAACCATTCACATTATAACGATACTTATGCTCATGTGGTTGATAATATTGGTGGGTCACTTTATCATAATGTTGATGGTCAAAATCCTGTCTGCTGAACTGTCTTCCTTTTTCATCATAAAATGCTCTACTCTTTATTGTTCCATCCTGATTCATTTGCTCGTATATGGAATTTGGCGTAGCTCCACTAACTCTAGGTTGAGATGTCCCAGAAAAAATACGAGTTTCTACGGTACTACTGCCTTTCAGGCTACTGTTACCGCTTTTCATCGAACAACTTCCATCGGTAACCCTAGTTGCATCTTTTACTGTAGGTGTTGCATTCCGCCCTGCAATTTTCAAATTATGTCCAGATAATTTGCCGGATGCATATCTGGATGCAGAAACCTGTCCCTGATTGATTGGAGTTCCACCAAATCCGGTTCTCTTATCATCAATCACATCATCCGTCGGGTCGCCATCGTCTAAATCATCTACTCCGCCATGTCCGCTCGGGTCAGTATACTTTAACGGATTATTATGCACATAACTGTACAGATTTCTGCCGTCCCCAAGATAGGTATC
>JAZSFC010000009.1:0-77410 GCA_045531955.1 Lachnospiraceae bacterium | reverse complement strand
GGATAAAATCCAGCAGTCAGCATCTTCTAAGTTTGCCTTGTCTACGTTCTTTGCGTCGAACTTGAGGCCTGCCTCTGCCATCTGGTCCATGTACATCATGATGAAACGGGAAGCATTCCAAACCTTGTTGGCAAAGTTTCTGCTTGCTTCTACTCTTTCCCAGTAGAAACGCATATCATTACCCGGAGCATTTCCGGTAATCAGGGTAAATCTGAGGGCATCGGCGCCGTACTTATCAATTACTTCCAATGGGTCGATACCGTTTCCTAAAGACTTACTCATCTTACGGCCCTGGGAGTCACGTACCAGACCATGGAATAATACGGTCTTGAACGGCTTCTCCTGCATATGCTCATAACCGGAGAAAATCATACGGATTACCCAGAAGAAGATAATGTCATATCCGGTAACTAAAACGTCGGTCGGGTAGAAATACTCTAAGTCCTTGGTCTTTTCCGGCCAGCCAAGAGTGGAAAATGGCCATAAAGCGGAGGAGAACCAGGTATCTAAGGTGTCCGGATCCTGTTCCATATGCGTGCATCCGCACTTTGGACATACGCTTGGTGCATCCTTTGTCTTAGCAACAACTACTTCACCACACTTCTGGCAGTAGTACGCAGGAATTCTGTGACCCCACCATAACTGTCTGGAAATACACCAGTCACGAATGTTGTCAGTCCAGTTATAATAGGTCTTTTCCATACGTTCCGGAATTAAGGTGATTTCTTTATTCTTAACAGCTTCTACTGCAGGCTTGATAAGTTCGTCCATCTTTACGAACCACTGTGGCTTAATCAGTGGCTCAACGGTGGACTTACAACGGCCATGGGTACCTACGTTATGGGTGTAATCTTCTACCTTTACAAGTAAGCCCATTTCGTCAAGTTCTGCAACGATCTGCTTTCTTGCTTCGTATCTGTCCATCCCTTCAAACTTGCCGCTGTTTGCATTGATGGTGTCATCGTCATTCATAATATTGATTTCCGGCAGGTTGTGACGCTTGCCAACCTCGTAGTCGTTCGGGTCATGGGCAGGAGTAATCTTAACTACGCCTGTACCGAAATCCTTTTCTACATAAGTATCTGCAATAATCGGAATTTCACGGTCAACAAACGGTACCTTTACTGTCTTTCCGACTAAGTGAGCATATCTTTCATCCTCCGGATGAACCGCAACCGCAGTATCACCAAGCATGGTTTCCGGTCTGGTGGTTGCAAACTGCAGGAAGTCATTGGTACCTACTACCGGATACTTAATGTGCCAGAAATGGCCGGCCTGCTCTTCGTAAACTACTTCTGCATCGGAAATGGAAGTATGACAAACCGGACACCAGTTAATAATTCTGGAACCCTTGTAAATAAGGCCCTTGTGGTGCATCTTGCAG
The DNA here is from genome assembly GCA_045531955.1 of Lachnospiraceae bacterium. GTDB lineage: Bacteria > Bacillota > Clostridia > Lachnospirales > Lachnospiraceae > SIG299. Next base: position 76,026 of record JAZSFC010000009.1, on the reverse strand, counting down.
AACACTTCTTCTACTGCCTTGTTACAGCCTTCATCCATGGTGAAGCGCTCTCTGTCCCAGTCACAGGAAGAGCCGAGCTTCTTTAACTGGCTGATGATTCTGCCGCCGTACTCTCTCTTCCAGTCCCAGGCACGCTCTAAAAATCCTTCGCGGCCGAGGTCTTCCTTGGAGATGCCTTCTTCCTTCATTTTTTCAATAATCTTAACCTCAGTTGCAATACTGGCATGGTCGGTCCCCGGCTGCCAAAGCGCATTGTAACCCTGCATTCTCTTAAAACGGATTAAGATATCCTGCATGGTATTGTCCAGTGCATGCCCCATGTGAAGCTGACCGGTAATGTTTGGCGGCGGAATCACAATCGTAAACGGTTTCTTTGTCTCATCCGGCTCTGCATGGAAATACTTCTTTTCCAGCCATTTGGAATACAATCTGTCTTCAATGTCTTTTGGATCATAGTTTTTTGCTAATTCTTTTCTCATGAGCTTAATTCCTTTCTTCATAAAATAGAAAAGGCTTGTCATCCATAAAGGACGACAAGCCGTGGTACCACCTTTTTTCACAGTATTTCTACTGCCTCTTTGTCTGCTGACACAGACGTCACGGATAACGGTGTGAGCCGGTATTTCCTACTCATTGCTTTTCAGAAATACTGTTCCGAAGCTACCTTCAGCAAATTCACTATACAGACCTCACAGCAAACGGTCTGCTCTCTGGGATAGTTCTGTGTTGCTTACTCCTCTTCATCATTACATTTAACTATATCTTCTTTGTATAGTAAAGAAATTTCATGAAAATGTCAAGAGATAAAATCAAAATTTCTCTTAAAATCTACACTTCCACTTCATTTTTTGCCAAAATCATCAACGTTTCCGCATCATATGCCACATGCCGTTCCCGGAAGGTTCTCAACGATTTCCTTGCCATTTCTTCCTGGTTATTGTTATAATCGATGCGCTGGCGTAACTTTTGGCGTCGCACATTTAATCTGTGACGTACCTCTACCATTTCCTTCGGATCCACCAATGCCTCAATCTGATATCCCCAAATTGCAGCATCAGAAACACCGTTTTTCTTTAGTTCTCTAATGATTTCTTCTGTGTAGAAATCAATCGATTCTGCTGTTTTCTTAAATCGGCGTTCTTCCTCCACTATACGCATGTACTCCTGCCAATGATACTGCAGTTCCTGGGCATTATGCACATGAAATTTTTCATATAAATAGTCCAACAGGTTCGTACAGTTTACATACTTAATCTTCACTTTATTCAATAACAGAATAGCACGGTTCATTTTTAACTCTGCCATTTTTAAATCGTACTGATTTCTTCGGTTTGAAAAGTAAAAATATGCAATAACAATGATTCCGAAAGCAATAGTAAAAACAAACGGCAATTGAACACTCTTTTTTGCGGTCTCTTGCAAAATAAACAGAAATATCAGGAAAATAATTATGAAGACACCGGCAACCGTCAGTATTTTTCTTCCCTGCTCATCACGTTCCATTACATCCTGCATTTCAAAATCCAAAGAAGCCTTTTCGCTCTCCAAATAGCGGATATCAGAATTAATAACCTGAAGATAATTCTCCTGTTCCTCCATTTTTCGTATTTCTTCTAAAATGGTATCCTCATAAGGTTCCAGTGCCAAGCGCTGGGCCATAGTAATTTTAGGCTGAATTTTCTGCATTTTTTGCCGTTCCTGATTAAGAGCAATTAATTTTCTTGCCATATCATCAATAGACTTTTTAGCCTGTGCCGGAAGCAGATCAATTTTTTGGATGTCCGCCAGATAAGAAGTAACAACTTCATACTCTTTTTTTGCTTCAAAACGCTGTCGCCCTGCCTCATTAATCAAGTCACAGCAACTTTTCACAAATCCTTCCCGTTCTTGCGGAGTACTGTAAATCCCTTCCTTCAAAACCAGTCTGTTTTCCTGTGTTGCTTCCGCAGTCTGCTCTATTTTCTTTTTTTTCTGAAACAAATTCCGAAAAAATCCCATTGTTTTCTCCACTTGCTATTCGTTGTATTTTCTGTATTGCTCTTTCATTTGCTCTGTCATGCGATTGACATTCGTATAAAAATCGTTAATTTTTCCATCCCGAAGAAGCTGTCGAAGCAGATTCAAATCAGAAAAATCAGAAATCTCCTGTGTTTCTAACTCTGTTTGAAAGAAAGCCACATCCAGCCACTTGGAAATACTCTCCGACACCTGATAAATGTCCAATGCCGACTCATACATCACTCTGTCCCCGGCAAACCGTAAAGCCAGTAGATATTGTTTCAACGTTTCTTCCCGGTTATTCCGCTCATAAGCTTCCCTGAAATAATCTGCAGCTTCTCCAAACCCATCGGTATGAAGCAAGGCAATTGCCAGATTATGATAAATATCTCCTAATGTTTCCGATGTAATTCCGTAATTATCTTTCTCCTTCAGTAAGAAACGGTAATTCATAACTGCATCCCTGAAATTTCCATGGGATAAATAACTGTCTGCCTTATTTTTTGTCCGAACCCATTCTTCACTACGCTCTACCTTAGATTGTTCCTGAAGAAATTCTTCGATTTCCTCTTTGGTATAGTAATCACAGCTGCAAAAGACCACCGTAATCAAATCCTTCAACGGTGCATCCCTTTTAATTAAATCAGCCAGTAATGCACCTCGCTCTTTCAGTCCTAATGTCTCTCTGATGTAGCGCGCCAGACCTTCATCATACAGATAATCATCACATAATTCCGGATTACGCATAATACAATAGCATAATTCCTCAATGGAATAAATATTCTGTTTTGAATTTTTTAACAGATATCCTGTTTTAGCGTAATTACCTGTTGTAACAATCAGCTTCCCCATAAAAAGGTCCTTTCTAGCCTAAATTAACAATTTGTTCCCACACACGATAAGTAGCAGGACATATATCGCCAAATCCAACGTCCCGGATTTTCAATACTAATGTTTCATAATCCAAAAAACGCGCTTCAATCTCTAAGCGGAGAGTTTTATTTTCTCTGAAGTAAAACTCTTCCGGATGTAACGTACAATTAATTGATTCCGCAGTACGGACATCCGTAATCTGAAACTTCATTTCTTTTGTATCATCCAATATCACCTGAATTACCGCTCCGGCTTTGGATAAATCAGTTCCGGCTTTCAGCAGTTGCACCTGATGTGTAACTGCATCTTCATACGCCTCCAACGATACATTATGGAAAATCTGATTATCCCCTATAGCACGTTTTGGAAGTTTTTCTTTTACTGCATAATAACATGCCCCCAAACAATACAGACTTCGTCCGGTAAAAATTCTTCGTCCGTTATTGTAAAACCGTCCTAAAATTGTTGAAATCCCAGGTGTATCCACGATGTCACCGGTGACATACAGTCTTGCAACTGCTTTTCTGGCAATAGCCAGTTCTGTTATCCCGGTAAAACTGTTTTTACGTTCTTCTTCATCTAAAATACCGGTTAATCCTCCCGGCATCAAACTGCTGTAATCAATGGTTTCAACATAATACGGAATATCCATCTCTTCATTTCCGGCATTTACTAAATAGGCTGTCATTCCCTTACTGTCAAAGTCCAAGGTCATAGAACCGCCTTTGGTGCCTTCACAGATTTCATACCATAAGACGGTGTCCGCATGAGAAGCAAAGAACAGTTTATCTTCGGAATACCCAAGTGCTTCCATGATTTCTGCCAAGTGAAGCCTCTTTTCTTCTGTCATACGCTCACCGGTAATACCTATTCTGGCAATAGACGCACTGCCGAAACGCTTCCGTATTACAGCAAGCGTTTCCTGCAAATAATGAGCGAATAATTGATTTACACTCATTTGTCTGCCACCTAATTCTATTATCTCATTGGACAAATTGCCATATAAGGATGTCACCCCGTGCTGTTGTGTCTTCATGCTGTAATCCAATGCTTCCTTAGCCACCAACAGCTTTCCGTCCGCATCTGCAATTACCATGGTTGGGATAATATCCCCACCCATATATTCCGGAAACTGATACACATCTGCACAGGTTCGTTCTTCATTCCATATGCCGATTTGCATGTCTGTTTTGCTGAAATCAATGCCAAGCATTAATGATGCCATAATAATCCACCTCCGCTTACAACGGTGTAAAATGCCGTTTTATCGCATACTCTTCTTTGTAATACTGCTCCAACAGACTAAACAGCGTTTTTTCGTCCTGCAGTTCTTTTGTAACAAGAATCTCGTTAATTTTACCGTATTTTGTGGTACCAAAAGAAACATCCGTTTCCGTGTGATTGATTATGCGGCTTTCAACGATTTCCGTTCCTTCCTCGCTCTCTTCCGTAATAAAATACTGCAGACTTTCACCGTAGAATAAAATTAGCTCCTTTTCAAAAATACCGTATCCGGCATCTACCATCTCTTCTGTTTTCAATTCCTCGTCTTCCAAACCACAAGAATAGTGAATTACTAATTTATGCTCCGGATTTGTCCGATACTCTACAAAATATTTGTCCAACATATAAGCGGGTAATGCAATTTTTCCTTCAAATTCTTTGTAGAAACCGAATATCAGTTTTTTCTGTACCAATCTCTGGATATGAAAATTCACAAAAGATTTTTCAGCTTCTACCAGCATATCTTTCCCGGCATAATACTTTAACAATGCCAACACACAAATCTGATTGTTTTCCAGAAAAGATTCTTTCTTCAGCATTTCAAAAAGCTCTGTATTGGTTATTCTGTCTTTCACAAAATATTTGTAGGCACAATAGGAAAAATATGCCCTAATCAGCTTGCGATTTAATCCGCTTCCGCAGTAACTCACAAACACCAGGAAAGAGTCTTCTACATAGCTTTCCGCAAACAACATTTGTGCCAGCAGGCGTTCTTCCAAACTGGTAGTCTCCAGTTCTCTTTCCTTTGCTGCTTTCCAAAGCTCACACATATCACCGGTAGTACCATTGTATCTGTCAACCAGATATTGCAGCAACCTGTCCTCTACCCGGCCATAGCGGAATGCATAATGTCCCATTGTTAGAAGAGTGGAACGGTCTCTTTCTTCCTGAGAAGAATAAATACCCCTGACACAAAGCTTAGAAAGTCGTTTTGCCTGCATTCCGGTAGAACATCCAAAAAGTTCCACGCTTTCGATAACCTTATCATACATGTCCCGTAGAATCATCATTTCCAGCATTTTTTCGCGTTCTCTGGTAGGCAGAAGTTTCAGATTCACCGCATTTAAGTAAGATTCCAAAAGTTCAACATTATAGTGCTCATAGTAATAATCAACCAAAGCAACTACACAGTTGTTCTGCACTTCCTCCCTTAAATCATCCATTTGGGAAATCTGTTTTTGCAGTTCAATCATCATATCATCATGCCGATTGTAATTTTTGTTTTTCTCCCACATATGAAGCAGAAGCTTACGGTTATCGCTTCCGATTTCATAACAGGTTTCCAAAAAGTTCTCAGCATGCATTAATCGGAACATTTTGTCCTCGCTGTTCAATAAATAAAATCTGCCCTGTTTATCTATAAGAAAAATTTCTGCATTTTCCGTATATATCTTTACCAAAGCCTGACGTACACCATTTTTTTCTTCTAAAGGCACAATCTGAACTGTTTTTTCTTCTTTATGGGCTACGCATACACTTTGTATTTTTTTGTCCTTACACTCTACCTGATAGGTAAAAATCAGTTCCGGAAGCTGCTGTGCCATTTCACGGTCAATAATGGAAGGACGTAATACATCTGCATAAAGCACTGCATGAAAACCTGAAATAACACCTGCTTTCATCTGGTTTACCGCAAACTGCTCCATTTTTTTCAAATATGCACGGTAAATGGCAGGATTAATGTCTTTATTTCTTACCACATAAGAATATACAAAAGCTGCATCTTCTTCTGTGGCAAAATTGGTCATACTGAAATACAGCAATGCCTGCTGCTCTATCAGCTGGTTTGCTGTTTTGTCCAGTGTCATAATGTAATACTCATTCAGACGGTCCAGGCGCAATTGCTCCTTGATTCCCTGCTTATAGTACGGATGATCGTCTTTACCGCAATAATTATTTCGAATCATTTTTTTGCATAATGCAAATAAAATATCCCTATGTTTAAACTGTTCATACAATTGCTTCAGTATGCGAATCTGAACACCGTCTTTTTCTGCACTTTTTTCTGATAAATAAGCAAATTGCAAAGCTGTTTCTTTTCCTGCAAGCTTATATTTTAACAGATACTGCATTATTTGACATTCAAAGCTACTGATTTCTGATACTGCCATCGGCTCCGCATTCCAGACCATGGCCGCTTCAAATGCAAGAATCCGGCTGACACTTTCTTCGCCGCAATGCTTTTTTATCATTTCATAACGCAGCAACTTACTATTCTCCAGGCGCTTGTCCATATACAATAAAAACCAGAGAATAATATCGTCTTTTTTATCCTGTTCATAATATCTACGGATTATATCGGCAGATTCCTCGACCTGGCGACGGTCTCTGGATTTCATTGCTTCCAAATACAGTACCGCACAATAAAAAAGTTTGTTATTACGCTCAAAATATGATTTTCTGCTCAGAATCATTTCGTAGGAATCGTCCATACCCCGATTCTTTCCGTCCACAATCGAAAGATACGCACGATATAATTCATACAGACATTTTTTTTCTTCAATTCCGTTCTTTACAACCGGATCCGTGTTCCCCATTTCCTGTTTATCAAGTAACATGAGAATAGATTCGATTAAGCGTGCGGACTCTGACAGATAATTTCCGCTGGATACGGAATTATTTCTGAACTGAAGATAAAGCTCCGTCAAACGGTATTCCAGACGGTGCAGACCTTTTCCATAGGTTCCCGCATCATCTTCCTTCCTGGATTTATGAATTGTAACAGGCAAGCGGACTTCTTTTCGTCCTGCCGAAAGAACAATTTCTGCATAATGGGTACCACGGTTTAATTTTTCTGCTTCAATTACAAAACCGATTTCTGCCTGACCATTGATAAAATCATCCATTGTAATTTCATTTTTAGTCAGCAGGATATAGGGTGCATTTGTCTGCAGTGAAATATTAATATAACCCCACTGGTTTTTCTTAATCACCAGATGTTCCATGAAGTTCCGGTCGTTAACATCATACTCTGATGTTTCATTCACTACTTCAAAATCACAATGCTTTTTCTTATGTACCAGCACCAAAAATTCTTCCATCGCATGGGGCTTATCTGCAGAAGCTGATAACTGTTCATATGCCAGACGGTATTTTGGTTCTTTTTGCAATACAACTTTCGAAAACCCTTCCGAAACAAACAGTTCCAATGCTTCCTTCCAATTAATTCTCGCAAGATTGGCAAACTGAAACAAATCCCTGATGTTTCCTACAGAAGTCCGGAATACCGGTTCTGAAACATGAATCCGGAACGGAATCTGACACTCGCCACAATCGCTGATAATATCGATTGTACCCACATGTTCCTCTCCTGCCTGCAAAGAAGTGGCATCAACTTCATACTCCAGCTCACACTCTGCACCAATAAAATCAGTTTTTCCGAGCATCAGAATTTTGCCGGTGACATAAAGTACACCTTTCATTCTTTTTCCTTCGTCATTGGTAATTCTAATGCTGCCTGATTTGCGGATTCCTTCTTCCACATCAATATTGAGCTCCGTTTCCGATACAATCAGTTCCGGCATCTCATATTCAAATATTCCTTTGGAAAGTCGCTCAATTTTTTCTTTCACGCTTGCTTAACCCCTTATATCTTATGTGACTTCTGTCTTACTTTACTGCCTCAATAAATTCGTTGGTATCATTGTCAATATAGTAACACTTTGTACCATCTACGGAAACGTAAAACTCACCCCTGTTTCTTACCTTTCCGTTGCTAAATTCGGATAAATTAATGCGGTAACAATCCACACCATCAATCAAAGTCAGTTCCTCGCCGTATTCCGCATCATATTCTTTTACTTCTTTTCCGATATGTAATGCTTCTTTGGAGTAAGTGCAAAGAATTTCATATGCCTCCTTTGCTGTAAGAACTCCGGCCGGCGTTGGTGTTACTGTTGGAGTAGGCGTTGCCTCTGCTTTCATTGGGAATTTTGTAAAATCGAATACCGTTCCCTCGGTAGAATCGTAAAAATGAAGGCTTCCGTCTGCCTGACTGACTACAAGGAACGGATATACAAATTCCTGATTCTTAATAGCTCCAAACTGATAATACCTTCCGTTTCCAACTACCAGATTGGTATTTACCAGCTGTACATCATATACGGTCGTATCTACTTTATTTTTTACAACAGTCTCTGCTTCAGAAGAGCTTAAAGCAGGGGTTGGTGTAGGTGTTGGTGTATTGGTTGGTGTTGGCGTTGCCGTCGGTACAGGAGTCTCCGTTGCCTTTGGTGTTTCTGTCGGAATATTTTCCTGATTGTCCGGCACTTCTGCTGCAGCCGTTGGAGTAGCTGTTGCATCCGGTGTGACTGTAGATTCATTATTTTCTGTTGTAACCGGCGTAGGCGTTGCCGTCGGTGTAATATTGCTTGCCGTATCTTTTGGTCTTGAAAAGAAAATCAGTGCTATGGCTATTGCAGCAATTATCAACACCAGCAAGAATTTCATCGTATCATCTGATGTCTTTTTCTTCTTTCTTGTATTCTTTCCCGAAGAATTACTTTTTCCTGATTTATTTGTTCTATTTTGATTATTTTTTGTATTTGCCATAATAAAACCTCCTTGTTGGGGAAAAAAATAGATATGCCCATAGGACATATCTATTATATAATAAAATCATTCTGTTTGCAATTCTATTTCACATCATCCGGAAAGAATAAAAGATTTAAAAAGGATTCAATATTATTCGCATTTTTCGGTGCAAGATTAATTACCAGTACCATCGTATCCTCCGATGCCCGGTTTTGATAAAGCCAGGTAGAGGAAAGATCAATTCCATATACCGTTTCCGAACCCGGTATCAGATTACCGCTATCGTCCGTTTTTTTAGTTTCCAGCAAATACTCAGACAAAGCACCATAAAGGCCGCTGGATAAATGAACTGCCACAGGAGAAAAGTACTCTCCCGGAGCATATTCTTCGAAATATTTTTTAGGAAGAATACTGACATCCAAATCTCCTACCATGTTGTACATGGAAAATTTCTGCCAGGACTGATAATCGTAATCATTGAAAGTGTAGCCTGTGTCAAAAACAGTCTGCTGTTCTTCCTCATTCAAAGAAATAAACGCCTCATACCTGCTCTGCAGTTCATCATATAACGGTTGGTTGACCGCATCATTTACCACTGCCACCGACAAAACGGTTTCCGGTCTTGGTTTTAACATCGTATAAGCAATAGAGCCCACTACCGCCAGCACAATAAGCGTAATCACTATCTTTCCCAGATAGTAATCTGCAAAATACCGCAAGCGCTCTTTTTTTGTCATACTATCCCATTTTTCTTTTTCACTAACATCCTCTTTGTGACTGTATAGCGCAGCATCATCGCCCAATACGGTTTTTTTATTTTTCAAATTCATTATCTTCTTCCTCGATTCCTGCAATTTCCTTTACAGAATGCTGCTTTACCTTTGTTTCAAGTACATGCCATAACCCTCCTGTAATGCATACGGAAGACCAGCCGCCGGCAAGAATACCGGCCATGAGCGGAACAGCAAATTCGCGGATGGTATCTACTCCGAAAACAGCAAGCGCCAAAACCATAACAAATGTAGTTAATGAGGAATTAACACTTCTGGACAAGGTTTCGGTCACACTGCGGTCCACTACTTCTGCCAGCTCCGGTATTTCTTTATTCTGCACCGCTAATGCCACATTCTCTCGAATACGGTCAAATACCACAATAGTTGCATTTATGGAGTATCCGACAATCGTCAACATACATGCAATAAAGGTATTTCCCACTGCAATTCTGCCAACAGCATATACTACCAATACAATCAAAACGTCATGTAACAGGGCTGCCACAGCACTGGCAGCAAAATTAAAGTTCTTAAAGCGTATCCAAATATAAATCAACATACAAACCGTAGCGACCGCCACAGCCTTCACAGCATCCGCTTTCATTTCACCGCTTACTTTTGCACTGATATTTTCGGTCTGGATTAGTGTTTCGTCTACACCATATTCTTCCACTAAAGCCCTGGTAAGTTGCGCTCTTTGCTCCTGGGAAAGTTCTTTTGTTTTAATAATATACGTATTTTCTCCTGTCACCTGCACAATTTCCGCTGTGGTGGAAATCGTTTTCGAAACTGTTTTTTCCAAACGCGGGTTCAGCTTTTCCGTAAGTTCATCCGGGAATGTTACACTTAAAGAAGTACCTCCTTTAAAATCAAGTCCGTAATTTAATGCACCCTGTCCTCTAGAAATAAACAATGCCATTGCTAAAAAGCCAATCACTACTATTCCTGCAGAAACCGCACCAAATTTCTTGAAGTTTTTTACAAACGGAAGTGTCTTTCTGGCCTTCTGAATACCATAAAACTTCTCATGGTCAAAGCCAATACCGTATAACGCATTTAAAATGAATCTGGTCACAGTAAGCGCAGTAAACATGGATAAAAGAATACCAATAGCCAATGTGATTGCAAATCCCTTTACACCACCGGAGCCAAGGAAATACAGCACAAATGCCGCAATCAAGGTTGTTACATTACCATCCACAATAGCAGACATTGCTTTACCAAAACCAAGCTTCATAGCGGAACGGACGGTTTTTCCCGTAGCAAGCTCTTCCCTGATTCTTTGGAAAATAATTACATTCGCATCCACTGCCATACCAATGGACAAAATGATACCTGCCATACCCGGAAGGGTAAGGGTAACATCAAACAAATTCAAAGCGATAACGTTTAATCCTGCATAAATAACAAGAGCAATACTTGCTGCAAGACCCGGAATCCGGTAATAAGCCACCATGAAAATAATGACACAGACGAATCCAATGGCCGCTGCCAGCAAGCTGGTGCTGATTGCTTCTTCACCCAGCTGGGCACCAACGACCGTAGAACGTATTTCCGTCAATTCCAAAGGAAGTGCACCGATTCGAATCGTAGAAGCCAGCTTATTTGCTTCTTCAAAATCAGAATTGCCCATAGTAATAATTGCATGGCCATCAGTAATTGCGCTGTTTACTGTCGGAGCACTGATTACCTCACCGTCATATACAATGGCAATCTGCTTACCAATACTCTTTTGGGTTGCTTCTGCAAATTTTACCCTGCCTTCATCATTCAAGGACAAAGCAACCACATATTCTTTTCCTACACCGTTCTGGGCATCCTGCATCATTGCTTCTGCCTTGGCAATATCAGAGCCGGTCAGAACCACGTCACCATCTGCCTGGATTTCCTCCATAGTTTTGGCTAAAACAAAGTTTCCTGTTTCGTAATCGTATGCAATATTTCCACTGCCATGCAGGAAATAAATAGAACCTGCCTGTCCCAGTTCACGTAAAATCTTATCTGCATCGGAAACACCCGGAATATCTACATTGATTCTGTTGCTGCCTTCCTGATATACAGCTGCTTCTGTGGAATAATTATCTACGCGGAGCTGAAGCTTATATCTGGTATCAGACATTTCTTCCACCGTCGGATCTTCCTTTACCGTCTGGTAGGTAATACTTAATCCACCTTCCAGATCAAGTCCCCTCTTAATATTTGCCGCAGAAAATTTCTTATCCGGGCCGATTCCCAACACACTGACAACTGCCAATGCCACGGTAACTACTGCAATCAACAGCAGACTTAACATAGATTTTGTTTTGTGATTCATGATTTTTTCCTCGATTTCTTTTGTTCTTCCGTTTTTCCATCCATATATTTTTTGCAACAATCAAAGGCAGAAGGAAGTGATATCTGCTCTTTAATTTCCTGCAGGGTGAATGGTTTTGTTCCCTGCTCTATTTTTTCCGGCAAACGAGCATGTTTCGCCAGTTTAATTTCATAACACCACATTCTCCATTCCACATGGGAAAAAATATGCTTTCCATCCGGAAGCCGATGGATTTCTGCCTCTGGAAACATACTCTGTACTTCCTCTTCCTTCAAGTGTCCATCCTCATTCGGAAGCTCCCACATGCCGGACAACAATCCGGTATCAGGTCTTTTGTGAAGCATAATCTCTAATGCTTCCTCACACTCCTGCTTAATAACAAACACTGTACGTTCTTCCAGCTTCCTTTCCTTTTTCGGAGACTTCACAGGAATTTGCAGTTCCACGCCCTGGTGAAATGCTTTACATAAGTGCATCACCGGACATTGCTCGCACAGCGGTTTCCCGTTTGGAAGACATACCGTTGCACCAAGTTCCATCAGCGACTGGTTAAAATCTCCCGGACGGTCTTTCGGCATAATCTGCCGCACATCCTCTTCCAGCTCCTTTTTTACTTTTTCCTTTGTAATATCATCAAAGCTTGCCGAAATTCGTTTTAACACACGCAAAACATTTCCGTCCACCGAAGGCTCCGGAATTCCAAAAGCAATAGAAGCTATTGCCCCCGCTGTATAAGAACCGATTCCCGGCAGCTTCTTCAAAGCCTCATAATCTGCCGGAAGTTCCCCTCCATATTGTTCGACAACTACTTTAGCTGCTTTTTGCATATTCCGGACACGGTTATAATACCCAAGTCCTTCCCACAGTTTCAATAATTTTTCTTCCTCTGCCCCAGCAAGAGACTTTATGTCCGGAAGTTCCGTAAGGAAGCGGTCAAAGTAACCTTTGACCGCCTCAACTCTTGTTTGTTGCAGCATTATTTCCGAAACCCAGACATAATAAGGTTTCGGCTCCTCACGCCACCTGAGGATTCTGGCATTCCGTTCATACCAGTGAAGTAAATATGGCACAATTTCAGAATAGTCGTATGTCATATAACTCTTCTTTCTAAATTATCTTGTGGAATAATCCATGAAGCTGATATTCATATCGACAGCACCGTTGATACCATCTACCTTGCCGCTGTCAGTATACTGCCACATGGTATATTCATATGGGTAATACAAATCTTCCGGATTACCGTAATAAGCATACCACAAGTCATAATTCGTCAATTCTTCTAAGTTTAAATCCAGAACACTCCAATTAGTGCTTGTGTAAATTACAGGAGTATAGCCTGCCGCTAAAACCGTATCGCAAAATGCTTTGGCGCAGGCTGTCCGGAGTTCATTCGGTAAATCATTGGCACGACCACCTTCTCTGTACTCCGTATCATATACTACCGGGAAAGTTATATTATACCCTTTTAATGCATCAATTACAATATTCGCTTCCTCAATAGCTTCTTCCACGGTCACTGCCTGAGTGAAGTAGTATACACCAACATGAAGACCCGCATCCAGGGCACCCTTGATATTCTGCTCAAAGTACGGATCCATGGCGGTATTACCCTCCGGTGCCGTACCACGGTATCCGAGACGTATAATTGCATAATCGATACCGGACGCTGCAACCTTCTTCCAGTTAATATCATACTGCCACTTGGAAACATCGATACCGGCCATGCTTACCTTCACATTATTTTCATAATATGCCAGGAATCCGTTTTCGTCCAGTCTGAAATTATTCACATCAAAATCATTGAACGGAATCTCCTGCCGTGCTCTTACTAACAGACGTTCACCGTTTCCTGCGGTTATCGGGATTCTGGTAATATAAAGCTGGTCTTCTGTTACCGGCTGAATAATACCCATAGAATCCACATCGTCGTAATCATCCTCCGCAAAAGCATAAAAGCTTGGAGAAGTTAACCGGAATACATCTCTGGAATTGTATGTCACATTACCTCTGATTCTTCCAATGAACTGTCCTTCACCGATTTCCACAAAACTCTGCAGTACAATACCCTCTTCCGAAATTTCGTAGGTTAAGCGGGAATTTGGTTTCACAGCATAGATTTCTTCTGCCAAATCCATTTTACAATCCGCTAAAGAAACATAGTAATTTCTTCCGTCAGAAGTAAGGTCTGCCAAAACCTTCTTTCCTACATCCAGATATCCGTTTACTGTAATCATCTTTTCAAGCGTGTTTTCCGGACGGATTACAAAGTATTCCGACAATGTATTTCCTGCTACTACATGCAGGGTATCATAAGAGTCCGTTTCTCCTTCCAAGAAAGAGAATGCCAGCTGTTCCCTGCCGTTTTTGCAAAAATCTCCCACATAAGGACAAAGTGTTGCCGCTTCACCACTTTCAAAATAATAATCCCAGTAAAAAGTTTCTGCCTTCACTCCGTTAGAAATAATCACTTCATTCAACACAGTGGAAGACATAATGGATGGCGTATTTTCATACTTGTAAGAAACCTTATACAGTCCGTTAGTAAATGTAAGATACTGTCTTCCGTTTCTGTTTTCAATCAATGCGGTAAAGCCGCGAAGGTCTCCGGCATTCGCCAGTGCCACCTCTTTTTCCAACTGCTCCGGACTCATGCCTTGTACTATCCGAACAGGTTCTTCCGTCGGAGCTATAGTTACCACAATCTCACCTTGGTTCTCTGATACAGTCATTGTTGGTGTCGGCACCTCGGTCGGTTGCGTATGTTCCCCGCTGGTCTGCTTACTTCCAAAGCGGTTCATCACGGCACTGCGGAAGCCTTCCGATACTTCTAATGCCACAAAGAACCCTGTTGCCAGAAGCAGTAACAATACAATAACCAGCATCACTATCATTAAAGTTTTTCTGGATTTCTTCTTTTCTTTCTTTTCCTTTTTCTCCGGCATTTTCTGTATCATCTCCTCTCCCTGTACCAACTCCCAGTATATTCCGTATCTTTCTTCAAATCGTGCATAGTGCGGTGAAAAGACAAGATTTTTATCCTCATCCGTACCGGATAATTTAAAATTCAACGTATTTCCCTGGCGCACCAGCACTCTGTCCGGATTCTGCTTCCATTCCTCCACGGTTCCTTTGGTAATGATAAGCGTATCTTTCACCGTAATTTCTTTTGTCGGTACCGTAACATTGACTCCCGTAGTAGACGAAACCATTTCTTCCTTACCGAGTCCTGCAGACAGTACCAAATGACCATAAGTAAAGGCAACCACATTCGGATTATCCGGCAATTCATGAATCGCCACCTCCGGTACAAAAACTGCCTCAATTTCGGTAGTTCCTTTATCTATGGAGACATAAACAAAACCGCCCCGCTCCTCTGTTTTCAGGTTTTTTCCTTTTCTTGTGACTGAAAATCCGCCCTTACTCCAGGAAGGCCGGCGGAATGCAAGCCTTGTTTCTCCTTCCGATTCCTTATCGGCAACTACTTTTACCACAGGATTTGCCGGAAGATCCGCAGTCATCTTAATGTCTATTCCCAAAGTTTCGTCTTTCAACCGGGAAGAAATATACATTCCAATGTAAATGGTATTGTCCTTCGTGTAATAAATACTGTCATTTAACTTAGTGAAGTTTTCCATTCCCGTACCGGTACAACACCAAAAATTATCAAACGGACGACTGAATACCTTGAAATAGCCGGTAGCCATCGGCTGAAAATACATGGACATTCCGGTTTTTGGATTTTGGGAAGAAACAATGGCATTCCAGAAAGTTCCTTCATAAAAATCCAAATATTTTTTCTCACCGGTTACTCTGAATAGACCTCTGGCCAGTTTTAGCATATTATATGTGTTACATGTTTCACAGTTACAGTTAGTACGCTCGTTTGCCAGAATTTTAGGTGCACCGAAATGCTCCCACTCACTGTTCCCACCGGTAACATAAGTATGATTTTGTACTACCATATCAAAAAATTTTCTGGCAGCATCCAAATAAAATTCCTGATTATCTCCCACGGTGATGTAGCGGTTTAGCGCACCTAAAAACTTTGGTATGGTTGTGTTGGCATGCTTACCGTCTAAAATATCATTCTCATTATTTATTTCCTGAAACAACGGCAGTTCATCGAACTTCTCTGCCGCCATCATGAATTCAATTTTTCCGCTTTCTTTGTAAAGTTCATACAGGCAATCGTTCATACCGCCATATTCCGTGGCCAAAACCCGGGCCTTCATAGCTTCATCCCAACGGTTTACCCTGTTTGATACCCAGCTGCCAAGGCGAATTGCCACATCCAGCGCCACAGGCATTTCTGTAAGCTGATACACACTGATAATGCCGGATAAAATCTTATGCATGGTATACCAAGGCACCCAGGCTTGTTTTCCCTGCTCCAGATTATCAAATAATTCTTCTCTGAATGCAGAGAGATACCCGGATTCTGCCTGACATTCCGCCAGGGAACTTACCACATAGGTGAGTCGTTCCAATAATTTTTTATCACCGGTTGCTTTATAGCTTTGCGCCAAAGCAGTCAGATAGTGCCCCATGGTATGACCCGCAATGTCCTGATCTTCCCAGCCTCCCGGGTAACGCTTACTTTTAGCGTTTTTTCCGGCAATTTCATAAAATCCGGCCAGCAAACGGTCGGCATCCAGCTTTAACAAATAATCCTGCTCCAGCAAAAACGCATTTTTCAAATAACCATCCTGTAATTCCACTGCATTTAATGCAAAGTCGCGAATCATCATATGGTCAAGCCTCCTTCTCCCTTGTAAACTATCTATTCATCCCAGGAAATACTGCTGCCCTTCATACTCTTGGTAAGCAGTATTTTCTTGTCAATACACTCCTTTAATTCCTCCACATGAGAGATAATTCCCACAATACGGTTATCAGTAGCCAGCTCCTTCAAAATAGCCACCGCCTGCTCCAGGGAATCCTTATCCAGGCTTCCGAAGCCCTCGTCCACAAACATGGTTTCCACCACAACGCCACCGGCATACCCCTGAATGACATCAGACAGGCCCAGTGCCAGGGAAAGTGCTGCCTTAAAGGATTCTCCGCCGGATAACGACTTCACGCTTCTTGCCTTTCCGGTAAAATAATCCATAATCTCCAAGTCAAGGCCGGTCACACTTCTCTTATTTTCTGCCTCTGTGCGACGCTTTAAGGCATATCTTCCGCCACTCATCTTTTTCAGACGCAAATTGGCTTCATAAATCACCTGCTCAAAATAAAATGCCTGCACATACTGTTCAAACGGAAGACGGTCTTTTCCGGACAATTCACCGTTTGCCACATCACTAAGTACCGCTACATTACTGTATTCCTTCTGCATGTTGCTGCGTACTTTCCGTTGCGTTTCTGCATTTTTCCGGACCTTTTCATTATTTTCAGCACGGGCAGTCAGCCGTGTCGCCAAAGAACTGAGGGAATTCTTTTCCTCTGCCAATGCCTTCAGTTTTTCTTCAAAATCAGATTCTAAATCCGGAGCTGCTTTTTGAAGTTCCTGTTCCAGCAAAGCATACCTCTCTTTAAATCGGATTACTTCACTTTCATTCTCCAACGTTGCTTCTTCCAGCTTCTGTAATTCTTCCTCCGGTAGCACATTTTTTTCAAACTCCGCTTCATTATCAAAACCGGCTAAACGAATTGCTTTTTCGTAGTCTTCCAAGGCAAATTGTTCCTTTTGCATACGCATCAGCTTCTGTCCGGACAACTGTTCCAACACCGCGGTTTCACTCTGCTTTCTGCTGTTCCAGTCCTGATAATTTATCTCCGCCAGAGCAATGGTTTCTTTTTTGTTTGCCTGCTCTGCCTCGGTTGCTTCCAACGCTTTTGTTGCTTCTGCTGCACTTTCAAACGAAGCATCCAGCATAATTCGTTTTACTGACTGACTAATTGCTTCCTGCTCGGAACGGATGCGGAGATTTTTTTCCTGAAGGGACTCCAGCTCTTTTTTCATCACAGAAAGTTCCTGTTCTATAGTAGCAGCTTCTTCCCTGGCTTTCATACCTTCTTCCTGCTGCTTTACCAATTCATCCAGCTGTTTCTCCACCTCAGAAAGTGTTTCCTTTACTTTCGTCCGTTGCTCCATTCTTTCTGTCATCAGCTGCTGAACCTGGGAAATATCGCTACGGATACCAAGCTGCTGCAGTAATAATTCCATGGTTCCTTTTTCTGACGCCGCTTCCTTACCAAGTTCCTCTAATTTTCCGCTAATTTCCTGATATTCCTGTTTGCGCGCTGCCAGTTCTTCCCTGGATACAGCACCACCGGCCGGCTTTGCAGGATCCGGATGATCTGTGGAACCGCATACCGGGCAAGGACTTCCTGTTTCCAAATCCATGGCAAGCATTCCTGCCTGTTCGTAAGTGTACGCTGCCTCCATCTGCTGAAGAATTGCATTTTGTTTTTGCTTTTCTTCCATCAGTTCCGAAATCTGTGTTGTTAAATTCTCATAATTAATTCTGATCTTTTCAAAACTTTCAAACCGTTTTTCCTGATTTTCAAGTTCTGCGAGAGTGTGTCTTAACTCCCTTTCCTCTGCCTCCAAAGCTCGACCCGTCTGAAAGATTTCCGTAAGCTTATCCTGCTTTCTGCGGCATTCCTTCATGCACTCTTCTTTTTCTGTTATAAGCAGTTTTTGTACATTTTCCTTCTCTGCTACCTCTGACGCAGACTGCTCTAATTTCCGAAACTCCTCTTCCAATTCTTCTTTTTGGTTAAGAAGTTTTACCTCGCCACGTAACTGCTCCATCCGGCGCAGTAACTGTTCCATGTTGATTTTATCTGCCTGAGCTTTCTGATAAGATAAAGTAACATGCTCCTCCAACGCGCGAAGCTCCGCCATCTGCTGTTCCTTTTCCGCAATACTCTTAAGCAACTGCTCACTTTCTTCCCTTGCAGCCAAATATGCCTCTTTCTGAGGACGTACTGCCGTCATGGCACGCTTTACAAGGGCAAGACGCTGCTTATCAATTTTGTTTTTCTGCTCCAGGGCCAACATATCCGGAAGCTGTTCGGAAAGCCGGGAAAATTCCTGCTTTTTTTCTATCCATTCCGCTGCTTTGGATTCCTTTACCTTAAGTTCTGTCAGTCTGTGTTCGATTATTTCCAGCCGCTCTTTGGTTTGTTTAAGTTCAGCTTCGTCCAACCGTATAAGTTCTTCCAGAATCTCCTGGAATTCTTCCGTTTTATGGATATCTTTACTCTCAAAAAACTCAGCAATCTGCTCTTTATATACACTGTCAACAGAATTATCGATGCCGCTGTAATACTGCACAATAGATTTATCCAGTTCGTCACAGAAACGCTTAACCTTCAGCATCTGCTCCTTTAATTCCTTGCCGATACGGCTTAAATTACCTGTGTGAAATACTTTGCGGAAAATCTCACCCCGTTCTTTACTTTCTACCGTAAGTAAACGTAGAAATTCCCCTTGGGCAATCATGGAAATCTGCTTAAACTGTTTCCAATCTACTCCCAGTATTTCCTCTACTTTATCCGTTACCATTTGATATCCTACTATTTTCATGCCGTTTGGCATAGTAAATACTGCTTCCGCTTTGCTGTCCGTAAAACCTTCTCCCCGCTGCTTCGGCCGACGATACGCCGGACTTCTTTCGATTTTATAGTTCTGTCCGTTATGGGTAAATTCTAAAATCACATAGGTTTTACTGTCTTCTTTGGCAAAATCGGAACGGAAGGAATCCGCCGGGCGGTTTTCTCCACTGGCATTGCCAAACAGCGCAAAAGAAATCGCATCAAAAATTGTCGTTTTGCCGGCACCGGTTGCTCCGTGCACCAAAAACACACCCTCTGAAACAATCCGTTCCAGCGGTAAAATAACTTGTCCTGCAAAAGGACCAAATGCACAAAGTTCCAAGTATGTCGGTTTCATTTTTCTCTACTCCCTGTTTTTCTCAATGATGTCTGTTAAAATCTGTTCCTGCATCGGAGAAAGCATATTTCCCGTCTGCTTTTCAAAAAAGTCACGGAATAACTCCATGGTTGATTTTTCTTTCATGGCTTCTCCGGTCAGAGCCACTGCACCCTCTGCTCTGGTTCTTGCATTATCAAAATCCAGGCTCATCAAATTAGGATACACCGCCCGTAGTTTGCCGAATACATCGTAAATTTCTTCCTCATCCGTTAATGTGATATGCATATAGTCATTGCAGTCGCTTTCCGAAAGCACTTCAAGGTTTGTCAATTGTTGCAGCGTACCTTTAATTTCCCTCATGTCATGTACCGGGGTAAACGGAAGTTTTTCTATGGAAATGTTGTCTTTTTCAGCTAATGTAATAAGTGTGGCTGACTTTTCCTGCCTTGCCTCAGAAAAGGAATATTTTACCGGAGAACCGGCATACCGCACGGTTTCCCTGCCCACATGCTGTGCTCCGTGTAAATGACCGAGTGCCACATAGTCAAAATCATCAAACACCCGGTAGTCTACCATATCCACACCACCCACGGACTGGGTCTCGGAATCGGTCCTGGAAGGATCTGTACTTCCTCCGCCCACAAACTGATGGGCAACCAGAACATTGCGGTTATTTTTATTTATGTTCAAACGTTTTAATACCAATTTTATTGCCTCGGTATAATCCTGTGGCTTTTCTTCTCCTTCTGCCACTTCAATCTGCTGCGGCTTTAAGAAAGGCAATAGATAAATATCCACTTCTCCGAATTCATCGCTCAATGTCTTCTTAAAAATTTCTTCCTCATAGGTTCCGGACAAATAAATCCTGGAATTCTCAAACAAATGCCGCCCAAAGGACAGACGCTCTGCCGAATCATGATTTCCGCTGATAATAAAGGTCGGAATATCTTTCTGTTTTAACGCTGTAAGAAAGGTATCAAACAGCTTAACTCCCTCGATGGTCGGTATATTTTTATCGTACACATCCCCGGCAATTAATACAGCATCCACTTTATGCTCCTGTGCCATACGAAATGCCTGGGTAAGGGCAGCTTTTTGCTCTTCCAGCATGGAGTATTCATACACTCTTTTTCCGATATGAAGGTCTGCAAGATGAAGTAATTTCATGGGTGAGCTCCTATTTTATCATACTTGATTTTTCTGTCAAAATTGCGTCAAAACAGAAAAACCCGCCTATAGTATATCATATACTATAAACGGGTTTATCTCAAGAAAAGATTTTTACAAAATTATAAAGTTTTTATAACTTATGCCTTTGTTCCGCATTCGCAACAGAATTTCTGTCCCGGCGCCAGTATTGCACCGCAGCTTACGCAGACCTTTTCTTCTTCGATAAGCTTTGTTCCGCATTCACCGCAGAATTTTTTCTTGCTGTCCAACAGCATTCCGCAGCCCGGGCACTTCTTGACACGGCTGTCCTTTGCCTTTACCTTGCCGGTGGAAAGTACTGCACGCTCATAGCCTTCCATGGACTCATAAATAGTAGCCGCCTGCTCATTACTGTCCATGGCATGCTTGCCGTTCTTGATTTCCTTGTGGATGAAGCCATCGTGATTTGCCACAAGAATTACCCAGTAATCATCGGCGTAATCCTCTTCCCGGGTTTTGATGGTAGCAACGTGCTGACCCTCACTGACTTCTTCACCTTCTTCCACCAGCCATGTAAAGCGGTTGTAATCCTCATCGCTCAGATTATTCCAGTGGTCTTCGCTTCCTTCCCAGTCATCGTAATCCTCCACGACACCGGTGTTACCCTGCATCACATTGAACATTCCGTCCTGATGATAAACGTAGTTACTGTAATGCAGTGCGAGCTTGCTGCTCATACCTCCTTCCAGGTACATCTCCGGAATACAATTCTGTATAAATCCCATAGTATCGTCTCCTTTCAACATTGGTTCTTGGGTTACATGGTTGCTTATATATTTATAATATCATTTCACCCGGGTAGTGGGAGGCCGGGTGAAATAGATATTGCATGCTGACCGCATATTTACATAAAAGCTTCGCCATATCTTACATTACCGTGAAGCACTTCTACACGCTCCAGCTGCTCCTTGGTTCCGCAAACACCTAAGGTCTTGATTGCCTCCATGTTTGTGTAAACCTTTGGACCGACTGCCTGCAAGCCGTTCAGTTCACCGCTGAGCTGTGTAAGACAACACGTCGCCAGCTTGCGGAGCTGTTCCGGCTTCCAACCGGCACCAAGTTCTCTTGCGATTACAAACAGTCTTTGTCTTGCAACTTCACTTGCCACGCTTGCCAATTCCTCTAATATAGGTTCCGCAAAGGCTTCTTTGTTGCCTGCATCACAAATCAGCTTGACACGCTGACCGATACGGTTGTAAAGCTCTCTCTTGTTTCCCTTGTCTCTTGTCTTATCATAATTGTGGCAAAGGCTTAAAAGATTGTGAAGTTCATCGGCAGGAATCAGCGCACTTCCGCTTGGAGCACTCAGTTTGCTCTTCTTACCGCTGTCACTCTGGCCAATGGTAATTTCCACGCTGCCCTGCTCCAGCTTTTCCGTTCCCTCCGGATCCTTACTTGTCCATGCCTTCATGGTAATAACCTTATTACTTCCCATGAAGACGCGGAATGCCAGGTAAGCTCCCTGCATATATCTCTGACGGAAAGTAATCTGTCCGCTGGCGATAGTTCTGTAGGTACCATCCAGGTTTCTGCTCTTAATCGGAATAGAAATCATATTCTGACCGGCTTCTATACTGAAACCTGTCATAATCTCAGAGCAGTAAGGCAGTTCTGCACCGGTCGGAATAATCGGATGCACCGCATTATTCTTTGCACCAAGGTATAAACTGTCATTTAAAATGCTGTTTCCGAGCTGGATTGCCATTGGTGCCTCCGGCTCACTGCCGGATTCCTCCGGCAGATCCACCATACGCATGTCATCCTGCAGGATATTGTATTTATGTAAATAGTAGTGATATACCGCTGCACCTCTTGCTACGGCCAAATCAGGATCAAGAACCACTATCGGTTTAAAACCGAAGAAGCTCTCCAAACGGTCCTGAATCATGTAAAACTTTGTCATACCGCCGTTTACAATAACGGCATCTACTTTTACATCATCCACAGCCGGATCCGTCTGCTTTAACTTCTGTAATGTCTTGTCCAAAACATCCAGAATCGGATAAATAATATTTCTTGTATCCTTAACGGCAGCAAGCTTTTTGTAATCAGAAAAGGTAAGATGCTCTGCCATAAAAGGACTTAAGATTTCTTCGATTTCTTCCTTGGTGAATTCATCACTGTAAGAATAAGGAACACCACCCATGCTGCCACCAACGGCCAGAACAATGTCCTCATCGTCCTCGTCCCAACCGGAGGAGTAGCCGTTGGCACAACGTTCATTCAGCTCCAGCTTCAAATTCTCAGCATACACCCTGAGTTGTGCCATGGCTTCCTTTTTTCTTTTTTCAATGGAAGCTTGTACAGAAGCACTGCTTGCATACTGCTTTAAATAGCGTGGATACATTGCCTCTGCAATCTTTTCATCAAAATCATCACCACCAAGTAAGGTATAACGATTGGTAGCTAAATCCTTGATTTTAAGTACGCCGTTTCCTAAACCGCGGCGTTCGATTTCATGCATGGTAATGTCTAAGGTTCCTCCGCCCAGGTCAAATACCATAACATTTTTCTTTGTATCAAAATCAATAATACTGCCGGAAATTTCACCATTCTGGCTCTGATTTACAAAGTCGTAAATCACGGCATTCGGCTCAGATAACAGGATGCGTCGGGCACTGCCATCCTCATTGGTAACCTGAATACCTGCCAGCTTTGCAGCATCCAGGGTTGCCTTACACATGGCAGAGTCAAAATTAGCAGGTACGGTAATTACCGCATCTGTAATCTGTTTTTTACGATAAATTCTTGCAGTTTCACCAAGTAAGTGGGATAAAATTCTGGAAGATACTTCTGCAGGAGTCTTATCCGGAATATCTTCCGCCAAACCCTCTACATATTCTCTGCCCATCTGGCTCTTTACGGATTTGGCAACCATGTGGGGGCGGAGGGAATATTGGCGCTTTGCATAACCGCCTACCAGCGGCTTATATTCATTCTCCTCTCTGTAGTACACACAGGATGGAAGGGTAGACTCCTTGCGGGTGTTCAAGGTCACCTTGCCACCCACACTTTCACATGCATCTACAGTACGCGGAACATCCACCACCTTGCTTACCAGCTCACCGTTTGGCTTTACGTTAATGGTTGCAATAACGGAATTGGTGGTACCTAAGTCGATACCTACACATAAATCGTCATGTTCTCTTTTTTCAAATTCGTTATTCATCTTCTTTTTCCTCCTTAACCTTTGGTCTTGCAATTTGAATTTCCTTGTCTTTGTAAACCCAGCCCGGTGAAATAACCTTTACTGTCTTCACCTCATCTTTTGATGTGAACGGGGTTCCTTCATAGTTGCAGAATTCGATATCTGCTGCGATTACCTGGCGGATGGAGTTTAATCTCATCACCGGTTCAATATGGCTGTCCTTAACGAACTGAATCAGCTTTTTTACCATGATAAGCAGGCCGCTGATTTCCAACGGAAGCTCCTGCTCACTCTTTTTCAGTGCTTCTGCGCCCTTACGTACCTGTAACAGTTCGTCCAGAATACAGCCGTACTTCTCAGAATTCAGCTTGGCAAAGAAATCCGTCAGTTCCTTTACCCTGCTTTCTTCCAGCTGTTCCTCGAATTCCTCCTGCAAATCCTGCAGCATGGTGTTGGTTCTTTCCAAAGAGTTCTCCAACATTGCGATTTTCCGGATTGCCTGCTCGTAAGTCATTGACTGTTCCGTGCTGCCGGTTCCCTTCTTTTGTGAAAAATCATAGTTTTCTGACACCACATCCGCCATTTCAAAGAAGAGATACTTTGCAAATGTGTTACCAAGAAGACACAGGCTTTCCAGATCATTGTACACATCCAGTTCCGGAAACTTGTAGAAAATCATATGGGCTGCCAGACGTTCCTGCGCACTATGATGTTTCCCGCTTCTTAAAGCTGCTTTCTTACTCAGCTCCTCGAACTTTTCAAAACTCTCTTTGCTTCCGCCTACCGCTGCGCCGAAATATTCTGCTACTTGTTTTGCCCACTGAAACAGTTCCTCCCGTTCCGCTCGGTTTGATATTCTCCGGTCACGGAACAGGTCAATTACCTCATGACCATTCATAGAGTAACCAAAACGGGAATTCATTTTTTCGGCACATACTCTCGGCTCCATACCGCTGTCCTCACACAGCACCTGAAACACCCTGTTTTCTTTTACATAATCGTCCCTTACGGTACCTCCTTTTTTAGCTTTCGCCTCCATCACTTTATGGATTCCCTCCATAATTGCCTTAACTTCCTTTTTTCTTACATCAATCATGTCTTACTCCTTTCTTACAGTACATAAAATTCCTGTTCCTCGGCAAAAACCACCTGTTTTTTGCTTTCCGCATCCCACATCAGACGCTGTTCTATTGTTTCGTCCTCCGGATTTTTCTCTGCCTCGCAATGTACCAGATACAAATACTTCGGATTGATTTTCTTTATCAGTGCATGCATTTCATTAAAATCTTCATGCAGACTGAAATTTACGTTTACACATTCATAACCGGGAATCCTGTCCTTATGGTTCCTGGCAGTTAAATAAATATGCGGATGGCATGGCGCCTCTGAGAGATGGTTGCCTTCCTCCAAAATCCGGATATTTAACTGCTCCAGTTTCCGGATGAGCGGCTGTATGGAAGAATCGATATAAACCGGCAGCCGGTTCTTATTTACCTTATTCAGTATCTTTAAAAACTCCACTCCCTTGCTCAGCTGGGAAGTATGACAACAGATTGCTTCGCCGTCTTCCGCCCTTTGCAGCAGCCGTTTTGCAAAGCCTTCGATACTGCCTTTTCCCTTTTGATACCAGGGATGCTTTGCATGCAGACCACACATAATTACCGTATCAATCTCCACCCCCTCCGGCAGAATGCATCCGTCGGTTAAGACGGTGTCCGTTACGGAATAATCACCGGTATACAGGATTTTTCTGTTTTGATATTCAAACAGCATCATCATTGCCCCCGGAATGTGTCCGGCCGGATAAAAGGTGACCTTGTACTCCCCAAAATCCAGGGTTTCCAGAAAGTTTACTTTGGTAATCCGGTTTAGCAGATGATCCGCCGCCAGACGTTCCATTTCGTCCTTTTCCGTCACTCCTAAAAAGCATTTATCATATAGTTGATAGCGTGTCAGGCACTCGGTGGTTTCTGTCATATATACCCCTGCCCGGGAGGCCTCCTGCAACAGCTTCAGCAGCCCTCCCACATGGTCCATATGGGCATGGGAGATAAAAATCTGATCTATCTGCCCCATACTTTCCATGTACTTTGATGTCAGCAGGGAATAATAATCCGGTCCGTAGATGAACTCCCCTTCTACTCCCGTCCCGGCATCCAGAAGAATTCTGGAATTGCCGAGTTTCAGGAAATAGCAGCTTGCACCTACGCTTTGGCCACCCCCCAGTGGGGTGAAGATGATTTTAGGTTTCATGTAGGAGACCTCCTTTCCTAACCTTGTGACCTTAGTATAGGACACTTTAAATTCAAAAGGTTATGCTGCCGGCATAAAACTGCCAGGCCAACGGAACCATTTGAACACTCTCTTTTCGGAAGCACCAAATATCCGGGCAAGCATTTCATTCTTCCTTGCTTCCTCTGCTGCTTCCAGAGTTACTAATAAGGTGGCAAAATCCTCTTTGAATTTCTGCATGTCCATCTCAAACTCGAACTCTTTGGTGTGTTTTACACCATTCAAAGCTTCTGCCATAGCAGCAAGTTCCTCTACTGTATACCGGTCACTGCCGGAATATTTGTTTAACAAATAGGACAACTGACCAAGACAACAAATCTGTAATCCTTTACACTTATTTTGAAGCTTTACCTTGTTGGTATTTACAACCAGTTTGACTATCTTGTACTTCTTACTTTCTTCTCTCATGGTTTCTGCCAGGACTTCTCTAAGAAGCTGCTCCCTGAAATCCATTTTTTCTTTCATATTACAGTCATAGCATTTATGCTCACCCAAAACATAACTTTAGTATAGGATATTTCATCACCGAAAGGTTATGCTCATAGCATAAAGATGATTCTTTGCCATAATTTCTGCTATAACATGGATTATACTCTGTTTTTTTGTAAAGACCACGAACTACAGGTTCAAAAAAAAGAACAAGCAGCGTAAACTGCTTGTTCTCAAAACTTCAGTTGTTTATTATTTCATTAGAGCAATTCAAAAAAGCAAATTAGTAATCCGAAAATTGTACTGACGTAATAGCAGGATACACTCTACTTCTTTAACAATTGCTCATATTCCGCCCTATCTACGATTGTAAATCTGGAAGGACTTCTGGTATCGTCTATCTGTCTTCCTGCAGGTATTGTCTTTATATCATAGTCTCCCTGATTACAATAATTACACGCTTCTGCATATACTTCAAAAAAACTATGTTCTATCGCATCTCTCAATTCAGAAGATGAACTAAATTTTGAAAGTTCGATATAATCATGCGGGGATTCAAAAACATTCAACGTACTTAGTCTTGGTGCCCTCGGGCATAACCATATTCTATTATCCCATACATATTTTAATACGAACTCACCAAAACAATTTAAATACTCAAGCTTAAGTTCATCCAACGTCCTGTTTCGACACTCAAAACCACCCACATCAAGCCATTGCTGATCTGTTTCCGTTACAAATGAAATTTTCTCACGTTCAAACGTTGCAACAACCTTAGCCATTTTATCAATATATCCATAATCCGATATGTAAACAAATACTTTCTCATTTTTCAAAGCATTCAAACATTCCTGATTTGGAACTATTGTGCCGTTAGTAGTTATGCATACATTCATAATTTTTTCTTGTGAACATAAAAACTTCAGCAAATCAACCAGGTACGGATAAAGAAAGGGCTCACCTCCTATAGGCTCTACATCAACCACTCCGTCAACGGCCTCCAGTATCTGCTTAACTTCATGAACAACCTTTTCTAAAGGTTCATCCTGAGGATTTACTACATACGGTATCAATGCCCGGCAATCTTTGCAACGTAATGAGCATTTCTCCGTTACAAGTATATTCAATTTCGGAATAATAAATTTATCCTTAGGAATAACTGCTTCTGCCTTCTTACGTGCTTCTGTTTCTCCTAACTTCTCACGGCGTTTTAGTATTTTCTTTTGTCTCTCTATTGATCGGCACAAAAGAGACTTCTCTTTTCTAAAGGAATAGTATAAATATGCATCCACATTTTTCCCAATCAGCATACTCTCTATTTTTTCTTTTAATAGAATAAATTCGCCAATCTGAAGTGTGATAACCAACAGTTCCTCCGATTCATTTATTTCTCTTAATGCTTCGAATGGAATCGTCTTCATTTTCTTATCGCACATAATGCTATCCAAACCACCATTACTACACACTGTAATGGATTCATCTGAGCAATGTAATTCATCATAGGCTTCAGAAAGTAGTGCACCACTACCGACCAAAATAATTTTTCTTCCTTGTCTTTGGGTTAAAAATTCTTCCTTGTCTTTACAACATAATAAATTAATCACGTTCCCATCCTCTTCTTTATCTATTTAACCATTTTAACAATTCTTCCGGTGTAAATCTTGTTATTTGATACGGATCATCTAAATAATTATTTCCACCAACAGTAACGGAAAATGCCCTGGAATAATAATTCCGAACTTTACTTTTCACATACAGATTGAAAATACCATAAGGATAGCAAAACGACTCTATTTTACCATAAATTTCCAGCAATTGCCTTGATTTTGAAAGACACTCATCAATTTCATGTTCTGATAATCTAAGCATATTATAATGCGATAAACCATGGGAGCCGATTTCCCAATTCTCTTGAACTAATGAATTAATCATTTCATGCGATAAGTGTCTTCTGTTTACATCATCTCTATGATTCCATGAATTATTCTTTCCAATCAAGTCAGGACAAACAAACACTGTAGCTGTAAATCCATATTTTTTCATAACAGGTAGAGCATTCACATAAACATTTTCGTATCCATCATCAAAAGTACATATAATCTGTCTCTCTTTACAATTTGAGTCAAAATATTCTTTGGCCGAAACCAGCTTATATCCTTTCTCATATACACTTCTCAGTAATTGTTCAAAACCTTCTTTATCGTAATCCACACCGCTATATGAACAATTAACATCATGAAACATCACAGAGACACACTTCTCAGGATAATGATTTGATTTAAGCACATTTGTCTTATTAAGCACTTCCTCCCATTTTTCTACAACCACACTCTCTGACAAGGATTCTGCTAATAGTTCTCTTATCTTTCTCTTCTCATTTTTAGGATAAGTAGAAACAATAAAATCATATATACAATCTGCCAGCAATTCCGGATTCAGCGAATGTATTATGTGCCCAGGGAATGAAGTTTTTATAGCTTCGGCAATATATCCTGAATCAGTAATCAAAATATCCTTATCGGCACATAGTGCTTCCGCGACTGATATTCCAAATCCTTCAAACGGTGATGCTTGTATATATATATCACTTTCACTAAACTTTTCTATAAATTTATCCCTGGATAAATACCCCAGTAAATATACATTCTGTTCCAGAGAATACTTCTCAATCAACGCTCTGTACTGTTCCGCAATATCATCATCTATTTTCCCAAACAAATAAAGGACATCTTGACGCTCTTTGTGATTTATTAGTTTTGCAAAAGCAGTAATTAAATTAGAAATACCTTTCTTTTCTCCCAAGAATGCCGCTCCTGATACAAATATCAGCCTATTCTTAACTATATCATCTAGTATATCAGCTTCTTTTTCTCCAGACTTAGATGTCATATTACATGCAATAGGAATGACTTCAAATGAGCATCTCGGATTGTCAATCAAAATCTTTGCATTTTCCACCAGTTCTTTTGAAATTCCAATAACAGTGGACGCATATTCAAATGCTCTCATATTATAAAAAGCCAACTCCGCCTTGCCGCAAGCAAGATTAACTTCACTTCCGCAAAGAACAACAACCATAGGAATCAAATGCTTTTTACAAAACAGCATTGCTTTATACGCAGATGCCCCCCCGCCACAAGAAACACAAAGATCGATTTTCTCTCCATAGTTTTTACTCATCTCTTTTAATTTATAAGCTATTCTGATTTTATTTCCCAACGCAGAATCATATCCGCCATCGATTACACAATACTCATCTTCTTCAGACAATAAGCATACTAAGACATCATGTCCAAGCTTTTCATAGATTGCTTTCAACTGATTACAATGAAATGCCAATCCCCCGGCGTTATCCCCTATTTCTGAAGTACACAACAAAATTCTCATTTATTTACTACCTTCTCTATAATTTTTACCGCATATTGATTTCCTGGCTCAAAACCATTTTGAACCACTTTTTTTTGCAACATATCTTCTATTCTTTTTACCAATAAATCCTGCTCATCAAATAAGTTAATTTTACCAAAGAGATTATTACTGGCCGCTATCATTGTATGTATGTTTTTCTCTTGTTCCTTCGAACGATAATCTCCATAAGTTGCAATCAGCAATGAAGGAATCTTTAGATACAACAACTCGCTAACCACATTTCTTCCCGCTCTGGCAATCACAAGTCTTGCATCTTTATACATTTCAACTGGTGAGGTATAAGAAGCAATGATAGTCACATTTGGGGGCAATACAATGCCTTTCTCAATTTCATCCTTTACATGTAGATCATTACAAAAAATATCAAAATGATACTCTTGCATGTTTCTTCCAATATCAGCTATTTTTTTCCCCATCTCAATTGTTGATGATAAAAACTCAGTTGATGAATTCACCGATCCGCCACCCAAAATACCAATAATGCGCTTCGAAGCATTATCACTTTCGGATATAGCAAGCACTTCTTGTCTTAGTATCGTTGGAATATGATGTATATAACAATTCGCCTCCATGATATCCTCATTTTTCAAATCAACTCCATGCACTATAGCATTGGAACCGGCCAAATAATTCTTATGGTAAAAACGTATCGTTGATTCCGGAAGAGATTCATTATATAAATCCGATGGATTCAATAAAGAAACTACTCTTTCACGCGGGAAAACATCACACAACGTACTTTGTAATAACGGTTCTCCGTCAATAATAACCGCATCCGGAAAATCGTTAAGAACCGTTTCAATTATTTTTGTGGCAAATCCAGTGATAGGATTTATTCCAATCGATGTGATATCACATGGTTCAAGGACATATTTGAACATTAGCGGGATTCCTTGTCGTAATAACGCCTCTGTTCCCTGAAAGTAAGATATTGCCGCAATCTCATAACCCTTTTTCTGAAATTCTTTCAAAATTGCAATGCCAGAAGATACTCTTCCCAAGCCCGGAAATCCTCTGAAAATTCCATATATTTTTTTCATACATTTCCCCTCTATTGACTAATTACCGCTTCGCATGCCTTCATTTCAGCCAACAATTGAACAAATAAATCAAAAATCTCTTCATCGCTTTTTCCGATTGTAGGCACACATTTTCCAAAAATACAGTTCATCAAAGAAAGATCAGGTAATAACCTTACTTCACCATATTCTTTGCATAAACATATATCTTTTTTGTAGCAAGGCGAGTCTATCATTTTAACAGTTCCGCCGTCATAATAGTCCCATATATGTACTCCTTGTTTCTCAAAAAAGCTGTAATTTGAATTCTTTGACTTCAAGCGTCCTTTAATCTTTTCAATGTATCCATCAGATAAATTGCTGCATTCAGGATCAAGAAACGGAAGAAGCTTTACTCTCTTTTTGTTCTTGATTGAATAGGCAAGCACTGAATCCACATTACTGATTGTCTGAGGATACATCGTATAGTTAAACGAATAATCAACATTATATCGTTCAAACAAATCAACACAGCGTTCAAACAAATGCCAATGTCTTTTGGTAACCGCACAGTAATCCTCTTCACCTACGCCCGGAAAATGAAGTGTCACCATAGTCCTTGTTGCACCTAATCTTTTCGCTATATCCTCATTTACCAAACTTCCGTTCGTAGCCAGTCCTATTTCAACATCAGAATTCTTATCAAGCCACTCAATCATTTGAATAGTTTCTGCATTCATTAACGGCTCTCCTCCCGAAAAGCGCACTTCAACAATCCCGGTTTTCTTTGCAATATTAAAATATCTAATGAAGTGCTGTAGTGAAATTTTATCTTTCCCTTTTTCAGCCTGGCCTTCATTATGACAGTAAACACATTCAAAATTACATGAATTGGTCGTTAATACTCTTAAAATCTTCCATCCCTTTTCCATAGGATTCATAATAGATTGCTCCTTTGCATAAATATTTAGTATAACGTATACGAAAGATAGTCCCCAAGTATTTGGCTGTATTTCTTTTCCTTAATCAATTTTATCATCTTAGGAGTATATCCGAAAAAAACAGTTTTGGCCAAACGAATAAACGCTTCATCTTCCACTAATTCTGCTCTCTTTTCGATTTCTCTGATATATTTCGGTTTGAATTCCTGCTTATCAAAAACTGACCGTACAATGAGATACAGCAGAATTGAAATATCATCCATAATCCACCATTGCTTATTTTCATCCCATATTCTGTTTTCCCAAATATGCGATTGCACACTCCTTTCAAGAGCCATTTTGCAATTTCCCATATTCGTTAACGGACTACACGCCAGCGCCTCATAAAAATGAAAGTAACAGTCTTCTTTCTTAAATAAAATATCTTCTCTTAACTGTTCGAGAAAATATCTCTTACAAGATTCCCCTACTCTTTTTTCATAACCGTTTGCAGTGCCAATTTCAATTAATTCAGAATAATCATCGGGATGAATCAAAAAATCTATATCATTATCACTTTCGACCTTGTACGGAATGGCATCATCGTCATTTTTAATCAATACATACTTTATATCGCTTGAATTCAATAATTTTAAAAATTCTAAAATAACATTTGCATCTACCATTCTCTTCTCTCCTTCAAGAGCACATATTTCATTTTCTCATCAAGGCACGTAATTCTTTTCGCAGGAATATAATCCTCAATATCACCTAGGGCCAATCCTGCACAAATACTTTTTTGTCCATCTAGGATATAGTTGTTTTTGTCGATATATATGTTCGTATTTCGATGATTTTTCACGTACTCCAACAAATCTTCCTTAGACTTCCAAATATCTCTTTTTATATCATATTCGGAGACTGCATTTACTTCGCCGGAATAATAATGATAAATTGGTGAATGCGTCAAATTTGCCGATACAACATTTCCGAATTCCTTTTCATAATAGCATTTGATATCTTGCACCGGAATAATCGTGTCTTCAACAGATTCTATATATGGAATATACGGCGCTATTCTTTCCAAAAAATACTCATTTTGTTCATGCAAATTAAAATTAGCAATTTTTACCTGTTCATCCAAAACACTTAAAAGAGTTTGGGTAATTTTATCAAATTCATTAACCGATAAATCGAATCGCACAAGTCCCAAATGAAAATGTATCGACTCACCTATATTATCTTCTATTGAAATAACATTATCTCTTATCGATAGTTTATTTAATCTAAATACTGCCGGATTGCTCATTTTCTTTCTTAAACCTCTTCATTCTTTTATTTGCAACAAGAACCGAAGTGACAAATTGTGCATATTCATAATCCTTCATACAAATATTTATCTCCTTATTTTGAATATGAATATCAAATTTTTCCTTCTTCGTTCCCCCATTTAATTCAACGTCAAATTTTTTTCCGCCCATCTCTATTTCTGCTAAAGTTTTTATACGATTTCCCATATAGATTCATCTCCTTAAAGTCGTATCTCCGGCTGACGTCCATATTCGGATATCAGTTCTTCATTATTATACAGATGCTTTGTCGAACCTAATTCCAAACATCTGAAAATAACTCTTCCTTTTGTTATTTCTTCAGACGCAAGCACTGTATAAGAAGAAGGAGCCATAAACAGCATATTTAAGGTAACAATCAGTGAAACATTCCATAAATGAGCCAGCATAACCGCCATCGTTGCAAAATGTGTAACAATCACAACCTCTTCCGTATTCGGTTGCTGTACCTCATACAGATTTCCTACTCGTTTATATCCATGTTTTTCAATCATTCTATCCAGTTCGGTCCACACTTCCTTTGCTTTATTCGGAATAACTGTACTTTTTAGTTTTTCCGAATAAAGTACTTTCTTTGGGTCAAGCATTTCTTCATCATTAATCCATAACTCCGGCGGAAATTCCCATGGATATTCACAACCCGGTAAATTATCCGGTAATCTGTGTTTAAATTCACTCAACCAATCATAGTAAGTAATATCCTTATCCAATATCTCGCCCAAAATAGCTGCACTTTCACTCGCGCGTTGCGAAGTTGCTGAAATAATTTGATTTATAGAAAACCTCTCTTTAAAATATTCGCCTAACAGACCAAGCTCTTTTTTTCCCATTTCCGCTATGCCGTAATCGTGTTTTAACGGCTCACCATGCCGTACAAAAATCAGTTTCATTGTTCTAAATAATCCTCTATTATCTTTCTGCTTATTTTGTGCATTAGTTTTTTCATGTCCTCCATTTTGACATCAGTATCGTAGTGAATCTCAGAAAGAAATGAAATATAATAATTTCCTGTTTTGGTGACACATATGCCCCCATCATTAACACAGCTATTTACAGGTTGAGCAAATGTTCTACCATCGACTTTACCACTTTTTGAATACATATCAATAAAATCACTATATTCAAATAAAGGTTCTGCTAAAAAGTCTTTGTAACGTTGGGATTTAAGTATCTTTTTCATAAAGCAGCAGCTCTCTTCGTTATAAAACTCATTATTGTCAATCATCCGGAAAAGCCTAGTATATTCCTTTGCCGTTGTTATTCCTATATGAAAACTCCGAGGCACAATATATTTTTTTAACAACCTGGATTTCTCAAATCCAAACATACGTATTGTCTGATTAATATGATCTGCTCCTAAAAAATCAATTAGTAAATTAGCCGCCATATGATCACTTATGGCAACCATAAGCTCAACTAAATCACTAACACAAATTTTCATCCCGTTTGATAAAAATTTGACCGTACCTGCACCTGTAGCATAATTACTCTCCTCAACTTCAACAAGCTCCGTACCAGTAATAGTTTTTTCGTTCAGTTGTCTCACATAATCCAGCATTATAAATACCTTTAATGTACATGCTGCATCATGAATTTCATCCTCTTTATATGCAAACAACACTTTTTCATTATCAATTGCATATGCACTTATATCGCAAGAGTCCTCATAACAAGCAATCTCATCTTTCAACTAAACACACCTCCGTTTTGCATCATCTCATAAATGCCTTTAGTTTATCCCGTGCCTCCTCATCACTTTTTCCGCGAAAAACATGAGCACCACCGGTTATTTCCCAATATACAACATCTGAATATATTTCCTTCGCTTTTCTTGAGTAAGCAATGTCAACAATTTTATCGTGAGTTCCATGAATCAAGAACACTTTTCCAGAAAATCCATCTATTTCATCATAGATATCCATATTTTTAACCGTTTCGACATAACAACGGCCGAGTTTCATTGGACCACACCAAAACTTATCAGGTATGTCATTCGGATTAAACTTTGCAAACACCATTTTTCCTTTTCTGGCGTCATCCGGAATACATAATGCAGGATAAAACAGCAATAACTTATCAATTCTATTAGGAAATTTTTTGGCAAACAGTGCTGCAACAGTTCCCCCCTGACTGCATCCCAACAGACTAATTCTATTATTATCAACAAAAGGGCATGCGCTTACATAATCAAATACGCTCTCGAGGTCTTTCAATTCTGTAAATATAGACATATTACTTGTTTTTCCATCGCTCGAACTTATCACACCACCTCCACAAAAATCAAATGTAAAAGATACATATCCCATTTGAGCCAAAAATTTTGCATATCCTCTACACATAGACTGATTGGCCATAAATCCATGACACAATATAACAGCCGGCCGAACCTCATTGGATTTTCCATATATTCTACCGCCTATATTCAATCCATCCCTATTGACAGAAAAGCTTTTAACTTTCGACCTATCAAATCCCATTATGTAACCTCCGTCACTAATACAGTCCAAATTATTAACTAATCACGTTTGCTATCACCCACTAAATCGACAACATCCTTAAGACAAATAATCTTTGTTCCTAAAGATTCGTCACCGATTTTTACATGTTCTTTTTCTTCGACAGTACTAATAAAATCCACTATACTCAAAGAATCAATACCTAGATCAGAAAACTTACTAACATAAATTTCCTCTAGCGTTCCTACTTGAATTCCAATAATCTTAACCAAATAACTATATATCCTCTCTTTCAATCCACTCATATCAATATCCGTTAAGCTCATTGCATCACAAAACACTTCATAATTTTTCTTCCTATCTACTTTACCATTTGGCAGTAACTCTATCTTATCTACCGGTGTAAATGCAGTGGGAATCATATAATGAGGAATTCGATTTCTAAGTATATTTCTAATTTCTGCTCCGTTAATCTGTCCGACAAAAAAGCAATATACACCAGCTTCTTTATATGTATTCACATAAGGAATCGCCACGCATTGCTCAACCGCATCTATTGAATTAACAGCATATTCAACCTGCTCAAGTTCAACTCGAAACCCAGAAATATTAACAGAATTAATGTCTCTCCCTAAAATCACTATTCCTTTATCATCTCTTGTTGCAATATCCTTAGTATTGTATAGCCAATACTCCTTCTTTTTTATCTCATTAGTCCGAATATCCGGATTTACATAACTGCAAGGAAAACGCTCCGGGGATTTTAAATACAAATATCCTTCCTTAACTTCATTTAGATTCTCATCAAGAATCAATGCTTCATAGCCTTTTAGGGGGCTCCCTACACCTACCATATTATATGCTTGCATATCTCTCAATTGCTTTTCATATGGACAAGCAAATAATTTACCTAATTCTGAACATCCATAATCGTTAATAATCGTGATTCCCTTATTTTTCATTACTACAATAAAATCAGCTGAAACAACTAATGGTTCACCACCGGTATAAATGTACCTAACATTATTAGGTATTCTCTCACAAATACTATAATGCTTCGAAAACAATTTAATAATTGGAGTTGCCCAAAAGATGATTGTTGCTCCACTATTCTCAATCTCTTCAAACATTAAATCTAAATCATTTATCGAGACATTTTTTCCTCCAAGACATACTGTCGTCCCACTAAGCAACATTAAAAGCGAATTTTCTAATCCGTAAGAAAAATTAAGCTTTGCATACTGTTGAGCTATTTGTCCACATAGATATGGATATTTACTAGTGAATTCATAATAATCCCTCCAGAAATCAGAACAGTGTCGTTCTGCAATTTTAGGAACTCCTGTACTCCCAGATGTGGCAATGTAAAATAGAACACGTTCATTCCCACAAGGATTCGTAATCTGAACTTCATCTGCTTCTAACTGAGTGTCAAAAACAATTCGTCTAAGACCATTTATCTCAATATCAATGTCACAGACTATCGTTGTAATATCTGCCTCCTTCAATATACTTTCAATATAAATATCTGGTGTGTTGGAATCAATAATAATAAAAGGGATTTTTGCAACCATACATGCTATTGCCAGAAGTAAAACATCCAGCTTATTATCCATACAAATGGCCAGCTTGTCTATCTTTCGAATCTGCATACCATTGCTTATTCTTCGTGCTTTTTGAGATAACAAATCAAACGTTATCTTGCTTCCATCAAATTTAATGGCCTCTCTCTGTCCAAATTCTGACAATGTTTTTAATATAAAGTCACTAAAGTTTCCTCGTATTTTATTCATATATGCACCTACTTGCAAATTTTTTTAAATCACTCTCAACTTTGATATTATAATCTATTTTCCCCATTTCCAGTGGATGGGCAACCGGTTCAACAACTGTTATTTGAGGATGACCTAATATTGAATATACATAGTCTTCGATACCCAAGTTCATAATCCTACATGAAAAGAAAAAATTAAGCAACTCACCATCCTTCATAGAAAACATTCCAATAATTCCGTTTGTTCCGTACTTATCAGATTCCTCAATATAAGCACTTATTACACTCTTATCGCTTAATAATCCGATTAATTCATCCTTATTAAACCGCCACTTTGTATAATTCAGCTGATTACTTTTATGAGCCAATTCAACCAGTCGATCTATTACATTTTCTGTAACTGTTTTGATATTTAAAGTAATCCCTGCTCCATTTAAAAACTCCAAGTCATCTCTCGCATTGATACGATCCAAAAATAGCCGCTCTTTATTCCTATAGTACTCTAACTGCTGTGATTTATCAGTTTCAGTATTTCTAGTCAATATCCAGTTTATATATTTCATCATATTTTTAGCGTCGAGAATTCCAATATTTGGAACTTGAGATTTTACTTCTACTAAGTTGTAAATATTGTCGTCAATAAACAAAACATGCCGCTCATTTATTGTCATTTGCTCAATCTGTTTTCTTACACTAAAACCCTTTGATGAATAGCCAATATAGTTAAAAACAAAATAATCTGCTATATTCAGTTTTTCAAGCATATCTTTAACAATTGGTTCATCATTTTTGGAATTAATGCAATTAATAATACCTTGACATGTCGATTTTCTCAAGTAATCATATATTTGCGGCTTCAGTTCTATTGGCCCCTCTGTAATACCGCCCTTCCATAAAGTATCATCCAAGTCCCAAATAGCTACTCTGATATCTTCAAAGTTTTCCATTTCTTCCACGATTTCTGCATTATCACAAATAATCTTACAATCCTTCACACATAT
The DNA here is from genome assembly GCA_045531955.1 of Lachnospiraceae bacterium. GTDB lineage: Bacteria > Bacillota > Clostridia > Lachnospirales > Lachnospiraceae > SIG299. The sequence continues at coordinate 37,361 of JAZSFC010000009.1, read as the reverse complement.
AACAGGCACAACACCACAATAAGCAGCACACTTATCATAATAAGCTATGGCTCCATCGTAGTTCACCCGGTATGCATAATCATTTTCTTTTTCGGAATTACCGGAAGAAAGCCACCAGTAACCATTACCATTGAAATGTACAGATTCCGAAGAATAACAGCCTTGTATCTCGCTATATTTTGTAGTCTTCTTCATACGAGTATTGCTAAAATGCTTTTCATCTTCATCAAAACCATATGAATTGTCCATAGCCATATTTTTTGATAAACTAAAACACATTTCCTTACTAACAACATTAAAGAACTCACAAGGTCTCTTCATCTGTTTTTTTTCTTCCTCAGAAAAAGCAGCTTCTAAAAAAGACGAATACCATGCTTCCAATCCTTCATAATCACAACAATCAAGAATATTCTCGGATACAAGTAGTGACATGCATCCATTTTTTGCAATCACATCCCATTTTATATCCTCAGGCAGTTCAGAACTTTGAGGATACTTACCAAAATAAGTTTTACCACTAAACATAGCCATCCTCCATTATATAAATCAATTGTACTTCTTAAATACATTACAAGCTTACTAATTTTTCATCAACTTTCATTCACCAAGTTTATGTAAATTTCATCTGAAAATATTATAATCGTTTTGTCAAAAAATATCAATCCATCCATATGAATTTATCAAACAAAGTCCCACTATTCCCTACAACTTTCTTGCATTTCACCTCTTTTTTATTCAATTCAAACATTTGAAACATTGCAACCATTTCATTAACTCCAGCTTCGCCTCTTTATACCGCTCAAAAATCACATTACACTTCCCCTCAACCAAAGCAACCGTTTGTTGACTTCAGCTGTCAGAGAATCTGCAAGTGCCTGTTGCATAAGTTTGACTTTCTTGTAGGTTTCCTTCATCCGAAAAAGCCTCCCTTCTTCGGCTTTTTGTTCGGTAGTTTCTTAATCTTCCCCAAACCGAAACAATAAGGGCACCGGATTTTTCCAACATCCGGGTTGTATCTGTAAGTTCGTCCGCACGCCGGACATTTTCTAAGTTCCATTACAATTGACATATAGCTCTCTCCTTTCGTTCTTTTATATTTTAAGTATACCTTAGTAGTCCTTTCACGTGTTATGCTGCCGGCATAAAACTGCCAAACCAGCGGAACAACTTATAGATTCTCTTTTCGGACGCAGCCTCTCTCTTTGCTTCTTCAGCTTCCTCCAAAGTTACCAATAACGTTGCAAAATCTTCTTTGAATTTCTGCATATCCATCCCTACTGCAAATTCATGTGTGTTTTTCACATACTTCATCGTTTCTGCCATGTAGGAAATCTCATAGTCCGTGTACAAATCGTCACCGGAGAAATTAGTGATTATGGAAGGCAGTTGTTCCAGATTACAATTTAGTAATTCTTTGCAATCATTTTGCATTTCAACATTATTGGTAAATACAACAAGCTTGACAATTTTCAGATTCTTGGCATCCATGGTTTCTGCTAACGTTTCTCTAAGAAGAGTTTCTCTAAATTCCATTTTTTCTCTCAAATTGCCATTGTAGTATCTCTGGTCATTCAGCACATAGTAAGTGCCGCCTTCGCTAATCTCAATCGGATACTCCGTGTTTTTCACTTCAATGATAAAGACTGCTTTCTTGGTAAACACAAGTACATCCAGCTCTGCGGTACCCAGCTCATTACCTAACTGAATATTTTTGACAATTCGCTTAGATCCATTTATAAGTCTTAATTTCTGTACCACCAGCTTCTCACCAAAATTATCACAAATTTCTGCACGGATTAGCTTACCAAATTGGATGCATTCCATTCTGTACTCCTCCAGCAGTTCATTTACAACACCACCAAGTTCAGTATTTTTTCTTTCTAACTGATCGTATACATCCTTGATGTGCAACCGGTAATTACCTCTGTGCTCTTCTCCCAATACACGTACCACCTTTTCATTCTGAAAATCACGCAGTTCTTGCTCGCGGGCAGCCTTCGTTACAGTCTGCTTTTTAAAAGTTGTAAAACGGTTCATTTCCTCAGTAATTCTTTCTCTCATTGTTTCTTTCATCATAAGTTCCTCCTTTGAAACTGTTTTGTTTTTTACGATTTCAGTATAGAACATTTTGAAAAAAGAAGGTTATGCTGGCAGCATAAACCTGTTTCTTTGCACAAAAAAAGAACAAGCAGTATTTAAAAACACTACTTGTTCTCTTCATTTTACTTATTTTACACTAACGGTTCTTCCCCGTGCTCATCCAAACACTCATTGGTTTTCATATAAGAATATTGCTTCCCGATGGCAAACATTATAATAGCATCCCGTCTGTTCTTGGAATACAACGGACTATGTCCGCCATATTTCAACAGTTTATTGGTTTCTTCCAAAGTAAGAGGAAAACCAATTGCCAACATAATCAGCTTATCTCTGCCGTATTTTGCTTTGTCCCCTTTATCGCCATTGAAAATATTGTGCGCATAAGAGGTTGCTAAGCCGGAACGTGGAATGATATCCTTTTTATCCATATCATACTGAACCATCATCTTCATCAGAAAGTCCCTTACCCGAAGAGTAAACATATTGTCATCATTCTCTTCCAGAAACTTATCCAAATCATTTTCATTTCTGAGCTTTGTCATTTCAGAATCCATGAGTACCGTTGGTTTTTCGTCTTTGATTCCCATAAATATTCCTCCGATGTAATTTATTGTGGCATCCAGTATGGCTTTCCGTTATCATATTCTACTACAATCCGCCAATAATTTCCATCATTGCATAGTGCAGCAAAAATCACCCGGCTTTCATTAGAATAACCTGCTAAAAGTTCTTTACTAAGCCTCATCATTTTTCCGGCATCCATGATTTCATAATTAGCCGGATTAACTTCAGTTAATATTTCCGCATCCAAAATCTCAGGGATACCATCCGGATAAATACCACTTTGGCAAATATAAAGCTTTTCCATCTTCAAAACATTCTCGCTGTTTGAAGTGATAATAATATCTGTCGGATACTGCGCATAGAATGTTACCCAGTCACGCCCTAATGCACGTATATGTCCTGTTTCATCCACAGCTTCGGAAACTTTAACTACCGTACTCATGGCTGGAAATGAACTCTCACCATTTGTTATATATATTATTACTTGGTAATAGGTATCTTCCAGCCCCAATAAAAAATCATTAGATACCGATATGATTTCGCTTTCCAAATCTATCATCGAAGCCGGAACCTCTACTTCCACCCCGGTTTCATAATTTGTAAAGGTAATTTTATCAAATTTCCAGCTTGTATCAAGTAAACTATCCACACCGATATAAAATTTTGTTTGTTCTGCAATGCTTCGATAAAAATTGTACACATATAAATTCGTACTTGCAAAATATGCATCCAATTCTTCTACTGTTTCTACTCCCGGAATCAGCGAATTTACACTCGCCGGCATTTCCGTCGGCACAGGCGTTGGCGTTTCTGTCGGCACAGGCGTATTTGTTGCCGTTGGTTCTGCAGTTGGTTCAACCGCTTGTGTTGGTGTTTCCGTTGGCACAGGTGTACTTGTTGCTTTCGGCTCCAGTGTTACTGATTCCTGCACAACCTCCGTTGGAGTTGGCATACCGGTTACTTCATTTTGATTACTTGCATCTGCATCATTATTGCGGGTAAGCATACAGCCTTGCCACAATACTATCAATAACAGTAAAACGGCTGCTGTCCAGCCAAGCACTGTTTTTCCGGTAATCGTGCGTAAGAACGCCATTTTCTTAATTTCTTTTTCCAGCTCATCCACAGTCTGGTACCGATGCTTCGGGTCAAAATTTCTGCACTTGCCAACCATTTTTTCCCATTCGGAAACAAGAAACTTCTTTTCCGTCAGATTCAATTCCTTAAATACCATACCCATAGAATAGATATCGCTGCGGACGTCTGTCTGGGAATAGCCGTATTGTTCCGGCGGTGCATATTCCGGAGTACCAAGGAGACGGGTGTCCTGACGGTTATCATCTTCTCTATAATAACGGGAAGCATCAAAATCTATTAATTTTAATGCTCCATGTTCGTTAACAATAATATTATGCGGTTTAATATCACGGTGAATAATTGGCGGTTGCAACGCATGCAGACACTTTACTGCCTCACATAATTGCAGGGCAATATCCAATTTCTGCTTATCCGTAAGGCGGTGTTCGCGCAAATATTTTTCCAGATTCTCACCTTCCAGATACTCTTCTATAACAACAAACCATTCTCCGTCCAACTCGCATTTATAAATCTTTGGGATATAAACACTATGTAAAAAAGATATCTGGTGAAACAAATTGATGTTTACACCTTTTAAGTGCTTTACAACTACCCTTTCCGGATAGTCATCCATCATGGCAACTTCGATAATGGCTTTATCCGATTTTTTTAATGTCTCCAACGTAATATACTCGAATCCCATAGGTTTCCCCACCTTTAAAAATCTACGTATAGTATATACCTATTTCCGATAAAAGTCAAAAGAAGTTATATTGAAAAAAAGCATGCCAGATTAAACTCGACATGCTTTTCGCATTATTCCAATCCAAGTTTCTGCAAATCCGTTGCTGTTACACCTGCCTTTTTAGCGGCTAAAAGCAAATCTTCTATTTGTTCTCCGGTTGCTTGCTTTAAGCACACTACTGTTTGAATTCTCTTGAAGGGTGTACTCTCCACATCCTGTTAATACAAACGTTTCATTCACCCTTTTACTTTTCCTCCAACCGTTTTAAAATTTTTTTCAGCAGTTCCTCATTTACAATACTTTGTTCTGCCGCAATAACTTTCATCATGGCAGCACCTACAGAGTTTGTTCCGAATACTCCCCCGATAAATCCTCCGAGTATAATCAGCAAGACCATGACAACATTATCGCCAAGAAGCCGCCCTAAAATGAATCCCAGACCGAGTCCCATGCAGGTCCAACCCGCAGCAACAAACCGCTTAATACTAACGAAATTTGCAATCCATTCCCTCTTATCTTCTGTGGAAAGAACCTTTTCATACGTTTGTCCGCTGCTTGTTTCTGCATCTGTAACAAATACCGGTTTAGCAGGAGCAGCGTCTGCTTGAGGTTCTTGCGTTGAAGCTTGCTGTTCCCCGGGAACCGGTTCCTCTTCAGTAATTACATCCTCTTCTACTTCATACACTTCTAAAGGAATAACTTCTTCCGGTTTCATTGCGTCAAAATCGATGCCTTCAAACAATGCATCTTCTTCACTTTTATCATCTGTCTTACTTTCTTCATCCATCTGGTTTTTTCTTATCTGTGACGAGATATATGCAATAATTACAAGTATCACTACAATGCCCAATATAATCGAAAAAATCTCCATCCTCTGTTTCTCCTTTTCTTACTCCACATTCAAAGAAACTAATGATGCGGTACCGGTACTTTTATTGTAATTAAATGTTCCTGTTACGTAGAAAATCTGCGAATTTCCACCCCATAAAGCAGAATACTTATTCTCATAATATTTCACTTTCATGCTACAAATAATGCTTCCTTCCGAATATGTAACGGAATAATCTACGATTTCGGAAGAAACAAACGCCGTATCCAAAATATTGGAAAACTCTCCTTTTTTCCGTTCCAGAAAAGAATCATGGGTGGTTTCAACAATTTCTTCCTCTATCATGGCCATGTCAGAAACCATGGCAATCTCTGCCTCTAATTCCTCAAAGTCATCCTTGGAAAGATCTCTGTATGATTCCACATTCCCTTTCGAATCCACAACAGAAATTTCATAGTAGCTCGCGTAACCATCAAGTAACTGCCCCAGATAATAACTGCCCAGCATAACGCAAAAAACTTTGTCAGCCTTACCCATTTCATACATTTTTACAACAATGTTATCTATGTATTCATTTGACACACGGAACATATAGGATACACCATATTGTTCCTCGTCAAGTTCCCACTCGTTAAATTCAATTGACTTATTTTTACCTTCCTTATACCACTCCCCATAAAAATAGGAATCCAGATAATCCTCAATGGTATCCCTGTCTGTAATAATTTCTGTAACAGAGGAAATGTCAAAGCCTATCAGTTCTTCGTCAGTAGCCCCAACCAATTCTATGTCTGCCTGAACCTTTTCCGTAAGATCCCCCTCCGGAATCTTTGCATACTTACGTTCCAACAGTACTTCTTCCTCTGCATTCTCCACGTCAATTACTTCCCGGATTTTATCAAGCTTTTTAAGGGCATCCTCATATTTTCCCTCTGCCGTCAGCTCTTCAACCTTATCTAAAGTCTTATAAGCCTTTTCCTCCTTGGACTGGCAGCCAGCCATCATACAAACCATTGATAACAAAATAATGCAAATAATATTCTTTTTCATGTTTTCCTCCTATGTCTTTACTATCTACCAGCTTTTACCCGTTCGATAAAGCCCGAGGGCTTGCTGCAATCCTATTATAAAACTTTCTAATTTATTTTTCTTATGCTGTCAGCATAATTTCACAAAAAGATACTCCACATCATAATCAGACATACGGAAAGTTGGGGAGGAATCAAAGTTCAGGATATCATAATAAAAACTCGTCAAGGACTTGCTGAAAAGCAGGACGAATCCGCATCCTTGACGAGTTTTCTTATTATGATAAATAATTTAGTTAACCATCACTGATTTCGTAGCATCAAAACCGATACCTTCAAACAATAATATGGTACCGGTGCTTTTTTATTTTACCGTATCTCCGTTTTCCACCGACACATTCTGAATCGCATACGCAATGAGACCTGTATCCTGTCTTACTACCTTATAGTCATGGATATCTCTTGAGCCAAGCATAGCTTTTGCCACCGAATAATACCATCTCAGCCGGAATGTACCTTCCGTTCCGTCCGTCAAAAACTGATAGTGAATAGAACCATGATGAAACTCCAGATTATTTTCTTGTAAAGTAACATCCAGCTCCTGTGAATTTAACTTTGGGGAAATTTCCCTGTATATTTCCTCAAGAGTAATATTTGCAGGCATTGAAAATTCCATTGTCCTAAATTTATAGGTTGCGGATTTTAATATCATCGGTCCTTTTATAATCCACCCTGCAACCAGCCCAAAAATTATGCCGAGAATAATATTCCCAAAGAAAAGCGCCATCACAATTATGCCAATCACATAAATAATATTGCACTTTGCAGACAAATCGTCCAAGCTCTCCGGGGAAGTTAAAGTAATTCCTTGCTGTGGTTTTATATTTTCTTTAGTATTTTCTTTAGTGTCTTCCGTAGTCATCTTATTTCTTGTCTCAACTTTCTCCATATGTAATGGTTCGATTTTTTCAACATGTCTGGGTTCCAGCTTTTCAAGACCTTCATCCAGCTTTCTCTTTGCTAAACCAACAATCTGCTGTTTTGCATTCATCGTTGCATTTGGAAACATTTCTTCCTTTGCATACTTTTGTATTGCAATCGTATCATTTTTCATTATTTTCCAAAAACCATCCATACAATCCATACAAAGCTGAATACCGAACCTCGTTTCATATGCATCAGTTGAATGGCACAACTCACACCTTTTACACATTTCTAAAAATCTCCTTATTTTTTCTTTATCTTATTCCAAAAATTTTCTTTACGAGTGCCACCGGAATCCATAACCAACCAAAAACAAGTCCCTGCACTAATTTTGTTGCAAAAATCTGCCCTTGTCTTGCCATAACAATCTTTCCTTCATAAAATACAACTCCATATGCCCAATAACCGGCAATCCAATAGATAATTAATAGTAAAATCATTTTCTTTCTCCTTCTCTAAATAAGTATATTTATAATTAATTTCTTAATTAATTTCTTAATTATTTTCTCATTCCTTCACTCCCATCATTATCCTCCTCAATGAGAGTCTCTTCTCCCAGCTGATATAAATAGGAATTACATTCCTCCAGGCTCATCCCCTTATGAAGACAGTACATGCAGATTACATCCCGCTTGCAGCGGACATACAGCCCATTTACACCACCGGCACGTAGTAAGCGGTTGGTATCCTCCAGGCTTAGTGGAAAGCCAAAGGCCATCTGCAGCAGTTTTTCCCTCTTGGGCCGCTTTTTTCCGTCAAAAATCTGATATCCGTAGGTATAATCAAATCTTGCCGCTTTGATGACATCTATTCTTGCCTTTTTATATTTTTCCAACATTTGTGCAAGAATTTCTGTTAAAGAAATATTCTCAAATTCTCCCTCGTTTATACTGGTAAACTCGCTGATTGCCTTTGCCTCTTTCAGTTCATTCAACAATTCTTCCGTTGCTTTTTTCATGCAGTGCACACCTCGTTCTTTTCTCCCATGGCCATCTGCTCAGATATGCCACATATTTATATTAAAGCAATTATTTCAGAAATTCTTGTGCCGCCAGCATAATTTTTCCATTTTGTTAAAAAAACACTAAAAAAAAGAAGACCTACTCAAAGGTCTTCTCCTCATTTTGATATAATAAATCGTTTACCTGATTAATATCATATTCTTTTCCCAACGCATACATCACGAAAGCTTCTCTCTTCTTTTTCACATACAGCTCATTGTGACCACCAAAGCGGAGCAGTTTCTGGGTCTCCTCCAGATTAAGTGGAAAACCAAATGCCAGCTGAATGAGTTTGTCCCGTCCGGCACTTTTCTTGCCGTCAAAAATCTGGTAGGCATACGTTCCCGATAACCCTGATTTCCGAATGATTTCACTTTTCTCCAAATTATACTTTATCAACATTTCATTTAAGTATTCCTGTACAGTTTTTGGTTTCAAAACCTCGGAATTTTCCTGAAGAAATTGTTCCAGGTTCTCTGTCTTTTTCAACTCCGACTGCAGAAACGCCGTATCTTTTTCTCCCGCCTTGTTCCCCATTATCTTGTCTCCTTGTAATTAATCACCATCGTCTGATTCTTCCCATCATCAAAGTGGTAAATCAGATTAATTTTCTGGTCGTTTTCATAATACTGTTGCAAGAATTCTTTTTGAATAATCATCACCTTACCATCGCAAAGAATTTCATACCAGTCAGAATCCACTTCCACTGCAGCCATTCCCGGAATTTCTGCAGATACCCCTACGAATTTGCTGGTCACTGTACTCAGAACATTCTTTACCAAATCAGTGGGATCATTCAAATAAAAATAATTTGTCCCAGTCGCCATCACTGCATTCGACTTCTTCGGATACTCATCTTCCGGATATATTTTTAACACCCGGCTGGTACTTTGAGGCCATCTGCTGGCATAATGCATCGTTATCGTAAGCTCATAGATGGACGGTTCCAGTTGCATCAGTCCGCTATCCAAAAGCCGGATATATCCCGGACCGATTTCTATCTCATCCATCGGAATAGAATAATTCTTACCTGTGACATAATCATAGCATTCCCCACTCCATGTTACCGGTAACGGCGCAGTATCCGAACCATGCTTTAATATTAGTTCCGTTTCTTCCGTCATACCCTTATAATAGTGTTGGTTTATTGATGTCGGAACCGTCGAAAGCTCCGGCTTTATTGTCGGCGTCGGTACACTTGTTGCCGTTGGCATTGGTGTATTTGTTGCCGTTGGTTCCGGCGTCGGTGTACTTGTTGCCGCTGGTTTCGGCGTCGGTGTACTTGTTGCCGTTGGTTTCGGCGTCGGTGTACTTGTTGCCGTTGGTTCCGGCGTCGGTGTACTTGTTGCCGTTGGTTCCGGGGTAGGTATACTTGTCGGTATCAACGTCGGTGCATCTGTCGGCACAGTTGTCGGTGCAGTTGTCGGTGCAGTTGTCACAGTTATTCCGCCCATATCCCCGGCCTCTGTTTCCTTCGGCCACAATACTGCCACCAACGCTGCCACTACCAAAACCACTGTTATACTGCCAATCCAAGCTGTGTTTTTTATTCTTCTTGCCTTCTTCCACGCTGCCAGCTTTTCCAATTCCCGCTTTAATTCCGCCACATTCTGATAACGGTTTTTCGGGTCAAAGCTGGTACATTTTTCAGCAATTTTATCCCATTGTTTTGCCAACACTTTATTTTCCAACGGGCACATTTTGTGAAAAACCACACCCATGGAATAAATATCGCTGCGCACATCCGTCTGGGAATACCCAAACTGCTCCGGAGCAGCATATCCTTTTGTTCCGAGCAATCTAGTATCTTCTTCATTTGAGAAATTCTTATACTGTCTGGACGCATCAAAATCTATCAGCTTCAATTCATTTTTTCCATTGATTAAAATGTTGGAGAGTTTGATATCTCTATGAATAACGGTCGGCTTCAGGGTATGCAAAAAGCCCACAGCTTCACAAAGCTGCAGGGCATAATTAATCTTTTGCTCATCAGAAATCAGCCTTTTCTGCAGAAGTTCACCCAGATTTTCTCCATCCACATATTCTTCTGCTACAAGAAGTTCACAGCTTTGCTCCTCACAAAAAAACACCCGGGGAATATGGAAATTTTGGGTGCAACAAAGCAACCTGTAAATATCGGCATTTGCACCCTTTAGCCGTTTTACCACGGCAGGACCTTTCAAGCCCTCTACATCTGCCAACTCTACAGTTGCTTTTTCTGATTCTTTAATTGTGAATATAGTGCGATAATTCATGCTTTTCATTTCCCCTTTGGAAAGACACTATAAACACTTACTTCAAAATAAACCTCTCCACAACCTCGGCAATACCGTCTTCATCATTCGACTTTGTGATATAATCTGCCACTTCTTTCACTTCATCCCTGGCATTGGCCATAGCCACGCCAAGACCGGCAAACTCAATCATTGTTTTGTCGTTATAACCGTCACCGCAGCAAATCACCTGGTCTCTGGTGATGCCAAGGAACGGCAGGAAATTTTTCAGTACGGAGGCCTTGTCTATGCCCTTTGGCATCAGTTCCAGGAAGAACGGCTCGGAACGGAAGATATTCAGACTTCCGGCATACTTTTCCTTTAATTCTTTTTCCAGTTCTGCCACGCGTTCCGGTTCGCCGGTCATCAGGCATTTATTTACCGGGAAGTCCACATAATCCTTAAAATGGCCCACCTGCTTTAATTCAATGCTGTTGATGCGGGCTTCCAGCTCCATGTATTCATCAATTACATCCGTACCCGCCAGGGCACACTCGCTGTCATAGGTCATGATACCAACGCCGTGCTGTCTGGCTTCTTCGCAAAGAATGCCGGCCATTTCTGCCGGAATTGTCTTGTCCAGTACCACTTCTCCGGTTTTGCAGTTTACTACACGACCGCCGTTAAAGGACAGCACATAGTTGCCAAAGCGGGCAAGCTCCAGCTCCTGTGCTACTTTTTTGGTACCCGGAGTCGGGCGGCCGCTGGCAATTGCCACGTACACGCCCTGCTCCTGAATTTTGATTAACGCCTCTTTGGTGCGGGGCGTAATTTCTTTTTTTGAATTGGTTAATGTTCCGTCAATGTCTAATACAATTAATTTATAATCCATTATCTTATTCTCTCCGGGAAACCAACCTTCTTCTGTACCTTGCGTAAGGTCTTGTTTGCGAAGTAGTTTGCCTTTTCTGCATTGGTCTTAATTACGTTATCTACGTATGCCTTATCCTTGGCGATATCTGCCATGCGGTCCTGAAGAGGCTTAAGTACGGATACTACGGTTTCACCTACTGCCATCTTGAAATCGCCGTAACCCTTGCCGTCAAATTCCTTTTCAATATCAGCAGGAGCCTTGCCGGTACATGCACTGTAAATATCAATTAAGTTCTTTACACCCGGCTGCTCATCACGGTATAAAATAGTTCCTTCAGAGTCAGTAACCGCGCGCTTAAACTTTCTCATGATAGTATCCGGATCATCCAGTAAGTAAATACTTGCGTTTGGATTTTCATCGGACTTGGACATCTTCTTGGTTGGCTCCTGTAAGCTCATAATCTTGGCACCGGACTTTCCGATGTAAGCTTCCGGAATCTTAAATACATCACCGTAAATACCGTTAAAGCGCTGGGCAATATCTCTGGTCAGCTCCAAGTGCTGCATTTGGTCGATACCAACCGGAACCACGTCAGACTGGAACAGTAAAATATCTGCTGCCATCAGTACCGGATAGGTGAATAAACCGGCATTGATATTATCGGCATGCTTTGCGGACTTATCCTTAAACTGGGTCATTCTCTGCAACTCGCCCATGTAAGTAAAGCAGTTTAAAATCCATGCCAGCTCTGCGTGGGCAGATACATGGCTCTGGTAATAAATGCAGTTTTTTTCCGGGTCAAGACCTGCTGCCAGATAAAGGGTTAACAGCTTTCTTGCACGGCTTCTGAGTTCTGCCGGGTCCTGTCTTACGGTAATGGAGTGCTCGTCAACAACACAGTAAAAGCAGTTGTACTCATCACTGAGTGCGACCCAGTTCTTTAATGCTCCTAAATAGTTACCTAAGGTTAAGTTGCCGGTGGCCTGCATGCCACTGAATAAAGTCTTTTTGGAATCTTCCATGGTTAATCCTCCTTATTTTGGGGCTATTCCCCATCTAATAATCTTTCCGGGACAAAAGGATTAATAAAAAAAGCTTCTGCCCCAATCTGCACTGGGACAGAAGCTCATAGTTACTTCTGCGGTACCACCCGGTTTGACATTCTTTGATGCCCACCTCTGTTCCCTGACTAATGACGGTTGTCATCCTATCAGGCTTCCTGAATAACGGTCAGGGTTCCGTCCGGCATTACTTGCTACTGCTTTCCTCCGGCCCTTGTAAGTCCATTCACCATATCCTCCTCCCTGCCTTGCACCTACCGGCAGGTCTCTGAAGATTGCAGATAAAGCTACTCTTCTTACGCATCGGTTTGATTTTTTTGTTGAAAACAGTATACACGCTGGAATTCAAATTGTCAAGGAAATTACTTCGCCATGCGGTCCGGTACTACGACCTGCATTTTGGCCGGAGCTGTTTCCATCGGAACCTCCTGTACATGGAACGTAATTTTTTCATGTACATAAATAGTTTCAATCGGAGTTCCTTCTACTACAAACAAGGTATTATCTCTGCGGAAAATCTCATCATAGGTATCGGAAAACCAGTTATTACACTCTGCCGGATAGTAATTCAAACCGGTTAAATCCATGGCATAAATGATGTAGTTTTCATAATAAAAATCACCGCTGCCTTTATCAATATAATTTTGGAATGCCTCCATTAAGGTTGCACCCATACCGCACTTGCTCTTGATATAGGCCTCCGGATTGTTGGCAAACTGCCAACTGATTTCCCCGCCGCCGTATACTGCGGTGTAATCCACCACATACCAGGTACCGTTCTCCATGTAGTAATTGATGACATGACCGTAAGGACCGGTCATAAAAATTAATCCGTACTTTTCATAGTCGCCTTCCAGCGCATATAATGCACCGGCGGCAGCGTTACAACAAATGCCGGCATAATCTTTAAATACCCAGTTGGAATTAGCCATCTGCATCCATTCCGTCGGAGAAGTACTTCCGTAATTTGCATATCCGCGGCTTGGCGGCATCGGTTCCCTTGCTCCGTCATATACCAGACCGTTGGCATACATCCAGGCAGTAAAATCAGTAATGGTGTTCAATTTTTCCGGGATATCCTCGTAATACAGGTTCCGGTATGCTTCCACGCTGCCGTCTCCCAGGGTAGCATCCAGCGGAGCTTCATCTGCATAAGTAGTAGCATATAAAGAATACTTTTCTAAAATAGTTCCGTCATAGCCGCAGGCATATACATCCGCAACCCCTTCCGAATAAGCGGTTACCGTACCGTCACTTGCTACACGGAGTACATTTGGAGCGGAACTGTACCAGAAGGCAATAGATTCGGTTGTCGCTATTTCTAATTTCTTTGGATGATAAAGATACACCGCTTCTTTACCTGTTACCTTATCACTAAAAGATTCCTTCTTTCCGGTGGAAAGATGAATTACATCGTAGAATTCCTCCTGTGTCAATGCAGTTACATCACCGAGCTTTTCCACATTAAATTTCTGTGTAGTTAGCGGATACTTGATTTTTGGCTCCAGCACAGGAACCACCCCCAGCAAGGTACAGGTTTCCGTGGAAGAAACATCGGTAGCCTCTGTTACTACTTCCATCATCCCCGGAATTTCTTCACGGTTCATTTCTACTACTTCAAATTCAATACCCTCTGCCAGATACAAGGTATCAACTTCAGTTCCTTTCACCACATATAATCGGTTTGGTCCTTTGAAGAAATCCTTCCCCTGACACCAGTTATTTGCCTCTGCCGGATAATAATCCAGTCCGGTAAGGTCCACTGCATAAATCAGATAATTATCCAGATAAAAGGAACTGCCTACGCGATCCAAATAGTTATAAAAGGCTTCCTTTACTGTTGCCCCGGTTCCGATTCCTGCTTTGACATACTCAGGAACATTTCCTCCGAACATTTCATTTACGCCCCTTTGTCCATCGGAAATATTTCTTGTAAAATCGACAACAATATATTGTCCGTTTTCTTTAAAGTAACTAATGACATGTCCATACGGACCGGACATAAATATCAATCCGTTTTCCTCATAGTCTCCTACCAGGGCATACATACCGCCGGCTGCCACCGTACAGCAGATACCGGAATGGTTTTTGAAAATCCAGTCTGCATTTGCCATCTGCATCCATAAGGCTTCCCCGGTAAAACAAGCCATCGGATTTGTCGCCTCCTGATAACCGTCATAATATACATTATTAGCGTACAACCAGTAAGCATAATCCGTGATGGTGTTGATTTTTTCCTGTACATCCTCAAAACGGATTTTAGTGTACTCAAATGGGTTCTCCAGCGATGCGGAAAGCGGGTTAGCGTCTGCTACTGTAGTTGCATACAGGTAATAGGTCTGCAACGGGTTACCCGATTTGTCATACGCGGTTATTTCTGCATTGCCTTCCCGGCAGGCTTCCACCATACCGTCGGAAGATACCTTTACTACTTCGCTGTCGGAAGAATACCAAAAAGCAACCTTTGCAGTACTGTCATCCAGTACCAGTTTTCTTGGGTGGTAAAAATACACCTTTGTTCTTTCTTCCTGTTTTACGGTTTCCTCCTTACTTTTCTCCGTCTTACCGTCTGCCACTGTTCCGGCAGCATTTGCAACCTTTCCGGCACCACCCGTACATAAACAAACTGCCAGCATTGCGATCATAAAAAAGTTCTTTGTCATTGTGTTCTACCTCTTTTCTTTCTTAGATTGTGTTGACTTGGATCACTTACAACCTAACTGTAGCACACTGCTTTTCTATTTCGTTATGCTGGCAGCATAAAGTTACTTTCTTTTATTTTGCGATACTATACACGGTAAGTTCATGCAGTGCTCTTGTCGCCCCGATGTACAAAATCTGACGCTGGTACTGTGTAAGCTTTTCTTCCTCCGGTGCGTAGGCAATATGCACACTGTCAAATTCCAAACCTTTGGCGAGATAGAAGGTGGTAATCACGATTCCCTTTTCCATTTTACTGCTGTTTGGGGACAACATATGGACGTCCAGTCTATCCTTAAACGCTACATATAGTCGTTCTGCCTGTTCTTCCGTTGTAGTAAGAATTGCCGTGGTCTCAAAACTGTCGTTGCACCCATTTGTCAGTTTTTCGATGATTTTTTCCTGCATTTCAGACTCATTTTTTGACATAATCCATACCGGTTCCTTCCCCGGACGCTCAAATGCCTCCTCATTTTCAATGCCGGCGATGCGGTTTGCAAAGCGGGTAATCTCGGAAGTAGAACGATAGCTCTTCTTTAAAGTTAAAAGCTTGGCTTCCTTACCAAAAATCTCTTTACATAATGTCTGGGTGTCCAGTTTTCCCGGTGCAGCCTGCTGCTCCCGGTCGCCCAGAATAGTCATCGGACAGGAAAACATCTTGCTGAGTACCAGAAACTGCATGTAGGAATAGTCCTGCATTTCATCCACAATCAGATGCTTAATGGCACTTCGTTTGATACTGCCGTGCAGTAAGTGACGCAGATAAAGAAGGGCATACACATCCTCATAAGGAATTGCCTTTGCCGTTTCCCTGATTGGTTCCCTGCCGCTTTCCGACAAAAAGCGGTTATACAGTTTATAAAAATCCTTGGATTCGTACATCCGCTCCATCTTTTCTACTACAATTTCCCGTTCCAAAATATCCAGTTCTTTTCCGGACAGGGTTTCTTCTTCATCAATTACATACTCCGCCACTGTTTTCATTCTTTCCAAAATCGGAATATCCGGGAATTTATCGTAAAACAGCGTCCGGAGTTCCTGAGCGGTACGGTGAATTTTCTTATAGTTAAAATCCCGAAAATTCATTAAAGAATCTTCCAAAAACAGTACGAATTCATTGAGTTCCAGTACATAGTCTTTGGATTGCTTTTCTGCCACCTTCGCCTGATATTCCCAAGCCTCCTTTTCCGGCAAAGTAAGCAGACGTTCCAAATAGACATAACGGTCTTCCGTATCTTTATATTTTTTTAGTTCCTTGTAAGCATACAAATCAAAGGACATTTCCAAAATATTTTCTTCTCCCAGCTCCGGCAGGATATGGGAAATATATTCCGAAAACACCGGATTTGGTGACAAAATCAACACTTGCTTTGCATTCAGTTGGTTTCTGTGATGATACAAAAGATATGCCACACGGTGCAATGCTACCGAAGTCTTTCCTGAACCGGCACACCCCTGGATAACCAAAATTTTATCCTGCTCATTACGGATAATGGCATTCTGCTCCTTTTGGATGGTGGTAACAATGCTTTTCAATCTGGCGTTTGCATTCATGGACAGTTCCTTTTGTAAAACATCATCGTTGATAACAATATCACTGTCAATCATGTAAAGCAGCTTGCCGTTTTTTATCTTATACTGATGCTTGCGTAAAAGTTCTCCGAATATTTCTCCCATCGGTGCTTTGAAAGACGCTTTTCCCACTTCGTAGTCATAGAACAAACCCGAGATCGGTGCCCGCCAATCACAAACCAAAGGGACATCTCCTTTCGATGGAGAGAAATCACCAATACCGATATAATAAATTTCCGGCTCCTCTTCTCCTTCATAACAAAAGGTAATTGCTGCAAAATAAGGAGAGTCTTTCATTTTCTGATAACGGGCATAGGTTTTTGACAACTCACTGTGGGAATCCATTTCTTCCTTCAGCAACCGGTCATTATCGAATTTCTCATAGCCAAACTCATCGTATTCGTTATAGCTTTCCCAGTAATACTCCTGCATTTTGGCAATTTCCGACCGCCGAAACTCCATCTTTCCTTCCAGCTCTGAAATAGCAGTTTCCAGTTTACCAAGTACGTGGCTTAAATACTGTTCCTGATTCATCCGCATCGTCCCCTTTCGTTTTGCGCCCTCTGCGCAGACCTTCTCTTATACAATGGTAGCTTTGATTATATCATGCGACACAGAAAAATAAAGACTGGATATTTTGTGAAGACTATGCTATAATTATTACAGAATTCAGGTGGAAGAAAATTTCCATCTTTTTTTCTTGACATTTTTCGAAATTAGATTATACTAAAACTTGCTAGGGGTGCCAAATGCTGAGAAGCAGCCACATGGTTGCTGACCCTCATCACTTGATCCGGTTAGTACCGGCGTAAGGAAGCAAAATTCAAATTATAATGAATTTCTTCGGCCCCTCCTAAGCTTATATCTTAAGGAGGATTTTTTATGTCCAAAATCAAAACAAAGCAACTCGTATTTTCCGCCATGGCAATTGCCCTGGCCACCGTCATCTCGGTAGTCATCAAGCTTCCGAGTCTTCCAAACGGCGGTTCCACCACACTGTTTTCCATGCTGATTGTCTGTCTCATCGGTTACTGGTACGGTCCGGTTACCGGTCTGATTGGTGCCTTTGCCTACGGCATACTGCAGTTTATCACCGGTCCATATGTGGTACATCCTGCCCAGGTTCTCTTAGACTATCCGTTGGCCTTTGCAGCTCTTGGTTTATCCGGTTTCTTCCACAACAAAAAGAACGGCCTGATTACCGGATTTTTGGTTGGTGCTGCCGGCAGATTCTTTTTCCACATGGTTTCCGGTCTGATTTTCTATACTACATATGTGGATAGTTTCAGCGGTAATGCGGCAGCAGTTTGGGCATCTACCGTGTATAACTTAAGCTACATTCTTCCGGAGGTTATTTTAACTCTTGTACTTTTGGCACTGCCACCGGTACGGAAAGCATTTGCAAAAATCAAAGTTCTTGCCACAGAATAAAAAAATGGAGCAGCGTTTCAGCTGCTCCTCTTTTATTACTTTGTAATTTTGTTGTACTGGGACTTTCCGATTTTGATATACTCTTCTGCTTCTTCAAAGGTGAAGGTTCCATCTTTAAAAAGGTCTGTTTCATTTTCAAAATCGATGGTAATTTCCATAGTCCCGTCTGCGTTTTCTACAAGCTCATAGGTACCGGTACTGGTAGTATTCTGCACATTTCCGAGAATTGTTACCTTGCTCACTGCCTCCACATTCTTACCCTTGAAGGTGTAAGTTACGTTCCAACTCTGTCCTAAAACTTCAATTTCAGATTCATAAGAACCGGAAAGAGACTTGCCGCAGGCTGCCATGGAACAAACCAGCATAACCATGACAAACGCTGTTGTCACAATTTTCTTAAGATAATTTTTCATTATTTTACTCCCCTTTCTTATCTTTAGATGAAATTAATTTTAACACATTTTTCCTTTATAAGCAACTTTATTTCATCTGGTATTAATATTTTTTATTAAATTGGTTATTTTAATATCCTCAAATTCGCATTACAATACCCCCAACAGTACTGAAAGGAAAATTTTCCATATGCATAATACAATCAAAAAAATTGCTGCGGTCAACGGCATTGTGGGTTTTGGTAAATCGTCACTAGCAGTTACGGTACCTGTGGTTTCCGCCATGGGAATCCAGTGTTGTCCGGTTCCGACGGCCCTGTTTTCCAACCATCCCGGCTTTCCGCAGTTTTATAAAAAGAATTTAACCACTGAGCTTCCCGACTATCTGGATTACTGGAAAAAGCTTGATTTGACCTTTCACGGCATTTTGTCCGGGTTCCTGAGTTCTCTGGAGCAGATTGATATGGTAAAGCGCCTGATTGCAGAGTTTTCCACTCCGGATACCAAGGTCATCATTGACCCGGTTATGGGAGACCACGGCCGCCTGTATTCGGTATATACCAAAGAAATGTGTGAAGCCATGAAGGACCTGGCTTCCTATGCCCACATTTTAACGCCGAATTTGACCGAGGCCTGTATTTTAGCAGATATTCCATATCATGATGGGGATTGGACCGATGCCGAGCTTCACGGGCTTCTGGCGCATTTAAAACAGTATCCGGCAGAGCAAATTGTGGTGTCTGGCATCACTTCGGAAGATTTCTTAGTAAATCTGATTTATGACAAAGCAAGCGGTACTACCATCCAAAAACAAAAGAAAGCCGGCAAAGAACGCTCCGGCACCGGTGACGTATTTGCTGCTATTATTGCTTCCAACGCTGTTCACGGTATTTCTTTTGAGGAATCCGTTACCATGGCCAGCAGTTTTATCAGAGAAGCAATTATTTTTACGGAAGAAAATAACATACCTTCCACCGACGGCGTATACTTTGAACCGTTGCTCGGTAAATTAAAACATAATTCATAGACATCAAGGAGGATAACTTAAATGAAGAAGACTATATTACAACCTATTATCGGCGGCATCCTTTCTGCCATCGGACTTATTTTATGTATTGTCGGTTTTACCGGTTACACTCCGGCAGAAAAAATCAACAGTGAAGACCCATACTTTCCGTTTATTTTGTGGGGCATTTTCGCATTGCTCATCGGACTTGTAGTTTTATTCAGCGGTATTGCCCGCTTGAAGCAAAAAGAACATGCCGTAACCTACACCTCCTCTGAGCAGGTCAAACGCATGGTGCAGGCTGCCCTGTTTGCAGCTCTGTCCTACATCATGTTTACCTACTTTAAAATTGATATTAATTTACCGGGCGGATCCACTGCGTTCCACCTTGGAAACACCTTCGTTGTGCTGGCAGCTCTGCTTCTCGGCGGACCTCTCGGCGGTATGGCAGGCGCCCTTGGTTTAACTTTGGCAGATTTAACCACTATTTATGTTACCAGTGCACCTAAAACCTTTTTCTTAAAGCTTTGCATCGGCCTGATTACCGGTTTTGTAGCACACAAGTGCTTCCATATCACAAAAATTACCGACAAGAAAAAACTTACTGTAGCAACTATTGTTTCTGCCGGTGCAGGTCTGTTGTTTAACGTTGTTGCCGACCCACTGGTAGGATACTTCTACAAAATGTATTTATTCGGCATTCCGCAGGACGCTTCCAAAGCACTTGCTAAAATAGCAACCCTGACCACCGGTGTCAATGCCGCCCTGTCCCTTCTTTGTGCCGTGCTTTTATACCTGGCCCTTCGCCCGGTACTGATTAAGGCTGATTTATTTACAAAGCTGGAAAAATAAGCCCATCACAAATTTTCTACCCTATACACGAAAAGCACCGGTACCCACAGGTCCGGTGCTTTTCACTTATTCTCCGCGCTTCTTGATTACATAGTCTACCATTTTCTGAATATGCTTTTCTCTTTCCTTTAAGAAATCCCGAATGCATTTCGAAGATGCATAACCGCCCTCCAATGCATTTTCAGCACTACCGGTTTCGGGATACCGCTCAAAGAACTGTTCAAACAGAGGACCATACATTTCTTCGAATTTTTCGAGTCGTTCCAAAGCCTTATCCTTCTCAAATACACCTTCGGAAAGCCCCAGCAGCGTCTTATTAAATTCCTGCCGGAAGCCCTGATTAGTCATGCAATATGCAAAGCACAATACCGCCGGATTGTCTGTATTAAAATCCAATAATCCTTCCGGCTTGTAATTATCTTCTTTAATGGTGTTGGTTTTTGCGTCCCATTCCCCGCTGACACCGCCAAATTCCATGTCATAGAACAGGAAACGCCATCTGCCGTCGCCGTAACTGTCTTCTACAACATCGGAAGTTGTTGTTTTCCACATGGACCAGTTTTTGCCCGGCCAGTCCCACTTATTATTGATAAAACACTGCACTGCAAAATAATCCATGACGGATTGTGGATCTACCAGCTTACAAAACTCCGCATAGTTCGCATCATCTGCCAAATTATCATGTTTATCAAAGAAATTCAAAAGTTCATTGAAATAATATGTTTCGTCTTCGCCCTCCGGAATCTCACCTTCATCCAGTTTATAGCCCAATTCCAATGCTTCTGCATCGCCTTTATAAATTACTACCGCATTGTTATCCACACCGTATAAATTTTCCATATGATTGTCGGTGTAATCTTCCTGAAGAACGTACAAGCCCCAATATTCTCCGTTGATATAAACCACACACGGCCGGGACTTTTGGGTACCGCAGTCCAGTTCCGATACCAACGACTGCCAGTAGGTGTCGTTAAACTTGGCCGTAAAAGCACAGTTCCCGCCATTCCGAAGCACCAAGGTTTTAAACTTATTCATAGTCTTGCCTTCGAAATCCACATAATCCTCACCAAAGAAAGCATATTTAAAATTCTTTTTCCCATAATCATCTCTGGCATATAAGCGAAGGCCCTTTTGCAAATCCGATCGGGAGTAATTGCCCTGAATTCGGATACCACAGTTTTGGGTAAGTACCTCGGTAAGCCCTTCCGTTGTCGCTTCTATAAAAGAAACCCGTACTTCCTTTTCCCAAGCTCTTCCCTTACGTTTATAGTTAGCATCCAGACTGCGGGCTACTTCACCGTCCTCCGGGGTGCCGTTTTGAACCAGATATTGTTTAAGAGCACCTTCAAAGATTTTACCTTTCATGTAAATGCCGCCGTTTTCGCCAAACAAATCATCGTAATTGGCAGAAATACTTATCACAGATAACGGCATTCCTGCCGCCTCACAGCTTTCTGCCAAACCCTTGATATGTTCCTCCATGGTGCCGATAAAGTAGGTGGCGGAAACCTCATCTGAGATGATTCCGTTGGCGTATTTTGCCACCGCACGCACCACGGTACACTTATCTACCGCATCATCTGACGGTGCTTCTATTTCGCATTTGAACGCATTTTTACTCACATAGTTAAAGCTTCCGGAAAACAGCACCGGATCAATGGCAGATACCACATTAGCGTCTCCGGTTCTTTTCAACACCGGTATAGCTCCGGTATACTTCATAGCTGTTTTACTGGTTAACGGATTACTTCCGTCTAACGTATAGTAAATTTCCGCTGCTTCATCCGATGCCGACATTACAAGTCCAAAACCTTCCCCGTATACACCGGTATATCGGGAAAACGCCAGGGAATAAGCTTCCTCCACCGTTGGCACAGGGTCATTTGTCAGTTCTCTTTCCGGTGCCTTTGTCGGAAGTGCTGTAGGTTCTGTGTTTTCTATTGCCTTGGTTGGCTCCGCCGTTGGTGCTGCAGTCTGCGTTGGTGCCATGGTTGACTCTATCACCTGTGTTGGTGCTACCGTAGCCATTGGCATCTGCGGCACTTCATTAGAACCGCATGCCACCAGAAATACAGTCAAGGCTATTACTGTTAAAACCAACAAATTTTTCTTTCTCATTCTATATTTCCTCCATCATCCGGTCCATGGTAATCAGGTTTTCATCGGAATGCTCCAGTTCCCTGGAATAGCGGTACACAATACGCGTAACTTCTGCCAAAGTAAGACTACCGCCTTTTTTTGCCCACTGTGCCCGTGCCAGTTCCTCAATATAAAACACGCTGCATACCGACATTTTTACCTTGGATGCCACATATTCATCGTACACTGCACCGCAAAAATAGGTGGTAATAAAATACACCAGAAGCTGCTCTGTCATAATGTCCCAATTCGGGAAATTTGTATATTTCCACACAGCAAAGTTTGTCATGATTTTTTCGTAATCCTTAGCTCCTTTGCCATAAAGCAGTTCTTCCGCTTCATTAAGAGTATCTTCCCAGTCATCTGCCAAAAACTCCAGGTTATGTAACAGTGCAAACAATGCTTTTGCCTCTTCATAAGAGGTTTTTGGCTCTCGCGGAATCAGTTTTTCATAAATTGTATCGTCAGCGAACAAGGTTCCTTCATCCATTTCCTCCTGGAAAATTTGGATAAAATCCCACAGAGCCGCTGCCCGTTCTTTTACAGGGATGCTGCGGTTTTGCAAAAGCTTTAGCATCTCCCCTCTGGCTTCTAACAGTTTTCCATACATCATCGGGTCATAATCATCAAACTCTTCCTCGTCTGCTTCAATCTCTGCCTCATAAAACTGCACCGGTTCCTTTTGTGACAACAGTATTCTTGCCGCTTCCGGACAGGATGCCGACAAAGTAAATTCCCTGATATTTTCAAATTCTTCGATATGACGCGGATATCTGCGACAGGTTTCACAAAAGGAATCTTCTCCCAGGGCAGTATACATATCGCACAGGTTCTGCTCATTTAAAAACGCACACCGCTTGCCCGGATTCTGATAAAACACACCTTCTTTAAAATCTACACCGTCCTTTATCCGTTGCTTAAAGGGTCCTGTCACCTTTTTGTATTTTTTTAGAGAGCCCTCATCCACCACAATCTGCCAGCCCGCACAGCAGGTAGCCTCGCACTTGTCGGCAATACAGGAAAACTCTTTATAGTAATTCGGGAAACGATGTATCATGCTGCTTTTCCTTTCTTTGTCATTATATACAAAAAATTTTGCAATCATCTGCTAAAATTTTACTGCTTTAATTTCAAAAAGCACTTTACTTTTCTGTTAAATCTGATATACTTTCTGCATACGATAGTATCATATCATAAACAGTACGAACAAACTACTTAAACTTTTCGTGCTGTAATACCAAAAAAATCTGCAGAGTAGAATCTCGCGCGTTAAGTGCCGGGTGAACAGGGAGTTGTCACTCGGACGAAAAGCATTCGCTTGCGGTACGAGGTTCGCATCCCGCTGCTACATACATGGAAAACAAGAGCATATACACACTTAAAACGGTATCTTTCTTGCCATAGTACTTCTCCATGTTGTAGACCAACGAATCTGCACAAAGGAGGAGTTTTTTTATGTCTATGCAAAACGAAACAAAATCACAAAAGAAGTCCTGCATCCGCCGCTTTTTCGGCATGTTCAAAGACTCTGCACTGGAATTCAAATCCACCCGTAACCTGGTGCTCTGCGCCATGATGGCAGCCCTTTCCATCGTTCTAAGCTACACTACATCCTTTTACATTACTCCGGAAATCAAAATCGGTTTTTCCGGTTTGCCAAACCGTCTGGTAGACTTTATGTTCGGACCGGTTGTGGGCTGTATCTTCGGTGGGCTCATGGACGTCATCAAATTTTTCATCAAACCGGATGGCGCCTTTTTCCCGGGCTACACCTTAACTGCCATGGTAGGTGGTCTGATTTACGGTATTTTCTATTACCGCTTGCAAATTAAGAAGCCGCAACTTACAGAAGAATCTGGATGGCCAAAAGTAAAAGCTTGGATTCTTGCCAACATTACCTCCATCTTGTTGATTTTCATTGCTAATGTACTTGTAAAGTTCATCTGCAATATCGGTCTCAACACCTTATGGAGCTCCATGTTTACCGGCAAGGCCTGGATTGCATTATTACCAACCAGAGTTTTAAAGAACCTGATTCAGATTCCTACCGACACCGTATTACACTTTGTCCTTCTTAAACTGTTCTGCCAGTTAAAGAGATTCTTACTTCCGGATAACGGACGATAGAATTATCCGTCGCGGTTCGCATGTAGTCATGTGGAACAACACTCGTTTGGCAAAATAAAAGAAGCTCGTTAATAAATTCAAATAAAAAGAGAAGCTTGGATATACCAAAGCAGCGACTTTCGGGAATGCAAAGCATTAGCCGAGGAGCGCGTGGTATATTCAAGCTTCCTTTATTTTTTAGAAAATCTTAATACGAGATTCTATTATTTGAAAACAATGTTGTTCCACATCAGTTCGTTCTTGAACTGGCGGATGGTAGTATCCTTATCAATGTAAACAGCTTCGATGCCCATTGCTGCTGCCCAGTCACCCATCTGCTCTGCAGTGAGGTCGTAGGAGAATGCAGTGTGGTGAGCGCCACCGGCTAAAATCCAAGCCTCTGCACCTGTGTAAAGGTTTGGTTCCGGAACCCAGAAGTTAGTTGCTACCGGAAGCTTTGGCATTGGCTTTTCGTTCTTTACGCAGTTTACATCATTGATGATGAGACGGAAACGGTTACCAAGGTCGATTAAGGAGCAGGCAATACCATGACCTTCCTTGGAAGTGAATACCAATCTGGTTGGGTCTTCTCTGTCGCCCATGGAGAGTGGCTGACACTTAATGCTGATAGGACCGTCTGCGATGGTTGGACAAACTTCAAGCATGTGCGCCTGCAGGATGCCTTCCTTACCCTTAACAAAGTTGTAGGTGTAGTCTTCCATGAAGGAAGTACCCTTTGCGTTCTTTACGCCCTGGGTCATAATCTTCATCAAACGAACCATAGCTGCTGTCTTCCAGTCACCTTCACCGCCGAAGCCGTAGCCCTTTTCCATAAGTCTCTGGATAGCAAGGCCAGGAAGCTGCTGCAGGGCACCAAGGTCACCAAAGTGAGTAACGATGGCATGATAGTTCTTCTCTTCTAAGAAGCGTTCAAAACCAAGCTCAATCTTAGCCTGAACAGCAACGTGCTTTTTGAACTCTTCCGGGTCTCTGCCCTCTAATAAAATGTCGTACTTGGAGTAGTACTCTTCTACTAATGCATTAGTATCTGCATCAGAAACCGCAGCAACGCTCTCATTGATTTCATTTACCGGATAAGCGTCGATTTCCCAACCAAACTTTAAGTGAGCTTCTACCTTATCACCTTCGGTAACTGCTACATTACGCATGTTATCAGCAATTCTCATAACACGGATGTGGCTGCTTTCGATTACACCGATGGCAGTTCTCATCCAGGAAGCAATACGCTCCTGTACGTTAACATCAGCCCAGTGGCCAACAATAACCTTTCTTTCAATGCCCATTCTAGTAACGATGTGGCCATACTCTCTGTCACCATGTGCAGACTGGTTTTCGTTCATGAAATCCATGTCGATGGTGTCGTAAGGAATTTCTTCATTGAACTGGGTATGTAAGTGAAGTAATGGCTTTCTGTATTCCTGAAGGCCTAAAATCCAGCTCTTCGCAGGGGAGAAAGTGTGCATCCAGGTAATAACACCGGCACATTCTTCATCCATATTTGCTTCGTTGAAAGTTTTACGGATAAGTTCATTGGTAATGAGAGTTGGCTTCCAAACTACTTCAAACGGAAGTACACCGGACTCATTTAACTTTGCTACGATAATCTTGGAATGCTCTGCTACGTTTGCGAGACATTCATCACCGTA
This sequence comes from Lachnospiraceae bacterium, assembly GCA_045531955.1. Taxonomy (GTDB): domain Bacteria; phylum Bacillota; class Clostridia; order Lachnospirales; family Lachnospiraceae; genus SIG299. The sequence continues at coordinate 11,020 of JAZSFC010000009.1, read as the reverse complement.
CAGATCCTGGGAACCTGTACAGAACCAGAACTTGTAATTCTTTGTTGCTAACATGGTAATCCTCCTTTATATCTAAGAAATCTCTCCTTCGGGCATGGAATCTCCCTATATTGCCCTATATACTTATCATACCACATCATTTTCAAAATTCCAACTGTTTTTTTCACAAAAAACTTTAGTTTTAAAGTTTTTGCTTAACCTTTTATTTCACTTTTCACTTAACTTTAAGAAATTGCAAATCTATACTTTCACTTTTCCTCACATTGACAAACCATTTTCTATCCTTTATATTGATTACAGTACATAAGAGAAGGAGAATTTTCTAATGAATATATTTATCGTACACTCCGGTGCCGACCGCACAGACGCAGATAAAATAAAAAAGCAAATTGAAGCAAACTGCTCCAAACAGGCCAATGTTTTAATTTTGGAAAACGGGGGACGTTTTTGGAAAATCGAAGCTCTGAAGTTAATTAAAAAATCCCAAATGGTAATATTTCTTGTTGGAAAAAATTCTCATAAGAGTCCTAATATTTCCTGGGAACTAAAAAAAGCAATCAAGTATAATAAATATGTTGTTGTACATAAATTGGATCCTGCTAATGAAATCAGTGATGTGCTTTATAAAAAAGATTCCTTCTCCAAGCGGAACTATCTGAATGCTTCCGAAGCAGGCATTGCCACCATCTGTAAAAAGATCAGTTCCTATGAAACCGGTGACTACAATATTTTCAACGATACTACAGAAAATTTGAATAAAGAAGAACTATTAGAGCAATATAAAATTTTCTTACAGACCTCGGAAGATTTGGTTACCAGAAGACAGAATGTAAACAGCTTTTATATCACTATTAATGCGGCGCTTTTTACTTTATTCAGTGTCTGCATCTCTATCAGTGATTCCTTTCTGTCGAAAATAATTATCGCTCTTCTGCTTTTATCCATCGGAATCATTTTAGATATTTCCTGGTTAAAAATTTTAGAGGCATACGGTATCTTAAACGGAAGCAAAATGAAGGTCATCAGCATTATCGAAAAACAACTTCCCGCTTCCCTATACGACAGCGAATGGGTTGTTATGAGTGATAAACTAAACAGTAAAAAATATGTTTCCTTTACAGATAATGAAAAGAAAATCCCAAAACTTTTCATCGCACTTTATATCTTACTTACCTTGCTTCTAATTATTGCATTTGTTTATTCCAAAACATCAATCACAATATAATAAAAAAAGTCCTTGATATACTTGTCAAGGACTCTTTCTTTATTAATTATTTTATCAACGTATACAGAATAATCACCGCGCCCAGTACTATCCGGTACCAGCCAAACACGGTAAAATCCTTCTTCTTTATGTAGCTCATCAGGAATTTAATCACAAGTACACTGACCACAAATGCAGTTGCCATGCCAAGCACCAATACCGCAATTTCCGTACCTGTAAAATCAAAACCAAACTTAAGAAGCTTTAACGCACTCATTCCGAGCATTACCGGAACTGCCAAAAAGAAGGTAAATTCTGCTGCTGCCACACGGGATACACCAATCAGCAACGCACCGATAATGGTGGCGCCGGAACGGGAAGTTCCCGGCACAATAGAAAGCACCTGGAACAAACCGATTAACAATGCGGTTTTGTATGTAATATCGTCAAGAGTTGCGACCTTCGGAGTCTTTGTCTTGTTCCACTTTTCAATAATAATAAAAGCGATACCGTAAATAATCAGTGCCGCTGCAATTACAGCCGGTGTTTGAAAGTGAGCTTCTACATAGTCATCAAACAAAATAGTAACAATAGCCCCCGGAATGCATGCCACCACTACTTTAAACCAGGTAGAAAACGTATCCTTTAAAATCACAGGTTTGCTTTTGTCCTTAAACTGAAACGGCCACATTTTCTGCCAAAACAGAAGAATTACCGCTAAAATGGCCCCCAGTTGAATCAGAATAAAGAACATTTCCTTAAACTCATCATCCACTGCATTTAAAGTAATAAATTCATCCACCAACAACATATGCCCGGTACTGGAAATCGGCAACCACTCGGTGATTCCTTCCACAATACCAAGGAAGATAACCTTTAAAATTTCAATAAAATTCATATTTACTATTCTCCTTCAATCAACTTGCTTATACATTAATTTGATTCATTTTATCATATATCCTTGAAATATAAAAGCTCTTTTCCAATTATACTACTTATTTGTTGTATTTTTAATTACTTTACAAAAAACGGAGAAGTGAATTTATCCTGCGAAAGCGGGTTTTCGCAGGATAAATTCACATCTCCGTTTTATTAAAAAATAAACTTACAACAAATGTGCTCTTAACTCTTCCGCACTGATATTGCAAAGATATGCCGGCGGAATATCAAAAATGGTCTTACAGCCTTTCATACCCTCATTCTTCATGCGGACTGCCGCTCTGGCACATGCCACAATAACCGATGCGGTAAATTCCGGATTGGAATCAAGCTTTAAGCTGTACTCAATGATATGATTGTGTTCCAGATTCCAGCCGGTCTTGCCGCTGCGGATAACAAAGCCGCCGTGCGGGATACCTGCGTGGTTTTTCTGAAGTTCTTCTTCTGTAATGAAATTTACGGTAGTATCATAGTCTGCAAAATAGTTCGGCATGGACTTGATTTCTGCCGCAATTCTTTCCTTATCTGCACCTTCTTCTGCTACCACATAGCACTCTCTGGTGTGCTTTTCACGGGTGGAAAGCTCCGGATTTGCGCCGCTTCTTACTGCAGCAAGAGCAGCATCTACAGGTACGGTATACTGCTTTGCATTGGCTACTCCTTCCACTCTGCGGATTGCATCGGAATGGCCCTGGCTGACACCTTTGCCCCAGAAAGTATAGTCCTTACCGTCCGGCAATATTGCATTGGCATACAAGCGGTTTAAGGAGAACATACCCGGATCCCAGCCTGCAGAAATAACTGCTACGTTTCCGCTTTCCTTTGCTGCTGCATCCACATTTGCAAAGTGCTCCGGAATCTTTGCGTGAGTGTCAAAGCTGTCCACCACGGTAAAGTCCTTGGCGAACTCCGGTGTTTGTACCGGAAGGTCGGTAGCACTGCCGCCGCAAAGAATCAGGACATCAATTTCATCCTTGTGACTCGCCGCTTCCTCTGCCTTATATACCTTTACGCCTTCACTTAAAATCTTAACGGTTGCAGGGTCTCTTCTGGAAAACACTGCCACCAGTTCCATATCAGCATTTTGCTTTAACGCACATTCAATTCCTCTTCCTAAGTTACCGTAACCCATGATTCCGACTCTGATACTCATAATTTACCTCCTTCATTTCTGACAGACCGATTAGTTCTCTTTATTGCACTAAAATTTTAAAGCACTAATAAATTTGCACCTATTATACTACCACCGGTCCGTCAGTGCAAGATATTTTTTACGAAAATATCCAATTTTTTTCTTGTACTATCTGCCTTTCTTTAGCCGGAATTTTCTTACTGCAATGTCTGTAAGGAAGAGTCCTAAGGTCATAAGTAAGAACAGTACCGTCGGGTCAGTCACCTGTTTCAAAAGTTCCCCCTGATACTCTGCAACTGCAGCAACCGTGTACGCCATATTGCCGCCGGTTGTTGCACACACCTGAAGCAAACGTTCTTCTCCGTCTGCTCCTGCAAAGCAATCATATTCCGCAGAATAGGAGGACGCCAGGCTCTTTTGCATAAAATCTACCAGCGTACCCTTTGCATCCAAATGGGTTATCGTAATCGTATACAGCCCTTCCTGTTCCACCGGGAATGTACCGCTATAGGTACCATCAGAGGTAAAGGAAAGGTCTACCTGTTGTTCAGCCCCATCCGGTGCAAGCACTGCCACTGTAAGTGTTTCCCTGCTTTCCAATGATGCAGTAATATCTACCACTGCTGTTGTGTTATAGGAAGCCACTTCCGCCTGTAATGCCGTTACAGCTCCATCAGAACGTATCACGCCCTGCAGCATGTTCCGGATTAACTTCTGTCCTGCTTCAGACGCAAACAGTTCTTCCGAATCACCGCCTCGTAAATCTGCGGTAAAGCATCCAACTTTACCGGAGCCGTAACTCCATTGCACATACAATGGTTCCCCGCCGTTCACTGTCAAATACTGTTCCGCACTCTTCTTTAAGAAAGTAGTGGTATAACCGGACATTGCCGGAAGTTCTGCTTCTTCCACTCCTTGCAGCAAGGTAGAATAGCTGGCAACGGAAATTGGGAAATGACCGGTCTGCCGGTAAGAGTCAGTAGCAGACATGGTTTCTTCCACCATAATCTCAGGCAAGTCACGGACAGTAGAGGCATTATAATAGTTACCGTTACCTGTTTCCGCAATCACCTGCATAATTCTGCGGTCTGCTCCCTGGCCAACTGCAATGGCGGATACGGTAATACCGTTGGAAGCCATCTGCTTTACTACGCGGATATAACCGGAATCCTGCGGTTCACCGTCAGACAGGATAATCACATGTTTGTTATCCGCCTCGAAATCCTTCAGCTGGTTAAATGCTTCCTGGGTAGCGTCCGTCATATACGTGCCTCTGCCCAGTTCAATCGCCTCCACCGCCTCCAAGATTGCATCCTTTTCCTCCATGGAAGAAAGTTCATAAATCACATTCACCGAACGGTCAAAGGTCAAAACGCCGACATAGTCGGTTTCCGATAAGGTTTCGATGCACTGAACAGAACCCTGAATCGCCATCTCATGATTCAATCCTCTCATACTGCTGGAGGTATCCACCACAAGCATCATAGCTGTTGTCTGTTCTTCGCTTTGTTCCAATGTAATCGGAAGGAATTCTTCAAAGGCAGTTTCTGTCATACTGCCGTAAGCATAGGTATTACTGCCGCCGGTAGTAAGTACACCGCCACCGTATTTTTTTATGTAGGTTTCCAACACCTCGTCAAAGCCTTCCGGCAAATCCGCATTGGACACATTCATCAAAATAACGCCTTGGTACGCTGCCAGCTGATTGGCATAGCCTTCTGCCGCTTCGGGTTCGATTACAGTAATGCTGTATTCTTCCGACAGCAGATTCTTCAATTCTTTTGCTTCCCTGCCGGTACCGTCAATCAGAAGCAGGTTTCCTTTGCCGCTGACTTCCAGCCAGGAATAGTATACATTGTTTTCTTTTACATCATTATACACCGGAATTACCCGGCAAGAGATTTCGTGGGTTCCAATGGAGGTAGGAGTATACTCTTCCATGGTGTACTCATTCAAGCCCTCGGTCAGGTTCACGATCCGTTTGTGAATCACACGCTGGTTGTCGTAAAACCGTATCTCCACACTGTTCTCATTATTGCTTTGTATTACCGCTCTAATTGCAGTAGTTTCGCCCATATGTAAGGTTTCCGGATGGGACAGGCTGTTTATCTGCACCTCAAAACCAACTGTCCTTGTCGGGATGCAGACTGCGTCAATCTGCACGCCGCGTTCTGCCAAAACCTTTGCCGCCTGCAACGCATCCCCATCCGTTTCCAAACCATCGGATAAAACAATAATCCGCTGGTTTTGCTTATCATCCAGCAAGGATTCCGCATAGTATAATGCTTCCTCCAGATTGGTAGCACCCGGCTCCGGCAATGTTTCACTTTCCAGAAATGCGGACAATACTTCGTCACCCTTTTCAGAAAGTTCTGATGCAGAAACCGTATTTCCACCGTAGGTTACAACGCCTACCCGGTTCTTATCCACAGCCGAAGCAGACAGCTCCTTCACATAGGCAGTTAATACTTCTCTGGAATCTATGGTACTATCGGATAAGTCCACCAGTACAATGGTTTCGATTTCGTTCTTTTCCCTGGTAATTTTCCACTCTGCAAGTAAAGCAACCAGTAAAAGTAATATTACTGCATGAATCACATAAGAAAGCTTTTTGTTTAAAAACTGTTCTCTGTGCTGCAGGATATATTCCACAACGAACAGCAGAAGCAGTGCTATTACAAGCCATCTTGTAATTTCTTTTTCATAATGTACTTCCGCTTCTGCAGTATCAAATACAGGCAGTACTCCGCCAGGAGCAGTCAGATTACTTTCTGCCTTCGGAAAGCTGACAAAGTAATTGCTTTCTTCCGTTGTTTCGTCCATAAGCACCCTGGAAACGGTATATACACCCGGTTCCTCAGCCATAAAGCTTACCGGAAGCTTCACGTGATGCTGCGGTACTGCAGCAGGATGATTCGCCATAACGGAAGTCAGGGCCGTACCACTTACTTTATTCAGTGTGATGGTATCGCCCACTTCATAGGAAGCAGCATCCAATACCGGACTCAGGGAATAGCTTACCAGATTATGTATCAATGCCGGAAAAGCAATTCGAAGAGGAAGGTTTGTCGCTCCTAAGTCAAAAGCAAACAGTGCCGCCTTTGCATTTTCGGTTTCACCCACCAGAATCATTGGCGCTCCGTTGCAGGTAAAAATTGTTTCAAAGCCTAACGCAGAATACAATTCCACATATTCATTGATATACACGTCATTGACAGTCACCTCGTTGGAGATGTTTGCAAACAATTCCGTGCCGGAATCCGGAGCAACTTCTAAATAGGATTCCGATACAATCTCTTCTCCCATTTTAAAGGTAACACCCTTTGGTACCCGGTCCGGATGGAACATCCAGGCAGAGCCGTCCCCCGGTAATTCCTTTGGTAACATGCCATCATAAATATATAAATCATAACCGGTACTCGGAATATTTTCCATAATACTTCCGTCCGGCATTTGCTGTGCACCCAAATCCAGTTCTTCCAACGATGCTACGGTTGTAACGGTAATCGACTTGAAGGTCATGAGTGCGGCTTCCAAAAAGGTTGGCTCTTCACTGACCAAAAGCACTTCATATTCTGTACTCTTTTCGTCAAAAAGATGATATTCATTGTCATATGCAACAGCATCTACCGCTTCTACATAAACTTTGGCAGATTCATACTCCCGGATTCCGAAATCAGCAAACTCCACTACTGCCGGCACATCTGCTACCAGACCAACCATCTGCGCATCTGCTAAAACTCCGTCCACATAAAGTACTACTGTTGCAGCCGTATCCGCGCCATAGGAAGTAAGCTCTGCGGAAAAAATAAGATTCCGGTTTCCTGCACGTTCCGCACTCAGCGAACTAATTGCCACATTCCATGCAGTTTCTGCCACATTGACTACCTTAATGCTTTCATTTTCTTCATATTCTTTATCCGTGAACAAATACACCGCTGCTTCCGGATTTTCTGCGAGCACTTCTTCGGCAAGCACAAAAGCTTCCTGCAACGCAGCCTCGCCGTAAGTACATTCTGTCCGCTCCAAAGCTTCCTTAACGTTTTGTGCAGAATCCGAACGTTCTATCAGCACCCTGCTTTCCGGACCGGCAACAATTACCGTCATTTTACCGTAGCTTTCCATATCATCCGCCAGGTCGCAAATCTGCTCTTTCGCTGCATCAAAACGGTTGCCGCTCTTTCCTTCCACCAACATACTGCCGGAAGCGTCCAGAATCACGATTTTTTCTGCTGCCCCGTCCTCCGTTACAATTACCGGGCGGGCCAGTATGAAGCTAAGAGCAACAATCGTAATTAATTGCATGACAAACAAAAGCAGATTGGTAATCTGCCACGGCAGCTTTTTCTTCTGATATTTTTTGCTCAGTTTCCAGATAAACGTGCTGGTGACCAGCCTTTCCTGAAACTTTGGTTTAATAAGATAGATTAAAATCAGGACAGGGATACCGAGCAGTCCCCAAAGTCCCGCAGGATTTAAGAAACTCATCGTATCGCCTCCGTTTCATATAACTGATTCAATAATTCTTTTTCTATCGGATTTGCCGTATTTACCCTGATATAGCCTACATTTCTGGAGCGGCAAAACTGCTCCATATCCTGTAAATAATCAGCAAGGGCCTGTAAATATGCCTGGTATTCACTTTTTGTAATACGCAGGCGCATATTTTTTCTGTCATCCACGTCTACGGCTTCCGCATCTAAAAGCTGCATGCGGCCAAAATAGTCCGGATTTACTTCTGCAGGAGTTACTACCTGTATCAGCAACACTTCCCTCTTTTTGTATAACAAATAATCCACCGCCTGCTTCCAATCGGATTCTGTAAAAAAGTCAGAGATAATAACCGTCAGACCGTCATCATGCCCCAGCTCCTGGCTGTTTTTGATGGCAGTACAAATATCCGCATCCCCGGTAAATTCCAAATCTTCCAGTTCACTTACCGTACCGTAAAAGGATTCCTTGCCGGTAATCCTCTGCCCGACATTTTGAAGCAAATTGCCACGTATTAGTTTAATTGATGTCCTGTCCATGCCCTGTACCGATAAATAACCTAACGCCGCAGCAGTTTTTAAGGCATACTCTGCCTTCCCCTTCCTATCATCCATGGAAGCGGAGCTATCAATTAATATTTGATTATGCATTTGGCGCTCGTCAGTAAATAACCGGATAAAATACTTATCGAAACGGCTGAACAAGTTCCAGTCGATACGGCGCAAATCATCTCCGGGCGTATACTCTCTGTAATCAGCAAACTCCACCGTACTTCCGTAGGCATTTGTTTTATGATTACCGCCGAAATATCCGGTCATCTGGCTTTTCAGCCACAATCCAAGGGTTTCCAGACGACCGATAAATTCATCGTCAATAATGTTTCGTTTCATTGGCTTCTTCCTACTTCTTATGCTTTAATAACGGTAATACGCCGCCCTGCTTTGGGTTCAGTTCGGCAATAATCTCTTCAATTACTTTATCCGCAGTAATTTTTCCGGTAACCGCTTCAAAATTCAGTTTGATTCTGTGACGAAGTACCGGATATGCGAGGCTATTAATGTCATCGTAGGAAACGTTATAGCGGCCGTTCATCAGAGCCTTTACCTTTGCTGTTGTAATCAGAGCCTGGGCAGCTCTCGGAGAAGCACCATACCGTAAATACTTTGCGGAAGTTTCAGATGCATATTCACCGGACGGCTGAGTTGCCATAACCAGTTTCATGGTATACTTCATCACATCCTCCGCTACCGGAATTTCCTTAGCAGTTTCTCTCATTAAAAGAAGCTCCTTGGCATTGCAGGCTGCTTCTGCAATTTCCTCCATAGTCTTCTGCGTGATATTTACGATTTCTAAGAGTTCTTCCATGTCAGGGTAAGTAATTACCAGCTTAAACATAAAACGGTCCATCTGCGCCTCAGGAAGCGGGTAAGTACCATCCTGTTCGATTGGGTTCTGGGTTGCCAGCACGAAGAATGGCTCTTCTAACTTGTAGGATTCACCCATCACCGTAACGGTGTGCTCCTGCATGGCCTCCAAAAGTGCAGACTGAGTCTTTGGTGTGGCACGGTTAATTTCATCTGCCAGCAAAATATTGGTAAATACCGGACCCGGTTGGAAACGGAACTTGGAATTTCCGTCCTTATCCTTTTCAATAATATTAGTACCGGTAACATCCGCCGGCATCAAATCCGGTGTAAACTGGATTCTGGAAAACGGTAAATCAAATACCTTACCAAGGGAACGTACCAGTCTGGTTTTTCCGACACCGGGTACACCTTCCAACAATACGTTACCTCCGGCAATCATTGCGATGACACATCCTTCTACAACTTCTTTCTGGCCAATCATATCTTTACCCAGTTCTTTATAAATTCCTTCGCATTTTTCCTTGAAAACCTGTAACATTTCCTCTGTAACCATTTTTCTTCTCCTTTTACTCTAATGAATTTGCGTAATCTTCAATCATTTCTCTGATTTCTTCGGAATATTCCCGCTCTGTCAGTGCCTTTAATATTGCCTGGTAATATTCCTCATAGACACTTCCGTAGCTGACTTCTCCCTGTTCCGGATCGAAGATGGTTTCACTACCCATACCGGCGAACTCACCTTCCATACCTTCCTGTGGTTCCCCGTTTTCTCCCGGTTCCATGCCTTCCGGAGGTTGTTCCCCCTCACCCGGTTCCTGTTCCTCCGGATTTTCTCCTTCCGGTGGTTCTTCTTCCATTGGCAATTCTTCCACATCATAGGAAGTTCCGGAGGATGGGCCTCCCGGTGCCCAGAAGGTTCCCTCTACCATATTTAATACTTCAATAGAGGTTCCCATCAGATCCTTCATTTTTTTTATCACATGGGATAATTTAAACTGTTCTTCCGTAGCTTCTGTCACCTGAAGCTTCATCTCTTCCGAACCGTCTAATTGCTGCTTTAACAAGGTTAATTCATTTTGCTTTTCGCCTTCATACATATCCAGACGCTTCGAGGCTGTGGCAATTTTTGCGGTTCTGGTTAAGGTACTGTCCTCCGGAGTAAAGTTGATTGCCAGGGCATCTACAATTTCCTGTAAATCAGCTTTCACATTCTCCATAATATCTGATTTATCCACTGTTTCTGTCAGTGCTGTAATCAGTTCATCCACAATAGCCATTTCCTTTGCATTTTGCACTGTCAGCGGATTTTCCTCCTTTTCCGGAAACGGTACGAATATCAGGACACAGACTATCATAGCAAGCAGTAAACTGCAAACTACCGGCCATATGTAAAAACGGATTCCCAATGCGGAGGTTTCCAGCTTTTCCAGCTGAGTTTTTGCATCCTGCCGCTGTTTTTTTGCAATTAGTGTATCCGACTGCTTCAATTCTTCCATGGTGATGACGCGTTCCTGCAAGCCCAGACTGTCAATCCGTGCCAACACTTCTTTCTTCTTCGGCCGGAACCGGACAACATAACATATTAACGCGATGAACAGACCTGCTACCACTGCTGCCACAGCAGCTTTCGATAACATAATGGTTTGGTATCTAAGCCTTCCGTACAAGAGGATTGCTGCCATAACCCCTAACCCGGCTGACACCCCTATGCTGCCAGCCCGAAGTCCTGCTTCCAATAATATCCTGCATCGGAACTTCCTTATTTTCTTTTTATAATCATATTCTTTCATAAAGGTCTCCCCGAATCTTTTATAAATAGGCAAACATCACTTTTTTCTGAACATTATACCATAATTTTCATACAATGGTTGTGTATATTTTATGAAT
>JAZSFC010000042.1:0-52105 GCA_045531955.1 Lachnospiraceae bacterium | reverse complement strand
GTACATGCATAAGAGCTTTTACGGTATCCTCTGCAATAGCGGCCTCCATGTCGCTGAACATATCATAACCCATCATCTTGTACTCACTGAGTGGATTCTTCTGGCCGTATGCCTGAAGACCGATACCCTGACGGAGCTGTTCCATATCATCGATATGATCCATCCACTTGTGATCGATAACCTTAAGCAGAATGACACGTTCCACTTCACGCAACTGCTCCGCTTCCGGAAACTCTGCTTCTTTCGCTTCGTACATGCGCACAGCTTTTTCCTTTAAGCGCTGCATCAATTCTTTCTTGGTAAGATGCTTGATATCTTCGTCACTTAACGTAATTGTATCCATAGGAACAATTGGAAGGAGCAGATTGTTTAATTCTGTCATGTCCCATTCTTCCGGAAGCTGGTCTTCACTGATGCAGGTATCCACACAGCCTTCTACCACTTCCATAATCATCTTTAAGATGGAATTTCTCATGTTTTCGCCGTTCAATACTTTACGGCGTTCACCATAGATAATTTCGCGCTGTTCGTTGTTTACCTGGTCATACTCCAGCAAGTTCTTTCTGATACCGAAGTTGTTATTTTCAATTTTTGTCTGTGCGGTTTCGATGGCATTGCTGAGCATCTTATGCTGCAGTTCTTCGCCCTCCGGCATACCAAGGGCATTAAACATGGTAATGAGACGTTCAGAACCGAATAAGCGCATCAAGTCATCTTCCAGGGAAATGTAGAATCTGGATTCACCCGGGTCACCCTGACGGCCGGCACGGCCACGCAGCTGGTTATCGATACGTCTGGATTCATGACGCTCTGTACCGATAATCTTTAAACCGCCCACTTCCTTTACACCTTCACCAAGCTTAATGTCGGTACCACGGCCTGCCATGTTGGTGGCAATGGTTACCGCACCCGGCTGACCTGCATCCGCAACGATTTCTGCTTCCATTTCATGGAACTTTGCGTTTAATACCTTATGAGGAATACCACGTCTGCGGAGCATGTCACTTAATTCTTCGGAAGCCTCGATGGTAATGGTACCAACTAACACCGGCTGATTCTTTGCATGTGCTTCCGCAACCGCATTTACAATTGCATTTAATTTTTCTCTTCTGGTTTTAAATACGGCATCGTTTAAATCCTGACGGGCAATCGGAAGATTTGTCGGAACTACGATAACGTCCATACCATAAATTTCACGGAATTCTCTTTCTTCCGTAAGAGCGGTACCTGTCATACCACACTTCTTGTTATACTTATTGAAGAAATTCTGGAACGTAATGGTGGCAAGAGTTTTGCTTTCTCTCTTAACCTTTACTCTTTCCTTTGCTTCAATTGCCTGGTGGAGACCGTCGGAGTAACGGCGGCCCGGCATAATACGACCGGTAAAGTCATCAACGATAAGCACTTCATCATCTTTTACTACATAGTCCTTATCACGGAACATTAAGTTGTGGGCGCGGAGTGCCAAAATAATATTATGCTGAATCTCTAAGTTTTCCGGGTCTGCCAGATTTTCAATTTGGAAGAAGCGCTCTACCTTTTCTACACCCTGCTCGGTAAGGTTTACGTTCTTATCCTTTTCGTTTACAATAAAGTCACCGGTTTCCTCGTTCTGCTCACCCATAATGAGATCCATTTTGGAGAGTTCCTTTTCGGTACCGCGCTTTAACTGTCTGGCTAAAATATCACAGGCATCATAAAGCTTCGTGGACTTATTGCCCTGACCGGAAATAATTAACGGAGTTCTTGCTTCATCGATTAAAATGGAGTCAACTTCATCGATGATAGCATAAGGAAGGCCGCGCATTACCAGCTGTTCCTTGTAAATTACCATGTTATCACGGAGATAGTCAAAACCAAGCTCGTTATTAGTTGCATAGGTAATATCACAAGCGTAGGCTTCTCTTCTTTCGTCATTCGTCATGCTGTTTAAAATACAACCAACGGTAAGACCTAAGTAGCGGTGAACCTCACCCATCCACTCAGCATCTCGCTTTGCCAGGTAGTCATTTACAGTAACTACATGCACACCTTCGCCGGTAAGGGCATTCAAATAAGACGGAAGCGTTGCCACCAAAGTCTTACCTTCACCGGTTCTCATTTCGGTAATACGGCCCTGATGAAGGATAATACCACCGATAACCTGTACCTTGTAGTGCTTTAAACCAATGGCACGCCAAGCTGCCTCGCGGACAACCGCGTAGGCCTCTACCAAAATATCATCCAACGTTTCCCCGTTTTTTAAACGCTCTTTAAATTCCGGAGTTTTTGCTTTTAACTGTTCATCAGAAAGCGCTGCCATTTCGGCATCCAAAGCCATAACTTTATCTGCCAGCGGCATGATTCGTTTTAATTCTCTGTCGCTGTGTGTTCCAAAAATTTTAGTAACAATACTCATGTTTTTTATTTCCCTTTCAATATACAGTAGAACATACTTGGAAAATCACATAATCCCGCATTCTACGTTTATTTTATATTGTACCATTTTCGCAGAAGGTAATCAACTGAATTTTTTATGAACAAGGTATGAACAGGTAAAAAGAAAACTGCCGGGTTATTTTACCCCGGCAGGCTTCTTTTAACGTTCTAAATCTCAGGTTCTATCAGACCGTACGTATTTCCTTTTCTCTTATATACCACATTAACTTCGTCAGTTTCTGCGTTGCGGAATACGAAAAAGCTGTGACCAAGCAATTCCATTTGAATGCAAGCTTCTTCCACATCCATCGGTTTTACTGCAAAACGTTTGGTACGGACGATTTTTACTTCTTCGTCTTCTTCCGCATCTTCTGTAAGGAATGCCTGGGACAAACTGACTGCATTCTGTTTTTTATCCACCAGCTTGTTTTTAAATTTTCTTAACTGACGCTCAATGGTATCCTCTACCATATCGATGGAAGCGTACATGTCTTCACTTTCTTCTTCAGCGCGGACAATGTTGCCCTTCATAGGAATTGTAACTTCTATTTTTTGTAACTCTTTTTCTACACTGAATGTTACATGAATTTCTGTTTCCTCTGTAAAATAACGTGATAATTTGCCGAACTTTTCTTCGACTGCAGTTCTTAAGCCCTCCGTAACTTCAATATTTTTTCCGTAAATGTTATAACGCATAGTTACCAGCTCCTTTGCTACCTGTATTGAACCCATGATTTAAAACCACTAAATCTTGTGCTCAACTATAGTATAACATTTGTAACTACATTTCGCAAGTATTTTTTGATTTTTTCAGTTTATTTTTCATTTTTTAAATTGTTTTTGTAAAACAGCTTGTCAAGTAAGACATTTCCTTTTTTGTCATTTTTGCTCAAATTTATCAGAAATAACAAAACAAACTTTCGAACTTGACACCTTATCCGAATATACCACAAACATAGTACATTTTTGTGGAAAATGTGGATAACTCTGTGAATAACTCATTTCATCCACTTTTTTTTGCTTCAAAACTGTGTGGATAAAAAGTTATCCACATCTTTAGGCCTTTTGTCCCTTTTTTTCATTCTACTCCGTGATGACGAAAAAACTTGTCTTTTTTTGTGCAGTTTGCACAATTTTTGTAAAGTCAACCCCTAAAACAAAAATACACAACTTTCTATATATTTTATAATTCTCCTATTGCATTCAGAGAAAGAATTTTATATGATAAATCAAGAAAGCATTCCTACGTAAAGGAGACGATATTCTATGATACTTGGCGCTTTGGAAGCTGGTGGCACCAAAATGGTATGTGCCATTGGCGACGAACACGGAACAATAAAACACCGCATCACCTTCCTCACAGAAACTCCGAAACAAACTATGCCGCAAATGATCGCTTTTTTCCGTGAACACCACATCGAATCTCTCGGAATCGGCACTTTTGGTCCTGCAGACTTAAACCCGGCCTCAGAAACCTACGGTTCTATTACCACCACTCCAAAACTGGCCTGGGCAAACTATAATATCAGAAAAGCATTTGCAGACACCTTGCAGATACCGGTTGGATTTGATACCGATGTAAACGCCGCTGCTTTGGGAGAAGCCTCCTTTGGATGCATGAAAAATATACAAAACGGAATTTATATCACCATCGGTACCGGCATAGGCATAGGAGTTCTCGCAGAAGGAAAACTGCTCCATGGTATGCTTCACCCGGAAGGCGGTCATATTTTACTGGAACATCATCCTTCCGATTCCTACAAAGGCTGCTGCCCATATCATGACAACTGCTTCGAAGGTCTTGCCTCCGGTCCTGCAATTGAAGGACGCTACGGTAAAAAAGGTATGGAGTTAAAAGATATCCCTGAAGTTTGGGAACTGGAAGCCGACTATATCGCAAAAGCGCTGGTCAACTACATCCTGATTCTCTCCCCGGAACGTATCGTCCTCGGCGGCGGTGTAATGCATCAGGAACAGTTATTCCCGCTCATCCGCAAAAAAACGGCAGAATATTTAAACGGATATATCAAGACAAAAGAATTGGAGAATTTAGACTCTTATATTGTACCACCTTCACTTAATGATAACCAAGGCGTACTGGGCTGCCTGAAGCTGGCACAACAGGCGTATGGAGTACAATAACGAAATAATTATTTTAATTTCCGGCATAAATAAAATCCCGGGCATAAATTTATCCGAACAAAACACTGGAGAAACGTCCTCACTTAGCGAGGTCTTGCGATTAAAATCGCACGAGCTTAGTGAGGCTACGTTTCGATGCTAGCGAGAGCGGGTTTTGGTAGGATAGATTTATGCCCGTGATTTGTTATGAAATTAATATAATTATTACTCTATTACGCGGCGCGCCTTGTATGGCGTACGTGTTTTATAGCTGGAAATCTTGATGCCTGTTTTTTTACTTGCGGCATGTACGATTTTTCCGTCCCCTATGTAAAGAGCCACATGGTCTACCACACCCTTCTTATCGGTGTAGAAAATCAAGTCACCCGGAAGCAAATGTTCCAAGTCAGGCTTAACGTTACAATACCCTGCAGATTTTGCCTGATCTTTGGATACTCTCGGCAGCTCATAGCCAAACTGCTTATAAATGGACTGAACAAATCCGGAGCAGTCCGCTCCCTTTGTTAGACTGGTTCCGCCCCACTTATATGGATTACCGACAAAGTTAAGCGCATACGATGCCACCTCCTGACGGAGTTTCGCAGAATCTGTAGCCAGAGCCGCCTGCTGTTCCAACAACTTTTTTGCTTCCTCTGCTTCTGCTTTTTCTGCTTCCTTCTTTGCAGCCTCTTCCGCTTTCTTCTTTGCCTCGGCAGCTGCCTTTCTTGCCGCCTCTTCTTCTGCCAGCTTTCTTAAACGTTCCTGCTCCGCTTTTCTGGCTGCTTCTTCCGCTGCTTTCTTTGCAGCCTCCTCTTCTTTGGTAACAGCATATTGGAACTCGTAGCTTAAATCCACATACTGCTTATATACATAACCGGTATGCTCCCTACCGGTATTGTCATCTTGGCTGAGAATAATTTTTACCCATTCTTCGTACTCTTCCGCCACATAGTAAGATTCCCCTCTCGGAATCTGATCGTAAATAGAGTCGGAAGTGCTCATACCGGTACGCACATTAAGTACAGAGCAGTTTACGGTTGCTACTTTATCACAATGCTCTTCAATTTTTTCTTCCGCATCCCAACCGATTAACAAATAGTCACCGCGGATGTATCCTTCTTCCAGATTACCGGATTGAATTTTCACCCAATCACCTTCGTATCCAAGGACATTGGCAACACACCCTTTATAAAGCTTACCAATGGCTTCATACTCTGTAGACGGACCGGACCGGATATTAACATAAGTTTTCACATTGGCAATGGCAAGATTTTCATAAGGTGACGGCACCCGATGCACCGCCTTCATCTTAACTCCGTCAACATAAATATCGCCGGACTCATCTTCACCAATATTGTTATAATAATCATTAATCAACAACGAAATACCGCCAATTGCCGTATCGCTGTTCACGATATTCCCCATAGAGGAAGTTTCCGTAGGCACAGCTTCTTCTTCGGTAGTAGCTACCGTTTGAAGCAAGAGTTCACCCTTTGTATATTCCATCGGAGAGATTGCCATAATTCCCGCAAGCATCACCGTTATCATCTTAATATAGTTCATTCATAACCTCTTCCCTGTTTAATTAACTTCCGCCAGATAACGTTCCACACTTTGTACCGCGTTAGCTCCGTCGGATGCGGCTGTTACTACCTGGCGTAATGCCTTTGTGCGGATATCTCCCGCGGCAAAAACAGCAGGATCGGAGGTAATACCTGTTTCATCAGCCACAATATAGCCTGCCGTGTCTAATTCTACTAAACCTTTATAAGCCGAGGTTTCCGGCAACATACCTACGGCAATAAATACACCGTCTAATGCAATGGTTCTTTCTTCCGCCGTTTTTTTATTTTCCAAAACCAGGGATTCCACCTTGAATTTACCCTGAATTTCCTTTACCACACTATCATAGACCAGTTCCACATTTTCTGCTTCTGTCAGGCGTGTTACTAAGGTTTTTGCAGCACGGAAAGTATCTCTTCTGTGAACCACATATACTTTTTTGCAAAGTCTTGCCAAAAACAAGGCATCCTCTACCGCAACATCTCCGCCACCGATTACGGCAACCTCTTTGCCGCGGAAAAACGCACCGTCACAGGTAGCACAGTAAGAAACGCCGGAACCGGCCAGAGCATCTTCTCCCGGAACCTCCAGCTTTCTGTGCTTAGCTCCGCCGGATAAAATAACAGTTTTTGTTTCATACTCCGTGCCATCCTTGCAGATGATTTTTTTACCTGCAGGAATTGCTTCTATCCGTTCCACTTCTCCGGTTACAAAAGAAGCTCCCAGGGCATCCGCGTGCTCCCTGAATTTCATAGCCAAATCAAAACCGCCCATATGATATAATCCCGGATAATTATCTACCTCATAGGTATTGATAATTTGTCCGCCGCTCATAATTTCTTTTTCCAATACAATAAACTTTAATTCTGCCCGTGCTGCATAAATAGCTGCTGCCAGTCCTGCAGGGCCGGCTCCCACAATAATTAAATCGAACATGGTAATTCTCCGCCTTTAAAATTTCATTTGCCAGTACATAAAATACTTGTTATAATAAACTTGGGTATACCCCAAGATTTAGTATACCACAAAAATACGGTTCTGTACATATGGAAACTTAAACCATTTGTACACGGCAGAAAGGGGCTGATATTTATGGATATCCCAACATTATCCGTTGCTATGTCACAGGCGAATACTGTGGACCAGTATAATATCGCCATGCTTGCCAAGACTCTGGATACCGTAGAAGAATCCGGCGCCATGATGATAAAAATGATGGAGCAGTCGGTCAATCCTCATCTTGGACAGAATATTGACATAACCGTATAAGAACCGGAAAGAGCGGCCAAAACCGGCCGCTCTTTCTATGTATTATCCCGCTCTCTGTATTAAAAATTCATAAAAGATCATAAAAGCCACGCCAAGCAAAATTCCGATAACCAACGGGACTGTTATCATTCTTTGCTTCGGTTCTTCCGGCCCCTCACCATTTTCTGCTTTCTTTCTTCGCTGTGGCTTAAAGCTTGCACAAATACGATACCAGTTTCCGTTTCTGACGGCCAGCTTTTTATATACCAGGAATGCCAGCACACCACCAACCAGTGCCTGAAATCCATATTGCATCAACACCTCAGGAACCGTCAGCTGAACACCTTTCTTCACTATCTGGTACATCCATTCCTTCGAAGTCAAAGTCAAATCCCCGAGCATCGCCTCCAATTCAGCCACCTTATCCTCCATTCCGTATTCCTTATACATATTATAAATAGCCTGGTTTCTCTCATACAACACCGGCTGAAGATATGTCTGAACAGTAGAAGATGCATTGATCCAAAAATGCACCAGCATGGAAGAAAGTATAGAACCTGTGGCTTCTACCAATAATGCAAGAAAAATTCCCAAAATAAATGTGTAGCAAAACTGATGAATATTTCCGTGCATAACACCAAACAGAAACCCGGATAATACTGCCGCTTTTAAAACGTGAATTTTACTGTACTCATTATAAAACACCCCACGATGAACGGTTTCTTCTACTATAGCCGGAATCACAGCTATAAAAACTATACCGCCCAGGAACGGCACATCATGTATAATATCTATTACGGTGAAACTGATAACATCCGTGGAAAACACCAACGATAAAGCATTGATTAACGTATGAACCGGTCCTAGTAATATTCCAAACAATAAGGTTAATAGGATATCCTGCACCTGCATCTTACGAAACCGTACCGTTTCTGCATAAGACATCCTGTTCACCAGTAAAAAAATCACCGTCGGTAACACCAGACACACTTGTGAAAAAATAATTCCCAGTACTGCCCGGTCGTGAAGATAGTTCAACGGTAAAAACGGTACAATCACCGATATCAGTATTGTAACAAGAAAAACAATATTCACACCTTTTATGTGGTTCTTTTGTATGTTTTCCATAGTTCTTCTCCAATCCCATTAACTTTTATTGAAACCATTATAAGCAATTTTCTGTGAAGAATCCAGCAAATTTTAATAATTTCTCTACACTAGAGAAAAAAAATGTGGTACAATACTATACTAGATAAGTATTGTACAAAACAGGAGAAAACAAAATGTATTCCTTTACCTCAGACATTCGTTTCAGCGAAGTGGATTCCGACAAAAAACTGACTCTCACTTCCCTGATAAATTATTTTCAAGATTGTACTATTTTTCATTCCGAATCCCTGCATGCAGGGTTCGAATATTTAGAGCCTAAGCACAAATGCTGGGTTTTAAGTTCCTGGCAGGTAATCATCCACCGTCTTCCAAAATTCGGTGAAACTGTTGTTGTCGGCACCTGGCCTTACGGGTTCAGCACTTTAAGCGGAGACCGTAACTTTGTTTTACAAACTACCGATGGTGAAAATTTAGTCATTGCCAACTCGTTCTGGGTCTTTACCGATACAGAAACCGGACGACCGTCCAAGCTTGACCCGGACTATGTTGCCATGTATCCGATGGAGCCGCCTCTTACCATGGAATATGCACCAAGAAAAATCGCGCTTCCGACCGAATACCGGGAAGAAGCTCCGTTCCTTGTAACCAAACACCATCTTGATACCAATCACCATGTAAATAATGCCCAGTATATCCGCATGGCGGAAGATTATCTTCCTGCCGATTTTGAAGTAGGCGAATTCCGGGCAGAATATAAAAAATCTGCAAAACTGATGGATGAAATTTATCCTCTGATTTCCCTTACGGATACCACTTGCACCATCGTATTGGCAGATGCCGCACAAAAACCATATACTACCGTTCAATTTATCAGAAAGGGAATTAACTCATGATTTTATTAGGAAGAATGCAGACACTGCGTGTTGTCAAAAAAACCGATTTCGGCGTATATTTAGGCGATCAGGGCATAGAATCCGATTTCTCCTTTATACCTGACAAAAAAGAAATAGTGGATGTCCCAAGCATCCTCCTTCCGAAGGCCCAGGCAAAAGACCTTACCACAGGAGATACCGTCGAAGTATTTATCTACAAAGACTCCGAAGACCGTCCGATTGCCACTACAGCAAAGCCGTTACTTACCATGGGAGCCATCGCCCGGATTACCGTAAAAGAGGTAACCAACATCGGTGCTTTCCTCGACTGGGGACTTGCCAAAGATTTATTTCTGCCGTTTAAAGAGCAGACTTTCCGCGTGCAAAAGGGAGATTCCGTATTAGTTACCTTATATATCGATAAGAGCAGCCGCCTCTGTGCTACTGCAAAGGTTTATAATTCTTTACAATCCAATTCCCCATATCAGAGGGAGGATCAGGTTTCCGGCACCGTTTATGAAATCATTGACGCTTTCGGAGCCTATGTTGCGGTAGATGACCGTTACTCTGCACTGATTCCTAACAAAGAACTGTTTACCACATTAAAGCCGGGAGAAAAAGTATCCGCCCGGGTTACTAAGGTACAGCCGGATGGCCGTCTGGTGCTCAGCATCCGTGAAAAATCCTATTTACAAATGGATACAGACTGTTCTCTTATTTACGATGCCCTGATAAAAGCCGGCGGTTTCCTGCCATACCATGACAAAACCTCTCCGGACTTAATCAAAGCAAAATTCGGTTTAAGTAAAAATGCCTTCAAGCGTGCTATCGGTCATTTACAAAAAGAAGGGAAGCTTCTGATAGAAGAAGATGGCATTTCCAAGACAGAACAATAAGCATTCAAATGCCGTCTGTTTCAACCGCATCATAAAAATAAAATCGCTGGCGTTCCTTCACCCATAATAGGGAACGTCAGCGATTTCATTTTTTACTACTGGTCTAAGAATCTCATCTTATTTTCGGTCTTCTTCTTTTCAATGTTAATCTTTGGTTCTTCCTTACGGTATAAGCTGCTGAACTGGTTGGTCATGCTGTCTTTACAGCCCTTACAGAAACGTCCGGTCAGAATCTTCTTGCCACACTTTTCACAATTTAATGCAATTTCAGAATCCTCACTGAAGGACAAACGCTCTTCCTTTAACCACTTACGGATTTGCGCCACACTGACTTCCATCTCTGTGGAAACCTCCTGCATACCGCATCTTGGATGATCATAGATATATCTTTTTACATCATCAAACTTGTCTTCTGCTTTCTTTACACATTCCGGACAGAGCGGAACACCACCAATATAGTTAAATACTTTGTTACACTGTTTACAATTTCTTACGTCCATACTAACCTCCCATAAAGTTTATTCCGGTTGTTCAGCTACACATACACTGATAAATGCGACTCTCTTCACGCCCCTTGCTTTCAAGGTATTGGCACAAGCCGTCAGCGTACTTCCCGTAGTACTGACATCATCCAGAAGAAGCACTGATTCCGGCACATTTTCCTCCGGCCACACAGCTTCGTCCACAGCAAATGCATCTGCTACGTTTTTTATGCGCTGATTTTTCCCGAGACTTTTTTGGTCCTTTGTTTTTTTCTGTTTTTTTAAAAGCAAACAAACCGGAAGATTCATTTCCTCTCCCAATGCTCTTGCCAGCAATTCCGCCTGGTTAAAGCCGCGTAAGCGTTGTTTCGAAGGATGTAACGGTACCGGAACAATACAGGACGGCGCCATCCTAAGAATAAATGCCTGTTGCTTTTCTTTTATCTGTTTCGCAAAGAAACGGACAAACTCAACTCTTCCGTCCTTTTTCACCAGCCGAAGTGCATTGCCTACAGAGCCATGATAAGGGAAAATACTTCTTCCCTGATCCCATCCTCTGTTATTTTTGCATCTGCACACCGTGCAATACTCCTCATCTTCCGAGGAAAGTGGTATACCGCACTTATAACATACCGGTTCTTTAATGCTATCCAGTTTACTTTTACATTCCGGATGAACCATTGCTCCTTTTGGTGTTACAATTTGCATACAAACCGGACACCGTTCCGGATATAGCCAGGTAATCATAGATATCCTTTCCGGCCGTCTCTCCCAAAACGTCGGAATAAATTATTTGAATAACTGCTCCGGATATTCACCCTTTTCGTATAATGCGCGGAAAGAGCGTACTACCAAATCCTTATCCTCATGATAAGTCACGCCGAACCAACGATCATTGCTGGTAAGCACCTTAACCCTTGCTTTGTTCTCTCTTAACATAGAGCCAACCACTTCCGGAAGAAGGAATTCTGCTTTTGCCTCGTTACCGGCAATTCCGCCAAGGAATTCCACAAATCTTGCTTCCAAGGTGTCCAGGAAGTCTGCAGTAAAGCCCCACATATTCATGGAAACCGGAGTTTTAAGAGGAAGTTCTACCGGTTCACCGGCACCGTTTTTACCTACAGCGATATCTCCCTGCTTTTCAATACCAAAGGTTTCTTCAATATGGGTAAGCATATGGTTTTCATCCACTTTACATACGCCTCTGGTTACCTGTCCGTTTTCACTTAAGGTGTTTTCCAAAACAAATCCTACCATGGAAACCGGCATACACTCTTTATTTTCTTCTACATTCGCAAGGAAATCATGAATCTTTACAAAAGCTTCCTTTCCGTAATAGTCATCTGCATTGATAACTGCAAACGGTTCTTTTACTGCACCAAGGCAGCTCAAAATTGCGTGGCCGGTACCCCAAGGTTTTGTTCGTCCGTCCGGAACGGAAAATCCTGCAGGAAGATTGTCAAGTTCCTGAAATACATATTCTACTTCTACCTGCTCTGCCACGGAAGGCTTAATAATCTTCTTAAATTCTGCCTCCAGTTCTTTACGGGTGATAAACACAACTTTATCAAAGCCTGCCGCAATGGCATCATAAATGGAATACTCCATAATGATTTCGCCGCTGACACCAACGTGTTCCAGCTGCTTAATGCCTCCGCCGTAACGGCTTCCCATTCCTGCTGCCATAATTACAAGTGCTGTTTTGTTCATGGTAAAAACTCCCTTCATAAAAACTTTTATCTTGTATTTATTCTACCACACTTTGCTCATGGTTTCCACACAAAATTACATTTCCTGTATTGCCCGCTTCAAACCGGAATACCGCTTCAGTTCCATCACATTACAGATCATCATTTGCACCGTATCCGGACTGCCGACAATAGTTACACACTTCTTCGCTCTGGTCACCGCCGTATATAACACATTCCGGTTAAATAACAGCCTCGGGCCGGTTAATAGCGGAATTACCACTGCCGGATACTCACTTCCCTGAGATTTATGTATGGTAATTGCATAAGCCAGTACCAGTTCATCCAATCCGGAAAACGGATACTCCACGATTCTGCCTTCATCAAATTCCACCGTCATCAGTTCTGCAAACAAATTAATTTCCCGGATGATACCGCAGTCTCCGTTAAATACACCTGTTCCCTGTTCCACCGGAATCTCGTATCTGCTGCGGACTTCCCACTCCAGCTGATAATTGTTCTTTATCTGCATTACTTTATCGCCTTCGCGGAAAATGCGGCCACCGCCCAGATCTTTTTCCATTTTTCCCGGCATACTCGGATTTAACGCTTCCTGCAAAGCAATGTTCAGATTTTCCGCCCCAAGCTCTCCTGCCTTCATCGGCGTTAGCACCTGTACTTCATATGGAGAAGCCTTTACATAATCTGCAATCTTTTTCTGTACCAGATATACGATGGAAGGAATAATCACCTGGGTATCGTTCCGGTTTAAGAAAAAGAAATCTGCATTGTTATTATCCAGCGGGATATTCTCACCCGCATTAATTTTATGGGCATTTAATACAATTTTACTTTCTTCCGATTGCCGGAAAATCCGGTTCAATGTCACTACCGGAAAACGTTCGGAAGCAATCATGTCTTTCAGAACATTTCCCGCCCCCACACTTGGCAGCTGGTTAACGTCACCAACAAAAATCACTCTGGTTCCTACCGTAATTGCCTTCAAAAGGGAATGCATCAGGGAAATATCCACCATGGACATCTCATCAATAATGATCACATCGCTTTCCAACGGATTGCTTTCGTTTCGGGCAAATTCCAACCCACCCACTTTAGCTTCCGGATCTCTGGTAAGTTCCAGCATACGGTGGATGGTTCTTGCCTCCATGCCGGTGGTTTCTGACATTCGTTTTGCTGCTCTGCCGGTTGGGGCAGCCAGTAAAACATCCATTCCTTCCGATTCAAAAAAACGGATAATGGTATTTATGGTAGTGGTTTTACCGGTACCCGGTCCACCGGTCAGAATAAACACACCATTTTGCACTGCTTCCGAAACCGCCATCCGCTGCAGTTCATCCAGTTCTATTTCCAGTTCCTTTTCCAACTGGTTTAAACGATGTTCAATCAGCCGCATGGCTACATCATACCGTCTGTTTAAATCACAAAGCATACGGGCCACATCCAGTTCCAAATAATAATATCCGGCTACATAGACCTGTTTTACCCCATCTTCTTCTTTAAAAACAACACTTCGTTCCAACGCCAGCTGGGTCAGTTGCCGTTCCATATTTTCAAACGGCACCCGGATAATTTCGGTTGCTTTCTGATACACCTCATTCTCCGGCAAATATACATGCCCATTTCCGAGGGCCTGCTGAAGTACATAATAAAGCGCTGCTTTCACCCGATAATCATCATCCGGCGCAATTCCTCCCTGCAGGGCAATCTCATCCGCAATTTTAAAGCCCACACCATCGATATCCTCCGCCAGACGATACGGATTTTGGCGCATAATCTCATACATACGCTCGCCATAATACTGATAGATTTTCACCGCCAGCTGATTGGAAATTCCATATTTCTGCAGAAATATCATTGCCTGCCGCATTTCCCGCTTTTCTTCAAACTGACGGTAAATTTCGCCGGCAATACGCTCACTGATTCCTTTAATTTCTACCAGCCGTTCCGGTTCTTCTTCGATGATACGGAAGGTGTCTTCCTTAAATTTTTTCACGATGCGGGCTGCCAAAGCTGCTCCGACACCTTTGATGGCTCCGGAAGCAAGGTATCGTTCCATGGCCTGTCCGTCTTTCGGTTCTACCGCATGATATGCGGTTACCTTTAACTGTTCGCCGTACTTTGGATTAAAAACAAGGTCACCTTCTACCCGTAAAAATTCGCCTTCTTCCACATGGGCAAAGGTTCCCACACAATACAACTCCTCCTCTTCGGATGAAAGCGTCAGTACCGTGTAGCCGTTATCCCCGCGATATACAATTTTCTCCACATATCCTTCTTTAACTTCTGCCATACTATGTTCTGCTTCCTCTTTATAAACAATGTCAGGCAAACAGAACCATGGTCCTGCTCCCTGACATTTGTCTGCTTAATTTCTTTTCATTGATTCATAAAGCATTTGGGCAATACCCAAATCTGCTGTTTCAGTAATCATTTCTGCATAGGACTGATTTAACTTATCTCCGAACATTTTCATATATTCGCCCTGACTGTCTTCATCGTCCAGCATAGCACTTTTCGTGTTTTTAATTACCTGCTCTACCAAATAGGTTTCAAACTCCTTGCAAGCAGCCATTAACTCTTCATCGGTAGCCGTACCTTTCTCGATATTGCTCAAGGAAGAGGAAAGCTTTTCTGTTTTTGCTGCGGAAGCATTCTGCATACTTTGCAAATATAAAGAATCACCGCCGATGGAAATTGCCATGTCATTTCTCCTTAACAATTCTTATTGTTATCAGCTACGCAAATTATTTGCCTGTTGCAACATCTGGTCGGATGCCTGAATTACTTTGGAATTCATTTCATAAGCACGCTGAGCAACAATAAGGTTTACCATTTCATCTACTGTTTCTACGTTAGAACCTTCTAAATATCCGGAATGTATCTTGGATACCTTTAATCCGCCGTTTTCAGACTCTAACATAGGTTCACCGGAAGCTTCTGTTTCCTGCAACAAGCTGTTGGAAAGCTTAAATAAACCGGTTGGATTATTAAACTGTGCCACGCCAAAAGAAACACCCATATTGCTAATAGTCTGATCAGCGTTTCTGTACCAGAAGCGACCGTCTTCATCAATGGAAAAATTGGAAGACTCGTAATCAAGACTAAAGGTAATTGCTTCTCCCTGATCGCTCAGTACCGGATAACCCTCTGCTGTACAAAGAGTAAGTCCTTCATTGCCGATGGACATATTAAATGCACCGCTTCTTGTATATGCAACGGAACCGTCCGGCATCTGTACCTGGAAGAAACCGTTTCCTTCCAGTGCAAAATCGAAGGTGTTCCCCGTAGCGGTTAACGGTCCCTGCGTATAACGGGAGGTGATAGATGCGGTTCTGACACCGGCACCTACCTGACCGATTACCGGCTTTGGATTGCCTTCGTTATCGGTTGTTTTGGTTTGAAGCTTGGAGTAAAGAAGACTCTTAAACTCCACGGTTTCTTTTTTGTATCCTGTTGTATTTACATTTGATAAGTTATTAGAGATTGTATCAACAGCATCCTGCTGTGCAATCATACCGGAGGCTCCGGTCCATAACGCACGCATCATAAGTATTCACCATGCCTTTCCAAAATAAGCGCTATACTCTACCTACAGAGTTAACCGCCTGATCCAGTGTGGTATCCATTGTCTGTACAACCTTCTGATTTGCTTCATACGCTCTGGTAATTGCAATCATCTGAGTCATTTCTTTTACTACATTTACATTGGATTGTTCTAAGCATCCCTGTAACAGTTCCGCAGATGTTTCAATTTCTGTGGCTCCATCCACCGGTTCATACATGGTGTCAGCAAACTTTTTAAGATAATTATAATCTTCAAAGTCTGTAATTATGATTTGGTCAATCAGTTCACCGTTTGCATAAACAGCGCCATCCCTGTCAATTACAATTTCTGCATCCGTAGGCACAATTAAGTCTCCCGCCTCACTCTGCAAATGGTTACCGTCTGCATCGGTAACATAACCGTCCCGGGTAATTGTGAAGTTACCCGCTCTGGTATAACGGATATGGTCATTCCCTGCCGTATCCGTTACTCTCATTCGGAAGAAACCGGAACCGTCAATAGCCAGGTCATAGGTGTTTCCTGTGACGCGGACAGACCCCTGTCCATAGTTGGTGAATACTTCGCCAACCTTAACGCCTAAAGGCATGGTTCCAATTACTTCGTTATTTCTTACTGAGTAATCCCTTACCTTAATAGCCAGCATATCATCAAACGACTGGCTGGTTACACCCTCCTGCTTGTAACCTGTTGTGGCCGAATTTGCAATGTTATTTGCAATTACCTCGAGGCGCTTTTGCTCATTGTACAAACCCGTCCATGCTGTGTAAAGTCCTCTTACCATTGGTTTCTCCTATCTGTGAATATCCATAGTTAATTATAGAACAAGTTCTCAACGTAAATTTTACAAATCTACATTTTGTTCTATATATACATATACATCGGCTAATTTGTCTTTCCACTTAAGAACTCAACGTATTTTCCTGTACCGATTGCTACGGCTGTCATTGGATCTTCTGCCGTCATAGTGGTAATACCGGTCTTCTCTTCAATTAACTCTTCCAGACCGTATAATAAGCAGCCGCCACCGGTAAGTACAATACCTCTGTCAGCAATGTCGGCAGCAAGTTCCGGCGGAGTCTTTTCCAATACACTGTGAACCGCTTCTACAATTTGGGAAGTGGTTTCTCTTAATGCTTCTTCTGTTTCTTCGGATGTAACAGAAATAGTCTTTGGAAGACCTGTTACCAGGTTACGGCCCTTAACATCCAGGGAAATGGATTCCGGACGTCTGTATGCAGAACCGATACGGATTTTAATATCTTCAGCGGTACGCTCACCGATTAACAGATTATGCTTCTTTCTCATGTAACGAACGATAGCTTCATCAAAGTCATCGCCTGCAATCTTGATAGAAGTACTTACTACGGTACCTCCTAAAGAAATAACTGCAATATCCGTTGTACCGCCACCGATATCTACAATCATGTTACCGCATGGTCTTGCAATGTCAATGCCTGCACCGATTGCTGCTGCAATTGGCTCTTCGATAATTGCTACTTCTTTTGCTCCTGCCTGATAAGTTGCATCTTCTACTGCTTTCTTTTCTACTTCGGTTACTCCGCTTGGTACGCAGACACTGATACGAAGCTTTCTGAGACGCTGACGTCCTACTGCTTTCTGAATAAAATATTTTAACATTTTTTCGGTTACGGTATAATCAGAAATAACGCCCTGACGAAGCGGACGCACTGCTACAATATGTCCCGGTGTTCTACCAAGCATGAGTCTTGCTTCTTCACCGATAGCTTTAATTTTATTTGTGTCACGGTCGAAAGCCACAACAGATGGCTCCTTTAATACAACGCCCTTTCCCTTTATATATACAAGTACACTGGCTGTTCCTAAGTCAATTCCGATATCACTGCTGAACATTATTTTTTCTCCTTTCAAATTCCAACGTCTATATGAAAAATGCTACTTATTTTTGTGTATGCATATCCAAATATATTATATACTCATTTCCTCAATATTTCAAAGGAAATTTTGAAATTTTGCATAATAATTGACAAACTCTTTTTTCAAAGGTATCATTTTAAGTATGAACCGGGATTTTTCCCTTTATTCCAGCGAAAGAGAAGGATATTTAGCATGAACTATACTTTTGGACGGGTAGCTGCCCACTGCGGGTTACGGCTGTCTTACTATACAACCACAGCCTTGCTTTGCATTATATTTTTCATCCTCACAATGACTGTTTACCGCACCCCGTCACCCTTATATATTCTTTTAGTCGCTGCGGTATCTCCTTCGATTATCAAATCCATATTCTTTTATAATGGCAAACAACAAAAAAGAGAAAATGCCTTAGCATTTCCCCTTTTTTGTAAAAAGTATAAATATGATGCTGTTCTCTATCAATCCATGAACATTTCTTATTTGCTTTTATTTGTCATGCTTGCCGCATGGCAGTTTTCCTATACCCGTAGCAGCAATCTGCCTGCATTCATCTGCAAACTGCCTCTGCTGCTGGCAACAATCAGTCTGTGCATCAGAATTATGGCTACTATCGGTTACCGTCTGTATTTCCGTCTGTTTCCACTCAAAGCTATGCACTAATCTGATTCAGGTAAGTGATAAACTTATCAACAGGCATCGGTTTTGCATAATAATATCCTTGAATCATATCGCATTCCGATTTCTTTAAAAACTCTTTCTGCTGCTTTGTTTCCACGCCTTCAGCCAATACGGTTATATCCAAATCCTTTGCCATGGAAATAATATGCTTAATAATTTTCTGCTCTCTTCCGGTGCTTTCTTCGTAATCACCAAAAAATTCTTTATCCAGTTTTAAAACATCCAGTGGCATTTCACGAAGCAAATTCAAAGAAGAGTAACCGGAGCCAAAATCATCCATGGACAATCCAAATCCGGCTGCTTTTATCTGTTTCATTACATTTACCAGATTCTGCACTTCACCGTAGGCAATGCTCTCGGTTAATTCAATTTCAACATATGCGGGATCAACATCATATTTGACCAGCATATTTTTTAATTTCTCTACAAAATCCCTATGATGTAAATGCATTCTGGAAAAATTTACAGACACCTTTAATAATTTACATCCCGTATCTTTCCACTGTTTTAATCTTCTGCAGACTTCTTCTAAAACATAAAAATCAATTGTACAAATATATCCATTTGCTTCACATAGTGGCACAAAGGATTCCGGATACAACATCCCCCGTTCCGGATGATTCCAACGTACCAGTGCTTCGGCTCCTGTTACTTTTTCTGATTTTACATCAAACTTTGGCTGAAAATAAACCAGAAGTTCTCCCTCTTCTACTGCCTTTTTTATGTCGTTTTCCAGCTCTTTTTCATGCAAGCGCCGTCTTACATTTTCTTTGTCATAAAACATTACTGTAGTGCATCGGCACTGTTCTGCCTGCATTCTTGCCATTTCCGCCCTGGTACGGATTACATTAACATTTTGATTTCCTTCAATTATATAGACACCACCACGAAAAGACAGATGGTGTTTTCCACCTCTGTCGTTATGAATTTCCTCTGATGTTTTTAAAAATAATTTTCTTAATCGTGCTTCCAGCTCCGTGGCAGATTCATACTCCAGGAACATGCAAAAGTGATCTTCTGAAATTCTGGTCAGTTGCTCCTTGTCCCTCAAACTCTCTCTCCAAATAGAAGCAATTTGCCGCAACGTCTCTGTTCCGCACTCATATCCATAGGCTTCATTAAAACACTTAAAATCAATAATATCACAGGAAACATACGCATAGCTTCCCTGCTGCTTTTTCAACACTTCCGATACTAAAAGCTTATGCTGTTGTTTTGCCGGCAATCCGGTCAGTGCATCCACCGCAACTGTCTTCTCTGCCTGCTTCCTTTTAGTTTTCACATATAACCATGTTGCTACAGAACAGAACAAAACAATCGCTGTCAATCCACCAAGAATAAAGTCTGTCATCATCATCGCATTAATTATTCCCCCGATTATAGTCAGGCATAGTATATCACTTTTTTGTTTTTACTACAATAATTCTAACTATTCTGATAGAAATTAATCATTTTCACACACCATATAGTGTTATTATTTTAAAACAATAGCCCTATATATCGTAAAAAATACCGAAGCTTCTGCTTCGGTATTTCTACTATAAATAATTATGCACTTATTTTTTCAAGATAATTCACAAAACAATCGGTTGGCATCGGTTTCGCATAATAATATCCTTGTATCATATCACAATTTAAAGCCTTTAAAAAATCCTTCTGCTGTTCTGTTTCAACACCCTCAGCCAATACCGTTATTTCCAAATCCTTTGCCATAGAAATAATATGATAAATAATCCGTTTATCTCTGTCTTCCTTTTCTTTTCCGTGACATCCATCTAAAAAGCCCTTATCCAACTTTAAAACATCAACCGGCATTTCACGAAGTAATGATAGAGATGAATATCCGGACCCAAAATCATCCATAGAAAGCCCAAATCCGGCTTCTTTAATTTGATGCATTACCTTTAATAGTGTACCCATTTCATCATAAGCCACGCTTTCGGTTAACTCAATTTCCAGGTCGGATGGCTGTAATTCATAATATCGGACAGCTTCAATCAAACGGTCCACAAAATCCGGTTCCGCCAGATGACGCCTTGAAAAATTCACGGATATTTTTACCAGCTGTCGTCCTTCTTCCTTCCACTCCCGCAAATTTCTGCAAACCTCTTCCAACACAAAAAAGTCAATGGTACAGATAAACCCGTTTGCCTCGCATGCAGGGATAAAACGGCCCGGTGATAATAATCCTTTTTCCGGATGATTCCATCGGATTAACGCCTCGGCGCCAATCATTTTTTCCGAATTGATATCATATTTCGGCTGAAGGTAAACCTCCAGTTCTTTGTCTCGCAATGCTCTTACCACATCTGCTTCCAGCTCTTTGGTTTCCAATTCCCGAACTAAATCCTCTGAGCTGTAAAATGTTATCTGTGTTTTAAAGCTTGTCCCACTTTTCTTTCTGGCTGCATTTGCCCTGGCACGTATCATATTAATATCTTCGCCGCCCTGAATCAGATAAACACCACAGTTAAATATTGCTTTATGTGTTCCGCCTATCTCATCAATCGGAAATACGGATGCCTGCTCTGCCATAGCCAAAATACGCTTTTCCAAATTTTTTACATCAGTATATTTTAATAACATACAGAAATGGTCGCCGGTTGTTCTGCTGACCAGTTCATCTTGGCTTAAATGCCCGGACAACACTCTGGCAATATGTTTTAGTGCTACATTGCCGTAAGCATAGCCATACATTTCGCTCACATATTTCACATCAGCAACATCACAAGATACATACGCATACCTTCCCGCTTTCTGCTCCAATATTCTGGTTGCATCAAGTTTATGCTGAACCTTGGTAGGTAGCCCGGTTAAATCGTCCTCAAATACCGACAGCAACCACCCTCTGTTGTCGTTCCCCAATTGATAATTTTGCCCCATATATCCTCCGTGATATAAAAAACTAGCTACATGAAAAATGGTAACACAAAATGTTACAAGATACAAGTACTTTTTTCTACTTGCGTAGTCTTTTTTTGATTAAAGTTACAACGTGTGAACATTTTTTGCCACGTATTGCTACAATTCGACTGTTTTAATGGTATTAGGAGCAATCCTTGGGGAGTTTGTAAATAAATGGATATAGTTAAGTAAGCAACGAGCCATCCTCTTGCGAATGCTTCGCATTTCGCAAGCCGTCGGCAGTCGCCGACGCAAAAATCGCAAATAAAAAACCCGGAGGAAATAAATTCCCTCCGGGTGATTTTTATTTGCGATTTTTAATCGGCTCGTTGCTTACTCGATGATAGTAGCTACCTTACCGGAACCTACTGTTCTACCACCTTCACGGATAGCGAAGCCAAGACCCTGCTCCATAGCGATTGGGTGGATGAGTTCTACTGTCATTTCGATGTTATCACCTGGCATGCACATTTCAACGCCTGCTGGAAGGTTACATACGCCGGTAACGTCAGTTGTTCTGAAGTAGAACTGTGGACGATAGTTGTTGAAGAATGGAGTATGACGACCACCTTCATCCTTTGTTAATACGTAAACCTGAGCTGTGAACTTCTTGTGGCATGTGATGCTGCCTGGCTTACAAAGAACCTGTCCTCTTTCGATTTCAGTTCTCTGAACACCACGAAGAAGAGCACCGATGTTATCACCAGCCTGAGCTTCGTCAAGGAGCTTACGGAACATTTCGATACCGGTTACAACTACCTTACGTGTTTCTTCCTTAACACCAACGATTTCAACTTCTTCGGATACATGAAGAACACCACGCTCTACTCTACCAGTTGCTACAGTACCACGACCTGTGATGGAGAATACGTCTTCTACAGGCATAAGGAATGGCTTATCTGTTTCTCTCTGTGGATCTGGAATCCAGCTGTCAACTGCATCGAAGAGTTCAAGAATCTTGTCGCCCCAAGGACCGTTTGGATCGTTAAGAGCCTGAAGAGCGGAACCCTGGATAACTGGAGTGTCATCACCTGGGAATTCGTACTCATTTAATAATTCTCTGATTTCCATTTCAACGAGCTCAAGAATTTCAGCGTCGTCTACCATGTCACACTTGTTCATGAATACAACGATGTAAGGAACGCCTACCTGACGGGAAAGAAGAATGTGCTCCTTAGTCTGAGCCATTACACCGTCAGTAGCTGCTACTACGAGGATAGCACCATCCATCTGAGCAGCACCAGTGATCATGTTCTTAACGTAGTCAGCATGTCCTGGGCAGTCTACGTGTGCGTAGTGTCTGTTCTTGGATTCATACTCAACGTGAGCTGTGGAGATAGTGATACCTCTTTCTCTTTCTTCTGGAGCCTTATCGATGTTTTCGAATGCTACTGCTTCACCAGTACCAAGTCTCTCATGAAGAGTCTTAGTAATAGCTGCTGTTAATGTTGTTTTACCGTGGTCAACGTGACCGATTGTACCGATGTTACAATGTGGTTTGCTTCTTTCGAATTTAGCCTTTGCCATTTTGGAAATCCTCCTTAAAAAAATACTGATTGTTTTTTAAGCATTTTCTGCTCTATTTTTCCGGCAGTCTGCGGTTATTTGCCGCAGACCGCGGCAGAATTCCTGTCAACGAAATTTTAATTTCGTTTCTTCCGCCAGATACTCTCTCATTATATTTCATAATGGAGTTTTTTTCAAGCGGTTTTTTCACTGTTTATCACAGTTTTTTATAGATTACTTGCCCTTTGCTACAAGAACCTTTTCCTGAACACTCTTTGGTACCTGCTCGTAGGTGGAGAAGAACATGGAGTAAGCACCACGACCCTGTGTCTTAGAACGAAGAGTTGTGGAGTAACCGAACATTTCAGCCAGTGGCACGAATGCACGGATTAACTTAGAACCATTGATGTCTTCAGAACCTTCGATACGGCCACGACGGGAGCTTACGTCACCAATAACGTCACCCATGTATTCTTCAGGAACTGTTACTTCTACTCTCATGATAGGCTCAAGGAGTACAGGAGCAGCCTTCTGCATAGCTTCCTTGAACGCCATGGAACCGGCAATCTTGAAGGCCATTTCGTTGGAGTCGACTTCATGGTAAGAACCGTCCCAACAATTTGCCTTAACACCAAGAACCGGATAACCGCCAAGGATACCACACTTCATAGCTTCTTCAATACCAGCCTGAACCGCTGGGATGTATTCCTTAGGAATAGCACCACCAACTACGGTGTTCTCGAACTCGAATACCTTCTCGCCGTTAACATCCATTGGCTCAAACTTAACCTTACAATGACCGTACTGACCACGACCACCGGACTGCTTAGCGTACTTGGAGTCGATGTCAACAGGCTTTGTAATACCTTCCTTATATGCTACCTGAGGAGCACCTACGTTAGCTTCTACCTTGAATTCACGAAGGAGACGGTCAACGATGATTTGCAGGTGTAATTCACCCATACCAGCGATGATGGTCTGACCTGTTTCTTCATTAGTGGAAACACGGAAGGTTGGGTCTTCTTCAGCAAGCTTTGCTAAAGCTTCACCCATCTTATCCTGACCGGCCTTTGTCTTAGGCTCGATAGCGATATCGATAACCGGCTCAGGGAATTCCATGGACTCAAGGATTACAGGGAACTTTTCATCACAGATTGTGTCACCTGTACTTGTTACCTTGAAACCAACTGCTGCTGCAATATCACCGGAGTAAACCTTTTCAAGGTCTTCTCTCTTGTTAGCGTGCATCTGTAAGATACGGCCTACTCTTTCCTTCTTGTTCTTAGTTGCATTTAAAACATAAGAACCGGAGTTCATTGTTCCGGAGTATACACGGAAGAATGCGAGCTTACCTACGAATGGGTCAGCCATAATCTTGAATGCTAATGCTGCGAATGGCTCCTCATCGGAAGACTTTCTTGTGATTTCGTTACCATCCATGTCGGTACCCTTGATATCAGGGATATCAGTTGGTGCAGGCATGTACTCGATAACAGCGTCAAGAAGCTTCTGAACACCCTTGTTTCTGTATGCGGAACCGCAAAGAACAGGGATGATGGTTGTGTCGATGGTAGCCTTTCTTAATGCCTTCTTTAACTGCTCTGTAGATGGTTCTTCACCCTCTAAGTACATTTCAAGAAGATCATCGTCTGTTTCACAGATCTTTTCGATCATTTCTGCTCTGTATGTTTCAGCGTCATCCTTCATATCATCAGGAACTTCTGTGATTTCAATCTGATCGCCCTTATCATCCAGATATAAATATGCTTTCATTTCGAACAGGTCGATAACGCCCTTGAAGGTGTCTTCCTTACCGATTGGTAACTGAAGAGCAACCGGGTTCTTACCAAGTCTTGTTCTGATCATGTCTACTACATTGTAGAAATTTGCACCGGAGATGTCCATCTTGTTAACGAAAGCCATTCTCGGTACGTGATACTTGTCTGCCTGACGCCATACGGTTTCAGACTGTGGTTCTACACCACCCTTTGCACAGAATACGCCTACAGCACCGTCAAGTACACGTAAGGAACGTTCTACTTCTACGGTGAAGTCTACGTGTCCTGGTGTATCGATGATGTTGATACGGTTTTCCGGAGCACCCGGAATCTTCTTGTGCTCGAATTCCTGTGTCCAGTGACAGGTTGTAGCAGCGGAAGTAATGGTAATACCTCTTTCCTGTTCCTGCTCCATCCAGTCCATGGTCGCATTACCTTCATGTGTGTTACCGATCTTATGGTTAACACCTGTATAGTATAAGATACGCTCTGTAAGAGTTGTCTTACCAGCATCGATGTGAGCCATAATACCGATATTTCTAGTTCTCTCTAACGGATATTCTCTTCCTGCCAAGGTTTTTTCCTCCTATCTAAATTATACAGTAATTACTGATTACCAGCGATAGTGAGCAAACGCCTTGTTTGCCTCTGCCATCTTGTGCATATCTTCTTTTCTCTTCACTGCGGAACCTGCATTGTTAGCGGCATCCATGATTTCGCCTGCAAGTCTTTCCATCATTGTCTTCTCGCCTCTCTTACGGGAGAAGATAGTTAACCAACGAAGAGCTAAAGCCTGTCTTCTGTCTGGTCTAACTTCAACCGGTACCTGGTATGTTGCACCACCGATACGTCTTGCCTTAACTTCAAGAGCCGGCATAAGGTTGTTCATAGCTTCTTCGAATACTTCGATAGCGTCCTTACCTGTCTTTTCTGCAACAATTTCAAATGCACCATATACGATCTTCTGGGCAGTACCCTTCTTACCGTCTAACATAACATTGTTAATTAACTTAGTAACAATCTTATTGTTGTACAACGGATCTGCCAATACATCTCTTTTGTGATTATGTCCTTTACGTGGCACGTTGCTTCCCTCCTTAATTATCGACCGTTTGTTACGGTCATTAATTCAACGGTACTCACATTACTATGTGTTCGCGCTCGGTTTAATCTATGTTTTCAAACTGCGCAGCCCTCTTGTGGTCTGAAATGAAAATTAACACCCGCACTAAATTTAGTAATGGAATTAGTTATTAGTTACTTTAAATTACTTAGCGTCCTTCGGTCTCTTAGCACCGTACTTGGAACGAGCCTGACGTCTCTTAGCTACGCCTGCTGTATCAAGTGTACCTCTTACGATGTGGTATCTGGTACCCGGAAGGTCCTTTACTCTACCACCACGGATAAGAACTACGCTGTGCTCCTGAAGGTTATGTCCCTCACCTGGGATATAACTTGTTACTTCAATACCGTTGGAAAGACGAACTCTGGCAATCTTTCTTAACGCAGAGTTTGGCTTCTTAGGAGTTGCTGTTCTAACTGCAGTACAAACTCCTCTCTTCTGTGGAGAAGATGTTTCAGTTGCCTTCTTATTTAAGGAGTTATAACCCTTTAATAAAGCAGGTGCTGTGGACTTCTTCTCGATGGTCTGTCTACCTTTTCTAACTAACTGGTTAAATGTAGGCATTAATCTTCACCTCCTGAATTATTTCCTTTCCGCCGTATTTTATACGGCTTCCTGGTTACATAAATAGGCCGCGCAACTATTAAACTAGTCACTGAAGCGTTGTGATATTTTGGCGCAACAAAATAACGCGCCTAGCACACGCGAAGTATATTATATCGTGAAAGAATGCAAGTGTCAAGCAGTTTTTAAGAAAAAAAGGCAGAAAAGCATATTCTGCCCTTCTGCCGTTGTAAATCATAAGTCAATACCGAAATAATCTTCCAGATATTTTGTAATATAGTCTCCCCGGAGTTTTGCGAACTCTTTAATTTTCTGTATATGCGATTCTGTCCGCTCTGCTTTTGAGTATATTTCCGCACCTGTTTTCTTCAATTCTTTCAAATGTTCCAAATAATACGGAAGCTCCGCATCCCGCTCCGCGCACATGGCATCCAGAGTTTCACACACACTTTCATAGGAAAGGGCACCGTCCCGGTATTCCAGCATCTTGTTAATAAAGTAAGTTTTACAGTCCTCCCGTTTCAAAAGCCCGGTCAGCAAAGCAGAGTATCTGTCATTGGAGGAATCTGTTACCTGCGTGATATCATTCCGTTTGGCACCTTTTTCCGCTGTACTGCTGTAGGTAGCAAATCCCACGTCTGCATCATGCATCAGGAAGCGCCAGCGGCCATCCTTCTCGCCTTCTCCGTATTCCTCTCCTTCTGCCGCATAATACCGGAAGCACCGGTAGTTACCCTGTGGCCAGTCATAATTGGAAATATAGATATTAAATGCCATGTAGTCCAAATAATTCTCTACATCAATCCAGTCACATACTTCTGCATAAACCGTATCATCGGTCAAGTCTGCCTTGGAATACTTTTTATAAGTACGGTTATATTCTTTTGCTGCAGCATTTTCCAGCTCATCCTCCTTTAAGGATTTGTTTTTTTCAGAACCTTCCAAAACTACATACTCCCCGTCGCTTTTCCCGTTCCGATACTGGAAATACTTATCACAATAAGATTCATGAAGCCAGTAATATCCATAATATTCCCCGTTTAAATAAGCCACCGCAGGAACTACAGCCTCGTATGCCGCAAATCCTGCCTTTCCGGCAAGCCTCTGCGCAAGTTCGTCTCTGATAAAACCGCTTTGAAAATCATCTCCGCCGTTTCGAAGCACCAGTTTGTCATATTTCTTTATCAGTTTCGTTCCGTCCAAAGTCGTGGAACCAAACACGGAAGTTCCGAAGGTTCCCATATCCTCCTGATACTCTTTTCTGGCATACAGCTTTAAAGATTTCACCGGATGCTCCCTGGAGCTTCCGCCAAATACTCTTACTCCCGCATACTGGGCAAATAAAAGCTTTCCGTCCGCAGATACCGCTTCCACCGAAACCTTCCGCTCCGATTCTCTTCCTCTTTGCTTATAATTCTCTCCGTATAAAATTCCGTCCGGCTCTTCCGTCAGCTCTGCCGGCTCCCCGTTGAGGGAAAATACCATCGTGGTATAGCGTTCCGTCACCTGCTCACCCACAAAATAAGTGTGCACATAGGTATCCGAGCTGCTGCCATCCGTATACCAGGCTTTTGCCCGGATGGTATACACCATTGGGGAAACCGCATCCGATCCCGGTAAGTATACTGCTTCTCCGTAAATATTCCCGTCCGCCACAGGTTCGGTTCCGTCCATCGTATAGGTAATATAACCTTCTTTACCGTTTTCTATTGTGAGTTCCAACCATAAGTCCTCGTCGAAAAAGTATCCGGCCTCCGAAAAAGCCACATCCCCTTCGGTTCCGCGCCATGCAGGCGTCGGACTCGGCGTTGGGGTTGGGGATTCCGTCGGCAAAGGCGTTGACGATGGAGTCACCGTCGATGCCGGTGTCGGAGTTGCCGTTGGCACTTCTGTTTCCGCCGGAACTTCCGTCGGAGCCATGGTTGGTGTATTATTTTGTTGGTCGGTTGGTGTAGGAGAGGAGGCCAAAAGTATGGTCGGTCTGATTTCCTGTACCTGTTCCGGTTCCTTTGCACAAGCAGTTACAGCAAGGATTACTCCCACAGCCGCAAGTAACAGGAACCTCTTTTTTTCTTTTGCTTTCACGTTGTTCTCTCCTTCGTTCTTAGGTCCATTCTATTCCGCTTCTTCTATATAATAGATTGCGGCATCATAATCCTGATACAATTCCGTCCCCTGGTTATAGCCGGTGCCGGCAAAGGTCTGTGCCAGATGCACTCCTGCTTTATTTAACAGGGAACCGGAAACCTTTATATCTTCTTTAGCTCCGTCCATCTTAATAAACTTTGCAATTGTGTCATGGAGCAAAGAATCCTGTTTGATGTGAATAGGCGCAATCATATTAATAAGCTCGCCAAAACGGTGCAAGTCGTGTTTCACCGGTATATTATAGAAGTGATAGGATGCATGATCTTTCAAACCACGGGTTTTCAATACATGATGACCACTGTGCGGTGTTACCTGTCCCTGCACGGTAATTGCCACTGCCTTATCCTGTTCTTCGGAAACCGCTATCCACTTCACCAAATCCTTATCAAAATAGGAATGATATGCCTGCCCGCGTTCCAATACACTGCCGCCCAAACGGTACCACTGTCCGAACTGCAAGGTTTTTCTCCACTGCTTATACAAAGCAATCTGCGCCTTCATTTCCGCCAGTTCTTCTTTGGAAGCATCGCTGATATTCGTTTCATATCCTAACACGCCAAAAGATGCCACTGCATAACGGGTAGAAAGCGGTGTATTCCGTAATGTCTGATGATTCGGACAGCCGGACACATGAGCTCCGATTACCGATTGCGGATAACCATAGCTGTAGCCGTTCTGAATACCGATTCTTGCAATGGCATCAGAATCATCACTGGCCCAAATCTGAGGAAAATAACTTAAAATACCCAAATCAAACCGGTTGCCGCCGGAGGCGCAGCCTTCAAACAGAATATGCGGAAACTTTTTCACTAAAGTTCCCATCAGGCGGTACAAGCCCTGCATATAGCGGTATAAAAACTCGCCCTGACGTTCCCTTGGCAGTGTCTGGGAATACAAATCCGTAAAGTTCCGGTTCATGTCCCATTTCACATAATCTGCCGCAGACTGTTCAAACACATTGCTCATACTGTCAATCAGATAGTCTACCACTTCTTTATTGGATAAATCCAGCAGCATCTGGTTTCTGCCTTCGGCATGGTCTCTTTCCGGAATACGTACTGCCCATTCCGGATGCGCCCGGTATAAATCGGAGTTTTCATTTACCATTTCCGGTTCCACCCAGATACCAAACATCAATCCCCGCTGCTTTACTTTCTTTGCAACACCCTTTAGCCCGTTCGGCAGCTTCTTTTCATCTGCCGTCCAGTCGCCAAGAGAAGAGGTATCATTATTTCTTCCCTTAAACCAGCCGTCATCCAGCACCAGAAGTTCGATACCAATCTCCGATGCCGCTGATGCCAGCTTTTCTATTTTCTTTTCATTGACGTGAAAATACAGTGCTTCCCAGGAATTTAAAAGCACCGGGCGTTCTTTCTTCTTCCATTCGCCTCTTACAATATGTTCTCTGACAAACCGGTGCATGGAGCGGCTGATTCCTTCATAACCGGCATCGGAATAGGTCATAACCGCTTCCGGAGCATACAGTTCTTCTCCTGCCTTTAATAAAAACCAGCCGTCCTCCGGACGCATTCCGGTAACGATATGGGTTTTGCCATGGGAAGTCATCTCCACCACTTCTTTATGGCCGCCGGAATAAATCAGGTTAAACCCGTAGCATTCGCCATTGTATTCTCCTGCCTGCGGTTCACTTACCATAAAGAACGGATTCTGCCGGTTGGAAGAAAATCCCGTGCCGGAGTCAATAACATACTTGCCACCGGCCATGCACAGCTCTTCCGCCCGCATTTCCCTTGCCCAGTCGCCATGGAAGGAAGTCACCTTGGACCGCTCCCATTCTACATCCAGCTGCAGGCTCATTAATCTGCGTACAATGATATCTTCTTCGCCGGAATTAATAATCCGGGAAGAACGTACAATGCAGTCGCAGTCTTCAAATGCCGTATACACCAATTCCAGTACCGCATTACTATTATTATCTTTACACTTAATTACAAGAGATTTTGCCACCGCTTCCGGATTGGCCGCCGGAGCAATGCTTTCTGCACTTTCTTCAAAATAAGACGCCGGCAGCCCTTCCGGAGAAACTTTTTCTGTACGGATAACATGCTGCCAATATCTGAAATCTGAAGTTCTGCTGCCATCGGAAAGCTCCAGCTCCGCAAAAGCCTCTCTCATGTCGCCCTTTCCGTGGGTGGAAAATTCCAGGCAGGTATCATCCAGAGCTAACGTAGCCGCATCTTTGGAAAGCACGGTAGAGCAGCCGTTTGGATTCGGATATTTTTGCCGCAGGGCCAACAATGCATCTTTTGAAAAATCAATTTTAGCACCATAATACAAGTGCTGCAGCAATCCCAGCTCATCTATACAGAAAACATAGCTTGTGTTTTTGGTTTCTAAAATAAAAAGCTTGTCCTGTTCTTTTATCATACCATACCCCCGAATCATAATCTCTTGTACAAAATCTACACTTCTTCTCCAATTATAACACAAAACCGCGGAAGAGCAAGACATCCTGCGCTCTTACTTTGTCTTGCCAGTTCTCTTTTGTGCTGTTATAATTAAGCTAAATCAAGTATCGGAGGCAACCGCTCATGAACATGGATTTTAAACGCAAATTACCGATTCCTATGGAAATCAAGGCACAGTATCCGTTTACCCCGGAACTGGAAGCCATTAAAACAAAACGTGATAAAGAAATCAAAGATATTTTTGAAGGAACCGATGACCGTTTTCTTCTGATTATCGGTCCCTGCTCCGCGGACAACGAAGATAGCGTCCTGGACTATATTTCCCGCCTGCGTGGCGTACA
The DNA here is from genome assembly GCA_045531955.1 of Lachnospiraceae bacterium. Lineage (GTDB taxonomy): Bacteria > Bacillota > Clostridia > Lachnospirales > Lachnospiraceae > SIG299. The sequence continues at coordinate 20,754 of JAZSFC010000042.1, read as the reverse complement.
GGAAAGGGTTTCCGATAAAATTTTTATCATACCGAGATTATACACCAACAAGCCCCGCACCACCGGTGACGGTTACAAAGGAATGCTCCACCAGCCGGACCCGCATAAGGGAGAAGATATGTTAAAGGGAGTGGTAGCCATCCGTAACCTGCATATCCGCGCCATCAAAGAAACCGACTTCACTTGTGCGGACGAAATGCTGTATCCGGAAAACCACCGGTATCTTTCCGATATTTTATCTTATCTGGCTGTGGGTGCGCGCTCGGTGGAAAACCAGCAGCACCGTCTTACCGCCAGCGGACTTGCCATTCCGGTGGGCATGAAAAACCCAACCGCAGGGGACCTTTCGGTTATGATGAATTCCATTACCGCTGCACAGCACTCCCACACCTTTATCTACCGGGGCTGGGAGGTAGAAAGCCACGGTAACCCGCTTGCCCATGCTATTTTACGTGGCTATATCAATCAGCACGGTCAGTCCATGCCAAACTACCACTATGAAGATTTAATCCGCCTTTCCGATGCCTACGCCACATCCGGCTTGCAAAACCCTTCGGTGATTGTGGATACCAACCACTCCAACTCCGGCAAACGCTGGCAGGAGCAGCCGCGAATCGCCCGTGAGGTGCTTCACAGCTGCCGCCAGTCCGAGGATGTGAAAAAATTAGTCAAAGGATTGATGATAGAAAGTTATATTGAAGACGGCGCCCAAAAGCCGGGAGAAAGTGTATATGGAAAATCCATTACCGACCCGTGTTTAGGTTGGGAGAAGACGGAACGGCTCATTTATGAATTGGCGGAGATGGTGTAAAAAATTATTCGTACAATGTCAAAAACGGTGTGACCTGATGGCCACACCGTTTTTTATTTATATGTTAGTTGTTTTTTGAGTGTATGTGCGCTGCTGATTAGCAATAGTAGCCTGAGTCTCTGCCACTCCTGCAATCGCCAAAAGCAACCTTCTATTTTACGCCAGCAATTCCTTCACAACCTCTGCCAGCTTCTCACACTTACAGTTCGCAAAGAAGTATTCCTGGAACTTAGCACCTGCTAATGCACCCTTTACTAAGTCTCTGTCGATTTCCTTTAAGATATCGCAAAGGTCTCTGTAAGTTACACCCTTCACCGCATTTAAGATTTCGCGGTTCTTCTTCATAATAGCGGCACGCTCTCTTGGGTAGCCCTGACCGCTTTCTTCGCAGTAGAGCTTTTCAAAAATATACTCTAAATTCTTTTCACCGCCCCAGCCGAAGCCTTTTGCAAACGGAAGAGCAATGGCGTTACCATCGTTAATCTGGGAGAAGGTGTATGCGTCCAACGCATCCTCTACATGACCGCAGATAACGCCCGGGAAGGAGTTGCAGGCAAGCATAGCACCCTCAGCGGTGCCACAGCCGGTAATCACATAGTCTGCTGCGCCAGAGTTCAGAAGCACTGCTGTTAAAATACCAACCTGAACGTAGGTTAACTGCTCCTTATCCTCTGCACTGTACATACCATAGTTGAATACTTCGTGGCCCATTGGCTCTACCACACTTCTTAAAGCCTTTTCTACAATCGGATTCTTAGCCGCCTGGCTGTTTTCCATCACTAATGCAATTTTCATATCATTTCTCCTCGTTTTCCTTTTTTTCTTAAACAAACCTATGTGCAGAGCAAAATGCCCTGCACATTAAATTTGCGAGATAACGTATGCTCTATTTTTAATTTTATAGTATCTAAGTGTCCGACCTCTCAGCAGACAGCCGTTCGTATATGGCGGACGAACCAATCTCATTGGTTTGTTCCGACAGATGCGAATGACTGTCTGAGGAGGCAGGCGGACACAGATACTATAAAACTTAAAAATATAATAATGTTATCTCGCAACTATAATTTTCTGTGGGCACTTCTCGGCACACTTACCGCAGCCGTTACACTTGGAATAATCAATCTTTGCCAGATTGTCTTCCACGGTAATGGCACCTGCTTCACACTGCTTTACGCAAATGGAACAGCCGATACAGCCGGTCTTGCAGGCAACACGTACGTCTTTGCCCTTGTCCTTAGAGTTGCAGGCAACTGCCTTTGGTGCGCTGTAAGGAACAAGTTCGATTAAGTTCTTTGGACATGCGCTGACACACTTACCGCAGGCAACGCAAGTTTCTTTATCTACCACTGCAACACCGTCTACTACATGGATAGCGTCAAACTGGCAGGCATCCACACAGCTGCCAAAGCCCATACAGCCGTAGCTGCAAAGCTTGTCACCGGCACCCGGTGCAACCACTGCCTTACGGCAGTCGTTTAAGCCGTAGTAATTGTATTTTCTTTCGGTTTTATCACAGGTACCGGAGCACTTTACAAAAGCAACCTTTTTATCATCGGCGCCCACGGTCTGACCCATGATTTCACCAATCTTTGCCTTTGCTTCCGCGTTGGCAACCGGACATCCGTTTACCGGAGCCTCGCCCTTAGCAATTGCTGCTGCCAGACCGTCACAGCCCGCATAACCGCAACCGCCGCAGTTGTTACCCGGCAAGCATTCTCTTACCTGGATTTCTCTTTCGTCAACCTTTACGAAGAACACCTTGCCGATGATGCCGAGGGCTACACCGAGCACGAGGCCGAGCACACCAACAAAGGCGCCTCCGATGAGGACATTCTGAATATTAAATGCTAATATCATTGCCCGCTACCTCCTTAAATAATGCCGGCAAAACCGCAAAATGCGATTGCCATGAGACCGGAAGTAATGAGAACAATCGGCATACCCTGGAACGCCTTTGGAATATCGTTTCCTTCCAGACGTTCACGGATACCCGCCATGACTACAATGGCAATCAGGAAACCAACACTGGTACCTAAGCTGTTCATCATACTTTCCGCGAATGTGGAACCGTTCTGGATGTTGGTAATGGCAACACCAAGTACGGCACAGTTAGTCGTAATCAGAGGAAGGTAAACACCCAGTGCAGAATAAATAGGTGGGCTTACCTTCTTTAACATCATTTCAATCATCTGAACCAGAGCCGCAATAACCAGAATAAATACGATGGTCTGCATGTATTCCATGCCGAGTGGCACTAATACCATGTAGTGTACTGCGTAGGTTACCGCGCTGGCAATCATGATAACAAAAATTACCGCAGCACCCATGCTGGCTGCTGTTTTAGTCTTTTTGGAAACTCCAAGGAACGGACACAAACCAAGGAACTGACTTAAAACAACGTTATTCACAAGAGCGGAACCGATTAAAATTAAAATCAACTCTTTCATTGCTTAATCCTCCTTTTCCTTGGATTCAAATTTCTCTGTGAAGCTCTCCACTTTGTCTTCCAGCTTATCTGCAACAGCTTCTGCCGTATCTTCGATTTTATCCGCAATTGCTTCAACTTTATCTTCAATTTTTTCAGCAACCGCTTCTAATTTTTCAGCTACAGTTTCCGCTTTCTTAGCCTCAGCTGCCTTCTTTGCTTCTGCTGCCTTTCTGGCTGCTTCCGCCTTTGCTGCTACTACTTCTGCTTCTTTAATGCCGTTGATACGGGAAATTTCTTCTCTGTTTGCTACACAGGTGCCGTCCATGCAGGCTGCACAGTTGCCGCCGCAGGCCACCTTAGCACCCGGAACATTCGTAGCGGATTTTACCTTAAATATATTCTGCAATGCAGTGAGCAGGGCAAGTACGAAGAACGCACCCGGAGCCAGTGTAAAGATTGCTGCCGGCTCGTAAGCCGCTGGCATTACCTGTGCGCCAAACACTTTACCTGCACCGATTAACTCACGGACAATACCGATAGCAGTAAGACCGATGGTAAAACCAAGACCCATGCCGAGACCGTCGAATAAAGAAATTACCGGACCGTTAGTGTAAGCAAATGCTTCCGCACGACCTAAGATAATACAGTTTACAACGATTAACGGAATGTAGAGACCAAGGCTTTCATTTAAATCAGGCAGGTACGCCTGTAATAACATCTGCACAATCGTTACAAAAGTAGCAACTACTACGATAAATGCCGGAATACGAACCTTATCCGGAATAATTTTACGGATAAGGGAAATAAACAGGTTAGACAGCGCCAAAACCGCTGTAGTCGTCAGACCCATGCCAAGACCGTTGCTGGCAGAGGAAGTTACCGCAAGGGTTGGACACATACCAAGCATCAGCACGAAGGTCGGGTTTTCTTTGAGAAGTCCGTTAAAGAACTGCTTAAAACATTTTCCCATTAGTTCGCACCTCCTAATCTGGTCTGAAGTTCTTTCATGAAGCAGATACCTGCGTTCACACCCTTAATAACACCGTCGGTAGTAAAGGTAGCACCACTGATGGCATTGATTTCGCCCTCGCCTGCACCACTCTTTACGGACACTAACTGATCCGCCTTGTTGCCTGCAAACTGGTCTTTAAATGCCGGCTCGTCTGCCTTCATACCGATACCAGGAGTTTCCTTAATGGAAAGGAACGCAAGACCGGTAACAACACCCTCTGTATTATAACCGAAGGTAAGAGTCATTACGTCATATGCCTTTAAGGTAACGGATGCCACATAACCGATATGGTTGCCGGAAGCATCATTTACCAGACATACTTCATCTAAGGTTACATTGGAAAAACCGCCGTTTGCTAAAATAGCATCTGTTTCTTCCATTGCTTTTGCTAAAATTTCATTGCCGGATGCCTCAATAATCTGCTCTGCCTCAGGAAATACTTCTCTGTAAGCTTCTGCCTTTGCCTCTGCTGCCAGCTGGGCAATTCTGTCTTTGGTAAGTTCGTTTACAAAACCAAGTGCCAGTGCTGCAATCAGGGAAATTGCGCAAAGGATAAGTGCATCCTTAATCATGCTTTGTTTCTTTTTCTTAGCCACTACTTGAGACCTCCTTTCCCAAAAGGTCTAGGCATGGTCATCTTTTCAATTAACGGTACCAGCAGATTTGCAATGATGATGGCATAGGAAACGCCCTCTGCATTATTGCCGTAAAAACGGAACAAACCGGTAAGAATACCAAGCAGGATACCGAAAACAATCTGACCGCCCTTAGTAATAGGGGAAGTAACATAGTCCGTTGCCATGAAGAATGCACCAAGCATTAAACCACCGGTGCAAAGCTGACATGCAAGGAAGTAAAAGTCAAATCCATGTCCGCCCAACAAAAGAACAAACAAGGAGAAGGTTAACAGGTACGCCAGCGGAATGCGCAGGGAAATTACCTTGCGGTATACCATATAAGCAGCACCCAGTAAAATCATGGCAGCACTTGTTTCACCGATAACACCACCGGTAAAACCAAAGAACGCATCAAAGAGACTGATGGTTTCGCCTGCCTTTAATGCAGCCAAAGGAGTAGCACCGGAAATACCGTCTACGGAAGCTGCACCGTAATTTAAAATAGCATTGCCCACCTTCTGAGGAATCTGGAAGGTGTTCATACGCTCCGCATAACATAAGAACAGGAAGCATCTGGCACCAAGGGCCGGATTCATAAAGTTCTGGCCAAGACCGCCAAATACCTGCTTTACAACTAAAATTGCAAATACACTGCCCACTACAGGAATCCAAAGAGGAACCGTAGGAGGCATGTTCATACCGATTAACATACCTGTAACGATGGCACTGCACTCATATGGTCCCTGCTGTCTCTTCATAAGGCGCAGGTAAATATATTCGGTAGCAGCACAGGTTAATGTGGAAACCAGTAAAATCAGCAGGGCACGAAGACCGAACTGATACACACCAAGCGCACAGGCCGGCATTAAAGCAATGGCAACATCACGCATAATGGTGGAAGTGGTTACTCCGCTTCTGATATGTGGAGAAGCAGATACGTTATACATTTTTGACATAATTACTCCTCCTTATTTCTTTCTGCGGGCATCCAAAACGGCACGTCTGGTCTGCTTGAATGCCTGGGTAAGGCGACGGCCTGCCGGACAAACATAGGTACAGCTGCCGCATTCGTAGCATTCCATACCATTTAATTTTTCAAATGCTTCGTTATCGAATAATCTTGCCGCAATTTCCATTTTCTGCGGAACCAGATGACTTGGACAAACGCCCACGCAACGTCCGCAGCGGATACATGGGGAAGACTCAAATTCTTCTACCTCATCCTCTGCAAAAGCAAGGATGGCTGAAGAAGTTTTCTGAATCGGTACATCCAGAGTGTACATGGCCGTACCCATCATAGGACCACCGGAAATAATCTTCTTTGGTTCGCCTACCAGACCACCGGCTGCTTCTACTACTTCCGCATGGCTGGTACCAATCGGAACATTGAAGTTCTGCGGTTCCTTTACGGAATCACCGCTGACGGTTACAATACGGCGTACCAGCGGAATGCTTTCTGCCACTGCACGGTAAATGGCACAAATGGTATCTACATTCTGTACGATGCAGCCCACATCTGCAGGAAGCATGGTGGAGTTAAACTGTCTGCCGGTTGCCGCATAAACCAGATTACGCTCTGCACCCTGCGGATACTTTGCTTTTAATACCTTAATCTTGATATTCTTATCATTTTTGATAAGCTCGTTTAACACAGCAACCGCTGCCGGCTTATTGTTCTCGATACAGATAAGACCTTCTGCATCCGGGAACAGGGAAAGCGCAATGCGCAAACCGCCCACCAGCTTTTCCGGCTCCTCTAACATTTCGCGGTAGTCGGAAGTGAGGTATGGTTCACACTCTGCAGCATTTACCAAAATATATTCGATATCATTTGGATTCTTTGGTGTTAACTTTACATGGGTTGGGAAGCCTGCACCACCCATACCTACAATACCTGCCTCCTTGACGATATCACGGATTTCCTGCGGAGTCAGAGTCTTGTAATCTCTTTTTTCACCAAAACCCGGTACTGTCTTGTATTCCCCGTCATTATCAATTATTACAGACAATACCTTTGCACCGGACACAGTTTGTCTTGGCTCGATAGCCTTTACCGTACCGGAAACGGAGCTGATAATGTTAGCAGATACAAACCCGCCTGCTTCACCAATACACTGGCCCACCAGCACCGCATCACCCACTGCTACTACCGGGTTTGCAGGAGCACCGATATGCTGTGCCATTGGGAATACCATTTCACTCTTAGGCTCAAGCCGTACTATCGGCTTGTCTTTAGACAGCTCTTTTCCATCCCACGGATGAACGCCGCCGGAAAATGTTCCTTTTCCCATTTGCTATACCTTCCTTTGCTATATTTTTCATTTCCTTTATAAAATTCCAAACTATTACATCGTTTTGATTATATCACAAAATGTCACATTATGAAAGTGCTTTCTTAATGATTTTTAAAGGAATCTGATGGTATTTCTTATTTGTTTGGCTTTCTCTTTCTTGTTAAATAATAGTCAAGCTCTTCCTTCATTTTTTCCGGCATTTCACGGTCCACCGGACAACGCTTTGCATTTGCCATAGTGTCCACAAATTTCGCAATAAAATCAATGTCTTTCTGCATATGTTCCATCTTCATAACTTTCATAGTGTCGTAACTGTTATGGATAGTTGCAGTATTGTTTGGTGCAATTCTTGCGAAGGAAACTGCCGGTACTCCCTTGTCCGCAAACGGCGTGGAGTCACTGGAATATACATCCTGACGGGCAGTAATACCAAAGCCTTCCATGCTGCCGAAATACTGGATGTAATGCACCAACTTTTCTTCGGAAGTACAGCAAGCAATAAACTTACCCATGATGCAGCCGATCATATCTAAATTCACGTTTAAAACAACCTTCTTTAACTCTTCTTCGTGAGCCCCGCAGTATGCCTTGGAACCAAGAAGACCACGTTCCTCGGAACCGCACCAGATAAAGCGGAGACCGTAACGATGCTTCGTATGGATAAACTTTTCTACCAGACCGAGAAGTCCCACGCTTCCGGACATGTTATCATAAGCGCCCTGGGAAAGGGAAGTAGAATCATAATGGGCAGTCAGCACAATATATTCGTCTGTTTCGCCCGGCAAATCTAATACCACATTGGTGGATTTGCCCGTCTTTTCCTTCTGCTTTAACACAATCTTTGCTGTTTTTGCTTCGCTGTTAATAATTTCTATTGCACTCTTGGCATTAATATTTACACCAAGCAACTTATTTCCGTTGCTCACATGAGGACGGAGTTCTCTCTGGTCGATATCCTCATCTGCGTAGTTGGCATTACCGTCATAGGTAATAAAACCAACGGCACCGTTTTCTAAAATATCCTGATAAATCCAATATCCAAGGTAACCGTCAATCATGACGATTTTGCCCTTGCAGTCTGCCAGGGAGCACTTGTCTGTATTCGGAAGGTAGTAAAGCGGTGCCTCCACCTCACCGGAGCCTGCCAGTTTGTAACCCTTACAGGTATATTCTTTACCGTCTACCAAAAGCTTTGCCTCTTCGATGTCTGCCACCTGTACCTCAAATTTTTCTAATGTTGCCTTGCCGCCCAGCTTTTTACACTGTTCCTGGAGATACTTCGCACACTGAAGCTCCTCCTTACTGCCGCCGGTACGGATATAAGCGGTGTCAATAAAATACTGTTCCAGTTGTTTTGTGTCCATGATTCTAAATCCCTTTCTTATGCTTTATTTTATAAATGATTCACCTTTATATTTCTCGTCCAAATTGTCGACAAAGCGCTTTTTAATCAACAAAAAGTCCTCCATATCCATCAGAACATGATATAAAATCGCCCTGCTTTCAAATTCATCCCTGGACTTTGGAAGCTCCTGTTCTTTCATGTGGGCAAGGATGCTGTACAGCCTCTCCAATTGCACATCTAGAACCATCATTTTTCCGATACTTTCCGTAACAAAGTCCATAAATTCCGCAATAATTTCTGCCTGCTCCGGCATGGACTGCATTTTTCTCATTTCGTAATGCAGACTGTGCAACTCGTCAATCTGTAACAGGCGCATTTCAAAATAGTCGATATAATACTCCGGATGCTTGGAAAAGGAATTATTGTTGTACTCATAGGCATCTTCAATACAGTCCTTAATTTTTGCCTCCAACTGATTGATATCATCCCAAACGCTGTGTTTTAACGGTTCTTTACGAAGATAGTCTGCCATGTGGGCAAGAATTTCCTTCAGCCTGTCTTCCACGTACTGCATATCCTGCAGCACCTTCTTCTGCGTACCGGTATTGTTGCTGTACAAACTAAGCACCACGGCAATGGTAATACCAATCAACAACAAAGCCAGTTCATTAAGAATAAAGGGCAGACTAAAATCTGCTTCCGTAAAAAAGTGGGCTCCGATTACCGCATTAACGGAAATAGTGGCGCCCCAGCCAAGTGCTTCACAGAAAAACACCATAATCAGAATAAACACACCATATTCCAGCCAGCCGCCGCCCAAATGGTTAAACACAAGGAAGCAAACCGCCACAGAAAATACAAAGGTGGCAATCCGGTACAATGACAGCCGGATTGTTTCCCATTTTGTAGTCAAGATAGTGAGCAGAGTAATGGTTCCCGCAAAAATTTCATACTTTAAATTCAGAAGATTTGCCAGAATAATGGCCAGACCGCTTCCGATGGCAATTTTTAAAGATTTGCTACAAATACGTTTCAAACGTTTTTTGTCTTTTATCAGATTCATGAAGCCTCCTATTGTCACGCTTTGTTCCTATTTTATCATTTTTTATGAATTTCTTCAATAGCACAAAAATGGCCGACACGCACTGACGCATCGACCATTTCCTTATTTTTCTGCTTTATGCAAATACTTCTCTTTTGTCGCCATTCCTCCCCGCAGATGTCGCTCCTGTTTATTCACATCCAACACCTTTCTGGCTTCCTCCGCCAGGGCAGGATTGATTTTCAAGAGACGTTCCGCTACGTCCTTATGTATGGTCGTTACCAAATGGAACGGCATTCTCCGCACCGGTAGCAACCTCATCCTCTGCATCAATCAGTACCGTTTCATCCAATCCCAGTTCCCCAATCAGACGCAGATAAATGTCCACATTACCATCCTTGTCCACTTCAATCTTCTTAATGAGGCGCTTTAACTGCATGTTGGTCATCTCATGCACATCCGTAACATCCTCCATAGTCTTAAAGGTACTGCTAAGAATCGCTTCCAACTGCTCACCCTTCGTCAGATGGTAGGACACCATTTTCAGTTCATTCTCCAAACGCTCGATTTCTTTCCGCATACCACCGATTTTCTCATTCAGTTCCTCTCTGGAAATCAAATCATCGGTGTACATATCCATGTATTTCTCACGAGCTTTCCTCAACCGGTTCAGCTCCGCAGTCAGTTCCTTCTCATACTCCAGATTTTCATCCTTTGCCTTATAGACACGTTGAAACTCTTTCACCACGTAGTCAATAACCTTTTTCTTCTTGCTCAAAACATCCGTAAAATACTCCTGCAGTGCCTGAATCAGTTCTTCTTCATCCACCGTCACAGCATTCGGGCAGCTGTCCGCACCGCGTCCGTTGTGGCCGGAACAAACCCAGCGCACATAAGTATTCTTGTACTGGCGGACCGTTCTCCGGAAGGACCATCCGCAATCCTTACACTTAATCAATGTCGAAAACAAGTGCTTATTGCTCTGCCGCTCATGGGTCATGTGAAAGGAGGTGTGACGCCCCTTTAAGATCTCCTGCGCCCTGTCAAACACCTCGTCCTCAATCATACGAAGTTCCGGACGCACTACCACCATCCACTCCGACTCGTCCTTCTCTTTCCTCTGTCCGGTGAGAAAATCCGCCACCTCTTCCTTGCCGTTGATAATCTTTCCGGTGTATATCTCATTGGTCAGAATACGGCACACGGCATTCTGGCTCCAATTGCAGCCACGCTTCGTCTTACAACCGCGCTCGTTTAACATATTGGCAATCTTGGCGGCACCATACCCTTCCTCAGTGTACCACTTGTATATCTGCCGAACCACCTTTGCCTCTTCCTCATTGACAGACAGATTAAAATAATCCCCGATGGTCTTGTCATACCCGTAAACAATATTCGGAACCCGGCCCTTCTCCGCATTCATCTTCTTACCGAACTTCACACGCTTGGAAGTATTGGCACTTTCCTCCTGGGCCAACGCACCGAAAATCGTCAACACAAACTCGCTGTTTCCCATACTGGTCATATTTGCAGTCAAAAACTGCGTCTCAATCCCCAGTGCCTTTAACTTCCGGACACTCTGCAACAAATCTACAGTATTTCTCGCAAACCGGGAGATATCCTTTACCACGACCATATCAAATAAGCCATGCTCTGCATCCGCAAGCATGCGCAAAAATTCCTTACGATTCTTAATTTTAGTTCCGGAAATGCCCTCATCCGCATATAATTTAATAAGGTCGTCCCCGGTACGCTTGGTATACTCGGTAAAAAACTCCTTCTGTGCTTCTAAGCTGTTAAGCTGGTCTTCTTTATCGGTGGAAACTCGGCAATAAGCTGCAATGTTCATGGGTGCGCCTTTCTGTTAGATGCATGACGTTCTGTTACGACTATTATTATACCTGTTATTTTGACAAAAGTAAATAGCGCAGAAACAATTCATCCATCTCTAAACGAATTAGTTCTACGCTATTCTTAGTGTATCGTATTCTCATTATACGTTCGCAGCATCTTCACTATATCCGATTTCTGTCTCTGGTTCAAAAATCGCGTTTTTCTCCAGCCAATATACCTTTAATTTTACCATAATAATACATAAGGCTGTCACCCCAATAACCGGAAGCCAAGACAAAAAAGAAGTCTCCAATACTTCCAATACTGTTATCCCTACAAACTTCCATGCCAAAGTGTCCCTATGCGCCAATGCCAATTCAAATGCTTCATCTGTAGGAAAGTATAATAGATACTCATTTGAAGGAGGCATATTTTTCAATGCTATACTCACAAGGTAGGTACCTATCGTAAATATAGTTGCTGCCACGCCAGATACAATCTCATTTACTAACATTGCCACCTTGCTGTTCGATATTAATGACAAAAAAGCCCAAACTAACAGGTATATTACAACAAATACCGTATTGACAAGGGCGCCATTTACCACCCTTTGTAGTATCCCTGATAATATCATTGAAAAAAACACATTGTATATAACGGATATTCTAATCCATCTTCTTACTGAATGTTTCCATCCAACAATATTATCAAATCCAATAACCAATACCCCTGAAACAAACGCAATTCCTCCCAACATCACTTGCTTGCATAGAATCAAAACCACTCCGATTACAGAAGTTACAATATATACCCACGATATATATTTACGTTTAGGCATATACCACTCTTCAACTTTTTCTAATAAAAATTGAATGTGAAGAATCCATGAAAAAAATCCATCAACAATCTTCATACTATCACCTTTCTTTAGTATTTTTGGGGATGGCAATAATCCATCCCCAAATCTCTTGCTTATTTTTCTTTTCTCACACCTTTAAACGGTGTATTGCTAGATGTTTTTACATCCATAAATCTTCCTGTTTGTGTATCACGTTTCGTCCACAATCCAGTCATAGGATTATATGTCTGCGATCTCCCTTTAACAGCGCCTACCCTTGCATTATCTCCTAGTGGTTTATTTGTTGCCATCTACACTTCCTTCCTTTCTCAGTTGGAAATTGTATCTTGAAATAGAAGATAACCTTTGCTATAATCTATTTGATCTATCAAGATTCGGAATACCAACTGCGTATCCGATGTTGCGGTATTGCTTGCCAGAGCAATACCGCTCTTTCTATTTAACGCTTGATTAACCAAGCTATAAATATACTTTATTCATTGATTACACGAACTACATTTCTTACTCTCACATCATGGTGAACAAAATTACGTGTTGTAAGTTGCTGTGTGACTTCATCATATACAGGGGCTGTACGTTCTGGGTCTCGAATAGTTAAAATCATACAATATTCTTGACTCAACTGAAAATCTTTCTTAATAGCTTCTTTCTCAATAAAATCACGATATAAACCTTCTATCTTCAAATACCACTTCCGATTCGATGGCAAATATTTATCGCGATTCGATGGTGTCATATCCGCCAAATCAATTGCATATTTTTTGACCGGATGGAATTTCTTACCATACTTAACCAGTGTGCATTCTCTTTCAAATCCAGTTATCGGATGAACACCTTTTGCACTTGCACTATATAAACTATCTGCTAATAGATTTTGATTAGCATCAACCCCTCTTGGATTCTTTATAGTCGGCTTCGTAACATCTCGCTCTTTTTCAGTCTCATATGTTCCAAAAAACACATCAATATTAGATTGACAATATTCACCAGCTTGCTTTTCATCTACCCACGACTTGTTTACCAAGGTAAGAATAATCTGTCCGCGGAAAAATCCATTTTCATCTACCAAACTTGTTGGATACGGAAAGTCAAACATTTCAATAAAACTTCCTTTTTCCAAAGTATCTCTTAAAATCAATGTGATTTCATCAGGAGAATTGTAAAGTATCTCACTTGCACCTACTGGCATTCCAAACCCCATTTGAGCCACTTTGTCAGTCATTTTCATTTTAATATCCGTAGGATATTTTGCATAATGAATCATTAGTGCTTTGATAAGCAATGCATCAAAGTCTTCATGCATCATAAATGCTAATTCTGCTGCAATCCTTGACACTCTCGGAGTAGAAAAACTTGTTCCAACATTTTTGCATATACTTCCATCTACCCCAAACGAAGGAACTCCATTAATAACAATCTTACCGTTATCAATTCCCGCATTACCTCCATAGAACACCAAATCCGGTTTAATAATGCTTGCTGGTCCTGGGCCAATTCGTGTAAACGGAGATGGCATATTAGGTTCCGCATAGTCATTTTCTTCCTGCGTCTCAGCAATTGAACCAACAACCAACGAACGTATTGAATCCGCTGTTTTACTTATTCTACTTTTAGGCAGGCCTTTTGCAAAATTAGTGCAATTCCCAGCTGACTTTATTATCAAAACATTATTTTCGTCCTGAATATTGTCAAGCGCCATACCAAACTCTGAAAATTCATCCAACTCGCTTTCCATCATTGTTCCTAAAGATAAATTCCAGATCTTTATCTCTGGGTTTCTTTCAATTGCTTCTCTCACATTATCAATCAACGTTTCAGGATAAATTGACATAGTATTTCCCGGATGAACAACCGCATTAAACAATTTCACCCCACTCAAAGAGGATATTTTTGTGCCGTTTAACTCATCACCATATTCAATAATTCCCGCAACAAATGTGCCGTGTGCATTGTCTTGATATTCTGGCAAATAGTTTACATGTTCTTCTGTTTCTTTCCATGGCTTTAAGTATGAAATATCCGCTATACCTGTATCCAACACCCCAACAATAGGATATTCCTCCATCTCTTCCGGTTGTTTTACTACTACAGTTGTTTCTGCTTCAAGAAAATCCATTGTAGCAAGTATCGGATACGTTTTCTCTGCCGAATATACACATTCAAACTCACCCATGGCATTTAGTTGTTCTGCACTGTCTAAAGTCACTCTGTAAATTGTCATATCAGAGGTAAAGCGTACTTTAGCATCAATTTGAATCCCTGACTTTTCACAGGCTTGCTCAAATAGATATTTTGCGTGATTATTTAAGTCAAAATCATTATAGTTGCAAAGTCTAACTCTATAGACTGTATTCTCTTTCTCGAATGGCTCGACAAATGGAGAAAACACGCCAATATCGGATATTGAAGATATTAACACAGCTTCGTCCTCTTGCCTTGCAAAAGCTTCACAAATCGTTTCTAACACCTTTTCCTCTGTAACCATAGACAATATCTGTCTGTCGCCAAAAACACCTATTACATTGTCTCTTCCATCATTCTCGAGTAAGTTAACAATTCTCCCTCTATGTGTTTTTGCAATTGCTTGTTCAATAACAGTTGTGGAAATAATCATAGGAAGTGTACGATTCTTTCCTCTCCAATTCTTAAATGAATCTTGCACCTTTCTAACATTTTCATTTAAATAATGCGCACGAGAATACAGCTCATCTCCATGAAGAACCCAACTACCCTCTCGGTTATCTCCTCCGCCCTCCGTACTTCTGTCGTCGTAATCTTTTCTCTTTTCAAAAATTTTTATTGGTAAATACTTTTCTGTCAACCTTATTCACTCCTTTCCAAACAATTCTTAATCTGTCTAGTCGATACATCAAAATATAATGCCGCTTGTTTTTGTGATACTCCCTGCTCTACCATATATTGCACCAACTGCTCCATAGTATAGTTTCCATGTTTCCGAAACAAATAGGCCTCAACAAGAATATCTGTAAACTTCGCTGTATGTTCGTCTTTCAACACTAACTTTTTTACCATATTATTCAGAATGTTTTTTATATCCGAATAGGACAATCCAAGCAATGTATCATATACTTTTTTCCATTGACCAGGCTTTATTTGACTGACATCAATAAAGTCAGGTAAATTGTTTATCATCTTCTCTATCTCTGCTACCCCTGGTTTAGGCATCTCGATAACGGTTTGGAATCTTCTCCAGATAGCACTATCCAACAATTCATGATGATTTGTTGCAGCAATTAAAATACCATTTTGACAATATTCATCCATATTTTGAAGCAAGCTATTCACAACTCTCTTTAATTCTCCTAATTCATGCTGGTCATCCCTTGCTTTTGCAATTGCATCGAATTCATCTAAAAACAGTACACAAGGTTGCTTTTTTGCAAATTCAAATATTTTATGAATATTTTTTGCAGTGTTACCAAGTAATGACGATATCAACGTATCCAATCTCGCTACAACCAATGGTAATCCCAGTTGTACTGCAATATATTTAGCAGCACTAGTCTTTCCACAGCCTGGATATCCATATAATAAAAGGGACATATTAAATTCCAATCCTATTTGATCCATTTTATCCTTATTTTTAACTGTATCCATGAAATCCTTTAATTTGGCTTCAACAGAATTAGACAAGATCAAATCATTTACTATCGGATGATATTCTATCTCAACAATGTGCATCCTACTTTCTTGGTCAACTGGCGGAGGAGCTATGAGCGAATCTGTGACTGCTTTATTACCACTTTTCCTCTCCAATATATCTCCTATCCTTTTGCTTCCCTTTTCTTCTCCGTCGTCAGCCATTTTTTTTGCCAACAATTTTGCAAAACTAGCCACCTTATCTCTATCTCTTTCTAACCCAGCTTCAATAATTCTACCAATTTCCGAATAATACATATGAAACCTCCTTCTTTACCTCTCATACATATCATATCACATTCCCGTTTTATTTTCAAGTAAAATCGTTTCGTTTTTTGATTTTCCGTTTCGTTTTTTTGAAAATCGTTTCGTTTTTTTGATTTTCCGTTTCGTTTTTGTTCGTGTGTGTATTATTTCCAACTTGCATTTCTACTCATTTTATAACAAAAAAAGCAAGGCCTTCGCCTCACTCACTTCATCCTACACGCTTCTTTTCTTCCTTCTCCTGTTCCGGTTCTATGTACGCATCACTCTCCGCATCCTGCAACGCAACTCGCTCCATCGCCCGCTCCACTTTTCCGCGGTTTGCTTCAATCAAGAGCTTACATAAGAAGTCAGCGGTGTCTTCCGCCGAATTCGGATTATGGAATCGATAATTCAATTTTGTTTTCTTCAAGCGGAAACGCCACCTCCTTCTGTCGCTTGTCCTTCTGTTTCAATACTATGAGGCTTTTTCCGAGGATAGACCGGACTTCTTTTGTCATTATAAAGCCCCTTATGTCAACTCTTCCTCTCTCTTTTTTCTCTGACCGGTTCTTTTCTCGGACTTCTGTGCATCGGTCTCTTTCCGGAGCTTTGCAAGCTTCTCTTTGACAGAAATCCTTGCCTGTTGCTTAATTTCTTCCTTTGCCGCTTCCTTGCGCTTCGGATTCTGCAACGCCTCCTTCACCCGACGAACCATCTGCCCTGCCACATCCCGGAACCGCTTCTCCAAGGTGTCCATGCATCGCCCCACCAGGCTTCTCACTTCCTTCGGCAGCTTCCGTTCCTCTGCGGTGATCCATTGCTTGTACTTTTGCAGTTCCTTCAAATTTTCCTGTCCTGTCTGCTCCACCACATCCTCTGTCACCGTTTCACATGCCTTCTCATAGGCGTCCTCCGCAATCTCTTCCACAAAACTTTCCATGTCAGCCACCTTCATGGTAATCTCCTGAAGCTCCGCCTGCTTTTCCTCCAAACGTCGCTTCTGATTCTCGATAATAAAGTCCTGCTTTTCTAAATACGTGGCTCCGCCGTAAATCGGTTCGCACTCTACCTGCACACCGTTTCGCTGCGCAATCTCCAAAAACAACCTCCGACACTCCGCATCAAAGCTCATCTTCCGGTTGTTGTACTTTCCCTTCTTCTTTGTCGGGTCCGGCAATTCAAAGCCCAGCTCCTCCAGTGCCTTTTCCTGTTGGGGACAAAGCTCGCCATACCGGTTCTTTGCATCAAACACATGCCGCTCATGAACGTGGGGCGTCCCCTCGTCCAGATGAAGCGCCCAGTCCAAAATATGCACGTGCGAACCGTATCGCCGCTCAAATTCCTCAAAGAACTCTGCCACCACTTTTGCCAAAACCGATGCCGGCACCGACCGGTCAATATTCCCCAGTTGAAGCAAACTTTCCTCCGGACAGGTCTTGCTATTCTTCAACAAATCCCCCACGGAACGATTCCGTTCCCCATGTCTTGCCTCTTCGTTCCGCCGGTTCTGCTCCTGCACATGTTCCCAGTAACGGTCGTAATAATATTCCGACTCAATCTGCGTAAAACTTCTCCGCACCTCTCTGTTACTTTCGCCAAAACTGTAGCCCTGATAGCAGTCCCAATACACATTTTGCTTCGCCCGTTCCGCATCAATGTGTTCACTATGCTCCACATTAAATTCCCGGTCATTGTGCTTCACATCATACACGCCGTTCTTTCCTTTTCTTCCGTTATGTCTGGAAGCTCTCATTCGTTTTTCCTCCTTTTTTGAACTCGCCGGCATCCGCAGCGTAGCTGCATCACCTTGCGTTTACGACAAGTAATACCCAGTGAATTGTCGCAACGACAATTCACTGGCCAGGGCTTCCGCCCTTGAGCCGATAAGGGGCCGCCCCTTAACCCCGGCAAAGAATTCCCATCCTCTGCACTCCGGGGCATAAAAAAAGGCGCCACTATCTCAACGATAGCTAACGACAATTTTAATGCTTCCGCAAACAAAACATTTGCGGATTTGAATTGCCACCACCTTGTCGTTTGATGACAACTCAAAAAGCCGAAGCAATTCCAACTAACAAATCAGAACCGGTTCGGCTTTACAAAAAATCATATTCAGTTGTGACTCGTCTACTACTGACGAGTATAAGTATAGCATAGTTTTTTACAAAAAGAAAGGTACAAGAAGTCTTCATTTGGTCTTCAAAACATGACAAAAACGTTTCAAAAAGTGACAAAATGTGCTCATAGAAAATTCTTAAACACCTTGCTGCTCCTCAATCTTTTTGTACTCATCCCTTGTCATTTTATACAGCAACTCATACTTCGCCTTTTTGCTATCCGGTACCGGCTTTTTCTCTTCCAGTTGGAAACCGGCTCTCTCTATCATGCGAATACTCCTGATATTATAGTCATATGGCATAATGTACAGTATGTCTGTATTCTGTCCGTCAAAAGCAAATTCCACTAGCATTTGTTAGCATTCTGTCCCAATACCTTTTCCCCAGTATTCTTTAGCACCAATACAATAATCAATACGTCTGATATCGACTTCTTTTGGATATCTATCAGAGATTGAACTTATATTCATCTTTTGAAGCCAGCACTCCCCAACCGGAATATTTTCCTTTTCAATCAAAAAGCAAAAAGCATTTTGAGAAACACTTCCGTATATCAAATCAACAGTCGCTTTATCATAGGGTTCAACGACATCGTCACCTTCACTCCAATACAAAACCTCAATATCGGAGTTCCATTGATAAAGCATCGGCAAA
Source organism: Lachnospiraceae bacterium (assembly GCA_045531955.1). GTDB lineage: Bacteria > Bacillota > Clostridia > Lachnospirales > Lachnospiraceae > SIG299. The sequence continues at coordinate 1,836 of JAZSFC010000042.1, read as the reverse complement.
TGTTCATCCGTAAGCGGTTTTAAAACCACATCATTCTTCCCATATAATGTAATGTTGTGATCGCGAATAATCGACATATCAGAAACTCCTTTCCGAGTTTAATATTATCACACTTATTTTCCGAATGAAAGAGGGATTTGGGGGTGACTTTGGGTGGAGGCACCCAAAATTTTAATTATTCAAATAATTATTAAACCTTCCTTCCAATATCTCTCGAAATCCGGCATTATTGCACTTGGCAATAAGCATCCTATACCTCTCGACATCTTTATAATCAACACTTTCTATCAGTGTTGCAAATTGGGGAATCCATTTCTCGATTATTGCTTTTTCTTGCCAACTTAGATAAGACAATACACCTAACGCATCTCAACTTTAAATCCTGTATGGTTTTGACATCGGAACTGTCAAGAGGCTCTGAACAATCTCATCGTATTCTTCTATATTTATCTCAATAGGATCCCATTCAACTAACCTTTGATATTGTCCTTCTTTCAATATTTCGTTTAATTCACAAAACGAAGGAATTCGATGATCGTAATCATATCCCCATAACATTGTGCTATCATGTATCATATCCGCAATAGTACCTGTCTTTATCATATAATGACCTTCTTTTCTGTCAAACGTTCCTACATACCCTGATTCAGGCATTAAATAGTACTCCATTACCTTCATAAATGTTCCTCCGTAAAATTCAAAACCTTACAATACTTCATCTATATTTGTTTCTTAACATAAACAACCATATCCTTATGACAGGCACCAAACTCAAGAAAGTTTCTCTTAGCTTGGTTTAAACTCACACCATTGCAGCAACATTCCTCATCGAAATCTACGTAAGCACTCGGATCATCTTCCCAAAAACAAACCGGACAAATATCATAATTACCGTCCGGTTTATTCTCAAAAGTCAGAAAACCGCAACAAGGACATTCATATTTTCCCATTTATTTCTCCTCCGTAAAACCAATTAATTCCGTCCAACTCCGTTTCCTTTGGCGGTCTTACTTCAGATGCAAACTCATCTTTACAAGCTCTCATTACATAAAAATTTTTCCTTGCTTGTCTCAGACTTATCCCAAGACCTTCGCTTACATAGTCCAAGTCATTTAAACATTGTGTATCGTCTAGCCAACAACAAACCGGACAATTATTAAACTCTCCCATCGGCGGATGTTCAAAAGTATAATAACCACAGCATGGGCATTTATAATTCTGTTTAATTATTCTCCACCTTGCACGCCTTGATACTATATATGTATTAAAAGGCTCTGTAAGTAAGTCCTCTTTCGAGCATGCTCTTGGACTTCCCCCATCTGTCCAATATATATATGTTTCATCTGACGTAGCTTTTAACTTTTCTATACCAATCAGACATTCAAACATTTCATCAGAATACCATTCCTGCCACCCCGCTATATTAAATCTACACACTGTCTCAAAAATCATCTCAATTTTACCGTCAATCCACGGGCTTCCAAATATCACACGCAAATTTTTACTTTTAGAACCTCCAAAATGGGTCATCCGTTCATCTTCCCAATTTCCAGACACATAACCAAGACCTACCATGTAAGCGTCATGCATTCCCATGGTCACCTTCATAAACTCTTCTATATCATTTTGGTTATTGAAATACCTCCAATGTTCCATAAAGTCTTCCCCCTCTTTCATAATCCTATTAGAGCATCTTCATCAAAACAGATGGTGGGAATTGCACCCACGAAATCGCCGCAGTTACCCCATTGCACAAAGTCAATCACGCATCCGCGACCGCGTTACTTCTTCGCCACATCTGCTTCCCTTATATTTTACAGTACTTACACCCCCAAG
>JAZSFC010000017.1:0-27378 GCA_045531955.1 Lachnospiraceae bacterium | reverse complement strand
GGCACTCTGGTTATTCTCTGCATTCTTACGATGTTATCGATATACTGGATGTCAATTCCATACTGCTCATTTCCAAGCTCTACAACAATATACTGCTTAGAATCCATTGTGGATACATTTTCTGCCATAATCATCTACCTCCTAAACTAAAGTGTTTACGTCAAGAATTAAGGCAACTTCGCCATCGCCAAGGATGGTAGCACCACTGATCATCTTGCTGTTGTTGATGTACTTACCGATAGACTTAATAACGATTTCCTGCTGACCGATTAAATTGTCAACAACAAAGCCGGCAAGCTTATCGCCCTTAGTTACGATAACAACGGTTAAGTTTTCATCCTGGGCCTTAGAAGATTCAACATCAAGAACCTCGTTAAGACGGATTAATGGAATAACCGTACCACGGAGATTGATAACTTCCTTAGTCTGAACGTACTTAACATCAGATACAGGAACATCTTCGATGGTCTGAATGCTTCCAAGAGGAATTGCATATTTTTCACTTCCCAGTTCTACCATGAGGGACTGGATAATAGCCAGTGTTAACGGCAGGCGGATAATGAAGTTACTTCCCTGACCTAACGTAGTACGAACCTCTACGTCACCGCCAAGACTTTCAATTTTAGTTTTAACAACATCAAGGCCTACACCACGTCCGGATACATCGGAAATCTTTTCTGCTGTAGAAAAGCTTGGACGGAATAACAAATCGATAATTTCTTTATCGGTCATTGCCTCGCCCTGCTCAGCAGTAATGGTTCCCTTTGCAATAGCCTTAGCTTTAATCTTCTCAGCGTCGATACCCTTACCATCATCCTTTACTTCGATAACAACATTGTTACCTTCCTGGAATGCATTTAAAATAATGGATCCGGTTTCCGGCTTGCCGAGAGCTGCTCTTTCCTCGTTGGATTCCAAACCGTGGTCAGCTGCATTACGAAGTAAATGAAGTAACGGATCGCCGATTTCATCAATAACGGTACGGTCTAATTCTGTGTCTTCACCGCTGATATACAGTTCCATCTTCTTATCCAGCTTCTTGCTTAAGTCGCGGATCATTCTTGGGAAACGGTTAACAACACTCTCTAACGGAACCATTCGAACCTTCATAACAGAGGTATGTAAGTTGGTTGTAATTCTTTCCAGATATTCGATTTGCTCATTGAAGCCGCTGTTGTTCTGCTTTGTTGCATCATCTGCATTATTGATGGAAACCAGACCGTTCTTTGCGATGATAAGCTCACTAACCAGATTCATTAAATCATCCAGTTTTTCAATATCAACACGTACGGAACGGTTTACTACAGGCTTACTTGTCTGAGTAGTCTGCTTCTTTTCAGGAGCTGCCTGAACCGCCTGAGCCGCAGCTGCATTGCCGGTGGTTTCTGTTTTTTGTTCAACAACGACTTCCTTCGGCATCGCAACTTCTTCTGCCTTAATTTCGGATAAGTAAACGGAATCTACTTCAGAAACAGACATGATTGCTTTTTTTACTGATTCAAGACTTTCCTTGGTAATAAGAACCATGGAAAAATCAAAGTCGAATCTTTCGTCTTCAATATCCTGAACTGCCGGTTCGGACTTAATAACAGTACCAAGGCCTTCTAATGTCTTAAATACAAGGAATGCTCTGGCTGCCTTTAATAAACAGGTTTCCTGGATATATACAGTGATTCCGTATGCATGCTGACCGGTTGCAATTGCTTCATTCATGGCATGCTTTTCATGATCAGCGTACTTAAATGCTCTGTATTTTTCTTTATCAGATGCACTTGCTGTTTCTTCCGCCTTTACTTCTACTGCAACGGCAGCAGCGGCATTGGCAGCAGGCGCAGCAGCCGGCATTTCACCAAGGCCCTGCTTTAAGCAGACATCTAACTGGGAAATAATTTCTGTATATTCTTCTGTTCCTTCATCACCGGTTGAGGAAATGTTGGAAAGATAGTTTTCTAATGCATCAAGACCCTTAAACAAAAGGTCAACGATAGTTGCGGTAACAGACATCTTACCGTTTCTGATTTCGGAAAAAATATTTTCCATGTTATGGGTAAGATTCTGCATTCTCTTGTAACCCATAGTACCGGACATACCTTTTAAGGTATGGGCTGCACGGAAAATTTCATTGATGGTATTTTCATTTTCCGGCTCTTTTTCCAGAATCAAAAGCTGTTCGTTCAGACTCTGTAAATGTTCTTTTGTTTCGTCGATGAAAATTTCAAGATACTGGCTGACATCCATTTTACTGTACCCCCACATTCTTTGTTATTTCTTCTGCTATCTGTCCGAGAGGAAGAACAACATCTGTAAGACCAGCCTCATAAACTACCTTTGGCATACCGTATACAGTGGATGTTGCTTCATCCTGACCGATAACATAAATATTGGACGCTTCATTTAATTGACGGATTCCCATGGTGCCGTCACCACCCATACCTGTAAGAACCACACAGGTAATATCATCAAATACCAGATTAGCAAGGGATTCCATCATGATATCCGCACACGGTTTTAAACCGTTTCTTGCCGGTTCCTGTGTATTAATATCAATGACGTATTCACTGCCTTTTTTAACTACGCGCATCTGGCTTCCGCCTTTGGCAAGATACACGATTCCTTTTTCTAAGCGTTCGCCTCCCGTTGCTTCTACTACCTTTACTTCACTCAGCTCATTTAAACGTGCGGCAAGGGATTTGGTAAAACCTTCCGACATGTGCTGGACAATAAGTATCGGTGCATTGATGTTTTTCGGCAGCTTACTGATAACCTGCTGCAGTGCCTTTGGTCCTCCCGTGGAAGATGCTATCGCAACCAGTCTCTTTGCATTTGCGCCGTTAACCGTTTTATGCGGTTTTCTAGGAGCAAATGTTTCAGAAAGAATTGCTCTTGGATTCATCGGAGAAACAACTCCTGTCGAAGATTTCGGAGCCGGTGCCACCGGAACCGATGGTCTGCCGGGTGCTTTTTCCTCTGTTTTTTTAACTTCCACACTCGGAGTACTCTTGATTAAATCAATGGCTTTATCTTCAGTCAGAGAAGTGGCATACTGCAGACACTGCAATAATTTTCCTTTGAAAGCATCACTCATGGCATCAACAAAACTGTCAGGCTTTGTTACATAGTCAAATGCCCCAAGTTCCAATGCGCGTATAGTTTCAGCCGCACCATCTTTTGCAAGAGTACTTACGATGATGATTTTCTGCTTTATTTTCTGCTTTTCCAATGCCTCTAAAAATTCGATACCGTTCATCTTAGGCATGTTGATGTCAAGAACAACCGCATCATATTTTTTAGTGTTTCTTGTCACCAAATCAAATGCTTCCAGGCCGTTGGTCGCAATATCCGTCACATCAAACCGTTCATCTGATTTAATTATATCAGACTCAACCCTTCTCATAAGTGCAGAGTCATCAACTATCAAAATGTTTTTCTTCTCCATGGTAATCCTCCCTTTATTTTAAATCGGATTCACGTTTCCGTTTGTCTCGTTCTTCTTTAAAAATATAAGTAATAATCTGTTCCTGTTCTACAGAGGATATTTCTACAAATTCCACACGGTTGTCAAAAGCAAGAGGCTCCTTATTCGGAATCCTGCGGCTGGAAATTATCCTGCCAAATAAAAACGGAACCTTTTTTCGTACCGTCTCGGGAAGTGCAGGCTGTAATAATAAAATATCTCCGCTTTCCTGTTGTATAAAAGAATTAAACCGCATTCCTCCGCCACTGATATCCAACACTGTGGCTTTTTGAAATACCATTTCCTGACTTTCCAGTTTTTTCTCAATATTCAGTTTCTGTTCCAAAGATAAGCAACGTTTTTTTTCACGGTATAGTTCCTTTTGAACATCCGTGAGTACCGAATACATCATCGGCATAATACAATTCATACGATAATACTGGCGTCGTTGGAATTTTTCCAATGCAGTAACAAATTTTACTTCTGCAACCGCAAGATTATTGGACGTTTTGGTACGTTTCAAAATTTTACCGCAGCAACGATATAAACCACCTTTTGTAAAAAACTGCATCTCATATATATCGTCAATGCGAAGCGGAACCAAATGTCCCTTAAAAGTCGGAACAGCAATTGATACGACATTCACATCCACCCATTGTAAAAACTGGCTGACATATACTTCCTGCTCCGTCTTTCCCACTAAAAAAGCATATTTTTCTACCGGACGCATTTCGATTTTGTTTCCGATTTGGATTATATCATTTGCCATTGGTAAACTTCTTCCTTTGAATCACTTATTTTTTCGTCATTCTGTTTCGAATCAGATTGGAAAACAGTTGAAACATTCCGCGTTTGTCGGAAGTTTCCTCCGCCTCCAAATCAAGCAAGGTTTCTGCTATCTGCTTAATTGCTTTGGACGAAGGAGCATCCGGATTGATAACAGATACCGGCTTTTGGCGCATAACCGCCTTGGAAATCTGTTCATCCATAGGAACAGAACCAAGATAAGTTATCGGAATGTTTAAAAATTTATCCGATACAACACTCATTTTTTCGTATAAACTCTGACCTTCCGCCACAGAGGTCACACGGTTAGAAATCATTTTTATAGAGGTGTCTTCTTTTACGAACTCCTCTTTTCTGTTTAACGCTTTTAATAAAGCATAAGCATCCGTAATTGATGTCGGTTCCGGTGTTGCCACAAGAAGCACTTCCGTACTCGCCAATACGAATTCCAAAACACTATCGGAAATACCGGCTCCGGTATCTACAATAATTACATCTGCAAATTTATCCAACGCAATCAGACGGCTGGTTAAATACATTACCTGCTCCCTATTCATGGAAGCAAGTTCCTGTATTCCGGAACCGCCGGAAATAAAGCTGATTCCTTCTTCTCCCTGGGTAATAATATCCGTTAAATCTTTTCCGCGGAACATCATATCTGCCAAATTATACTGTGGACGCACTCCAAGCATAACTTCAATATTTGCTAAACCAAAATCCGCATCAAATACTACAACCCGCTTACCGAGCCTGGTCAGTTGAATTGCAAGATTAATGGAAATGCTGGTTTTACCGACACCGCCCTTTCCGCTGGTAACGGTAATTACTCTTGCTTTCGGTTTGGAATCAGTCTGCTGTACCATTTTTCTAAGCTGTTCTGCCTGATCCATTACTGACCACCTCCCAACAACTGCTTGGCAACTGCCTGAGGATTGATTTTGGAAATATCATCCGGTACACTTTGTCCGAATGTTGTATATGACAATGGGGCTCCGGTTAACATTTTAATATTAAAAATGTTTCCGATGCCTGCAGTTTCGTCTAATTTTGTAAAAATCAAATTGTATTTTGCTATGGAAGAATAGGTTTCCGTAATCTTCACTAAATCCCTGTATTTTGTTGTAGCACTTAAAACAAGATAAATTTCACGGCATTCTTCCGGTACGGAAAGCAATAATTTTTCAATGTCATCTCTCTGCTCCCTGTTTTTATGGGAACGTCCTGCCGTATCAATTAATACGATATCATAGTCCTTATATTCTTCCACCGCATCTTTGATTTCAGATTCCGAATAAATAACCCGTAACGGTATTCCTAAAATGGTTGCATAAGAGCGCAACTGGTCTACCGCAGCAATACGGTAAGTATCTGCAGTAAATAATGCAACTTTTGCTTTTTTTCCGAGCTTCAGGCTGGATGCCAGTTTAGCGATGGTAGTTGTTTTACCGACACCGGTCGGTCCAATGAAAAACACATACTTCGTTTTTCCTTCTTCAAACTCCAATTCTTTTGTTTCACCAAGCTTTAAAACGATTTTTTGATAAATGGTGGACAAAATATTATCTACAGTAGCATCCGGCTTTAAAGACTGTTCAATTTCCGCGATTACCTTATTGGCATAAACCTCTTCTACCTCGTTGGCAATCAGCTGATTATAAATCATCTGTACGCAGGCCATTGCAGCTGTCATTTCTTCTGCAGCCGGCTCTTCTTTGTCTTTTTCTACAGTTGTAGATTGTTGTTCGCGCATCTGCTTCTCTAACATAATTTGGAGACTGTCCAATTTCTGTTCAATTGCAGATGACTTTTCCTCTTCTTTTACCCGGAATTCATATGGATTTTTCTTTATTTCTTCCGCAATATGCTGGAAACTATTTTTCTTTTCATAAATCCGTTCTTCATCTACAGCCGCAGTAATTTCAACCAAAGGCTTTTTAAACAAACGGTAGATTCCCTTTGGTTTTATGGATTTAATATGGGTAATGATTACATCCTTTCCCAGTTCCTGCTTAGCCAGCTGAAGGGCTTCCTGTTCGGTCGCTCCCTGAAACTTTTTAATCAACATACTATATTGTCACCATCCCTACTGATTGTAATTCTACATTAGACTCAATCTCATTATAAGAGATTACGATTAAATCCTTAAAATAGTCTCTGGTCATCCGTTTAAAATACATTCTCACAATCGGAGAAGTAATTATAATAGGATTGCTTCCGAGGTTTTCCAGTTTTTCTATTTCTTCTTTCACAGAACGCATGATTAACTGGTTTTTTTCCGGGTCCATGGCAATGTAAGAACCCTGTTCTGTCTGTTTAACAGACGCCATAATATCCTGCTCAATCTTTGGGTCCAGTGTAACAACGCTGGTCGTTAAATTAACCGGAAAATATTTATTTGAAATAAAACGTTTGATACTTGGACTTTGTCTTACATATTCGGTAAGTACATCTGTATCCCTTGTGGTTGGGGCATAATCTGCCAGGGTTTCAAAAATTGTAACAAGATCCCTGATGGAAATACCTTCACGCAACATGTTCTGCAATACCTTTTGCACCTCGCCGACACCAAGAAGCTTCGGAATAAGTTCTGTAACAAGTGTACCGTTTTTCTCCTGGATGTTATTAACAAGATTCTGTACATCCTGTCTGGTTAAGAGTTCATCCAGATGTTCCTTAATCACTTCGGTAATATGTGTGGCAATAATGGACGGCGGGTCAACAACCGTATAACCGAAAGATTCTGCACGTTCTCTCTGGCTTTCCGTAATCCACAATGCCGGCAGATGGAAGGACGGCTCAAAAGTAGGGATGCCGGTAACCTCTTCTTCCACATGTCCAGGATTCATTGCCATATAATGGTCAAACAGGATTTCACCTTCACTGACCTGAATACCTTTGATTTTTATGATATACTGGTTTGGATTCAATTGGATATTATCTCGCATTCGTATGGTTGGAACCACACAACCGTATTCCAGTGCAATCTGTCGCCTGATAAGTACCACTCTGTCTAACAAGTCACCGCCCTGATTAACATCTGCCAGCGGAATAATACCGTAACCAAATTCCAGTTCGATAGCATCCACCTGAAGTAAGGAAACCACATTTTCCGGTTTCCGAATTTCTTCTGCAGAACTTTCCACATCGGACACTTCGGATTCTACGGCAGCCACTTCCATCTTACTCTGAATTGCGCGGGCAACCACGATAAATACAATACCGTATGCCACAAACACCAGTGTCGGAAGGCCGGTAAAAATACCTAAAAATGCCATAGAGCCGCCTACCATATATAGTACCTTCGGAAGGGAAAATAACTGACTGACCAGAACATCGCCAATGTCTGCTTCCTTGGATACCTTTGTAACAATAATACCGGTGGAAAGTGAAGTAAGCAGGGATGGTATCTGGGATACCAAACCGTCACCGATGGTAAGAAGACCATAGCGTTCTAACGCAGTCATGGCATCCAGGCCCTGACGGGTAATTCCCATGAGTACACCGCCGATAATATTTACAAGAGTAATTAACAAACCTGCGGTTGCATCACCTTTTACGTACTTGGTAGCACCGTCCATGGCGCCGAAGAAGCTGGCCTCATCCTGAATCTTCTGACGACGCTCTTTCGCTTCTGCATCCGTAATGGCTCCGGTATTTAAGTCGGCATCAATGGCCATCTGTTTACCCGGCATAGCATCCAGAGTGAATCGTGCACTTACTTCAGATACTCGCTCCGAACCTTTATTGATAACCATAAACTGAACTAAAAGTAAAATAATGAAAACAATGGCACCGACAATCATGTCACCACCGCCTACAAATTCACCAAAGGCAGCAACGACATCACCGGCATAACCCTTTGTTAAAATATTTCTTGTAGAAGAAACATTCAGGGAAATACGGAACACGGTAGTAAAAAGCAAAATAGACGGGAAGGTGGACATATCCAAGGCTTCCTTGGAAAACAGTGCATTAAACATGATAATTAAAGATACTGCAATGTTTAATGCCATTAAGACATCCAGTAATTGTGTCGGAATCGGAATAATGAGGAATACAATCGCTGCCAGAATATACAAACCAATCATCATATCAGATTTCTTCATGCCGTATTCCTCCCTTCTGTCTCTTAGTTTTTATCGTCTATTTGTTTTTTAACTGATATACATAAGCCAGAACTTCCGCTGTCATTTGATATAATTCCTGCGGGATTTCTGCATCAATATCCACATTATAGTAAAGCATTCTTGCCAAAGGTTTGTTTTCCACAATCGGAACATTATGTTCTTTGGCAATATCTTTCAATTTCTGTGCCAAATGGTCAGCACCTTTGGCTATTAATACCGGAGCTGCTGCTTTTTCTTTATCATACTGAATAGCGCAGGCAAAATGCGTCGGGTTGGTAATAACAACGTCAGCATCCGGCATTTTCTGCATCATACGACGCATGGAAGTTTCCCTCATTTTGGATTTTATTTTACCTTTAACCTGCGGGTCACCTTCCTGCTGCTTATATTCATCTTTTACTTCCTGTTTGGACATCTTCATGTCCTTTTTAAATTTTAATTTTTGGTATAAATAATCAGCCATACCGATAATCATATAAACAGCACTGATTTTTATCCCCATATTTACAACAAAATTTGATATGTAAACAACTGCTGAAAACAGCTCCATATCATACAATATTTTTAAGGTGTCAATTTCGTCCATAATAGTGGAGTAAGCAACACCAAAAATAACGCCGATTTTCGCAACAGATTTTACCAGTTCAAATAATTTGCTTAATGAAAAAATTTTCTTGAAACCGCTAATCGGGTTTAATCTGCTTAATTTTGGTTTTAGCGGTTTTGAAGTTACTTTCCACTTTACCTGAAAAATATTCATGCCAAAGGCAACCACAATTGCAAAGGCAAAAACCGGAAGTAATAACAACAGAATATCCAGCATTGCACTGCCAAACATGCTGCTCAAATGGCCGATTTCAGGAAAATGAACAGAATATGTACTGATATAGCCATAATTCTTATGAAACGCTTTCATGAAACCGTTTGCCAGATAACCGCCAAATAATTTTATCGCGATAAAAAAGATAAACAGCATGGCACCGTTTACCAGTTCCGTGCTTTTTGCAACCTGACCTTCTTTTCTGGCATCACTTAACTTTTTCGCAGTAGGTTCTTCTGTTTTATCCGCAGCACTATCAGCAAAAAACTGCAGATTTATGGAATAATATTTTATTTTTAAATCATACGCTTCCATTCTACTCCTCCTGCTACGGAGCCAGGTACGCAACCGCCATCTTTAATAAATTCATCATCTGTTCAAAAATCATTTCGGAAATAGATGGTAAAAACAACATCATAACTGTCAAAATTGCAAGTCCGACAAATATCTTCAACTGGAAACCGATAACAAACATGTTCATTTGCGGTGCAGCCTTTGCCAAAACAGCCAATACTGCATTTACGACTAAAAGCGCTGCAAATACCGGCAAAATAATACGGAAAGCCAAAACCATATAATCAAACAAATAGCCAAGATAACCTTCATACATCATTGGTGAAAAAAATGCTTTTCCCACCGGTACTACCACAAAAGAATCAATAATTGCCCGGAGAACATACAAATGCAGATTTGTTGCCACCATAGTCAGTAAAATTGCATAGGTAAGAAATGTGCTGGTAATTGTCACCTGAATATTATTATTCGGGTCAAACTGGGTTACCATGGAAAGACCGATTTCCATGTCCGCTATCTGACCTGCAAAACTTAATATGTACATGGCCAGATTACAAAATAATCCTAAAATCATTCCGGTAACAGCTTCGCTGATAATAAGACCGGCATAACCGATAACACCGTTATATTGTAACGTTTCCTGCGGAACAACAAAAAATGCAACTAACGCCACGGAAAGAGAAAGAAGCAGCTTTGCTCTTTGAGGCAGATTATTGAGACTAAAAATCGGTGCAATAAATACAAAGCCCGTAATTCTCATTGCAATCGCAAGAAAAAACTCAAGATTTTCTACTGTAAATGACATATCTTACACCAGCCCAATCCAATACCCTTCCTTTTCCGTACACTCAGTTTAAATAGTTTTGGAATTGGAACAGTTCCATGATAAATTCTCTTAATGTTGTTAATATCCAGTTTCCTGCAAGCATCAAAGTAAGAAAAATAGCCAGCAGCTTTGGAACAAACGTTAATGTCTGTTCCTGAATGGAGGTTATAGTCTGTATAATACTTACAATCAGACCTACGACCAGCGAAACCAACAGCATAGGCGCAGAAACCTTAATAATCAATACCAAGGTCTGTGTAAAGATATCAATTATAACCTGTTCTGTCATTGCAGTTCAATCCTTCCACATCAAAACGTCTGTACCAGTTCGCCGATAATTAACGACCAGCCATCTACAACAATAAACAACAAAATTTTGAACGGTGTTGAAATTACCGTCGGCGGTAACATCATCATACCCATTGACATAAGCGTTGATGCAACTACCATGTCAATAACAATAAACGGGATATATATAATAAATCCTATATAAAACGCAATTCTCAATTCACTGATAATAAAAGCAGGAATTAAAACATAAGTTGGAATTTCATCCAGGGTTTCCACTTCTTCAATTCCGGCAATATTACAAAACAAAGTCAAATCGCTTTCGTTTCGTATCTGTTTAAACATAAAATTTCTAAGAGGCTCGAGACCTCGTTCCATAGCCTCTTCCTGCGTAATTTCATTTGCAGTAAGCGGTTTGATTGCCTGTTCATTTACTTCCGTAAATACCGGAGACATAATAAACAACGTCAAAAACTACGCCAGACCAATCATTACCTGATTTGGCGGTGTTGTCTGTAAACCGCTGGCCGCCCTGACAAAATGAAGCACCACAAGTATTCTGGTAAATGAGGTGACCATAATCAAAATTGACGGAGCAAGCGAAATTACGGTAAGTAAAATTAAAATTTGTAATGTTGACGATAAACCATCTGCACTGTCGTCTGTAGACGCAGAAATATCCAAATCACCAATGCTTGCGTTAATATCAAGCCCCTGGGATTCGGATTCTGTTGCATATACATATTCCGGAGCAGCACAAATAAAGGTTAACATCAACAGTATTGCAAAAAAAGCAAAAAAACGAAGATATTTGCTTTTTCCTGCCTTAAACCTTTTGTCCATTGTATCAACCTTTACTTCTTATGCTATATTATGTTGTAGAAGAAAAACAACAGTTATTGTTCTTCTGTTTTTTTATATAGCCCGGAAAGAACCTCTTTGAAGCTCTTTCCTGACACTGATGTACTTTTTTGTATTTGGCATACTTCTTCTTCATCAAGCTCCGTAATATAATTTACGGAATCTTTGGCAACAGAAATAACCACATATTTGTTTCCCATACGAATTAATTGAAGATACTTATTTTGAGCAATTGCAAAAGTTTCCAATACCTCAAAATTGCCCATTTTCTTTTGTACTAATTGTCTGCCGGCAATAAACTTTGTTGTATAATAACAGACTACCAGTACAATTATAAAAATAATAATAAGACCAAGCAATTCAAATAAACTTTTTATGGAATTCTGTGCAGTAGCCGGCATAATCTTAACCTATAACCTTACGAACAGCCTCTAAAATACGGTCTGCTGCAAACGGCTTAACAATAAAGTCTCTTGCACCGTTCTGAATAGCTTCAATAACCATTGCCTGCTGACCCATAGCAGAACACATAATTACACTTGCACCCGGATCCTTTGCCTTAATTTCTTTTAAAGCCTGGATACCGTCTTTTTCAGGCATAGTGATATCCATCATAACCAAATCCGGCTTTGTTTCCATATACTTATCAACCGCAACCGCACCATTTTCTGCTTCGCCGGCGATTCCATAACCATTTTTAGTAAGAATGTCCTTAATCATCATTCTCATAAATGCTGCATCGTCACAAATTAAAATATTCTTTGCCATTAGATTATCTCCTTATCCTTTTAAGTATTGAACTACGTTTTTTCATTTACTTAATTACATCGGTAATACGAATACCAAACGCTTCACCCATAACTACTACTTCACCTTTGGCAACATATTTACCATTTACCAAAACATCGATTGGCTCTCCTGCCAGTCTATTTAATTCTACCACTGTTCCAGGTGCAAAATCAAGAATCTCTTTTATAGATTTACTTGTTTTTCCCAATTCAACCGTTACTTCCAACGGAACATCAAGTAAAAGATCAATGTTTTCCGTCTGAAGCAGCGGACTCTGCATAGCAACAAACGGCTGGAACTGTGCCTGGGCAACATTGACATCCTGAACCATCGGCTGCATCATTACAGGTTGCTGCATTACAGGCATCTGCTGTACCGGTACCGGTTGTGGTGCTGGTGCCGGCTGTGGCGCCGGAGCAGGCTGAGGTGCAGGCGCAGGTTGTGGTGCAGGAGCCGGCTGCGGTGACGGTGTTGCTGCCGCAATCTGATCTTCTGCAGAATTTACAAACTTACGATATAAGCTTTGTGCAAATTCTATCGGATAAAGCTGCATCAATTCACTATCCACTAAGGAACCAATCTGCATTTTGAAGGATACCTTAACAAATTCTCCTTGTAAAAACGGAGCAATGTTTCCTGCATTTGCTGTATTTAAATCTACTTTGGAAGCATTTGGCGGGCTGATATCCACCTTGGTTTCCAGCATAGACGAAAGGGATGTGGAGGAAGAACCCATCATCTGGTTCATCGCTTCACTAATGGCACTTAAATGAAGTTCGCTTAAATCGCCTTCAATATTTGTACCGTCGCCTCCCATCATTAAGTCAGCGATAATTTTTACATCCTTTTCTTTTAAAATTAAAATATTATTTCCGTCCAGACCCTCTTTGTAATAAATCTGGATAAAAATACATGGTCTGTCATAGGAATTAACAAGCTCTTCCCATGTAATAACCGAAACCTTCGGTGTAGAAATATCTACCTTCTGCTTATTAACAAGTTCTGATAATGTAGTAGCAGAGGTTCCCATGCTGATATTGGATATTTCACCGATAGCATCCTTTTCCTCCGGAGATAGCAGGTCAGAATGCGAAGTTGTATCCACGTCATCATCCATACTACTGCTGAACAACGCGTTAATTTCTTCCTGCGATAATAAACCGTCCATAGTCCGCTACTCCTCCCTTATAATTGATGATATTTTCACTGCATAGGTATCCGATGACAATCCCGGCAGTGCAGTGAATTTATAAATATTTCCGACATAAACCTTAAGTTCGTCCTCTACCTTGGAGTCCAGTTTGATAATATCGCCACGCTGCATATTAATGTAATCGTTGACCGATATTATGCTCCTTCCTAACACAGCACGAATCGGAATATTTGCTTTTGAAATAGACACCTCAATAAACTCTTTATAACTGGCTTCGTCTCTGTCCTGGATATTGGAATACCAGTATTTAGTGTTAAGTCTGTCGATAACCGGTTCCACACAGGAATATGGAATACAGATATTCATCATACCCTCTGTATTACCGATTTTTATATTCATTGTAATAAGTGCAACCATTTCGTTCGGAGAAATAATCTGCGCGAACTGGGAATTTGTTTCAATTCTTGTAAAACGCGGATTAATTCTCACCACGTTTTCCCACGGGTCTTGCAGTAAATTTGTAATAATGGTAAAAATACGTTCCAAAATTACCCGTTCAATTTCCGTAAATTCTCTCTTTTTTTCCAAAGGAACTCCGGCACCGCCCAACATTCTGTCAATGATGGCATAACCGATATTATCAGAGACTTCTATGATAATATTACCCTCTAACGGTTCAAAATCTACCATACCAAGAAGGACCGGATTAGATAAAGCATTGGAAAATTCCGAGTAAACAACCGCCTCTGAATTCACAACCTCCGCCTGAACCGATGCACGCAAATATGCAGGCATATGGGTGGAAAGTAATCGGCAATAATGCTCGAAAACAATTTCCAGCGTTTGTAAATGCACTTTGGAAAATTTGAAAGGTCTGGAAAAATCGTAATTTTTTACTTGCTTTTCACCCGTGTCTTTAAACTCTTCTGCATCAAGTTCACCACTACTAAAGGCTTTCAGCAACTTGTCTATCTCGTCCTGAGATAAAACATCACTCATAAGTACTTCCCCCCAGCCATTCTAACAGGTTTCTGTCATTTTTGTTACTTGCTATCATACGTCCAGTTTAGAACAACACCGATTAATAAATCTGTTGTTCCAAATTCGGTACTAAGTCTGGTCCATATCATCTTCTGAATAGCATCTTTATTGGAATCTAAATTATCCGTTGTATACTTGGAAACTTCTTCTTTAATGATGCTGACAATTATACTTTCATAATTTACAAGTAAAGGCTGTATCTTTTCATAGCTTTCGGCCTTCTTGTTCAACATAAGAGTTGCCTCAACCTGAGCATACGGGCTCTTGGACTCTCCCTCTGCCTTGGCAAGATTTACGGTAATCTTAGAAGATAAATTATAGGTTTCTCTGTCCTCGAAAGGAATTTCAGCATAATCCGCTGCATCCGGATCTTCCAGTTCCAAATCAATAATGGAACAAATCTTCTGAATCAGGGCATCTGTACGCTGTGCCTTCGGAATAACCGTAAACAGCATAAGTGCAGTCAGAACAATATTTACAATCGTAGCTGCTAAAATAACAATTGCAAGCATATTTCTTTTCATCGTTATCTTTCCTCTCAATCTCCTGAATTTTTCTTGTTATATAAACGGATTTCCACGCGCCGGTTTTGTCTTCTGCCTTCTTCTGTATCGTCACTGGCAATCTTTTCAAGGTCTGCACGACCTTCATAATAAACATTTTCCCAGCCGAGATTCTTTTCTTTTGCCAGATATTCTGCTACAGATAAAGCTCTCCATGTGGATAAAATATAGTTGTTATAATATGGTGCTTTGGTTTGCGGAACACTGTCGGTATGACCGATGACCTCTACTTTATAACCGGAGTACTGTTTTAACACATCACCAATCTTATTAATAATTGGTTTTGCATCATCAATCAGTGTAGCATCACCTTTATCAAACAGGAAATGTCCTTTAATCTCAATTGTTATGTAATGATACTGCTCTGCATCAATGCCAATATCCACATAGTCACCCAAATTTACGCGATTAAGTAAATCTGTTACTTCACCGTAAAGATTTTCGGATTCCTCTTTATTTTCGGTAAAAATAATTTGTTCCGGTGTCATAGTTGGTGACGGAGTCGGAGTAACCGTTATCTGTGTGTCCGGATTTGGATTGAATTTATCGTTGTTTTCACCGTCAGCATTATCCTCATTAATGCTTTGATCAATGTCTCCGTCCGATGTCTGACCCATAGTGTTAAAATACTCATCTAACTCCGTTAACTGGTCAGCACCGTTGGAAATCATATTACCTTCGCCAAAAGAGGAGCCACCGCCATCAAAAATACTGAAGGTTTGTGCCAAAGACTGAATCAGCGCTTCTGCTTTTCCCTGGTCAACAGAGGACATGGAAAAAAGTAATACGAAGAAACAAAGCAGCAAATTCATCAAATCACTGAAGGTTGCCATCCACGCCGGAGATCCCGGTGCCGGAGCATCTTCTTTCTTTTTTCTAGCCAAGTTTTATTCACCTTCCTCTTCTTTCTCACCGATATTCTTTCTTCTGTCCGGTGAAATAAAGGATTTCAGCTTTTCTTCGATAATTCGTGGATTTTCACCGGCCTGGATAGATAATAAGCCTTCTACCACGATTTCTTTCATCATAATTTCAGCTGCATCGTTCGCCTTCAACTTTGTAGAAACCGGAATGCACAGCCAGTTTGCAAGTACGGAACCATAGAATGTGGTTACCAACGCAATCGCCATATTAGGACCTACGGAATTAATATCTGATAAATTACCAAGCATGTTGATAAGACCGATAAGAGTACCGATCATACCCCAGGCCGGACCCATGGAACCAAGGCTTTCCCAGAAGGAAATAATGGATTTATGTCTGTCACTAATACAGGATAATTCTGTTTCCAGAATACTTCTTACAAATTCAGGGTCAGTACCGTCAACAATAAGCAATACGCCTTTTTTTACGAACTCATCCTCTATAGACTCATTAGCAGCTTCTTCCAATGCCAGCAAACCTTCTTTTCTTGCCACATTTGACAAATCGATAATCTGCTTGATTACTTCTTCTTCATTATAGTTTACAGGCTTCATGATTAAGCCCAATGATTTTAAGTTCTTCACATAGTCCTTGATACTTGAAGACATAACTAAACATACAGAAAAGGCACCACCAAAAGTAATTAAAGCAGAACCCGGATCAAGGAAAGCAATAATACCTTTTACACCTTCGTCACCGGTAATAATCGCAATAATCATTAAAATCATCGCTAAAACAAGACCAATAATCGACGCTATATCCAAAACAATCCACCTGCCATTTCTCTATTTTTTGACCAATTCTTACATAAATCGTTCTAATCTATCTAATTATACCACTTTTTCTGACAAACTACAATATCTTGTTGAAAACTTCTTGTTTATACCTTATCACTAGGTCCCTGATTTCATATTTGTTTTCTTTTACGAAAAGCTTTTTCCCCGTGGTAAGTGCAATTACCGTATCCGGAACCTCTTCAATGGATTCAATTAATTCTGCATTCAGAATAAATTTTGTGTCATTTAATCGGGTCAATTCAATCATTTACTTTCATCTCTTTCTACACTAGAACAAGGGTGACAGAAGGTTCTGTCACCCTATGTTATTGTCATTATCTCTTCAGGTTAATCAGTTCTTCCAATAAGGTATCGGAAGTTGTGATAATTCTGGAGTTTGCCTGGAAACCTCTCTGTGTAGTAATCATATTTGTAAATTCTACGGAAAGGTCTACATTGGACATTTCCACTACACCGGTATTGAACTTTCCGCCGGAAGAATCGATGCTCTCACCGATACCGTCAAATTCACCGGAGTTCTGTGTAGTTGCAAACAGGGAACCGCCTACCGCTTCCAAACCGGATGGATTTGCAAAAGTTGCAACTACAATCTGTCCGAGAAGTCTGCTGGTACCGTTGTCATATACACCGTAAATCATACCAAGATTATCTACGGTAACACCCTTCATATTACCGGCTGAACGTCCGGTGCCGATGCCGTCCAAATCACCCTTCGTAGGCTCAATCTTTGTAGTTCCGCTCTGGGCATACATGGTAAGGGAAGAAAAATCTACGTCAATAATTTCAAACGGATTTGTTTCTACATCTCCTTCTGCTGTCGGATCTTCAAATTCTTCATCTTCAACAGTAAGGATAAATTCCAGGGAGTTATAATTTTCTTCCTCACCTGTTGTGGTTTCCGGTGCATCACCACCTACCGTAACACTGGTAAATTTACCACTGGAAGGATTGAATGCTAAAACAACACCGGCATCGCCCTCTTCATCAGGAGTAATGGTATAACCACCGTCATCCGTAACCTCTGCTTCGTAAGTAACGCCGCCGAAAGTAAGGGTAACATTTTCTTTAACAGTGTAAGTATCGGACAGTTCATCGTAATTAACAAAAATGGAATCACCATTGGAATCCAGTACATCCATAATCGTTACCGCATACTGGTTGTCAAGCTTTACGCCGTCGTCACCTTCAATTTGCTCTAATTTTAAGTTTGCAGTGTAGCTTCTGCCGAGCTTATCATAAAATGTAAAGTTTGTAAGCTTACCTGTCTCGGAATCAAACGCAGTGTCTGCACTATCAATATTTCCGGAAAAATGAACTGCTGTAGTAGCTTCCGGCTCGGAATACTGGTTTTCCGGAGACATGATGCGAAGTGCACTTACATTGTCCTGTACGGTCTGATCCGGATTGTTTGGATCTACCTGCCAACCCATTACTGCGTAACCGGATGCATTACAAAGGGTACCGTTGGCATCCACCATAAAGGAACCTGCTCTGGTAAACAAATTACCGTCACCGTTATTCACAACGAAGAAACCGTCACCTTCAATCATAATGTCAAACGGATTATCGGTTCTCTGGGAACCGCCTACGCTGTCTACAGTAGTGCTGATGGAGGAAACTCCCGCACCAAGACCAATCTGCATTGCGTTCTGACCTGCTCTTCCGGATTCCGCATTAGGACCTGTGGCATTGGAAGAAGTCTGATATAAAACATCGGCAAAAGTCACGTTACTGGACTTAAAACCAATTGTATTAACGTTAGAAATGTTATTACCGATAACGTCCATCTTTGTCTGATGAACCTTTAATCCGGAAACACCGGAATACAATGCTCTCATCATAAGTCATTAACCTCCTAATCTGTTGTGTTTCCCTTCTGTCAGTCGGGGAAACATCGCCTCCTTAAAAGGTCCGGCGATATATATTCAGTTATGTGTTATACCACCACGGCTCCGTCAATGTTGGAAAAGATTTTTTCTTCTCCGCCGGCAACTGCCGTTATTACCGTGTTGTTCTTGACATTTACTATAAATGCCAGATTATCCATCATAACCAAAGATTCTTTTATTCCTTTGGCTTGTGCAGCCTGTACTGCATGATTCAAACGTTCTTTCTGGCTTTCGGAAAGGTCAATGTTTCTGCTTACCAAACGCTCGCTGGCATGTTTGGAAAACTTAAGTTCTCCTCTTTCCGCTATTTTCTTTTGCTCCAAAATTTCAGCAAAAGATTGTCCTTGCACAGAAGAAATTTTTGATTCTGCCGTATTTCCTTGATTTAGGAACTGGCCGCGCATCTGCTCAATGGAATATCGTCTATCCACATTAAGCTGTGTCATTTTTTGGCTCCTTCCTATACTTCTTCCGCTTCTTCTCCGTCACCCTCAACCGGTTCCGTTTCTTCTTTTTCTGTCGGATGCGGATTAAAAATATTCACCTCAAGCATATCATCAACGGTAGTTAATCTCTCATCATTAAATACTACAGAGAATTTATAACCACCGGCTTCAAGTTCCTGTAAAATCTCATGCTTTACCGTTACGGTATCACCGGAAAGGACAACATATTCATCTCCGAGAATTGCATTTCCCACTAACACTGCAACTTCTGTTGCTTTTGCAGAATCCGTACCGAGATTTACCTTAAATTGTAAATCTTCCGGCTCATCACCATTGAAATTGAATGTGACTTTTTCCGGTACTCCCGGCTTATTCTTATCATAAAGATAATCGCCGTCCACTACGGAATACAATTCTTCCATGGAGTACAGTGCTCCGTTGATACTAAACTTTGCCGTGCCGCCGGACATGCTGATGAAATCAACAATACCTTCTTTTAATACCTTGTTTCCGGATGCATCTTCTGTGGAAACAATAACATTCTTACCTACCAGTGAGAACAACTGGCTGTTCTCTGTTGCTTTCGATAAAGACTGTAACTCTTCCAACTGACTGAAGGTTGCCATCTGGGAAATCCACTCGGTATTTGTGGTTGGCTCCAATGGATCCTGGTGCTGCATTTCTGCAATAAGAAGCTGTAAAAAAGCATCCTGGCCAAGATTTGTGGTACCTTTTGTTTCTTTCTTTTCCACTGTGGTTGTGGTAGCATTGTTTTCCAATACTTTACCATTTTCAACCGGCATCATTAAATCACTCATAAAATCTCCTTCAGATTATGCCATGTAGTTTACGGTACTTTCCCCACCGTCCATAAAGATTCTTGCTAACTGGTCTGTTTCATCCTGTTGACTGATTTCTTCATCTGTTACGAATCTGCGGTTTCCGTGTTTCTGTTCCTCTCCGGAACCGGCATCTGTCTGGCTGTTTTTATCAAATGAGAAATTACCGACGGTAACTTCAATTGAATCAATCTTCAGTCCCTGTTCCTGAAGTGCTTCCTTAAACTGTACCAAATTATGTTCAAGCGCTTCCTTTGTAATTTCATTTTCTGTAACAAAGCTTGCTTTCATTGTACCGTCCTGTTCAGCGGTTACCGTAAGATTAACTCTTCCCAGCTCCTCCGGAGTAAGTACAATTTCAAGGCTTGTAGTTTCCGATGTAACAGAAACTTTAATCTGTTCCAGCATCTGGTCTGCGATTTCACGAATCATTTGAACCATGTTCTTCTGACCTGTAATCTCACTAATTTCTTCTGCTGCATTTGTCAAGTTCTGTACAAAATGATTTGCAAAATTATCTACTTCTGTAGAATTCTCTGAACCCTGTTTTTCTGCGGAAGAACCGGTTTCTTTTCCTTCTGTGTGAATTTCAAACTTAACGGTTTCTTTTTCTTCCGATGCTTCAAGGCCAACATTTTCTACTTTCGTAGAATCTTTTTCAACCTCATCTTCTGCATTTTCAAGTTTTGAAACTGCTTCATCAACAAGAGCTTCAAAATCCGGATTTTGAAAAGCATTCAATAAATCTTCCGGTGTTACTCCTGCCTCCTGTAAAATCTGTTCCACCTGATTCACAAGTTCATTTACTGTGGAAAGTAACTGGGCATCTGTTAATAAAACAACTGCATCCTGCTCGCTGTTCGCCATGAGAACCAGATTCTGGATTGTTTCCGGCTGAATTAATTCCACATTAGATATACCAAGCTGTTCCATAAACTGATTTAGCTCTTCCTCAGAAAGTCCAAGTATATCCTTGATTGCTTCCGCCACCTGATTCAGAATTCCTGCCGCCCGTTCAGCTGCCTCCACATCATCTGCTTCTTTTGTGCCATCTGCTTTGGTAAGCTCAGGCTTTTCTTCTGCTGTGGCCGCAGTATCTTTTTTCTCTGCAGAAGTCTCTGCCGGCTTTTCCGGTTGTTCTGCCTTTGCTACATCCGCAGCAGATTCTTTTTTGGTTTCTACCGGTTTGGCAGGCTGTTCCTGCACCGCTCCTGCATTCTGTGACATCTGAATCAGCTGGTCAAAGCTGTTTTCCGAAGTCTTTGCAGGACCTGTTTTTGCAGAATACATCATTCCGCCGCCCGAGACACCAAAAATCTGTTGTGTCTGCATATATGATTTTCTCCTTTCTTGATATCAAAAGGAGTCCGTTCCTCTTTGATACGATTATTCGAGGTCCTCTAATCCCAGTTCAATCATACGATTCTCAATTCTGGCTGCGAATAATGGTTCCATCTCCGTCAAAATTTCCGATACAATTGCCGGTTTCATGCATTCCAACAGTCTGCAGATTAAATCAATGTCACTCGGCATTTCGGAAAGAATAGCTGCCGCATCACCGGCATCCATTTTAGCCAGATAATCCGCATATTTCTGAATGCTGTCTTCAATCATCTGCTTTTCCAAAAGCTCTGCATAGATTTTTGCTGCATTGTTCGGATACATTTCCGCGTACCATTTCAGATACTCGTCTGTAGAAGGAGCCTTTTCATTAAAGACTACTTCGCGGTCAAACTTTTCGCGAAGCTTCGCAAATGCGTCCTGCTCTTCTTCGTAATGACGCAGAGAATCAATTTCCTTTTGAAGCTCTGCAAGCCGGTCCGCATAATCAGAGTTCTCCTCTTTATATTTATCGACCAAAATTTCTAATTCCTTAATATATTCTACCGCTTCTGCAAGATTTTTGTACGGATATGCATTTTCATAGGCTTCCTGTTCTTCGGATACATCAGGCAAAATACGGTTAATCACAGGAATATCCTTTAACACAGGTCGTAATACCTCGCTGCCTAATCCTCCCACATCAAACTTAATCAGCAATGCCAGGATTGCAAGCCAGATAAGTACAATCAAAAAAATAATCAGGACCGTCAGAACTTTGCCGTTACCGCCCCGTTCTTCTTTATCCAAATCCTGAATTTTATCTTTTTTTGCCATAATCAATTTTCCCTTTCTTTTGCTTTTCCGAAACGGAATGTAACTAATTCATTTATTTCCTGCTGATCGGCAGCTTCCATTTCTTTTAAAAACTCTTCCAGCGCATGTTCCCTGAGTTTCTCCTGGATTTTTCGCTCTTTCATGGCATTTTCCAACTTGGCCTGAGCCAGTTGTACATTCTTCTCTGCCTGTTTTACCACGAGAATCTGCTCTGCAATACGAAATTCCATGGTCTTTATAGCGTCTTCCAGCTGATTTAAACTTATCAACTGCTGTTTTACGGATTTTCCTTCACTCATATTCGGAGAAATAGAAGCCATGGTTTCCCGCTTTTGTTCAATATACAGATTCTTTTTTCTAAGAAACTCTGCCAGCTTTTCCTCTTCTTCATTAAGAACAGCTTTAGCAAGACCAAATGCAGTTTTTGCCTGGTCCTCCAACTTTTCTTTAATATTCAGCAGACTCTGCATTTTATAAACAAACTTAGCCATCCACGAAAATTCCCTTCAGCAGCTCAATGGTTTCTTCAAAGGTAAACTTTTCATCCACCTGCTGCATTAAAAAGCTGTTAACCTCATTAATTTTTGAAATTGCATAGTCAATCTCTTTATTGGAACCGGCTTTATATGCGCCGATATTGATTAAATCTTCCGATTCACTGTAAGTTGCCAGAACATTTTTCAGTTTATTTGCAAACTGCTTATGTTCCGTTGTGGCAATAGAACTCATGACACGGGAAATACTCTGCAAAATATCTATAGCAGGGTAATGATTTTTATGAGCCATTTTTCTGGATAACACGATATGTCCGTCCAGGATACCTCTGGCTGTATCTGCAATCGGTTCATTCATGTCATCACCATCTACTAACACCGTATATATTCCGGTGATAGAGCCCTTGGCTGTTTTTCCTGCGCGTTCCAAAAGTTTTGGCATTTCCGCATACACACTTGGCGGATAGCCACGGGATACCGGCGGTTCTCCGGATGCTAACCCGATTTCTCTCTGTGCCATGGAAAAACGGGTCATAGAGTCCATCATAAGTAAAACGTCCTTGCCGCAATCACGGAAATATTCCGCAATAGCTGTGGCTGTTTTTGCCGCTTTTTTACGGATTAATGCAGGCTGGTCAGAGGTTGCCACCACAATTACCGAACGGCGAACACCTTCTTCACCAAGGTCGCGCTCTAAGAATTCCCTTACTTCTCGACCACGCTCTCCGATAAGGGCAATAACATTAATATCAGCCTTTGTGTTTCTGGCGAACATACCAAGAAGCGTACTTTTACCAACACCGGAACCGGCAAATATGCCGATTCTCTGGCCTTTACCAAGAGTCATAATTGCATCTACTGCTTTTACCCCGAGAGGAAGGACCTCCTGGATAAGAACACGTTCCATTGGATTCGGAGGCATTGCTTCCGAATTACGGTACTCCGTCAAATGAAGTTCTTCACCGTTAAAAGGTTGTCCCAAACCGTTCAATACTTTTCCGAGAAGTTCCGGACCAACCGGAACCTGTGCAGGTGCACAGTCTCCTTGTACATAATCACCGATTTGCACACCGGAAATATCTTCATAAGGCATAAGCTGCAGTCGTCCGTCGGTAAAACCAACCACTTCCGCCAGTACTTCTTTTTGTGTGCCGGCTAAAATAATACGGCAGGTATCACCAACCTTTGCCTCCGGCCCGGTGGATTCCACCGTCAGTCCTACTACTTTTACAACCTTGCCGTAGGTCTTTATGTAATTTTTATTGCATACATTCAGATATCCGGCTAAATCCATTTTCATTTCATCCTATTTAACCAAGTAAAGAAAGCTCCTCCAGCAGACCGTTTAGTCTGACACCAAGGCCACAATCAATAACACGGTTTTCATTTTCTAATTTGCAGCTGCCTTCCGGTAGTGCCGCATCTTTTTTAAATTCCAATACAAATTTTTCCTGGTAATGTTCTTTAATTTTTGGAAAAAGGGAAGAATATTTTTTATAATCCTCTTCACTTAACAGAACATCAAACTGCGTATCCTTTTGGGCAAATCCAAGTCCAGTTTCAATTAAATAAACCAAAATCTCTTTGTGGTTTTCATATGCCACATTAGTAACCTTTTTTACAAGTTCTATCAGAACATCCGCAAATGCAGGCTCCAGTTCAGCAATTTTTTGGTCATACTGCTGTTCCAGCTCTGTTCTTCTGCCCTCCAGTTCTGCAAGAACCCGTTCTTCTTCTTTTTTGGCACGCATCGTACCTTCTTCATATCCTTGTGCAGATGCCATTTTCAGGATGCCTTCCTTAGCAATTTCAGCATCCTTTTTGGCCGCCTCAATTAATGCGTCTGCCTGTGCCCGTGCTTTTTTTACTATATCTTCTTCCTTACGGTTAATAATCGGAAGCATTTCTGCCATAATTTCTTCCCGCAGGGAAGCCTTTATTTCCTCAATATCCTGTTCCGTTAGTACCGGTTGTACTTCTTCCGGCACGGATTCTTCCTCCGGAATATTGATTTCTCCGATATCTTCTGCAAGTAATCCCTGCACAAACTCACCGTTTCCGACCGGTTCGGAAGAAATATCACGAAAAGCGTATAACTTTTTTGCACGTTCCTCTAACTCGTTCTCCCGTTCTTCCATGTCCAGATTTTTAATTTTCTTTGTATCATAGGCAATGGAATATGCCTTAATCATATTACTAGACAACGAGCTCGTCACCTCCGCCTCTGGATGTTACGATTTCTCCGGAATCCTCTAACTTACGGATAATATTAACAATTTTCTGCTGCGCTTCTTCTACATCCTTCATACGTACAGGACCCATGAAGTCCATATCCTCGCGGATCATGGTAGCAAGACGCTTGGACAGGTTATTGAAGATTGCATTCTGTACTTCTTCGTTAGCGCTCTTAAGAGCAACCGCAAGCTCGTTATTATCAACCTCACGCAGCACACGCTGGATGGAACGGTCGTCCAGTGTAAGGATATCTTCGAATACGAACATCTTCTTGCGGATTTCGTCTGCCAGTTCCGGCTCGTCGATTTCCAAAGTTTCCATAATATGTTTTTCTGTACCGCGGTCTACCGTATTTAAGATTTCTACGATAGCATCGACACCGCCGGCCAGTGTGTAGTCCTGATTTGCCAGGGAGGAAAGCTTACGCTCCAATACACGCTCCACTTCTTTGATAACATCCGGAGAGGTACGGTCCATCTGGGCAATACGTTTTGCAACATCTGCCTGCTTATCCTGCGGCAACTGTGCAATGATAGAGGAAGCCTGTCCGGTGGAAAGGTAAGAAAGAATCAACGCAATAGTCTGCGGATGTTCTTCCTGGATAAAGTTTAAAATCTGGGAAGCATCGATCTTGCGGATGAACTCGAACGGACGCACCTGTAAGGATGCGGTCAGTTTTCCGATAACTTCCATAGCCTTTTCGGAACCGAGTGCCTTCTCCAAAAGATCCTTGGCATAACCGATACCACCTTCGGCAATATACTGCTGGGCAAGACAAACCTCGTAGAATTCGTCCAGAACCTCTTCTTTTAAGGACTGGCTGACACTACGTGTGTTTGCAATCTCCAGTGTTAACTGCTCTATTTCATCTTCTTTTAAGTGTTTGAATACATTAGCCGCCTTATCCGGTCCTAATGTAATCAGCAGAATGGCTGCCTTTTGTACACCGTTTAAATCACCAATTTTTACCGCCATAGTTTCACCCCTTGTGCTTTACTCCCAGTCTTCATTCAGCCAGTTACGCAACAGCTGCGCCACAGCCTGCGGATTCTCTTCGAAGAACTTTTCGATCATCTTTCGTGTTTCGGACTGTTCGCTGAATTCCACATCCTCTAAGGACTGGTTTTCCTTTGTTGTAGCCAGTAACTGCTCTACGGATAATTCCGGTTCCAGCTCGGTTACTTCTACCGGAGCCATGCCGCGGAAGATTACAAACATAAGGAACGCAATGAGAATAACCGCAAGTAAAATCTGGAGATAGAAAGTCCAGTCTTTTGCTACTTCTTCCAATGGTGTGTAGTTGTAATCATCATATGTAATAAGTACAATATTTTCTTCCGGAATACCGGTCGCCATAGCAATGGCAGAAATTAATTCTTCCCTGGTTTCCGTACGAATCGGTTCGGAATTTTTTGCCACATATTCCTCATAGGTCATGTCTTCCAGCAGACCCTTGATTCTCATTTCTTCTTCGCTCATATGAATGGTACGGATTGCAGTAACGGCAATGGAAGACCCCTCTGCATTGATTGTTCCCGTATCATATACTGTTTCTGTAATAGATACGCTAGGCTGGTAGAACATATCATCCGTTTTACTGGAATAAGCACCGCCGCTTGTATCGGTAATAAAGTAATCTACTTCATCATTGGAATCCGTGCCCGGAATATCACCCAGTCCGTTTTCACCTTCACTCTTCGTGTGATGCTCTTCAATTAAAACACCTGTGGTTTCTCCGTCCAACGGAATGTATTCTGTTAAAAGATTACTTGCCTTGTCAAAATTCATGTCAAGGTGCGGCGCAACATTTACTTCTGTAAACAGATTCATGGTCATAACGCCGGTAACCATATCAATATAGTTTTGACGATAAATTTCTTCTACTTTGATTTTATCGTTAAGGTCAAGTTCGTCAGGGTCTTCTTTCTCCGCACCGTTAAACAGTACCTTACCTTCCTGGTTAGTTACTTTAACTGCGTCCGCATTTGGATTGCCCATGGTGGCAGCCACTGCTTCTGCAATGGAAACCGCTTCTTTTTTGTCAAAAAATTCATTGGTTACCAAATATACGTTAACCGGAATTACTCTGTTTGCGTTAATAATAGAGTTGGAGGTATCCTTTGCACGATAAGTAATTGCAATGTCATCTACACCATCATTTGTTTCTCTGATATACCGCTCCAACTTACCGGTCTGATACAGGAAATCCTTTTGTAAACGTTCTCCATTGGTAGTAGTTAAACTGTTGGTAAGCAAATCAGTTAAGGAAACCACATCTTCCTGAACCAGATCGCTGACAGCAACCGCCATAATTGCATCGCCGTATTTTTCTTCATCAACCATTACAGTCAGATTATCCGAAGCAAGCTTTGTGGAAATTGCGCTATCCTTCAATAACGATACTACCTGGCTGGCAGTTTTCGTATCTTCGAACGTGTCTAATGCCACATACTTTGTTCTGCCGAGCACAGCAACTAAAATTGCAATTAAAACAATAACCGCCAATACTGCACTGATAATGATGGTTTTTTGCTTGCTGGTCCATTTATTCCAATATTCCAAAAACTTTTTAGGGATTTCTTTTAATCTCTCCTG
>JAZSFC010000003.1:0-9381 GCA_045531955.1 Lachnospiraceae bacterium | reverse complement strand
AGCTAATGTAAATTTCTTATTTTCTTCGTCCATGTTGATTTCTCCACAACCGGAAACACAACATGTACCCATACCACGAGCAACAACGGCTGCGTGAGATGTCATACCACCACGAACAGTTAAGATACCCTGAGCTGCTTTCATACCTGTAATATCTTCCGGAGATGTTTCAAGACGAACTAAAACAACTTTTTCACCTCTTGCAGCCCATTCTACAGCATCGTGTGCTGTAAATACAGCTTTACCGCAAGCAGCTCCCGGAGATGCTCCAAGACCTTTTCCTAATGGTGTAGCAGCTTTTAATGCAGCAGCATCAAACTGTGGATGTAATAATGTATCTAAGTTACGAGGATCGATCATTGCAACAGCTTCTTCTTCTGTTCTCATTCCTTCGTCAACTAAATCGCAGGCAATCTTAAGAGCAGCCTGAGCTGTTCTCTTACCGTTACGTGTCTGAAGCATGTAGAGCTTTTCGTTTTCAACGGTAAATTCCATATCCTGCATGTCTCTGTAGTGATTTTCAAGAGTAGCACAAACTTCCTTGAACTGAGCGAATGCAGCCGGGAACTTTTCTTCCATCTGAGCGATTGGCATTGGAGTACGAACACCTGCTACTACGTCTTCACCCTGTGCGTTTGTTAAGAACCCACCCATGAGCTTCTTTTCACCGGTAGCTGGATCACGTGTAAATGCTACACCTGTACCACAGTCATCACCCATGTTACCGAAAGCCATGGACTGTACGTTTACAGCAGTACCCCAGGAATATGGGATATCGTTGTCACGACGGTAAACGTTAGCACGTGGGTTGTCCCAAGAACGGAATACAGCCTTAACTGCGCCCATTAACTGTTCCTTTGGATCTGTTGGGAAATCTGTACCGATCTTAGCCTTGTACTCAGCCTTGAACTGGGAAGCAAGTTCCTTTAAGTCATCTGCTGTAAGTTCTACGTCCTGAGTAACGCCTCTGTCTTCTTTCATCTTGTCGATGAGTTCTTCGAAGTACTTCTTACCAACTTCCATAACTACGTCGGAGTACATCTGG
Organism: Lachnospiraceae bacterium; assembly: GCA_045531955.1. Taxonomy (GTDB): domain Bacteria; phylum Bacillota; class Clostridia; order Lachnospirales; family Lachnospiraceae; genus SIG299. Next base: position 8,336 of record JAZSFC010000003.1, on the reverse strand, counting down.
ATGAATCTTCTGTAGCAGTCCCAAGCCCAACGTGGGTTGCCGGACTTCTTAGCCATAACGTTAACTACGTCTTCATTTAAACCAAGCTTAAGGATGGTATCCATCATACCCGGCATGGAAGCACGTGCACCGGAACGTACGGAAACAAGTAAAGGATTCTCTAAGTCACCAAACTTCTTTCCTGTGATTTCTTCCATCTTTACAATGTATTCGCTAATCTGTGCCTGGATTTCGTCGTTGATAACCTTTCCGTCTTCATAGTACTGTGTACAAGCTTCTGTTGTGATTGTGAAGCCCTGTGGAACCGGAAGTCCTAATCCAGTCATTTCAGCAAGGTTAGCACCCTTACCACCGAGAAGCTCTCTCATGGTAGCATTACCTTCGCTGAACAAGTATACCCATTTTCTTGCCATGGTAATATCCTCCTAAATTTTTTTTTTGCAGGGTTGTCCTGCTTTATTTTGTTAATTTTAACGGGACCATTTTTGACGTTGCCTAGCTGCTATGTATACAAGTCCCATTGTCGCAACCTCGATTATATCATAACCCCGTCAAAAAATAAACACTTTTTTTACAAAAAACACTGATTTTTTCAGCATTTGCAATGTAAGCGTTTACATCATCTTATTACGAACCAAGGGTTGGATTTGATAAGTCCATAATATTTGCATAACCGGACAACTGCATCAAGACTGTCACTCGGTTCAACCCACAAATCCGGAGAAAAACCGATTCCATCCAGATTTTCCAGACTGTCATAAAAAGCAATGGAAGTACCGAATCGAATACCAATTCCGCTGTGGGATAAATACAGTTTAGGTACATTTCCAAAAGTCAGGCATCCCATGGTATTGCTTCCCACCAGTATAACCCTCTTTCCCAAGGAAAGCATATTGACAAAAAACTCTCCAGAAGAAGCAACGTTTCTATCCATCAATACAAAAACAATGTTATCTGTTTCCCAGATAATTCCGTCAGAATCAAGAGTAGTTTTCCATTCACTGTGGACTGTATTACCCCTCTCGCCTGAAATAGTCAGGTAAAGATTACTTAATTTTTTTGAAAAAAGCACTTTAGGTTCAATTGCTCTTCCACAAAAGTTTTTTAGCCACAAAGTTGAATAATGGTCGGAGCCTCCACTGTTCCCCCTAAGATCCAGTACCAATAGAGGTTCTTTCTTGTAGGAAACTGCCGTAGATGCAAATTCTTTCAATCTGCTCTCGTCTCCGGCCAAAGCGTAATTTTGTAATACCGGAAGCTGACCATTTCCGGCCTTGGTTTCAGAAAAAATAGTCGATTTTCTCCATGAGAAAGCTTTTTCAGTTTCAGCTAAGTTCCATTCTAAACTATACTCGACTCCTTCAATTGTCATGGATTTCGGAAGATTTTCCGTATCACGACAGACAGTAGCCAGGCAATAGGTAATGGCTCCATCCGGGCCGATTGTGTGTTTTACATATTGCGCGTCTATACCTGTCGGATCATCAAAATACAAATCCCTCACGAAGTAAGTATACTGGCAATACTCCCGGTCAGAGATGTAAGTATCAGGGTCATTTGTGGTAATCGAAAAGTGCCCGTCAATAATTACCGGGGACAAGGCATCCCAAAGGAGCTTCCATAGCACTGTTGTACTGATTCGATCCATGGAATTGAGTTCCGTTAAAATTTTGTCTCGAATCGGCAAAAAAACCTCATCACCGCCAAAGTAACCATATCCACCATATCCGTAAGCCAGAAGTTGAAACGCCTGATTCACATCCTCAGTCGCCTGTTCTACAGTGAGTGTTTCCGGTACATCTTTTTGCAGCAGAAACTCTTCTATTTGTGCTTTGCTAAATATATGCTCAGACTGTTCTGGTTGCAGAAAGGATACATGCTTTTCTTTTTCTTTCTCTGTCCAAGGTTCTTTTACCGGTTGAATTTCCGTAAGGAAGCATTCCAATCCGTCAGCACTTCCGTAAGGTCCGTCGTTTCCAACGTTATCTTCTGTTTTACATGCTGCAAAAGTAAGTAAAATCAAACAAATAAGACTGAATATTGTACGTTTCATACTTGTTATCTCCCATCAAGAAACAAATCACCAGGTACAATTACCTAGTGATTTGTTTTACTTCTCTTACCACTCAAACTTCTTCTCGAAGTAAGCCTTTAAGTCTTCAATCTTCACACGCTCCTGAGCCATGGTGTCACGGTCACGAACGGTAACTGCACCGTCTTCTTCGGATTCGAAGTCGTAGGTGATACAGAACGGAGTACCGATTTCGTCCTGACGGCGGTATCTCTTACCGATGTTGCCTCTGTCGTCGAATTCGCAGTTGTACTTCTTGGAAAGCTCCATATAAATCTTTTCTGCCCCTTCGGAAAGCTTCTTGGAAAGAGGAAGCACACCAATCTTCACCGGTGCAAGTGCCGGATGGAAGTGAAGCACGGTACGAACGTCGCCCTCTGCAATTTCTTCTTCATCATATGCAGCACAAAGGAAAGCAAGTGTTACACGGTCTGCACCAAGGGATGGCTCAACTACGTATGGAACGTACTTTTCCTTCTTTTCGTCATCAAAGTAGGTCATATCCTGACCGGAGGTATTCTGATGCTGTGTTAAGTCGTAATCGGTTCTGTCTGCAATACCCCAGAGCTCGCCCCAACCGAATGGGAATAAGAACTCGATATCGGTAGTAGCCTTGGAATAGAAGCAAAGCTCTTCCGGATCATGGTCACGTACACGCATTTCGTCAGGCTTGATGCCAAGGGTCTGTAACCAGTTGATACAGAACTGCTTCCAGTATGCAAACCATTCAAGGTCGGTGTCCGGCTCACAGAAGAACTCAAGTTCCATCTGCTCGAACTCTCTGGTACGGAACGTAAAGTTACCAGGTGTAATTTCGTTACGGAAGGACTTACCAATCTGGCCGATACCAAACGGAATCTTCTTTCTGGAAGTTCTCTGTACGTTCTTGAAGTTTACGAAAATACCCTGTGCAGTTTCCGGACGAAGGTAAACAATGTTCTTTGCATCTTCGGTAACACCCTGGAAGGTCTTGAACATTAAGTTGAACTGACGGATGTCAGTGAAGTTGTGCTTACCGCAGCTTGGGCAGTCGATGCCGTGCTCGTCGATATAAGCCTTCATTTCTTCGTGGGTCCATGCGTCAATAGCCTTGTCGAAGGTAATCTTGTTTTCGAAAGCATAGTCTTCTATTAACTTATCTGCGCGGAAACGTTCCTTACATTCCTTACAGTCCATCAGAGGGTCTGCAAAGCCGCCAAGATGGCCACTGGCAACCCATGTCTGTGGGTTCATTAAGATGGCACAGTCCACACCTACGTTGTATGGATTCTCCTGAATGAACTTGCTCCACCATGCCTTCTTTACGTTGTTCTTCAGTTCTACACCGAGATTACCGTAATCCCAGGTGTTTGCCAGACCGCCGTAAATTTCGGAGCCCGGGTACACAAAGCCTCTGTTCTTAGCCAGAGCGATGATTTTGTCCATGGTCTTTTCCATAGTGATTTCTCCTTTCTCTCTTTCAAGATTGCGCTTTTTATCTTCTATAATCATTTGTGCCGGTAATAATTTTGTGCTTTGCTAATACTGCGAATATATGATTTTCATGATATTTTGCAGTTGCGTAATCATTATTTACGCAACCGGATTGGATTCGCCGTCCATGGCTCAGCCAATCCTTTCCACAACGTCCTGTTGCGGAATTGCTGTTTACGGAGCAAAATATTTGAAAATCTATATATTCTCCGTAAGTCGCCAATCACAAAATTATTATCGGCACAAATGGCATATAGAGAAGGAAAAGCTCTAGTACCTGACACTGCTGCGAAAGGTGAAGTCATATTCCAAGACATTTAGAAAACAAGTCCCTAAGAATAGAAAACGCCCTAAGCAGAACAAGTGTCTTGTCTGCTTAGGGCGAACAAATTTGATGTCCGTGGTTCCACCTAGCTTCATAACAAATACCTTTCAAAGCATTTGTTATGCTCTCTGATTCCTGTAACGGGGGATTCCGTCGGCTTCTACTGGGGATGAGAGAATCGAACTCCCGTCCGTTCAAAACCAAAGCTCCGAGGCGCCTTTCCACTACATTACAGGAAGATTTTCACCAGTCATCTTCTCTCTAAACTGCTTTGTAAGTGTACTACTCCTCTTCACAGCCGTTTAACTATGGGGCAATTATACTTGAGATTCCCAAAATTGTCAACCGGAAAAAACTAATCAAACAAATAATAATTGCTTATCGGCAGGGCTTCTTTCTCTATCACAGCATAATAATAGTTTCCGTCTTCCTGCACCGGCCGGACGTGAATCATATCAAGTCCATCCGTAAACCATTCTGCAGGAACCGTTACGGTGCTGACACCGTCGGCCACCGCTGCCCTGATTAAATTCACACCATTAATCTGGTATTCTACCTCAGCTGCTGCCACACCATTCACCGCAACAGTAATCGTATACTCTTTTTCGCCGGCTTCTACTGTTTCTACGTGCAATGCCTCCGGTGACGGTTCATAATAGCCCAGAGAGTCCACCAGCATCTCAAAATCAACGAATTGTCTATCTAACCATGCTACACGGTCATAAATAAAGTTTTGCAGGCTGTCGGTGGCTTTGGCGTACTTTTCACCGTTTCTGCCGCCGTAGCCCCAGCGCTTGTCATTTAAGGTGCCGTCAAATTTTAAAAACTCCTGATAATATTCCAAGGAATCCAGGAAGTCCTTTAACTCATTTTTACGGACCGATTTATATTTTTCATACACCTTCATAAGGAAATACGGGTCTTTGATTAAATACCGGTTCCACTGGGTCGACTGGTAAAACTGTTCTCTGGTAAAATAATTGTTGGTAGTGTGCCAGTCATCGGTAATATAAGTATCAATGCGGTACATGTTGATGTTGCCGTAAGCCCAGTCGTAGTCCCACACCGGTCCCATATAGGCGGGTCCTTCAATATCCTTATACAGGAACGTGCTGTTTTTCATGCTGTCCCAGTTCATAGTCAGTTCACAAACCATAAAGTTCTGCACCAGAGAATCCAAATCAAACAACCGGGAATAGTGGTAGCCGTCAAAGGTAGGGTCCGTGTAATCCACCTCGCTGACACTGGCAAACCAGCCGTTTTCCTTTCCGTCATACTGGATACCAAAAGCAGAATAATGCTTATCGTCACTGTTATAGATGTAATCTTCACTGTGAAGGGCATATTCAAAGGACTGGATATAGTTCTTTGTGTAGCTGTAAAGCTCCGAATCCTCCGGCACTTTTTCCGGAGTATTAAAATAAAAAGGCTGACGGAAGTTCGTTACCACCTTAGATGCCTTGGAATCGCTAAAAGCATAAAAATCCGCCTCTAAAAGGAAACCACCTGTCTGCGGAGTATTTGCCGCTTTCTCGTAATCCTTCTGCTTCATATCCAGGTCTTCGGACCATTCCTCCGCAAGGAAATAATTGTCCCAGTCAAAAATATCTACCCGTTCTTCATCTACCCGGATATGCTCACACAACTGGTATACTCCCTGATAATTTCCGTTCAAAAATACGGATACCAGTTCTGATTCACTAGCAAATTTCATGCCAATCGCAGACGCAAAATCCAGGGTGATTTTATTACGGATTAACGTATGGTCAATATCGTTGGCAAGCAATACCCAATGCTTGTTTTTTCCCATGCCGAATAAGTCAGACTTGGACGCCAGCTTAATTTTATACGGACGCTTATTTAAGTATCTGGTGGAATTACCGCGCAGTTTAATCTCTAATTCGCCCTCATACAAGGTAGTACCGGCATAGTCAGACAGTACCATCGTACCAGCTTCATAATTATCGCCGATTCTGTTTTCCACCGTAAGCTCCAATACAGGAAGAACACTAAACTCCCGGATGCTTTCCGGGGTTACCATGCCAATCATCAGCTTATTTACCGCCGCCTGCTTTGCCTGTGCTTCTTCCGCCGGCAACAAGGTCGGAGTTGGAGTTATGGTTGGTTTTTCGGTAGGTGTCGGCTCCTTTATCTGTTCCTGTTGGACATTTTCCGGAGCCGTTATGTCGGGAGCGCCTGTTGTTTTCCCGGCAGTACAGCCACCAAACAGCAGTAACAAACCTACGATACAAAGAACTATGTATTTTTTCATTTGCCTTCTCCTATGTCTATTTTAAAGTCAGAATATCTCTAACATTTCTTCCGATTTCATCTTATTTCCTACATGCTTTTGCAGAAACTGGTCCATGGCATCGCATAGCTCTGCCAGCACCGCATCCGACACCGTAAAAGTAAACAACTTTTCCAACGGTGTGGCCAGAATATACTGCATGGTATAGATGGTGGAGGTTCCAATCCACAAACCGTCTTTTTCCGGCAGGTATTTTCCGCCTCGCACGTCGTTGTCTGCCTGCTCCTGCATCCGCTTTTTTCTGCACGCTTCACAGCATATGCCGCCCTCTGATGGAGAAAACCAACCTTGCGGTTCCTTTAACATCTCTTCCCTGCCGCAAAGTACACAATTTTCTACCTGAGGCATTTCTCCGTTGACTGCCATAAACCTAAGTTCAAAAATCCGGCGCACCAGTTTTTTATGTAAGGACGGCTTGGACAATGCCCGCAGTGTCATATATAACAATTTCAGCGGTTCTCCCGCTTCCAGATTTTCCTTCGTCATAAAGCAGGAAAACTCGCAGAAATACATGGCATAATATATAGCTTCCACATCATCCCGCAGCTCCGCAAAATAATTACTGATTTCCGCGCTGACCACATTATAGGAGCTTTTTCCTTCATACAAAATAAATTCCCCAAAAGAAAAGGGCTGGCTGCAGCCGAGCAGCGGGCTGGTCGGCTTTCTGGACCCCTTTGCAAATGCGGAAATCTTTCCCCGTTCCTTTGTTAAAATTGTCAGCCGGCGATCATAGTCGCCCACCGGCATGGAGACTAACACCATGCCGGTTAAGTGCACTTGTCCTGTCATAAAAAACCTTCAAATACTTAAAATTCATCCCGCCTGTGCTCCCCCCGGGAGTGGGCGGTATACTTCAAATAGTCGGATATACTTCCGGACTTGGCAAACCGCTGCCAGTAATCATTTGCCGTGGCTTCACCAAGCTGTTTTCCGGGTAAAAATTCCTCTCCAAATTCCGCCTCAGAGTCAAAACTGTTCCACGTTTTCATATTCTTTCTCCCTCCGCACATCTTTGATGTACTTAGGATTTCCCGTGGCAGTTAAATTACTCTATGGAAGAACTGGAAATAAAATTTCCATGGATTACATGTATTAAAATTCCTCCGGATTGTCACGATATCCGTAATTCTTCATGAGGATATCGGAATCTCTCCAGTCTTTTTTTACCTTTACCCAAAGCTTTAAATTCACCTTGTATTCAAACAGGCGCTCAATTTCTTCTCTGGCCTTGGTGCCGATTTTTTTCAGCATCGCTCCCTGCTTGCCGATGATAATTCCCTTGTGGGAATCTCTTTCGCAGACAATGGTTGCCTCAATATCCACCATGGAACCGTCGGCGCGTTCTCTCATTTTTTCAATGGTAACCGCAATTCCGTGAGGCACCTCTTCTCCAAGCAGACGCAGTGCTTTTTCGCGGATTAACTCCGCCGCAATCTGGCGTTCCGGCTGGTCGGTTACGGTGTCCTCGTCATAATACATCGGTCCGTAAGGCAGGTACTTAAATACCAGCTCCATCAGACGGTCGGTATTCTCCTTTTTCTTGGCGGATACCGGAATGATTTCTGCAAAGGGATACTTGCTCTGGTAGGTTTCGATAGCCGCCATGATTTCTTCTTTTTTTACGGTATCAATCTTGTTAATCACAAGGATAACCGGTGTTTTTACCTTGCCCAGCTGCTCGATGATATGCTGCTCTCCTGCACCGATATAGGTGGTTGGCTCTACCAGCCATAGAATCACATCCACCTCTGACATCGTGTTTTCCGCCACACTTACCATGTATTCACCCAGCTTATTCTTCGCCTTATGAATACCCGGTGTATCAAGGAAAATCACCTGACCGCGTTCCTCGGTATACACCGTCTGAATGCGGTTTCTGGTTGTCTGCGGCTTGTCCGAAGTAATCGCTATCTTCTGTCCGATTAACTGATTCATCAAAGTTGATTTACCGACATTCGGACGTCCAATCAGCGTCACAAAGCCGGATTTATATTTGTTCTTGCCCATTCTTTCATCTGTTCCTGCTTCAGCATATCCGCCTAACCGGAACTGTCCTTTCTGTACATGTTAAAACGGGGCCGCCGTGTTCCGACAGCCCCTGTGAATTAGTTTTCAAGAAGCGGCTTCACTTCACTGAAGAGATCCTTGCATTC